>NZ_AP025637.1:1172500-1882500 GCF_022846615.1 Roseomonas fluvialis
GCCTCGGGCGCTCGAGGAAATTCGCCGATGCCAAGTATGGTGTGGCGTTGACGGTCGAAGGCCTGGTGAGCTGTGTCCCCGATGGGATGCGGCGACACTTCCAAAACCCGCCCATGTGGCGTTGCCCGGGATCCTCGAGAGGGAGCCGGGTGGCGTGCTGGGCGAGCATGTTCTTTCACATGGTGAAGATGATGAGTTGTTGTGTGTGCGAGTGACGCACATCGTCCGGGGGCAGACTTGACCGCGCCCTGGGGATGATGCGGGCGCTGCCGACCGAGACTGAAAGCAGCGTAGGGCGTGTTTTGGCCCTGTGCGCGGGCGGTGGTGTGGATATGGAGTGAGAGAAGGGCATTCGGTGGATGCCTTGGCGCCAAGAGGCGATGAAGGACGTGGCACGCTGCGAAAAGCCGCGGGGAGATGCGAGCGATCGTTGATCCGCGGATGTCCGAATGGGGAAACCCACCCCTTTGGGGTATCCCGGCCTGAATACATAGGGTCGGGAGGCGAACCCGGGGAACTGAAACATCTCAGTACCTGGAGGAAAAGACATCAAACGAGATTCCGCTAGTAGTGGCGAGCGAACGCGGAGTAGGCCAGTGGTTGCTGCAAGAGAAGCCGAACAATCTGGAAAGGTTGGCCGTAGTGGGTGATAGCCCCGTAGGCGTAGTGCTTGCAGTGATCCTTGAGTAGGGCGGGGCACGTGAAACCCTGTCTGAACATGGGGGGACCACCCTCCAAGCCTAAATACTCCTTGGCGACCGATAGTGCACAAGTACCGTGAGGGAAAGGTGAAAAGCACCCCGACGAGGGGAGTGAAAGAGACCTGAAACCGGATGCCTACAAGCAGTCGGAGCTCGCAAGAGTGACGGCGTACCTTTTGTATAATGGGTCCGCGAGTTCGTGTTGGCAGCAAGCTTAAGCCGAGAGGTGTAGGCGCAGCGAAAGCGAGTCTGAACAGGGCGTTCAGTTGCCGGCATGAGACCCGAAACCTGGTGATCTAGCCATGGACAGGTTGAAGGTGGGGTAACACCCACTGGAGGACCGAACCCACGCCTGTTGAAAAAGTCGGGGATGATCTGTGGTTAGGGGTGAAAGGCCAATCAAACCAGGAAATAGCTGGTTCTCCGCGAAATCTATTGAGGTAGATCGTCCACCGATCACCCTCGGAGGTAGAGCACCGGAAGGGCTAGGGGGGCCCAAAGCCCTACCAAACCCTACCGAACTCCGAATGCCGAGGAGTGCAGGTGGGCAGACAGACAGTGGGTGCTAAGGTCCATTGTCGAGAGGGAAACAACCCAGACCACCAGCTAAGGCCCCCAAATGATGGCTAAGTGGGAAAGCATGTGAGACGGCCAAAACAACCAGGAGGTTGGCTTAGAAGCAGCCATCCTTTAAAGAAAGCGTAATAGCTCACTGGTCTAAACAAGCTGTCTTGCGGCGAAAATGTACCGGGGCTCAAGCCATCTGCCGAAGCTGTGGGTGCGTAGCAATACGCGCGGTAGCGGAGCGTTCCCTAGGCCTGTGAAGCGGTACCGGTGACGGGCCGTGGAGGTATGGGAAGTGCGAATGCGGACATGAGTAACGACAAACAGGGTGAGAAACCCTGTCGCCGAAAGTCCAAGGGTTCCTGCGCAAGGTTAATCCGCGCAGGGTGAGCCGGCCCCTAAGGCGAGGGCGAGAGCCGTAGCCGATGGGAACCAGGTGAATATTCCTGGGCCCGCCAGAAGTGACGGCCGTGAAACCGTGTCATTCCTTATCGGATTGGAGTGGCTCGTGGATCGGTCCGGGAAATAGCTCTGGCATATGGACCGTACCCGAAACCGACACAGGTGGACTGGATGAGTATTCCAAGGCGCTTGAGAGAACCATGCTGAAGGAACTAGGCAAATTGCCCGCGTAAGTTAGCGATAAGCGGGACCCATCTGTGGGCAACCATGGGTGGGTGGCACAGACCAGGGGGTGGCGACTGTTTAGTAAAAACACAGGGCTCTGCGAAATCGTGAGATGACGTATAGGGTCTGACGCCTGCCCGGTGCCGGAAGGTTAAAGGGAGGAGTGCAAGCTCCGAACTGAAGCCCCGGTAAACGGCGGCCGTAACTATAACGGTCCTAAGGTAGCGAAATTCCTTGTCGGGTAAGTTCCGACCTGCACGAATGGCGTAACGACCTCCCCACTGTCTCCAGCATGGGCTCAGTGAAATTGAATTCCCCGTGAAGATGCGGGGTACCCGCGGTCAGACGGAAAGACCCTATGAACCTTTACTGCAGCTTGGCAGTGGCGCCAGGAAGGGGCTGTGTAGGATAGGTGGGAGCCATTGAAGCCGGGGCGCCAGCTCTGGTGGAGGCAACCTTGAAATACCACCCTGCGCCTTTCTGGCGTCTAACCGAACCCCGTCATCCGGGGTCGGGACCCTGCCTGGTGGGCAGTTTGACTGGGGCGGTCGCCTCCCAAAGAGTAACGGAGGCGCGCGATGGTGGGCTCAAGCCGGTCGGACATCGGCTGTTGAGTGCAAAGGCACAAGCCCGCCTGACTGCGAGTGCGACAGCACGAGCAGGGACGAAAGTCGGCCTTAGTGATCCGGTGGTCCCGCGTGGAAGGGCCATCGCTCAACGGATAAAAGGTACTCTAGGGATAACAGGCTGATCTCCCCCAAGAGTCCACATCGACGGGGAGGTTTGGCACCTCGATGTCGGCTCATCGCATCCCGGGGCTGGAGCAGGTCCCAAGGGTTCGGCTGTTCGCCGATTAAAGCGGTACGTGAGCTGGGTTTAGAACGTCGTGAGACAGTTCGGTCCCTATCTGCCGTGGGTGTTGGAGACTTGAGAGGATCTTTCCCTAGTACGAGAGGACCGGGAAGGACGCACCTCTGGTGCACCGGTTGTGGCGCCAGCCGCATCGCCGGGTAGCCAAGTGCGGAATGGATAACCGCTGAAGGCATCTAAGCGGGAAACCAGCCTCAAGACCAGGTCTCCCTAAGGGCCGTGGTAGACCACCACGTCGATAGGTCGCAGGTGGAAGCGCCGTAAGGCGTGCAGCCGAGCGATCCTAATCGCCCGATAGAACTCCATATCCTACGCACCACCGCATGGATGCCTCGGCATCCACCGCGCACAGCGCCAAAACACGACCACACACAACAACACCCATCATCACCACATCCGAGGATCCGGCCCGGTGGCCTGGTGGCCATCGCGGGGTTGATACACCCGTTCCCATCCCGAACACGGCCGTGAAACACCCCAGCGCCCATGGTACTGCGTCTTAAGGCGCGGGAGAGTCGGTCGCCGCCAGGCCACCAGGCCGGATCCTCAGCACATCAGCATCCCGGGACAAACCCCCCCAGGATACATCGCGGGGTGGAGCAGCCCGGTAGCTCGTCAGGCTCATAACCTGAAGGTCACAGGTTCAAATCCTGTCCCCGCATCCAGCTTAACCAAACACACGAACAGATCAGGCCCGACGGCATAACGCCTCGGGCCTCTTTTGCGTCCAGCACCACGTCACAAACCATTCGCAAAAAAACATACCAAAAACGAGACGGGTGATGACGGAACGTCACACCGCGTCACGCTTACCTCGATCGCGCGGGTGCGAGCCACGTCACGGCGTAACTCCATTGATAACCGCCCACCACCTCTCAGCCGCAGTCTGATCAAGCTTTTCCCTCAAGCCGCAAACGCCTCAACAACGCCACGCCTGCGTCAGCCGTCCGAGACCGGCACCCAAGACAAGCTGCGCAAGCTTGGCCCCGCTCGTAACCGCCAGAATGACCACACCCATCGCCGCGGCCGCACTCGCTTGGCCAGCTTCGTCCATATGGACCATGGCAACCGAGGCCGGCTTCGTGTCAGGGCCATAGAGGAAGATCACCGCGCTGACTGTCGTCATGGCGTTCACGAACATGAAGACGGCAATCTCCAGGATCGCCGGCAGGCACATCGGCACCGTCACGCGTCCGAAGGTGATCCAAACCGGAACGCGCAGCGAAGCCCCGACCGATTCGAATTCAGGGTCGAGTTGCCGGAGTGCGGTCACCGCCGTCAGGTGCCCGACCGTGTAGAAATGCACGATCGAGTTCATCACCAGAATCGCCAGCGTCCCGTACAGGAACCCCAGCGGATTGGCCGGATGGTTGAAGAACAACACATAGGCCAGACCAAGCACGAGCCCCGGTACCGCCAGAGGTACCGTCACGGCGAATCGTCCTATCGCTCCAATCGCTCCGTGCTGCGGACCGCGCTCGAGCACATAGGCGACCAGAAAGACGATGGCTGTTCCCGCGACGGCTGCCATCGCCGCCATCCGCACCGATAGCCACACGGCCTGCCACCCCGCCGCGTCGAACCGCGAGAAGTCGTAATTGTCGAGGGTCAGCGAAAGATTGTAGGGCCAGAAGCGAACGAGCGACCCCCAGGCCGCGACGCTGACGATGCCGACCAGTAGGCTCGCAACGATGCCGCACAGCACGACCAGAGGCCAGTCACGCGAAGCTCGTGGGGCGGGCCGCAGCAGCACCGCGCGCCCGCTCATGGTGGCAGACCGCTGGCGGCTGGCCCAGCGTTCCAACGCGAAGCCCAGCACAGCGGGCACCAGCAGCACGATCCCCACCACCGCGCCCATGTTGAAGTTCTGCAGGCCGACCACCTGCTTGTAGACGTCGGTCGCGAGTACCGGGAACTGCCCCCCGATCACCTTCGGAATGCCGAAATCCGTCACCACCAGCGTGAAGACCACGACGAAAGCCGAAACCAGGCCATAGCGTGCCCCCGGTAAGGTGACGGACCAGAAGATCCGCGCGCGCGAGGCCTTCAGCGTCGATGCCGCCTCATAAAGCCGCGCATCGGCGGTGGACAGCGCGACGCACAGGATCAAAGCGGCCGACGGGAAGCAGTAGAAGACCTGCGCTGCTACGATGCCGACGGGGCCATAAATGCTGCCGCCCATCAACAGCCCGCGCAGCATGCCCTGGTTTCCGAACAGGTAGATCAGTGCGAGCGCCGGCAATAACGAGGGCGCCAGCAACGGCAGCATCATCACCGCGCGGAACATCGGCTTGGCCGGAATGCACGCCCGCGTCAGCGCGTAGGCGTAGGCGAAGGCGACGGGAACCACGATCACCGCCGTCAACGTCGCCGTCCAGACGCTGTTCCAAGCCGCCGCCAGCAGCGCCGGCGTGGTCGCGTAGGTTCGGAAATTCGCGGTAGCGGCAAAGCCGCCCTCCGGCGTCTCGAATGCGCGCAGCAGCAGCGTGCCGAGCGGCAGCACGAGGAAACACGCCAGGAAAACCAAGGCTCCCCACAGCGCCAAACTCATCACGCGCTGGTCGGCCGAAACGCCACGCTGGGTCGGAACGCCAGCCAGCGCGGCGTTAGACATCGTCGACGAACACCATCAACCGGTCGGCGAGCAGAACAGCCGCGACGCCGGCACCAGGCACGGCCCCGAGCGCCGCGACGTCCCCCGGCGTAGCCGAGGCAAGCAGGCGCAACGCCTTCGCCTCCAGGGTAAGCCTGCACACCGGCCCAAGAAACTCGATACCGGTGACAAGGCACGGCACGGCGCTTGGTGGTGCCTCGGCTGCCGGATACAACTGCACATGCTCGGGCCGGATGAAGCATGTGACGCGGGTGCCATAGAGCAGCGCCCGCGCGGCGTCCGCCGCGATGCGGATGCCGCCCGCAACGAGCATACCTGCAGGCGAATCCACCACCGCGTCGAAATGCGTGGAGTGCCCGACGAAGCCTGCGACGAACGGGCTTGCCGGACGGTCGTAGATCTCCGCCGGCGTGCCGATCTGCTCGATCCTGCCGCGGCTCATAACCACGATGCGGTCGGAGACCGACATCGCCTCCTCCTGGTCATGCGTGACCATCACTGTGGTGACGCCCAGGCGCTGCTGCAGCGAACGGATTTCCTGGCGCAAATGCGCGCGCACGATCGCATCCAGCGCCGAGAGCGGTTCATCGAGCAGCAGCAGGCCGGGCTCGTTCGCAAGCGCACGCGCGAGCGCCACGCGTTGCTGCTGACCGCCGGAGAGCTGCGCCGGGTACTTCAGTGCCTGCTCCGAGAGGCCGACGATATCGAGCAGTTCCGCCACACGCTCACGCCGGCGCCGCTGCGGCCAAGCCGGCCCGCGCAGCCCGTAGGCGATGTTGGCGTTGACGGTCAGGTTCGGGAATAACGCGTAGGATTGGAAGACAATGCCGAAGTCCCGATCGGCCGGCGGCAGGTGCGTGATGTCGCGCCCCTGCTGCAGGATACGCCCGGTCGTTGGTGGATCGAGCCCCGCAATACCCCGCAATAGCGTGGTCTTGCCGCAGCCAGACGGTCCCAGGAAGGTGACAAACTCGCCCCCCTGTACAACCAGGCTCACGCGTTCGAGCGCGACGAAGGTGCCGAACTGCTTGCCGACATCCACGACGCACAGGAAATCCGCGGCGGGCGGCCTGCCGGATGCCGGTGCGTCCGCGGCGACTTCCGGCGTGGTGGCGCTCATGCGCGGCGCTTCAGTTGCGCGGCGCGGACTTGCCGTCGAAGCGGTTCGCCCATTCGCGCAGCAGCCTGTCGCGCTGCGTCGCGATGGTGCGGAAATCGGCGCTCACCAACCGTTCGGCAAAATCCGCTGGGTAGTTGCGGACCGTCGGCTCCACGCCGGGCAGCGCCAGCAGCGCATAGTAGCGCCCGTACAACTCCATCGCCGGGCGAGAGACCGCGAAATCCGCCAACCGACGCGCCGCCACCTGGTTGCGCGTACCGCGCAGGATCGCCGTGGCCTCCAGGTCGAAGCCGACGCCGTCGCTGGGGACAATGATCTCGATCGGTGCGCCCTGATTGCGCAGGGCCACTGATCGCATGTCAAAGGAGATGCCCACGCCGAACTCGCCACGCGCCGCGTTGTTGCACGGCGCGCTGCCGGAATGGGTATAGACTTGGATGTTGTCGTGCAGGCGCGTCATATAGTCCCACGCGCCGGCCTCGCCGCGCGTGCCGATCCAGCCCGCCATGGTCAGAAAGCCCGTGCCAGAGGAATTCGGGTTGGGCATCGCGACCTGGCCACGAAACGCCGGGTTCAGCAGGTCGTTCCACGTCGTCGGCCGCGGCAGGTTGCGCTGCTGGGCAACCACCGTGTTGAAGCAGATGGCCGAGACGAAGGCGTCCATGCCTGTCCAGGTCATCGGGCTGCGGTCGGAGCGCATATTGGCGCGCAGCGCCTCGGCACCCTGCGGCGTATACGGCTCGAGCATCTCAAGCGCCTCCATCTGCAGAAGCGAGAACACCGACAGGCCCCAGACGAGATCCGCGCGCGGATTCTGGCGCTCGGCAATCAGGCGGGCGGTGATGATGCCGGTGGAATCTCGCACCCAGGCGATCTCGATGTCGCGCAGGGCGGCTTCGGCGGCCTGCTTGAACGGAGCCAACTGCTCGTTCTCGAGCGCCGTATAAACCGTCAGGCGGGTACGCTGCTGCGCCTCGGCCGCCGGAGCGAGGCCGATCAGGGCGCAGGCAAGAAGGGCAAGGCGGCGCATGGACAAGCTCCCAAGGTCACCTTCAGCCCCTAGCCCGTGCTCAGCGTCAGTCATGTGACCGCAGGGTTACGGTTCCGTGTCACGGGCCGTCGACGATGCCGGGCCGATCGCCGCGTGCCAGCCGTGCCTCGATCAGGTCGATCACCGCGGGAAGATCGGCGACGGAATCAACAACGATATGCGCGCCGGCACGCATCAGCGTTGCACTCGCGTCCCGTCGGATCGCATCGCGTGCCGCGGCGTCCAGAGCTGCGAGTTCGGCCGCGGAAAGCCCGGCGATATTGCCGGTGAGCGCGACGCCGACTGCCCAGCATCCGGCGGCGCGAGCCTCGCCGATCCCGGGTGGCGTGTCGTCCAGCTTGACGACGTGGCTCGCGGGCCAGACGCCCATCGCCGCCATGGCAGACCACATCTGCAGCGGCGCGGGCCTGCCTGCCGCCAGGTCACCGGCGCAGACCATCACCTCCGGCATGAAGCCCTGCGCGGCCGCGAGCGGCGCGAGCCGTTCCATGATCGGGCGCGTGTAGCCCGTCGTGGAGCCCAGCCGGATACCGCGTGCCGCGCACCAGTCGAAGGCGTCCAGCGCACCGGGGATCAACGCGCTGTGCGCCTCGACGGCGGCGACGTTCAGCGGTTCGAAGATCTCGAAGATCGCATCGATCGCGGCCTCGTCGAATTCGCGCCCGTGCCGCGCGCGCCAGGCGGCGGCCACGGTGGGCGAGGTGCCGACCAGCCGGATATGGTCGCGCTTTGCCATCCCCATGGGGCCGCGCGCATCGGCGACCGAGATCACGATGCCCAGCCGCGCGAAGGCTTCCACGAAGGCGCCCATCGGCGCCCGCGATCCGTGGTCCAGCACCGTCCCCGCCCAGTCGAGGATCACGGCCTTCACCTGCGTGCTCATGGCGCGGCATCCAGATCGGCCAGCACTTCCTCCGCCAGACCGAAGGCGGTGCTGGCGCCGGTGCCGGAGGTGACGGAAACCAGGCGGAGACCCGGTCCGATGCGTTCGACGAAGGCGTCCTCCGGCCCCGATGGATACAGCCCGATCCAGGTCTCGACCACGCGGGGGACTGGCAGGTCGAGCACGCGCCGTGCCTCATCCAGGATCAGCCGGTCGACATGGCCTGGCTGGAAGGGGTCCGGTGTCGCGCCATAGTGGTGGCTGTCGCCGACCACCAGCGTGCCATCGGCGCCCTGCACCACGATCAGATGGACGCCGTTCTCGAGTTCCTCGGGCTGCTCGGCGCCGAGGCGCGCGCGCAGCGCCGGCAACGAGGGACACTCGGCGTAGCCGCGGTAGCGGTGCAGGCCGAGGTCGCTCATCACCGCCGCCGGGAGGCGCCAGCCGGGATCGGCCAGGCGGAGCATGTGCAGCTTGCACAGCGTGACACCGCGTCGCGCGAAGACCTCGGGAAACAACGACACGATGTCGGCGCCGGGACAGACGACGATGCGTGGCGCGTGGAAGGTGCCGGACTGCGTCTCGACGCGGCCCTCCTCTATGCTACGCACGGCGACCTGCCGGCGGATGGCGACGCTCAACGTGTCCCGTATCCAGGCGGCGAGGCGGGGAATGGCGTCACGGCTTTCGACACGGAGCTCGTGCGGGCTGTGCAGGGCGGCGATGACGCCATCGGCGCGCAGCGGCGGCGCATGGGCGGCTAATGCTGCGCCATGAAGTACGCGGCAGCCCTCGCCCATCGGGCCCGCGGCGAATTCTTCCAGGACAGCTGCGGCTTCGGGGCGCCGGGCACACATCAGCAGGCCGCGATGGTGCACATCAATGCCTGCGAGGGGCGCGACCTCCGCCCAGACATCCCGCGCGCGTCGCGCACGGCGCCAGGTATCCGCGGACGCCTGGCCTGTCACCGTAACGAAGCCGAAGTTGCGGATTGAGGCGCCATTGGCCTGCGCATCCCGGTCCAGCACCAGAACACGCCGCCCGGCACGCGCCGCCAACAGGGCATGCGCCAGCCCGACGATGCCGGCACCGACGACAATGAGGTCGTAGTCCTTCATGGGCGCAGCACTATCATGGGTGCGCCGCCACCGCAGCGTTGGGCCAAGTCATACCGGCAATCCCTGCTTGCGCGTGCGGGGCCCGGTGTTGTTGCTGTGGCGTCCGCGATCGGACCGCGTGCGCGCAGGTCTGGCCACCGCACCGCCCCTTCCATTCGTGACGTCCGGGCGACGCGACCGGTCCTATGGCTACGATAGCCAGCGCCGGGCGATGCGGCACGCGACCGTGAAGGCAGGGTTGAAGACGTTGCCGATATCGTAGCGAACGACCTGGCCCATGAGGTGGCTTGCCGCGCGCGCATCCAGGCCGAAATCCTCGCCGAGCCACCGCGACATCTCGGTGGTGGCGTGCTGCAGCGCCTGGTCGAGCGGCCGTGCATTGCCGACGGTGAAGATATCGTCGGCCGTCTCGCCTCGCGGCCAGGTGATTCTGCGCTTCAGCACGCGGAAGGTCACCTCCATCTCGAAGGATGTCTCGATGCCGGTGCCGGTGATTTCGCCGTCGCCTTGGCAGGCATGCCCGTCGCCGAGATAGAACAGCCCACCCGGCACCGACACCGGGAACCAGGCCGTCGTGCCCGGTGCGAACAGGCGGTAATCCATGTTGCCGCCGTTCTGCGCACTGGTCGCGGTCGACAGCGCCTGGCCGCCTGCCGGCGCGACGCCGAAGCAGCCGATCATGGGCTGGATTGGCGGTGCGAAACCCTCCAGCCCCTTCGTCTTGTCCTGCAGCCGCACGATCCCGGCCTCGCGGTCGATATCCCAGACGGCGCGCTGCTGCGGCGGCCGGTCGATGATCGCCGCGGGGTCGAGCACGGTCAGTGCAAGGGGCGAGTAGGTCCAGCCCGTCGCCCGGCTTGGCGTCAGCCGGTCGATCCGCACCGCAAGCGTGTCCCCCGGTTCGGCGCCTTCGATGAAGAATGGGCCGGTCATCGGATTCGGCCGGCTGCCGACCGCGACCTCCCGTGCATCGAGGCCGGAGGCGTCGAGCGTGTCGGTCACCACCGTGTCGCCATCCGCGATGCGCAGGACGGGTTCGGCGGTGCCGATCACGTTGAAGTACCGTGTCGGATGGAAGCGATGCGTGGCCATGAGGCTCCCCGGACTACTTCGCTGCCATGGCCCGACCGCACCGCGCCATGGATGATCCCGACACGCTAGGAACCGCGTCGACGCTTGGTCAAGCTGCGCACCGGCGGCGGGGCGGGTCGCTTCGGTGCTTGCGCATCGTGGATGTGCCGGCAGGATAGGAAGCGCCGGGACCCGGCGCAGACGGCAGGCCCCCGCATTGCGACAGGCGCGGCGCATGACGGACCGGCAGTGGCATGACGCGAACGAGGCGCAGGGGCAGTGAGCCAGCAGACCGAACTCGACAAGGTGAAGGCCCGCATCCGCGCCCTCGCGGCGCGCACCGTGGATCGCGGCTGCTCGGAGCCTGAGGCCCTCGCCGCCGCACAAAAGATCGGCGAGCTCCTCGAGGTCTACGGGCTGACGATGTCCGAGGTGGAACTCCGGCAGGAGACCTGCATCCAGCGCCAGAGCGTGTTCAGCGGCCCACGCCTGCAGGCACTCGGCACGATCTTCCTGCCGATCATCGAATTGACGGAGACCAAGGGCTGGATGGTCGGGCGAGACACCTTCGTCTTCTACGGGCTGGAGCCAGATGTGCTGATGGCGGAATACCTGCTCCAGGTCGTCGCGCGCACGGTCGACCAGGAGGAGGCGGCGTATCGAACGAGCGACGCCTATCGGCAGGGCCGTGCGACGCCGCAGAACCGGCTACGCAGCTTCCGCTATGGTTTTGCCGAGCGCGTGTCGAAGCGCATCGCCGCACTTGCGGCGCATCGCCGCGCAACACAGGACGCAGCCAGGGCGCCGACTGCGTCGGGCACCGCGCTGGTCCTGGTGAAGCAGCGCCTCATTGCCGAGGGCTTCCGCGACCTCGGGATCCGTCTGCGCACGAGCTACACGACGCGCACGGTGCGGGACGGCGCGGCCTATCGGAACGGGATGGACGCCGGCGGGCGCGTCAAGCTCGACAGGCCCGTTGCCGGCGCAGCCGGTCCACCGCCCCTGCCACGCCGGCCGCGATGACCAGCGCGCGCGACCGCCGCGTCTATGCCTGGGAGAACCGGGTCGTCGCGCCGCTGGACCGCTCGGTCGTGCCGTTCGATCGGATGCAGGCGATCGTGGACCATGTCTGGGCGGCCGAGGGTCTCCGATGGCCGCCGCGCGTGCGGCCGCTCAGGACGTCCCGTGCGACTGTCGCGACAGGCAGCCGCCTCGCGATCGAGGCACCGCCGCAACTGCCAACCTGGATCCTGCTGCACGAGATCGCCCACGCCTTGACCAGCACGGCCGGAGGACAGGGCGATGGGCATGGGCCCGACTTCGTGGGGACCTATGTCCGCCTTCTCGTCACCCATTGCCGCCTTGATCGGGCGATGCTGGCCGAGACGCTCGCGGTCGATGGCATTGGCTGGAATCCCGAAGCGAAGCCTGCATTCCTCGACCAGGGCTGACGCAAGCGCCGCGTGGGATGCGCCAGCACCACGACCGCAAGGCGGGTCTGCCGGCGCCGCAGCGCGGGTCGTCAGGCCGGCGGATCGAAGGCGCGGATCGGCGGCAGGTTGCCGGTAAACCGTTCCACCTCCACCACCGTCAGCTGCCCCGTGCAGCCCTGCGCGAGGGCCGAGGTCCCGGCATCGCGGGTCACCACATTCGGATTGCCATGCACGCAGAGCGGTCGATCTTCGTGTGGGTCCGCGGGGTCGTACCAAGCGCCGGTGGCAAGCTGTACCACGCCGGGCCGGATATCCGTGGTCAGGCGCACGGCGGCGAGGCAGGCGCCGCGGAGATTGTACAGGCGGATGATGTCGCCATCGTTGATCCCGCGCTCCGCAGCGTCTTGCGGATGCATGGCCGCGACCTCGCGCCCACGCCGCTTCGAGGCAAGGCTATGCGCGCCGAAATCGAGCTGGCTGTGCAGCCGCGTGGCAGGCTGATTGGCAACCAGATGCAAGGAAGCACCGGGGCCGGGGACTTCGATCGGCGGCAACCAGGCCGGATGGCCCGGGCAGCTCGCCTCGTTGAAGCCCGCAATGGTCGCGCAAAAGACCTCGATGCGCCCGCTGGCGGTCGGCAGCGGGTTGGAGTCCGGGTCCTCACGGAACGCGCGCCAGGGGCCGCCATCATCGGCGGCCTGCGGCAGGCGAAGCCTTCCCGCCTCCCAGAATTCCTCGAACGCGGGGGCAGGCAGCCCCAGGTCGCGCAGGCCCTGCTGCGTGCGGGCGTAGAGGTGGTGCAGCCATTCGCGCGCGGTTCGGCCTTCGGTGAAGGCTTCCTCCGTACCAAGGCGCCGACTCAGCCCGGCAAAGATGTCGTAGTCATCGCGCGCTTCGGCATAGGGGGGCGCGATGCGATGCATCGCCACCATCAACGGGTCGTGCGAGCTATATCCGATATCCTCCCGCTCCAGAGTCATGGTCGCCGGTAGGACGATGTCGGCGTGGCGCGCTGTCGCGGTCCAGGCCTGCTCATGCACCACGAGCGTGTCGACCTGCGCGAAGGCCTGGCGCAACCGATTGAGGTCCTGGTGGTGGTGGAAGGGATTCCCGCCCGCCCAGTACACCAGCCGGATATCGGGATAGGTGCGTGTCTGCCCGTTGTAGCGATATGTCGTGCCGGGGTTCAGCAGCATGTCGGCGATGCGCGCGACCGGAATGTAGTTGCCATGACGGTTGCGCCCCTGCGACAGGGTCGGACCCGGCACCGCATTGGCGCGCCGGCCGTAATAGCCGATCGCCCCGAGCGCATAGCCGTAGCCGCCGCCGGGCAGGCCGACCTGGCCGAGCGCCGCGGCCAGCACCGCGCCCATCCACACCGGCTGTTCGCCATGCTCTGCGCGCTGCAGGGCATGCGCGACCGTGACCAGCACGCGGCGGCCGTGCAGCCGGCGCGCAAGCGCGCGGATCGCCTCGGCCGCGACGCCGGTGATCGGCGCAGCCCACGCCGCGTTCTTCGGTTGCCCGTCGGTGGTGCCAAGCAGATAGTGCTCGAAGACTGGCCAGCCGGTGGTGAAGCGCTCGAGGAAGGCGCGGTCGTGCAGCCCCTCGCTCACCAGCGTATGCACGAGGGCGAGCATCAGGGCGGTGTCGGTGCCCGGGATATTGGCGATCCACTCGGCGCCGGCTTCCTCAGGCAGGTCGCTGCGCAGTGGCCCGACCAGGATGAACTCGCAGCCGCGCGCACGCGCGGACCGCATCGCGCCGCGTTCGACATGGTCGCTGATGCCGCCGCCGGCGACCATCGCGTTCTTCAGCGCCATGCCGCCGAAGGCCAGCACCACCTCGCTGTGCTGCGCCACCTGGTCCCAGGTGACGTTGTGCTTGGTCAGCTTCTCGTATTCGCCGAGGACATGCGGCACGATCACCGATGCCGCGCCCGAGCTGTAGGAATTGACCGAGGCGACGTAGCCGCCGAAGGCGCAGTTGAGGAACCTGTGGATCTGGCTCTGCGCATGGTGGAAGCGCCCGGCGCTGGCCCACCCGTAGGACCCGCCGAACACCGCCCCCGGACCGTGGCTGTCGCGGATCCGGCGCAACTCCCCGCCCAGCAGGTCCAGCACGGCGTCCCAGGCCATCGGCACGAAGTCGTCCCGGCCGCGCGCGCGGTCAGGGCCTGGGCCACGCTCGAGCCAGCCGCGGCGCACCATCGGCTGCGCGATCCGCGCGCGATGCCGCAGCGCCGTGGGGAAGTTCTGCAGGATGGCGTTCGGGTCGGAGTCACCCGCATGCGGGCGGACCACCAGTTCGCCGTCGCGCATGGCGGCCGTGAAGACCCCCCAATGCGAGCTGTGCGGTCGGAAGGCCGAGGTCTCGTGCGTGTCGAAGCTCATGCGACGTGCCCTTGAAGCTGCAGCAAGCGCAGGCGCGCCGTGCTGCGTCCCGCGCGCGACACTTTATCCATTCCGGCCGGCCTGGATACCGGCTGGCGGCCGCGGGGCGGGCATTGCCGTGCGCCGCCGCGGCCCTGGGCGCGCGTCAGCCACCTATCTCCGTGCGGAGCGCGCTTCTTTTTCACGGTGCGGCACGTCATCATGTGCACATTGCCGCATCGGAAGGCCGGTGCGGTCCTTCACCCCGGATCCTGGCGGCAACACACGCTGCACCAGCGATCGCGAGCAGGATCGCAGCTCGATGGATGGTTCGCTCGAAGCGATCGAGGCGGTGCGCTCCACGCGCGAAGCCGCGCATCGTCGGCGTCGCTGGCGGTTCGGCGAATGGCTCGGCCGCATCAACACCCGTGCGGGCATGATCAGCCTGCTGTTCCTGGTCGTGGTCGGCCTTTTTGCCAGCAATGCGCTCGGTACGATCGCGCGGCAGACGCGCGTCATCGACGAACTTGGCGAGGGCATCCGCCTGACCGACGATGCCGCCGCCACCCTGGCCGCGAGCACCGCGTCCTATGGCACCACGCTTGGCGGCATCCTCGCCGGCAGCATTCCTCCCACGGCGATCGTCGCAAGGATGGTGCCGCAGGCGGCACAACTCTCGGCGGCCGTTCTGGCCCTGGAACATGCGGCCGGTGCCGATGTCGACCCGGCGCTCATGGCGCTTGCGCGTGAGAGGCTCGCACGCCTGCCCGGGCTCGCGGATCGCGTACAGCAGACCCTTACCGGCCGCCGCCGCGGCGATGTCGCGCCGCTCCATGACGAATGGCTCGACGTCCAGGCCGGATTCCTGCGCCTCGTCGATGCGACGCGCGACGCCACACGCGTGCGCGCGCAAGCCGGTGTCGCCGCGGCGCGCCGGTCCGCCCAGGATGCGCGCATCGTAACCTTCGCCGGCGTCGCGCTCGGCGTCGCGGCGACGATCCTGGTTTGGCTGATCGTCGTGGTCATGATCACGCGCCCGATGGGCGCGCTGCACCAGGCCATGGTGAGGATCGCGCGAGGCGACGTCACGACACCGGTTCCGCTGGCCGACCGGGAGGACCAGCTCGGTCTCATGGCGCGAGCGCTGTTGGTATTCCGGGACAACCTCAACGTGATGCGCAGCCTGGCCGACCGGGCGCTCGACGGGGCGCGGCAGACGCATTATTCGACCAACGAGGCATCGGAGGCGACGGCCGCGCTGGCACGCGACCTCGCCTCGCAATGCGACGGCCTGCGCAGCCTCGCGACGGCGCTCGAAGCAGCTGCCGACGCGATCCGCCAGGTTGGCGCGGATGCGCAGGAGGCGCGCGACAGTGCCGGTGACGCGCAGCTTCTGTTCGACGACGGCCTGCGCAGGATCGGCAACCTCGGCGAAAGGCTCGCGCGCGACGCCCAGGATCCGGGCCACGCCGGTCGCCTGACCGCGGCGATCGTCGACATGGCGACGCAGGCGAATGCGCTCGCTGCCGCGGCGGCGAGCACGGCCGCCCAGCCCGTCCCGAACAGCGCCGGACTCGGGGGCATCGCAGACCAGGCGCGCGCCCAGGCGGCGCGGAGCCAGGCGCTTGCACTCGACATCGCCGAGGTACTCGACGCGCTTCGCGCCACGCTGCGCGATGCCGGGCGCTCCGCGCAGGACGTGGCCGCCTCGGTCGAGACGCTCGAGGGACGCGTCGCGGATACGGCGCGGGCCGTGGTGGGCATTACGGCGGCGCTCGCGCGCGTGCACGATACGCACCATGACCTTGCCGAACGAGTCCGCGCGCTCGCGCAGGATGCCGCCACGCAGGCCGCGACGGCCGATGCCCTGGCGGCCACGACGATCGAACTGAACCGCCAGGCCACCGAGACGCGCGCCGCCGTTGAATCGGTTGCAGCCGGCGCGCGGCTTGGCCGAAACGCCTGACGGTTGCTGCACGACGCGCCGTGCGCTTGCGGTCGGCTCCGTCGCCGCCTGCAGGCATTGCGACGGCCAGGCGTTGCGGCGTCTTCACCCGCTGTTCGATCCGCGCGAGGATGCGGCATGAGCGAAGCCAGCCTGTGCGCCGATGCACCAGCCATCCCAACGCCCGCCAGCACGGCGGCCGCGCTGGTCGCGACACTCGCGACACGCGGCACGCGGCGCATCTGGGGCGTACCGGGCGGCGGTTCGTCGCTTGACCTGATCCGCGAGGCCGCGCCTGCCGGCCTGCACTTCGTGCTCTGCCGGCACGAGGGCAGCGCAGCCATGATGGCCACGGCCGATGCCGAGCTCTCCGGCGCGCCAGGCGTGGTGCTCACCACCAAGGGTCCGGGTCTGTCGAACGCGCTGAACGGCGTGAGCTGCGCGACGCTTGAACGCGCACCGGTGCTGCTGGTGAGCGATGGGTTCACGCCGTCGCAGACGGGTTGGATCACGCACCAGGTGTTCGACCAGCGCCTTGCGACCACGGCCTACGTGAAGGCCCATGCGCGGTGCGAGGGCGACGATCCGGGCGGTGAACTTAAAGCCCTGCTCGATGCCGCTTGCGCGCACCCGCGCGGAGCGGTGCATCTCGACCTGACGTCGGCGGCTGCCAAGCGCCCGGCGCGACGGACGGGGCATGGCGCGGCAAAGGCGCCACCACTGCCCGATATCGCGGCGCTGCGCGCCCGGCTCGCCGCGTCCCGGCGCCCCGTGATGCTGCTCGGACTCGAGGCGACAGAGGCCGCGCCCGGTGCCCGCGCCTTGGCCGAGGCCCTGGGCTGCCCCGTGCTGGTGACCTACAAGGCCAAGGGCGTGCTGCCCGATGCGCATCCGCAGCACGCCGGTATCTTCACCGGCGGTACCCTGGAAGCGCAGGTGGTCGGTGCCGCCGACCTCATCCTGCTGGTCGGCGCCGACCCCGTGGAGTTCATCCTCCAGCCCTGGCGCTACACCGCGCCGGTGGCCGAGATCGCTGCACGATCCTTCCCGGTGCACTACACACCGGTCGCGGTGGGCGCCTACGGGCCGGTCGATGCCATCGCCGCGGTGTTGGCCGCCGATGCGCAACGCTCCGCATGGACGACGGCCGAGATCGGCGCCCATCGCGCGGCGATGCGCGACGCCCTGGCCTGGCCCGCGGGCGGTGGTGGCGTCGCACCACCAAGGATCGTGCAGCTTGCTGCCGAGGCCGCGACGCGGGCCGGGCGCGATCCGCGCGCGAGCGTGGACGCCGGCGCGCACATGTTCTCCGCCACTGCCTTCTGGCCGTGTTCGCGCCCGCGCGACCTGCTGATCTCGAACGGCCTCGCGACCATGGGCTTCGCTCTGCCTGCGGGCATCGCCGCCGCGTTGCACGACCCGTCGCGCGGCGCCGTCGCCTTCACCGGCGATGGCGGGCTGATGATGTGCGTGGCCGAGTTGGCGACCGCTGCCGATCACGGCGCACGCCTGGTCACGATCGTATTCAACGATGGCGCCTTGTCGCTCATCGACGTGAAGCAGCAACAGCGGCAATTGCCGAGCGAAGGCGTGCGGTGGGGCCGCACCGACTTCGCGATGGTGGCCGAGGGCTTCGGCGCCCGCGGCTTCCGCGCGACGGACGAGACGACCTTGGCCGCCGCGCTCGACGCTGCCTTCGCGCATGACGGACCCTCGCTGGTCGATGTGCAGGTCGATCCCGCCGGGTATATGCAGCAACTCCAGGCGATGCGGGGCTAAGGACGATACATGGCAGGATTCACCGCGCTGAGCCTGGGCTCCGCCTGGAGCCGCGTTGCCGGGCTGATGGACGAGGCGGCGCAGAATTTCGTGCGCACATCGTTCTCCTCGGTCGTTCGTGACAACTGGGATATGGCGATCGGGCTGATGGACAGCGCGGGGCGACAGTTCGCGCAATCCTCACGATCCGTGCCGTCCTTCGTCGGCACGATGCCGGTCACGCTCGGGCACATGCTGGCGCGTATTCCACGCGAGAGCCTGCGCCCCGGCGACGTGCTGATCAGCAATGACGGCTACCTCGGCACCGGGCACCTGAACGACATCACCACCATCCGGCCGATCTTTCGCGAGGGACGTATCGCGGCCTGGATCGGCGGCACCTTCCATTCGACCGATATCGGCGGCGCGCCGTCGGTCGACGCGCGCGATGCCTGGGAGGAGGGGCTTACCATCCCGATCGCCCGCATCCTGAAGGGCGGCATCGAGAACGAAGACGTCATCGCTTTCCTCGAAGCCAACCTGCGCCAGCCCGACGAGACGCTGGGCGACATCCGCGCGCTGTTCGCTGTGTACGAGCAGGCCGAGTCACGCCTGTTCCGGATCGTGGCCGAGGAGGGCATCGCTGACATCGACGCACTCGCCGCCGAGATCTTCGCGCGCTCCGAACGCTCCATGCGCCAGGCTATCGCCGCCGCGCCGGACGGCGAGGTGACGGACCAGGTGACCTCCGACGGTTTCGAGCATCCCGTGACGATCCGTCTGCGCCTTGCGGTAAAGGGTGACGCGCTGACGCTCGATTTTACCGGCACCGATCCACAGATCGCCCGACCGGTAAACTCACCGCTGAATTTCTCGCGCGCCTATTCGCACTACGCGGTGAAATGCGCCTTCGATCCCGAGACCCCGAACAATGACGGCTGCTTCCGCCCGATCTCGTTGATTGCGCCCGAGGGCAGCATCGTCAACCCGCGCCGCCCCGCGCCGGTCTGGGGGCGACACCTGACCGGACACTACCTGCCGATCCTGGTGCTGGCCGCGCTCGGCAAGCTGATCCCAGACCGCGTCATCGCGGAATGCGGCAGCCCGCTCTGGAACTGCTACTTCACCGGCGAACAGGCTGATGGCCGCCGCTACGTCCGGATGTTCTTCATGAACGGCGGCCACGGCGCGCTGCCCATGCGCGATGGTCCCGCCTGCCTGTCCTTCCCCTCCAACGTCGCGACCCAACCGGTCGAACAGTTCGAGAACGCCGTGCCGATGCTGCTGACCGAGAAGCGCCTGATCCCGGATTCGGGTGGGGCAGGGCGGATGCGCGGGGGCCTCTCGCAGCGGCTGACATTCGAGGCAACCGGCCCGAAGCCCGTCACCGTGACCTATCGCCACGAACGCGTGCAGCACCCGCCCCGTGGCATTCTCGGCGGCCTGGCCGGACGTGCCGGTCGTGACCTGCTGAACGGCACGCCGGTCGCGGCCAAGGCTCGCGTCACGCTCGCACCCGGCGACCGCATCACCTTCGAGACCCCCGGCGGAGGCGGCCTCGGCCCACCCGCGGAACGCGACGCCGACGCCCTCGCGCGCGACATCGCCGAGGGCTACGTCACCGACGCGACAGTCTACCGCGCATGACCGCGGCACCCTTTCGCATCGGTGTCGACATCGGCGGCACCTTCACGGACTTCGTGCTGCTCGACACGCGCGACGGACACCTGCGCAATGGCAAGGTGCTGACGACGCCCGCCGCACCGGAGCAGGCGGTGCTCGTCGGCATCCGCCAGCTTCTCGACGCGCACGGCATCACCCCCGTCGAAGTCCAGCACGTCATCCACGGCACCACGCTGGTCGCCAACGCGCTGATCGAACGCCGCGGCGTGCCTACCGGCCTGATCACCACCGACGGATTCCGCGACGTGATCGAGATCGGCACGGAACTGCGGCACGACACCTACGACCTGTTCATGCGCGTGCCCGAGCCGCTGGTACCGCGTCGCCGCCGCGTCGAAATCCCCGAGCGCATCCTGCCTGATGGCGGCATCCACACGCCGCTCGACGAGGCCGCCGCGCGCGCCGCCGCGCGCGAGCTGGCGGCGCAGGGCGCACAGGCCGTCGCGATCTGCTTCCTGCACGCCTTCCGCAACCCCGCGCATGAACGCCGCATGGCGGAGATCATCGCCAAGGAAGCGCCAGGCCTGACGCTGTGCCTCTCCTCCGACGTGGTGCCTGAGATCGGCGAATACGAGCGCGCCTCCACCACGATCTGCAACGCGTATGTCCTGCCGGTGTTCCGCCGATACCTGACCCAGCTCGGCGACGGGTTGCGGGAACTTGGGCTTGCCGGACCGCTCTACCTGATGCTCTCGGACGGCGGCACGGTTGGCGAACAGACCGCTGCCCGCCACCCGATCCGCCTGGTGCAATCGGGCCCGGCCGGCGGCGTGCGCGCGACCGCGCTGTATGGTGCGGCGGCCGGCGCGTCTGACATCCTGTGCTTCGACATGGGCGGCACCACCGCCAAGGCCGCGCTGATCGAAGCGGGCGAGCCGCTGCGCAGCCTCGACTTCGAAGTCGCGCGCGTTGATCGCTTCCGCAAGGGCAGCGGCCTGCCGCTCAAGGTGCCGGTGATCGAGATGATCGAGATCGGCGCCGGCGGCGGTTCCATCGCGCAGGTCGATCGGCTCGGCCTGATCCGCGTGGGGCCCGAGAGCGCGTCCTCCGATCCTGGCCCGGCCTGCTACGGCTTGGGCGGTACGCGCCCGACCGTGACCGATGCGGACCTGGTGCTGGGCTACCTTGGCGCGGGCAGCTTCCTCGGTGGCGACATGCGGCTCGATGTCGCGGCGGCGGAGCGCGCGCTGCGCGAACACCTGGCCGCACCGCTCGGCCTGTCGGTGGTGGAAGCCGCCTGGGCGCTGCACGAAACGGTCAATGGCAACATGGCGCAGGCCGCGGCGATCCATGCGCTCGAGAAGGCGCGGCGGATCGAAGCCTTCACCATGGTGCCGATCGGCGGCGCGGGACCAGTCCATGCGGCGCAGGTCTGCCGCAAGCTCGGCATCGCGCGGCTGGTCGCGCCGGCCGGCGCGGGTGTCGCCTCTGCTTTCGGCTTCCTGGCATCGCCGATCTCCTTCGCCTTCGTGCGCGGTTGGGTGGCGCCGCTGGCGTCGCTCGACTTCGATGGGCTGCACGCCATGGTCGGCGCGATGGAGGCCGAGGGTCTCGCGATGCTGGCCGAGGCCGGCGTACCGGCGGCCGCGGCGACGCGCCGCGTGATCGGTGCCATGCGCTACGCGGGCCAGGGCTTCCAGGTGGAGGCCGAACTCCCCGCCGCCTCGATCGCCACCGGGGATCGGGACGCGCTGCGCGCCGCCTTCGAACGCCAGTACTTGCAGCAATACGGGCGCACGGAATCCGCCCTCCCGGTGGAGTGCGTCTCCTGGCAGGTGATCATGGCCGGCCCCGTGCCGGTGGTGGCGACGGCCACGCCGGCGCCAGCCGGTGCCAGCGCCGCGCCGCGCCTCCGCCCAGCCTACTTCGCCGAGGCGGGTGGCTTCGTCGAAACGCCGGTGATCGACCGCGCCAGCCTGCGCCCAGGCGATCGCGTCACCGGCCCCGCGCTGATCGAGGAGCGCGAGAGCACGCTTGTGCTGCCCCCGCGCACGGAGGCCGTCGTCGATACCGCGCTCAACCTGGTGGTGACGCTGTAGGCGCCACGAAGGCGCCCTGGCCCGGTGTCTCGGCCCAGGCGCGGAAGGCGGCCGAAGGCGTCACGCGCCCGTCCTGCATCAGGCGCAGCCACACCGCGGTCGCGCGCACGAAGGGATTCACGCCGCGCGGCCAGATCGCAAGGCTCATCGCCTCAGCCAACTGCGTCTCCGGCACGCCGGCGGCATAGGCAGCCTCGATCTCCGCCGCCAGGCCCCAGGGTTCGTCGCAGGCGGTCTGAACCGCTACCAGCGCAAGCCGTGCCGTCGCTTCGTCGATCGGCGACCCGGCGATCAGCGCGCTTGCTCCGGCGCGGTATTCGGCAGCGAGGTCCAGCCCGCGCAACTGCCCCTGCCAGTTCGCCGCCAGCGTCGCGTAGCGCGCCGCTCCACCCGCCCACGCCGCCAGGCGGAATACGGTGGCGGCCTCGCCCTCGGTCCCGCCGGTCGTCCGGAAGCGATGCAGGTGGTGCGTGCCGACCGGTTCGCGGCAGGCGGCCAGGATCGCGAGCCACACCACCTCCTTCGCATGGGGCGGCAGGTGATGGTCGTCCAGGGTCAGCGCGCGGTACATTGCCTCGTAGGCCGCGTGAAGGTCCGGTAGCGCCGCGGCCATCGCACCGTGATGCGGCAGCACGAAGCCGCGCGCGGCGCGGATCTCGGCCAGCCGCGCGCGGACCTCTCCGGCGCTCGGCGGCGTCATGCGACGACCGGCGGGATGGTCTCCAGCATCCAGCGGGCGATGGCGGTGGCCTGCGCGTCCATCTCCACCTGCGCCATCACCTGGATGCCCATCGGCATGCCGCCGACCGTGGTCAGCGGGATGGTGACCGCCGGCGCGCCGATGCCCGAACTCGGTGTGTTGAACACCGCATCTCCAGTCGGCCGGGGCACCAGCGTCTGGCCGGGTACGTCGCCGGCCCACAGCGGCGCCGGCCCCGGCGAGGCCGGCGCGATCAGCGCATCTACCACGGGCGCGAGCGCTGCGTGGCGGCGGCGGACTTCCTCGCGTTGCAGCAGCCGAAGGCGGTAGTCCTCGGGCGTCATGCGCTCGGCTGCGGCCAGCACGGCGCGCGATCGCGCGCTGATCGCGTTCTCGTCTTGCGCGACGAGGTTGCGGAACAGCCAGTGGTTCTCCCAGCCGGTGATGGCGCTGGTCATGGCCTGCACGCCGACCAGCGCGGCCTCGAAGGCGTCGAGCATCGGATGGTCGGTGCGGCGCAGAACCGTGACGCCGGCGGCGCGCAGCCTGTCCACGACCTGCTCGAAGGCCCTCTTGCTGGCGGGGTCGAGCGCGCCCCAGCCCTCGGTCTCCATCACGCCGAGCACGGCGGGCCTGCGCGCGGGTGGTGGCGTCGGCGGGCCGACCAGGCCCGGGCGGCCCGGATCGCCGCCGGCGCGGCGCGCGATCTCGATCGCGACCTGCCACATGTCCTCGATGCTGCCGGCATGGACGCCGGTGGTGCTCATGCTGGTCGCCTGGCGCTCGCCGCGGTTGAGGCCGCCCTGGGTCGGCTTCAGCGCGACGTTGCCGCAATAGGAGGCCGGGCGGATGACCGACCCGCCGACCTGGGTGCCGAGCGCGGCGGGCACCATGCCCGCGCCCACCGCCGCCGCCGAGCCCGAGGACGACCCGCCGGGCGTGCGCCGCTGGTCGAAGGGATTGGTGGTCGGCCCCGGATGCGCGCCGCCGAGTTCGGTGGTGACCGTCTTGCCCAGCACCACCGCACCCGCCTGGCGCAGCGCCCACACCGCGGCATTGTCGCGCCGCGGGAAGTTCCCGCGATAGGCGGGGCAGCCCATCTGCGTGGGCATGTCGCGCGTCTCGAGCAGATCCTTGATGCCGACCGGCATGCCATCGATCGCTGACAGCGCGCGCCCGTCGCGCCAGCGCTGCGTGCTGGCATCCGCGGCCTCGCGCGCCGCGGTCTCGTTCGTCACCACCCAGGCGCGCACCACCGGTTCGCGCGCGGCCATGGTCTCGAGGCAGCGCTCGAGATAGGCGCGCGGCGTGTCCGTGCCGCCGGCGAATCGATGGGTTGCATCGTGGAAGGTGAGGGCAGCGTCGATCATCGGGCGTTCCTGCTGTGTTTCCGGGCATTCAGCGACCATAGCCCGGGCATGTCCAGGCCACGTCGGCTTCCCGTTGCGCACAAGCCTCTGGCGTTCCCCCCCGTTTCCACGGCACCCTGGGCCCAGGGTCAGGCAAAGACGCCGCAAGGCGACGACTGGGAGCAGATGGGAATGAACGAAGACGATCTCCGCGGCCTTATCGGGCGTGTGAAGAACGGCAGCCTGTCACGGCGCGGCTTCGTGAGGCGGCTGGCCGCGGTCGGTCTGACTGCGCCCATGGCCACGCAGATCCTCGCGATCGCAGGCGCGGCGCCGGCGGGCGCGCAGTCGGTCCCCGCCTACCGCCCGACCCGGCGCGGCGGCGGCGGCGCGCTGAAGGTGCTGTACTGGCAGGCTTCGACGCTGCTGAACCCTCACTTCGCCTCCGGCACCACCAACCAGGATTCGAGCCGCGTCTTCTATGAACCGTTGGCCGGCTGGGCCTCCGACGGGACGCTGGTACCGATCCTCGCGGCTGAAATTCCCTCGCGCGAAAATGGCGGCCTGGCGGAGGACGGGCGCTCCGTCACCTGGAAGCTGAAGCGCGGCGTGAAGTGGCACGACGGGCAGGACTTCTCGGCCGACGACGTGGTGTTCAACTGGGAATATGCGCGCAGCCCGGGTGTCGCGGCCGTGACGTCGGGTTCCTATCGCGACGTCAACGTCTTGAAGGTCGATGACCACACGGTGCGCGTGGAGTTCCAGCAGCCGACGCCGTTCTGGGCGGATGCCTTCGTGGGCGGCACAGGCCAGATCATCCCGCGTCACCTGTTCAAGGACTTCGCCGGGCCGAATGCGCGCGACGCCCCCACCAACCTGCGCCCGGTCGGCACCAGCGCCTACAAGTTCGTCTCCTTCGCGCCGGGCGACACGCTACGGGCCGAAAACTTCGCCAACTATCACATGGACAACCGCCCGTATTTCGACACGCTCGAGATCAAGGGCGGTGGCGACGCGGTCTCGGCCGCGCGCGCCGTGCTGCAGACGGGCGACTACGACTACGCCTGGAACATGCAGGTCGAGGACGAGATCCTGAAGCGCCTCGAGGCCGCCAACCGCGGCAAGGTGAACATCGTCGAGGGCGGCGGCATCGAGTTCGTGCAGCTCAACGCCACCGACCCGAACCGCGAGGTGGATGGCGAGCGGTCCCACATCAGCACGCAGCACCCGGCCTTCCGCGACCCCGCGGTGCGCCAGGCGATGGCGCTGCTGATCGACCGCAACGCGCTCGAGCAATTCATCTACGGCCGCGGTGGCCCGGCGACGGCAAACTTCCTGAACAACCCGCCGCGCTTCCGCTCGGAGAACATGCGCTTCGAGTTCAGCATCCAGAAGGCGAACGAGATCCTGGACGCCGCCGGCTGGGTCCGCGCGCGCGACGGCATCCGTGCGAAGGACGGCGTGCGGCTGCGCTTCGTCTACCAGACTTCGGTGAACGCGCCGCGCCAGCGCACCCAGGCGATCTACAAGCAGGCGGCGCAGCGCGCAGGCATCGACCTCGAGCTGAAGTCGGTCACGGCCTCGGTGTTCTTCTCGTCGGATGTCGCCAACCCCGACACCTACACCAAGCTCTACGCCGACATGCAGATGTACACGACCACCATGCCGCAGGCCGACCCCGAGCGGTTCATGAACCAGTACGTCTCCTGGGAGGTCTCGACCAAGGCGAACAACTGGCAGGGCCGCAACATCGTCCGTTGGCGCAGCGAGGAATACGACCGCATCTTCCGCGAGTCGCAGGGCGAACTCGACCCCATCAAGCGCGCCGCGATGTTCGTGCGCATGAACGACCTGGTGGTGGGGTCGAACCACATCATCCCGCTGGTGCGCCGGCCGACGGTCAGCGCCAGCCTCAACAACCTCCGCCATGTGCTGAGCGCCTGGGATCTCACCATGTGGTACCTGAACGACTGGTATCGCGAGACCTGATGCGCCGCGCGTGACGCAGTACCTCATCCGGCGCCTGCTGATTGCGATCCCGAGCCTGCTCGGGATCAGTGTGGTGCTGTTCACCGTGCTGGCGCTGGCACCAGGCGATCCGTTCGAGGAGCTGGCGACCAACCCCGCCATTCCGCCGGATGTGCGGGCGAATCTGCGCGCGAGCCTCGGCCTCGATGACCCGGTGCACCAGCGCTACCTGAACTGGCTGTTCGCGATGCTGCGGGGCGAATGGGGCTATTCCTTCGTCAGCCGCGTGAACGTCGACCAGCTGATTCTGCAGCGCCTGCCGACGACGATCATCGTGATCGGCGCGGCGCAGCTGCTCGCGCTGGCAGTGGCGCTGCCGGTGGGTGTGTACGCCGCGACGCGCCCTTATTCGCTGTTCGACAAGATCGCGAACACACTGGCCTTCGTGGGCTTCTCGCTGCCCACCTTCTTTACCGGGCTGCTGCTGATCCTGCTGTTCTCCATCACGCTCGACTGGCTGCCCTTCGTCTATCGCGCGCAGATCGATGCGACGGGCTGGCGGTGGTGGTGGGAACACATCCGCCAATCCATCATGCCGGTGCTGGTGCTGGGGTTGTTCCAAGGGGCCGCGCTGGTGCGCTTCGTGCGATCGGCGGTGCTCGACGTGATCCGCCTGGACCACGTGACCACGGCGCGCGCCAAGGGCCTGCCGGAGAGCACCGTCACCCTCAAGCACGTCGTGCGCAACGCGATGATCCCGGTGGTGACGCTGGTCGCGCTGCAGATGCCCATCGTCTTCGGCGGCGCCATCGTGACCGAGCAGATCTTCCGCATCCCGGGCATCGGGTCGCTGCTGATCACCGCCATCCTGGCCAACGACACGCCGGTGATCATGGCCGTCACCTTCGTCTTCGCCTGCCTGGTCATCCTGTTCAACCTGATCGCGGACGTGTTGTATGGCTGGCTCGATCCCCGCATCAGCTACCGCTAGCGCCTCCGCCGCGGCCGCGCCGCGCGTCGGGCCCTGGCGGGAGGCGTGGCGCCGTTTCCGCAAGCACCGCCTCGCGGTAGTCAGCCTGGTCATCCTCGCCACGCTGGTGCTTGCCGTTCTCGTCGGGCCCTTCGTATGGCGCGTGCCGATCGACGAGATCGACTTCACCGCGCGCCTGCAGGGACCGTCCTGGGACCACCCGATGGGCACCGACGACCTCGGCCAGGACATGCTCGCACGCGTGCTCTATGGCGGGCGCATCTCGCTCGCGGTCGGCTTCGCGGCCATGATGGTCGCGATCTTCGTGGGCGTGCTGGTGGGTGCCGTGGCCGGCATGGCCGGCGGGCGCGTCGATGCCGGGTTGATGTGGCTGACCGACCTGTTCCTGTCGCTGCCGCAGTTGCCGCTGCTGCTCCTGATCATCTACCTGTTCCGCGATGCATTGACCCAGGTCGTGGGGCCCGAACTTGGCGTCTTCATCCTGATCGTGATCATCATCGGTGGCTTCAACTGGATGCAGGTGGCGCGACTTGTGCGCGCGCAGTTCTTCTCGCTCCGCGAAAAGGAATTCGTCGAAGCCGCACGCGCGCTGGGCGCCTCCCGCCTGCGCCTGGTGCTGCGCCACATCCTGCCCAACGCCATGGGCCCCGTGATCGTCGCGGCCACCATCGACATCGCAGCCGCAATCATCGCCGAGAGCACGCTCTCCTTCCTCGGCCTCGGCTTCCCGCCCGACGTGCCGACCTGGGGGCGGCTGCTGTTCGACGCGAAGGACAACCTCGATTTCGCGCCGCACTGGGCGATCTTTCCCGGGGCGATGATCTTCCTGACCGTGCTGTCGATCAACTTCATCGGCGATGGGCTGCGCGACGCCTTCGACCCGCGCCGGGTGATCGCCTCGTGAGCGAACCGCTGCTCGCCATCCGTGGCCTCAAGGTCCATTTCTCGACCGATGACGGCATGGTCCGCGCGGTGGACGGCGTGGATATTTCCGTCGATCGTGGTGAGACGGTCTGCGTGGTGGGTGAATCCGGCTGCGGCAAGACCGTCACGGCGATGACGGTTCTCAAGCTCATCGCCATGCCGCCCGGGCGTATCGTGGCCGGGCAGATCCTGTGGCAGGGCCGCGACCTCGTGCCGCTCAAGCCCGAGGAGATGCGATCGATCCGCGCCAAGCAGATCGCGATCGTCTTCCAGGAACCCATGACCTCGCTCAACCCGGTCTATACCGTGGGCGACCAGATCGCCGAGGTTGTGCGCTACCAGGAAGGGCTGTCGCGCCGCGCCGCTTTCGACCGCGCGAAGGAGATGCTTGCACTCGTCAACATTCCCAACGCATCGCGCCGCGCGTCGGACTACCCGCATCAGTTCTCCGGCGGCATGCGCCAGCGCGTGATGATCGCCATGGCGCTTTCGTGCAACCCGCAACTGTTGATCGCGGACGAGCCCACCACCGCGCTCGACGTGACCATCCAGGCGCAGATCCTGGACCTGCTGGCCGAGATGAAGGACCGGCTCGGCATGGCGGTGATGCTCATCACCCACGCCATGGGCGTGGTGGCCGAAGTCGCGCAGCGCGTGGTCGTCATGTACGCCGGCAAGGTGGTCGAAGAAGCGCCGGTGCGCGAACTGTTCGGCAATCCGCGCCACCCCTACACGCAGGGGCTGATCCGATCGATCCCGCGCCTCGATCTCGCGGCGACGCAGCACCGGCGGCTCGAAGCCATCCCCGGCACCGTGCCGCAGTTGCTCAACCCGCCGGCCGGCTGCCGCTTCGCCGCACGCTGCCGCTTCGCCACCGACGCCTGCACAGCGGCCGAGCCGCCGCTGCGCGAGGTCGCCCCCGGCCACAAGGTGGCCTGCATCCTGTGAGCGCCGCGAAGGACACTGGCATGGCCGAGCCGCTGCTCTCGGTGCGCAACCTGGTCAAGCGCTTCCCCGTGCGTGGCGGCATCCTGCGCCGCGTGGTCGACCAGGTGCACGCGGTTGACGGCGTCGGCTTCGACCTCGCCGCCAGCGAGACGCTGGGCCTGGTCGGCGAATCCGGCTGCGGCAAGTCCACCACCGGGCGCTGCATCCTGCGCCTGATCGAACCCACCTCGGGCGAGGTGCGCTTCGAGGGCCGCGACGTGCGCGCGCTGGCGGGCGGCGACCTCGCGGCCATCCGCCGCGACATGCAGATCATCTTCCAGGACCCCTTCGCCTCGCTGAACCCTCGCATGACTGTGGGGGCGATCATCGGGGAGGCGCTCGAGATCCATCACCTCGCGCGCAACCGCCGCGAACGGGAGGCGAAGGTCGCGGACCTGCTGGAGACCGTGGGCCTGCGTCCCGACCACATGTCGCGCTTCCCGCATGAATTCTCGGGCGGGCAGCGCCAGCGCATCGGCATCGCGCGCGCGCTCGCGGTCTCGCCCAAGCTGATCATCTGCGACGAGCCGGTCAGCGCGCTGGATGTCTCGATCCAGGCGCAGGTCATCAACCTGCTCGAGGACCTGCAGGAGAAGTTCGGCCTCTCCTACCTGTTCATCGCGCACGACCTGTCGGTGGTGGAGCACATCTCGGACCGCGTGGCGGTGATGTATCTCGGCCGCATCGTCGAGCTCGCGCCCGCCCGCGACCTGTATGCCGAGCCTCTGCATCCGTATACCGAGGCGCTGCTCTCGGCCGTGCCCATCCCCGACCCGACGTTGAAGCGCCAGCGCATCCGCCTGCAGGGCGACCTGCCGAGCCCGATGAACCCGCCGCCAGGCTGCCACTTCCACACCCGCTGCCCGATCGCCGAGAAGGGCCTGTGCGACACCAAAGTGCCGGAATTCCGCGAGGCCCGGCCCGGGCATTGGGTGGCGTGCCACAAGCGGGGGTGAGGTGCGGCGAGAGGGGCTTTGCCCCTCTCGTCCTCTCCCCACCAAAGGCCTAAAGGCCTCTGGACACCATCACTTCAGTGGCCGGTTGGAGAAAGGGGCGCGGAGCGACTGCCGAATGCCGATGGCGCGTGAAGCCCCTTACTCCAACCGGCCATCTAAAGGGTTCCAAGGGCCCTTAGGCCTTTGGCGGGGTGGTCCGGAGGGGCAGAGCCCCTCCGGTGCGCGCCTCACCCGCGCTTGTCCATCGCCACGAAATCGCGCGCCGCCGCACCGGTGTAGATCTGGCGCGGCCGCCCGATGCGCTGCGACGGATCCTCGATCAGTTCCTTCCACTGGCTGACCCAGCCCACGGTGCGCGCCACCGCGAACAGCACGGTGAACATGTGCGTGGGGATGCCCATCGCCTTCAGGATGATGCCCGAATAGAAGTCCACGTTCGGGTACAGCTTGCGGCTGATGAAGTAGTCGTCGGTCAGCGCGATCCGCTCCATCTCGATCGCCATGTCGAGCAGCGGCTCGTTCTTGATGCCGAGCTCGGCCAGCACCTCGTGGCAGGTCTCCTTCATGATCTTCGCGCGTGGGTCGAAGTTCTTGTAGACCCGATGGCCGAAGCCCATGAGCTTGGTGTGGGAGTTCTTGTCCTTCACCTCGCTGATGAAGTGCGGGATGTTCTCCGGGCTGCCGATCTCGGCGAGCATCTTCAGCACCGCCTCGTTCGCACCACCATGCGCCGGGCCCCACAGGGCCGCGATGCCGGCGGCGATGCAGGCGAAGGGATTGGCGCCGGTGGACCCCGCCAGGCGCACGGTCGAGGTCGAGGCGTTCTGCTCGTGGTCCGCATGCAGGATCAGGATGCGGTCCATGGCGCGCGCCAGGATCGGGTTGCTGACGTAGGGCTCCGCCGGCACGGCGTTGAGCATGTACAGGAAGTTTTCCGCGTAGGTCAGGTCGTTGCGCGGATACATGAACGGCTGGCCGATCGAATACTTGTAGGCCCAGGCCGCGATGGTCGGCACCTTCGCGATCAGCCGGAACGCCGCGATCTCGCGCGCGCGCGGATCGTTGATGTCGAGGTTGTCGTGGTAGAAGGCGGCCAGTGCGCCGACCACGCCGCACATCACCGCCATCGGGTGGGCGTCGCGGCGGAAGCCCTCGAAGAAGCGCCGCAGCTGCTCGTGCAGCATGGTGTGGTAGGTGACGCCCTTGTGGAACTCGTCGTACTGCGCGGCATTCGGCAGGTCGCCGTTCAGCAGCAGGTAGCAGACCTCGAGGAAGGACGAATTTTCCGCCAGCTGCTCGATCGGGTAGCCGCGGTACAGCAGCACGCCCTCGTCGCCGTCGATGTAGGTGATGGTGCTCTCGCAGGATGCGGTGGCGCCATAGCCGGGGTCGAAGGTGAAGATGCCGAGCTCGCCATACAGCTTGCGGATGTCGGCGACGCGCGGCCCCAAGGTTCCCCCCAGCAGCGGAAGCGTCGTGCTCTTGTTGGAGCCCTCCATCGTGACAGTGATGGCGCCTGCGGGCTTGCTGGTCATGCGGAACTTCCTCAAGTGGCCCGGCCATGGCGCACGCCGCCCGGCCGAATGGTGCGGTGCACGATAAGGCGCTGTCCGCGGGCTTGGCAAACGACAAGCCGGTGGCGCGGCGACCACGCGCCGCAACCCCGTCCGCAGCGTCAGTTCCGGCTGCGCCAGGCAGGCGGCGCGCCTGCCGCATTCGCCCAAAGGCCCTGCGCCGTCTGGCGCGCCATGGCTTCCTGGCCCCGCAGCGCGCTGCTCGTGGCCACCGCGAAGCCGCCGCCCACCAGCGCGCGATTGAGGTCCGCGCCAGCCGCGTCGCACTGACCAAGACCGCGGCCGAAGCTGTCCTGACCGACGATACGGCAGGCCACGGGCCGCCCGGACACCAATCGGGTCAGCGCCGCGGCCGCGGCGCCACCGCAGTCGAAGGCCTCGCCCGACGCCGACCGGCACGCCTCGCCGCGGGCCGGCGCCGAAATGCCATCCAGCCGCACGATCCGTTCGCCCAGGCCGATCGTCTCGCCGTCGACGATGCGGATGGCCTGCGCCTCGGCCCGCCAGCTGCGGTCGGACGGGGCGGACCCGAACAGGTTCGATGGCAAAGCCACGCCCAGCACCACGGGCGTGGCGATGGCGGCGGACAGCAGCAGCGCTGCTCCACCGAAGCGCGGGCGGGCGCGGCGGCCCTTGAATATGCGTCGTCGTTCCAACACGCGCGGATCGTTAGACCGACCTTGAACCGCCTGCAACCGCCGGAAGCAGCCAGGGACGAAACGTCGCGGCGCACCCAATCGACGAAAAGGTTAAGGAACTACGCCTAATCGCCTGTCCAAAAACGATCCTTGCCGCCCAGGCGCCGCCAAGCCCGCAGCGCATCGTCGCGGTGTTCCAGGACCCGGGCCTCGCACCAGCCCTCGACCACGCCCACGGCCCAGGCGCGTCCGGCACCTGGCGTGCCCAGCGCCTGCGCCAGGCTCCGCGCCACCGCGGCATCGTTGGCGATCCCGAGGCCGTCCTGCAGCTTCGCCAGCCGCCGCAGGAAGCGGCTGGCGCGTCTGGCGTCGAACAACGGGGCAAAGACCTCGGCCGCGTAGCGTAGGCGCTTGCCGTCCAGCCGGAGCTCATGGAGTTCCTCGGCGGAGCGGGTCTCGAAATCGGCCCCCGCGCGGCGCAGCCTGGCCCAGCGCCGGTCCAGCACGGCGCGGCCGAAGGAGCGGGCGGGCATTTCCAAGGCTTCGATCCGCGCGGCCTCGGCGCCCACGCGCCAGGGCCGTCCGAGCAGCACGCCCAGCGCATCGATCAGCAGCAGCCGCCAGCCGGGGGCCGCGACCAAGGCCAGCGCGGCGTCGTAGGCGGCGGTCCGACGTGCTGCCGCGGCCCGCAGCAGGCCCGCCACGCGCGCATCGTCGGGAAAGGCGTCGCCGATCTCCTGCCCGATGCCCGCCAGGAACACATCCCAGTCGCGCGCCGGGCCCAGGATGCCGACCACCTCGCGCAGTCGTGCATCCAGGCTGCGCAGCGCCGCGTCGTCTGTGACGTTGCGGAACACCCGCAGCACCGATCGCAGGCGGCGCAACGCGACGCGGCTCTGGTGTACCGGCTCGGGCCCACCATCGTGGCGGATGCGGGCCGCCTGCTGATGCAGTGCCTCGAGCAGGTGGCCGACGGCGCGCAGGAAGGCGTCCTCGACGCTGGTCGCGGCCGCGGTGTCGGGCTGGCCCAGGCGATGCGGCCGGGCGCGCGCGCCGACGGCCATCGCACGGGCGTCCTCCGCCATGGTCGTGAGCGGCGGGGCCAGCGGCAGTTCGGCCGCGAGGCCGCGCGCCGCCGCGATCACGGCCGGCAGCGGCCCGGAGAGCACGACGCGCGCGACAGGGCGTTCGGCGGCCACGCTGCGTAGTCGCCCGGCCAGGATCTCGATGCCGACGACGCCCTCGGCCAGCGTCAGGCTCAGGCTGTGTCGGCGGCCGGTAAAGGCCGCCACCGCGACCAGCGGCGCGTCATCGGCCAGTTCGGGCGCTTCGCTGCCTTCGGGCAGCGGTTCGGCACCCACCGGCTGGCCCGGGTGCCACGCGGCGCCGGGCAGGGGCACCAGGTGGCGCAGCACGCGCAACCCGCGCCGCGGCGCCTCCAGGATCAGCCCCTGTTCGGCGAGCCGCCCCTCCGCCGTGTCGGACCAGATGATCTCGGCCACCGTGCCGCGCGTGCGACCGCCGCGATGGGCGCGCACGAAGGCAAGGCGCGCCAGCCGCCCGGCCGCGGCCTCGGGCAGCGAGAATTCCAGTGTCACGGTCGCGGGGGCCGCCGGCGTGCCGGGCAGGGTAACCGCGGGTGTCTCGGTCTCGGCCTCGGCGATCGGGGATCGGCTCGCCGGGGCTGCGGCGGCGGGCATGGTCAGATGGCCATTTCCGGCAGGTCCGCCGGGGCCAGGAACCTGACAAGCCGTCCGCCGCCCTCCGCCAGGTCGTGCCAGGGGGTGGCGATGCCGAACTCGGCCAGGGCGCAGGTCGGGAAGCCATCGGCGATACGCCGCGCCGCGGCTGCCGTGCCGCCGGTCATGCCCGCGGCACCGACCAGCGCCAGTGCCAGGTCCTGCAGGCCGGGGTTGTGGCCGATCAGCATGACGCTGCGTGCCGTCTCGGGCGCGCGGCGAAGCAGGTCGAGCAGCCGCGGCCAGGGCGCCAGGTACAGGTCGTCCATGGGTTCGACCAGCGGGCTGTCGGGGAAGGGGGCGATCGCCTCCAGCGTCTGCAGCGTGCGGCGCGCCGAACTCACCAGCACGACATCCGGCGCCAGCCCCAGGTCGCTCATTGCCGCGGCCATGGCCTGCGCGGCGCGCCGCCCGCGGGCATTCAGGGGCCGCGCATGGTCCGGGAGCGAGGGATCGTCCCAGGATGATTTCGCATGCCGAAGGAGGAGAAGCTGCCGCATCGCACCGCATCCTGCCACGGCGCGCGGCCGCTGTCGCGCCCGCCCGGTGCCCCTCGCGCCTGCGCCGTCCGGCCCCATCTGGGGCGAACCCTTGTGACGGACGGACCAAGACATGACGGATACGATCCTGGTGGTGGGTGCCACCGGCGCGGTAGGCGCCGCGCTGGCGCGCCGTTGCGCGGCGCGCGGGGCGCGGCTGGTTCTGGTGGCGCGCGACCATGCCCGGCTGGCGGCGCTGGCGGCGGACCTGCCGGGCAGCCTGGCGGTCCCGGCGGATGCGACGGACCCCGCGGCGCTGCGCGCGGCCGTCGCCGCGGCGGGTCCGTCGGTCGCGGGCCTGGCCTACTGTGTCGGGTCGATCGCGTTGAAGCCGCTGAAGCGGGCCACCGAGGCCGATTTCCTCGATGCTTTCCGTCTGAACGCGCTGGGCGCCGCCCTGGCCGTGCAGGCGGCGCAGGATGCGCTGGCCGCCGCGCGCGGGTCTGTCGTGCTGTTTTCGACCATTGCCGCGCGCGCCGGCTTCCCCAACCATACCGCCATCGCCGCCGCCAAGGGGGCGGTCGAGGGGCTGACCGTGGCACTGGCCGCCGAACTGGCGCCGGTGCGGGTGAACTGCATCGCCCCCTCGCTCACCCGCAGCGCCATGGCGGCGCCGCTGATCGGGAACCCGCAGATGGCCGAGGCGATCGCCAAGCAGCACCCCATCCCGCGCCTCGGCGAGGGCGAGGATTCCGCCGCGCTCGCGGATTTCCTGCTGTCCGATGCAGCCGGCTGGATCACCGGCCAGGTGATGGCGGTCGATGGCGGGCGGTCCACCGTCCGCACCCGCGGCTGATGCACCGGCGTGCCGCCTTGCTGCTGCCCGTCGGCCTCGCGCTGCCGGCCGCGGCGGCCGAGGGGGACTACGCCTTCCGGGTGAAGCGGCGGGGCGACGTGGTCGGCACGCATACGGTGCGCTTCGCCCAGCGCGGGGCGGAGCGCATCGCGACATCAGACCTTTCCATCACCCCGCGTGTCCTGGGCGTCGTCGTGTACCGGTACGAGCACCGCTACGAGGAAGCCACGATCGGCGACAACTTCCGTCGCGTCACCTCGCGCCTGAACCGCAACGGCCGTATCGTCGAGGTCCGTGGCGAGGCCTCGGGCAATGCCGTGCTGCTGGACGGCACCGAGGGCCCGCAGCGCCTGCCCGCCAGCGCCGCACCGCTATCCTGGTGGGTGATGCCGCGCCTGACCGGGCGCGTGCCGCTGTTCGGCACCACCACGGGGCGTGCGCTGGCGCTGACCTGGCAGTCGCGCCGTCTGCCCGGCGGCGGCTTCGAATACGCCTGCACCGGCGAGGTGACGGCAACCGTGACCTACAGCGCCGCCGGCCGCTGGGTGGGCTTCACCGCGCGCGGCGAGGACGGCACCGACATCGCCTACGAACCGGCATGAGCGGCGGCACACTCAGGGTGGTGCTGGGCGACCAGTGCTCGCGCGGGCTCTCGGCGCTGCGCGACCTAGACCCCGCCACCGACACGGTACTGATGATGGAGGTGCAGGCCGAATGCACCTATGTCCCACATCATCCGCAGAAGATCGTGCTGGTGCTCTCGGCGATGCGACACTTTGCGCGCGCGCTGGCGGCGCGCGGCGTGCGGGTGGATCATGTGCCGCTGGACGATCCGGACAACACGCAGTCCTTCGCCGGTGAGGTCGCCCGCGCCGTCGCACGACACCGCCCGGCACAAATCGTCGCAACGCACCCGGGCGAATGGCGCGTGCTCACGGACATGCAGGGCTGGGAGGCCGCGACCGGCGTGCCGGTCGAGATCCGAGAGGATGACCGCTTCCTGTGTTCCCTGCCGCGCTTCCGCACCTGGGCGGCTGGCCGCAAGCAGTACCGCATGGAATTTTTCTACCGCGAGATGCGGCGCGAGACCGGCCTGCTGATGGAAGGCGACGAGCCCGCTGGCGGCCAGTGGAACTACGACGCCGAGAACCGCTCCGCCCTGCCCAAGGGCCTGGTGCCGCCGCCGCCACGCCGCTTCCCGCCGGACACGATCACGCGCGAGGTGATGGCGCTGGTCGCGCACCGCTTCGGCGCACATTTCGGCGATGTCGAAGGCTTCGCCTGGCCGGTCACCGCCAAGGACGCGACCGCCGCGCTGGACGCCTTCATCACCGATCGCCTCGCGCTGTTCGGCGACTACCAGGACGCGATGGCCGCGGATCAGCCGACCATGTTCCACGCACTGGTCTCGACCAGCCTGAATGCTGGGCTGCTCGACCCGATGGAGGCCTGCCGCGCGGCCGAAAAGGCTTGGCGCGAGGGTCGCGCGCCGCTCAATGCCGTCGAGGGCTTCATCCGCCAGATCCTCGGCTGGCGCGAATACGTGCGCGGCATCTACTGGCACCTTATGCCGGGCTATGCCGAGGGCAACGCGTTGGATGCGCATCGCCCGCTGCCGGGCTTCTACTGGGGCGGCCCGACAACGATGCGTTGCATCGAACAGACCGTCGCGCAGACCCGCGACCTGGCCTACGCCCACCACATCCAGCGGCTGATGGTGACGGGCAACTTCGCGCTGCTCGCCGGCATCGCGCCGGCCGAGATCAACGCCTGGTACCTCGCCGTCTATGCCGATGCCTTCGACTGGGTGGAACTGCCCAACACCCATGGCATGGCGATCCATGCCGATGGTGGCGTGATGGCGTCCAAGCCCTATGCGGCATCGGGTGCATACATCAACCGAATGTCGGACTACTGCGGCAGCTGCACGCATGACGTGAAGCAATCGGCCGGCCCGCGCGCTTGCCCGTTCAACTACCTGTACTGGGACTTCATCGCGCGCCACGCCGACCGCTTCACGAAGAACCCGCGGATGGCGATGCCGCTGCGGACGCTGGCGAAGATGGACCCGAAGAAGGTCGCGGCCCTGCGCGCCGAGGCGGCGCGCTTCCTGGCCACGCTCGACGGCTGAAGCGCCGCGTTCCATCCTCCCGCGCACCGACGCAGGAGGATGCCATGGCCGCCGAGACCGAGATCGAATGGATGAAGCTCACCTTCGCCGAGCTCAACGCGCGCGCCGCGGCGGATGCGCTGGTCATCGTCCCGGTCGCCTCGCTGGAACAGCACGGACCGCACCTCGCGACCGGCGTCGACATCGTCTGCGCTACTGCGGTCGCGCAGCGCGTCGCGCGGCGCCTGCACGACGCCGGCCGCCCGGTGGTGGTCACGCCCTGCGTCTGGACCGGCCTCGCGGAACACCACGTCCCCTTCGGCGGCACCGTGACGCTCGATTTCGAGGCCTTCTCGGCGGTGCTGCGCGGCGTGGTGCGTTCCGCCATGCGCGCCGGCTTCAAGCGCGTCATGCTGCTCAACGGCCATGGCGGCAATGCCGAGGCCGTCGCCGTTGTCGGCGGTGAATGCCAGGCGGAATTCGGCATCGCCGTCGCCGCCGGAACCTATTGGCACCTGGCCGGCGACGCCTTCGCCCCCATCCTGGAACGCCAATCCACCGTGCTGCATGCCTGCGAGGCCGAGACCTCGATGATGATGACGCTGATGCCCGAGGCCCTGCGCACCGACCGACTGCCCGACGCCCACGGCCCGCATTCGACCCGCCCGGAGGGCCAGCCTGCGGCCATGATCCGCCGCCGGTCCTTCAAGGACATCACGCCATCGGGCGTGATCGGCGATGCACGCGCCGCCACGGCCGCGAAGGGCGAGGCGCTGCTCGAAGCCGCTGCCGAGCGCATCGCCGCCGAACTGGGCAACGCGAAGCTCTGGGGATGAGGCCGGCGCGCCGCGACCGAAAGGTTGCTGGTTGGCGGAGGCGCGCGACCTGTCTCCAGAGCGCCGCACCCACCGCCAGCGGCGGCGGCCCTATCGTGCCCCGTCGCGCCGCTGCCCCGGATGCAGCGTCTTGCCCAGGATATGCGTGCTCGCGCTGATCACATGCGCGGTCGATCCCACGATCAGCGGGTCGGGTTCGTGGACCACGGCTTCGTCCTTGCCCTCATAGGGCAGGTTGTACAGGAAATGGCGCATCGCCTCGATCCGCGCGCGGCGCTTGTCGTCGGACTTCACGATGGTCCAGGGCGCGTCGGCGGTGTCGGTATAGAAGAACATCGCCTCCTTCGCCTCGGTGTAGTCGCCCCATTTGTCCAGGCTCGCCTTGTCGATCGGGCTGAGCTTCCACTGCTTCAGCGGGTCGGTCTCGCGCGACTGGAAGCGGCGCGCCTGCTCCTCGCGCGTCACGCTGAACCAGTACTTGAACAGGCGCAGGCCTGACCGCACCAGCATGCGCTCCAGCTCTGGCGCCTGGCGCATGAACTCCAGGTATTCCGCGGCCGAGCAGAAGCCCATCACGCGCTCCACGCCCGCGCGGTTGTACCAGGACCGGTCGAAGAACACGATCTCCCCGCCGCTCGGGAGATGGCGCACGTAGCGCTGGAAATACCATTGCGAGCGTTCCTGGTCGGTCGGCTTTTCCAGCGCGACGATATGCGCGCCGCGCGGATTCAGGTGCTCCATGAAGCGCTTGATGGTGCCGCCCTTGCCGGCGGCGTCGCGGCCTTCGAACAACACGGTGACGCGTTCGTTCGCCGTCTTGATCCAGTTCTGCGCCTTCAGCAGTTCGACCTGCAGCGGCATGATGCGCGCGGCATAATCCTTTTCGGTGAGCCGCGTCGCATAGGGGTAGGCGCCGGTCTCGAAGGCGCGGCGCACCGCCTCGGGGTCGCGCGCGGGGCGATGCGCCCGGCGCGTGGGCGTGCCGAGCGCCGCCGCCGCGTCGGCGATGGATCGCGCGCCCTCGACCACATCCTCAGCCGGCCTGTCCTGGTCCATGGTCGTTCCTCCTGTGGCATGCTTGGCCATCACGACGCAGGTGCGTCCGGCGGTCCTTGCGCTGCCTCAAGCCCCGGCGCGTCGAAGCGCAGATCCTGCCAGGCCAGCGCGCCGCCCTTGCCCGCGCCGGTATCCAGGAACACCGCCCGCCCGCCCCGCGCGCCCGTCATCGTCACCGGCCGCCCGTCGCGCGAACGGTTGTCATGCCCCACCATCACCGTGATCCCGGCCGGGATGCGGTCCACCCAGCCCACCAGGCGGATCGGGAAGCCATCCGCGGCGAGCCGCCCCGTCACCTGGCCATAAATCGCGCGCCCGACCAAGCCTTCCGCCCGCTGCGCGCCGGCGTCCGGCGGGCAGGGGTGCTGCAGCATCGCGTCGTGGAAGGCGGCATGCACGAAGACCCAGGGGCCGATGCACAGCCAGGCCGGCGCGCGCGCGATCTCGTCCAGCGCGCGTTCGCGCAGCGCCGCACCGTCGGGCGCCGCCGCAAGCTGTTCGAGGGTGCGCCCGAGCCCTGCCTTCTCAACCCGCACCGCATCCCCCGCCAGCGCGCGGCGCAGCTTGTGGTCGTGGTTGCCCAGCAGGAACAGCCCCGCGCCCGCGTCGATCAGCGCGAAGGTGGCGCGCAGCACCGCGGGGCTGTCCGGCCCGTGGTCGGTCAGGTCGCCGAGTTGCACGACGAACAGGCGCGCCGCCTCCGCCCCGGCGATTGCTGCCGCGAAGCCGCGGCTGTCGCCATGCACGTCGCCCACCACGCGCAGGCCCGCGAAGCCTGCCGAGCGCAGGGTCTCGACCGTGGGCATCACGCCGCCGCGTCGCCCTTCAGCGCGGCGAAGGCGGCCAGCGCCCGCGCGCGCCCGGCCGCCAGTTCCACCACCGGCGCCGGATAGTCCCGCCCAAGCTGCAGCCCCGCCCCGCGCAGCACGATCTCGGGCGCCTCATGGGGCTTGTGGATGAAGCGGTCGGGCAGGGGCGCGAGTTCCGGGCACCAGCGCCGCACATAGGCACCGGTCGGGTCGAACTTCTCCCCCTGCAGCACCGGATTGAAGATGCGGAAATATGGCGCCGCATCCGCGCCGCAGCCCGCCACCCACTGCCAGGACGCGCTGTTCGCCGCGAGGTCGGCATCGACCAGCGTGTCCCAGAACCAGGCCTCGCCCTGCTGCCAGGGCTGCAGCAAATGCTTCACCAGGAAGGACGCGGTGATCATGCGCACCCGGTTGTGCATCCAGCCGGTCTGCCAGAGCTGCCGCATCCCGGCATCGATGATCGGGTAGCCGGTGCGCCCGCGCTGCCAGGCGCGCAGCAGCGCGGCATCCGGCTGCCAGGGAAAGGCGGCGAATTCGACGCGCAGCGGCGCCTCGGGCATTTCGGGCCGGTGCCAGAGCAGGTGATGGGAGAATTCCCGCCACAGCAATTCCTTGAGGAAGGTCTCGAGCCCCTTGCCGCCGCGCGCCTGCGCCGCATGCCAGACCTGGCGCGGCGAGATCTCCCCTAGGTGCAGGTGCGGCGACAGGCCTGAGGTCCCCCAGGCCGCGCCGGGATCGTTCCGGCGGTCCGCGTAACCGGCCAGCCCGTGCTCCAGGAAGGCCGCCAGCCGAGCCGCCGCGCCAGCCTCGCCGGGCTGCCAATACGCGGCGAAGCCCGCCGCCCAGTCGGGTTCCGGCAGCCGTGGCAGCAAGGCCAGCTCGTCGAGGCTGAGGCCGGCCGGCGCACCCGGGGCGGTGGACAGACGCGCGGGCGCGGGCAGCGCGGGCGCCAGGCCCTCCAGCAGCCCGAAGACGTTGCGCGAGAACGGCGTGTAGACGCCATAGGGCGTGCCGGATCCGGTGCGAACCTGGTGCGGTTCGTGCAGCAGCGCGGTGCGGTGCAGCACCAGCCGCGTACCGGCGGCCTGCAGCGCGGCGTGGGTCTCGGCATCGCAGCGCCGCCCGGCCGGTTCGGTGCGCCGCCCGGCATGGATCTCGGTCGCGCCGACCGCGGCCGCGAGGTCCGGCAGCAGCCGGCGCGGGTCGCCGCGCAGCAGCACCAGCGGCGCGCCGCGTTCGGCCAGGTCACGCCCCAGCGCCGCCAGGGAATGATGCAGCCACCACCGGGCCGCCCCGCCCGGCGCCCACGGCCCGTCCTCGAGGATGTACACCGGCAGGATCGGCCGTTCGGCCACGGCCATCAGGGCAGGGTGGTCGGCCAGGCGGAGGTCCTGGCGGAACCAGAGAATCGCGGAGTCGGGCATGTGGGGAATGTAGGGCGCCGCGCCGCGCCGTCACGAGGATCCCGCGCCCGGCTGGCGTGGCCCGCCGCGCTCGGCCATGGTGCGGCCCAAGGAATTCTAGGGGGAAACCATGCGCCGCCTGCTCATCTGCCTCGCCATGCTCGCCACCGGCGCCCCGGCTTGGGCGCAGCCCGCCTATCCCGACCGGCCCGTGCGCATGATCATCCCCTTCGCCGCGGGGGGCGCGGCCGACGTGGTCGGGCGCATCGTCGCGCAGGGCATGGCCGAGGATCTCGGCCAGGCGGTGGTGGTCGAGAACCGCGGCGGCAGCGGCGGCGTCATCGGCTCCCAGGCGGTGCTGCAGGCACCCCAGGACGGCTACACCATCGTGCTGCACACACTCTCCTCAGGCGTGATGAATGCCGGGCTCTATGCCAACATGCCCTTCGACCTGCGGCGCGCCTTCGCCCCGGTGGGCCTGGTCGGCACGGTGCCCAACATCATCGTGGTGAACCCGCGCGTGCAGGCCCGCACGCTGCCGGAACTGGTCGCGCTGGTGCGCGCCAATCCCGGTCGCATCACCTATGCCAGCTCGGGCCCCGGGACGATCGTGCACCTGTCCGGCCAGATGCTGGCCAACATGATCGGCGCCGAGATGGTGCACGTGCCCTACCGCGGATCGGGGCCGGCGCTGGCCGACCTGATGGCCGGCACGGTCGACGTGATGGTGGATACGCTGCCGCCCTATGTCGCGATGGTGCGCGAGGGCCGCGTGCGCGCCCTGGCCATGGCGACCCGCACGCGCTCCGCCGCGCTGCCCGAGGTGCCGACCGCCGAGGAAGCCGGCCTGCCGGGCTACGAGACCTACAACTGGCACGCGGTATTCGTTGCGACCGGCACGCCGGCACCCATCGTGGCGCGGCTCGAACGGGCGCTGCGCAACGCGGTCGCCGCGCCGGGCCCGCGCGCGCGGCTGGTCGAACTTGGCGTCGAGCCGATCGGCGCCGGTGCGGCGGAGCTCGAACGCTTCTGGGACGACCAGTTCCGCATCTGGATCCCGATCATCCGCGCCTCGGGCGCCACGGCGAACTGACGGTCAGCCGCCGCGCGCCGCATCCACCACGCGGCGCAGCGCGCCGATCAGCGCGTCGCGCGCCGCCGCGTCCGGGGCGCGCTCGATCGCGTCCTCGATCCCGAGCAGCAGCGCGGCGCGGGCGTTGTGCCAGTCGGGCCGGCCGGCCGCGGCGGGATCGGCGCGTCGGTGCGCCGCCTGCCGCGGTTCCGGAACGGCGCCGGCGCGCAGCAGGAACGCATCGTCGAGCGCGGGCAGGATCACCTGGCCCGGGCGCGCCATTCCCTCGGCGAGGATGCGCGCCGCCAGCGCGTCCATCGCAGGCGGTTCGCCATGCACCAGAAACACGCCGCCGCGCACCCGCCCGCGCGCCTTCAGCCAGGCCGTGAGCTCGGTCGCATCGGCATGGCCCGAATAGTCGCGGATCTGCCCGATGGTGGCCGCGACACGGATGGTGTCGCCCTGGATGCGCACCTCCCGCCGCCCATCCTGCAGCAGCCGGCCAAGCGTACCCTCCGCCTGGTAGCCGGTCAGCAGCACCGTCGCGGCCGGCGACCAAAGCCAGCGCTTGAGGTGGTGGCGGATGCGCCCCGCATCGCACATGCCCGACCCGGCGACGATGATGTGGAAGCCCTCGACCTCGGCGATGCGGCGCGACTGGTCCCCGCTCTCGGTGAAGTGCAGCAGCGGGGATCGCAGCGCGCGCTTCACCGCGCCCCCCTGCTCGAGATCCTGCGCATGGTCGGCGAAGACCTCGGTCGCGCGGATCGCGAGCGGGCTGTCGACGAAGATCGGCGCCTGCGGGATGCGGCCCGCCTGCATCAGCGTGACTAGGTCCCAACAGATCTCCTGCGTGCGTTCCACCGCGAAGGCAGGCACCAGCAGCGCACCGGCGGGGTCGTGCGCGTCGCGCACCAGGGCGGCCAGGCGCTCGCGGCGTTCCTCGTGGCCGACGCAGGGCTTCTCCTCGTCGCCATAGGTCGATTCCAACACCACATGGTCGAGGTCGCCGGGCCCCTCGGGATCGCGGTGGAAGGCGGTGCAGTCGGGGCCGAGATCGCCCGAGACCAGCACGCGCACCGGTTCCTCGTCCGCCTCCGCGACCTCGATCTCGATCGAGGCCGATCCCAGCATGTGCCCCGCATTCCACCAGCGCGCACGCACCCCAGGCAGCACCTCCATCCAGCGGTCGAAGGGCACCGCGCGGAAGGCGCGCAGCGCGGCGACGGCGTCATTCGCGGTGTAGATCGGCGTGACGTCCGCGAGCCCGCGCCGGCGGTTGCGGCGGTTCAGCGTCTCGACCTCCATCTCCTGCACGTGCCCGCTGTCCGGCAGCATGATCGAGCACAGGTCCATCGTGGCGCCGGTGGCATGGATCGGGCCGCGGAACCCTTCCTTCACCAGGCGGGGCAGCAGGCCGGAATGGTCGATATGCGCATGCGTCAGCAGCACCGCGTCGATGTCGCGCGGCGCATACGGAAAGGGCTCCCAGTTCAGCGCCTTCAGCGACTTCGGCCCCTGGAACATCCCGCAATCGACCAGGAACCGCGTGCGCGGCGTCTCGAACAGCAGCGACAGGCCGGTGACGGTTCGCGCCGCGCCGCAGGCGCGCAGGGTGATGGCCATGGCGCCTATTCCGCCGTCACGCCGCCATCGACCGGCAGCGCGATGCCGGTGATGCCCGCCGCCGCGCCCGACAGCAGGAACGCGACCGGCCCCGCGATGTCCTCCGGTTCCATGATGCGCCCGAGCGGAATCCGCGCGCGCGTCGCCGCCACGAAGGCCGGGTCGGCCATCAGGTCCGCTGCGAGCGGCGTATTCACCAGCCCCGGGCAGACCGCGTTCACCCGGATGCCGTGCGGGCCGAGTTCCAGCGCCATGGCGCGCGTCAGCCCCATCAGCGCATGCTTCGACGCCGCATAGACGCTGCGGTTGCGCGCCCCCACCAGCCCCGCGATCGACGCGATGTTCACGATCGACCCGCGCCGCCCCGCCGCGACCATGCCGCGCGCGACTGCCTGCGCGACCAGCGCGGCACCCTTCACGTTCAGCGCCAGGATGCGGTCGATCTCCGCCTCGCTCGCCTCGAGGAACGGTTCGCGCGTGACGCTGCCGGCATTGTTCACCAGGCCATCGAGCGGGCCCGCCGCGTCGATCGCCGCCGGGATCGCGGCCGGGTCGCCTGCGTCGAAGGGCAGCACCACCGCGCGCCCGCCCGCCGCCGCGATCTCGTGCGCCAGCGTATCGAGCCCGGCACGACCGCGTGCGGCCAGCACCACCTCGGCGCCCAGCGCGGCCAGGGCCTGCGCCACGGCGCGACCGATCCCGAGCGACGCTCCGGTGACCAGAACGCGGGACCCCTGCAGGCGGAAATCGGGCGTGGCGTTGCTCATGGCGGTATCTCCCTGCCGCGCAGTGTCGCCCGGATCGGCGCGGGTGCAAGCGGCCGCGCGTGTCTCGCGCCGCCCGCAGCTGTTCCATGCCTGCGCCCTTGGCGGCGACGCACGCCCGTTTCTTCTTGATCCAGGACAAACATGCGCCGACACTGAACCTGCTCGCCGCAGAGCACGGGAGACCGCGGCCGCAATGGCCGCAACGGCAGGTGAAGGCGCCACATGCATCCGCTCGACGCAACGCGCGTGCTCATGGACGGCCTGGGGAGCGATTCCAGCGTCTGCATGAAGTGCGGCTCCCGCTCGGTCGGCCTTTGCGCGCCGCTCGATGCCGCCGCGCTCGACGACATGTCGGGTGAGAGCGAGCGCCTCGCCCTCGAACCGCGCGAGGCCGTCTTCCGCCAGGGCGACCCCGCCCGCCACGTCTATACGCTGACCGAAGGCATGGCCCGCCTGACGCGCGTTCTGCCCGACGGCCGGCAGGCCGCGATCGGCTTCCGCTTCGCCGGCGACATCCTGGGCTTCACGCCGGAGGCCGAGCACGCCTTCGGCGCCGAGATGCTCACGCGCGGCACCGTCTGCCGCCTCGACCGCCGCCGCCTCGAACAGATGTTCCGCCGCTACCCGATCATGGAGCGCCGCTTCCTCGACCTGTGCGTGCGCGAACTCTCGGCCAGCCAGGACCACATCCTCGCACTCGGGCGCTTCAGCGCCGAGGAACGCGTCGCCGCCTTCCTGATCTCACTGGTCGAGGCGCAGGAACGCCGCGCCCATGTCGGCCCGGTCTTCGACCTGCCCGCCACGCGCGCCGATATCGGCGAATTCCTCGGCCTCACGCTGGAGACCGTCAGCCGCGCCGTCTCCGCCTTCCGCAAGCGCGGCTGGATCCGCCTGCACGGCCATTCCGGCATCGAACTCACGGACCGTGCGTCGCTGGTCAGCCTGGCGGCCGGCGAAGGTGCCCACGCCGCCTGAAGGCCTGGCCCCGAAGGCCCACCGGCCCATGCCCACAGGCCACCGCGCGGCAATCCTCCGCACCGGCGCCCACACCGCCCCGCCGCAGGGCGACGTTCATTCCATGTCCTGGACCGGCACGCGATCAGGATAGTCTTGCGCACCCATGATCCCGCTGCCGAGTCCCCAACAACTCCGCTACCTGGTCGCGCTGGCCGAACACAGCCATTTCGGCCGCGCCGCCGCCGCCTGCGCCGTCACGCAGTCGACTCTCTCCTCGGGCATCCTGGCGCTCGAACGGCAACTCGATGCACCGCTGCTGGAACGCACCGGGGGCAAGCGGCCGGTCTTCACGCCGCTCGGGCGCGACCTGGTCGCGCGCGCCCGCGCCGCGCTCGCCTCCCTCACGGCCTTCGTCGAGACGGTGGACGCGGCGCGCGAACCGCTCACGGGGTCGCTGCGGCTCGGCATCATTCCCACCATCGGGCCCTTCCTGCTGCCACGGCTGATGCCGCGCCTGCGCGCCGCGCACCCGCGCCTGCACCTGTGGCTGCGCGAGGACCTGGCCGATGGCCTGCGCGACGGCCTGGAATCCGGGCGCCTCGACCTGCTGCTGGTGACGCTGCCTTGCGACTGCGGCGACGCTGAAACCCTCGTGGTCGGCGACGACCCCTTCCTGGTCGCCAGCGCGCCGGGCCACCGGATGGCGCAGCACGCGGCCATCGCCCCCGCCGCGCTGGCCGGTGAAAGGCTGCTGCTGCTCGAGGAAGGGCACTGCCTGCGCGACCAGGCGCTGGCCGCCTGCGGCCTGCCGGCCGCGCCGCTGTCCGAGGAATTCGCCGCCACTTCCCTGCACAGCCTGGTGCAGATGGTCGCCGGCGGGCTCGGCGTGACTGTACTGCCGCGGCTCGCGGTGGCGGGCGGCGTGGCCACCGGCGCCGATCTCGCGCTGTGTCCGCTGGTGGGCGGTGGCGGGCGCCGCATCGGCCTCGCCTGGCGCGCCCGCAGCCCGCGCGCCGACGAATTCCGCGCCCTGGTGCCATCCATTGCGGCGGCGCTCGCCGACCTGTAGCAAGCTTGGCTGCGCCGTCGCACGGCGCGGTCACGGAGGGGTTGCAGGCGCATGGCGCGGTTCGACCTTGGCGGCGTGCTCGGCGCGGTCCTCGGCGGCGGTCAGGCGCGCGCACCGCGCCGGCGCACATCGGCGCGCGGCGGGCAGGATCTCGGCCGCGCGCTGGCGATGCTCGCCGGTGTGGCGATCGAGGCAATGGCCAAATCCCAGCAGCAACAGCCCGCGCCGCCGCCACCACCGCCGCGCGACCGCGGTGCGGGCGGCGGATGGGGCCCGGCCCCGGGTCCCGGCTCCGCAAAGCCCGCGCCGCTCCCCGGCGGGACGAAATCCGCCCGCGCGCCGCGCAGCGGCAGCGTGCCCGCGGCGGGCCGCGACCCCTGGGGCGGTGCCGCCACGACCAAGCCCGCACCGACGCCGGAGGGCTGGGCGCCCGTTCCCGGCATCCCCGCGCCGCCGCCGATCTCCGCCGAGGACCGCGAGGGCGTGCTGATGCTGCGCGCCATGATCGCCGCGGCCAAGGCCGACGGGCATGTCGATTCCGACGAACGCGCGCGCATCGCCGACCAGCTCGACGCCGCCGGGATCGGCCAGGCGGCGCGCGACGCGGTGCTGGGCGAGTTCGATCGCGACGTGGCCCCTGAGGTCCTGGCGCGCGAGGCGCGCGACCCGATGCTCGCCGCACAGCTCTACGCCGCTGCCGTAGCCGGCGCGGCATCGATCGAGGGCGCCGAACGCGCCTGGCTGGATGGCTTCGCGAAGGCGCTGCGGCTGGATCGCGCCGCGACCGAGGCGATCGAACGCCGCATCCGGGGAGGGTGAACCCATGCACGGACTGACCGAGACCGAGGCCCGCCTGCGCGACGCCGCCCGTGAGGTCGCGCGCGAAGCCGCCGCCCAGGCCGCCGCCACCGACCGCGCCGAACAATATCCCTGGGCCATGGTGCGGCGCATGACCGAGGCCGGCTTCATGGGCCTGACCATCCCGCAGGAATGGGGCGGGCGCGGGTTGTCCTATTTCGACGCGGTGCTGGTGATCGAGGAATTCGCCAAGGCCTGCGCCGTGTGCGGGCGCATCGCGGTCGAGGCCAACATCGGCGCGATCGGCGCCATCATGGCCTATGGCACACCCACCCAGAAGCGCATCGCGGCCGACCTGGTGCTAGCCGGCGACAAGCCCGCCATCCTGATCACCGAGCCCGAGGCCGGGTCCGCCGCGACCGACATGCGCACGCGTGCCGTGCGCCACGGTAATGACTGGGTGATCGACGGCGACAAGACCTGGATCACCGGCGGCGGCGTCTCCCGCCTGCACCTGGTCTTTGCCCGCGTGGTCGAGGACGGGGAGGAGAAGGGCATCGGCGGCTTCATCGTGGTGCGCGGGGGCGATGGCATGCCCGCCGGCATGACCGCCGAGCGCATCCCGTCCATGGGCCTGCGCGGCATGCCCGAGGCGAATGTGGCCATGCGCGGCTTGGTGGTGCCGGATGCGATGGTGCTGCGCCCGCCGGGTGGGTGGGCGCGCGGCTTCGGGCGGCTGATGGATGCCTATAACGGCCAGCGCGTGGGGGCGGCGACGGCCGCACTCGGCATCGCGGCCGGGGCCTATGACCACGCGCTGGAGCGCGCGCAGACGCGCCGGCAGTTCGGCCGGCCGATCGGCGAATTCCAGGGGCTGGCGTGGATGCTGGCGGATATGTCGATCGACCTCGAGGCGTCGCGCGCGCTGGTGTGGCGGGCGGCGCGATCGGCCGGGCCGAACGGCTTCCCGGACCGGCTGGCGGCGGCGCAGGCCAAGGTGATGGCGGCGGATGCGGCGATCCGCGTGACCAACCAGGCGCTGCAGGTCTGGGGGGCTGCCGGGTATTCCCGCGACAACCCGATGGAACGCTTCGTGCGCGATGCGCGGATGTTCGCGATCGCCGGCGGCACGGCGCAGGTGCTGCGCACGCAGGTGGCGGAGCAGATCATGGGGCGCAAGCTTCCGCAGACGCGTGAGGGATTTGTGCGCGTCGTGGAGGAGGAGCGGGGGGCGAAGCGGGCGGCGGATTGACGGCGGAGGTGGCCGCAGAAACAGCATGCCGGCGGCTGGCGGGAAGGATTATTTTCCTTGCGACGGGGTGGCGCGGCGCCTAAGGTCGGACGCTGTTCCTTGAGGCTGTGAATCCGCCATCACGCTCCCTGCCATGATGTGGGAGTTGCCCGGCATGCCCACGGCCGGCGATGTCTCCGAAACAGGGACAAGGGCGTGCCCGGTCCATTTGTCCGAAACCGACACCCGGCCGCATGCGACGAATTTGTCCGAAACCATCCCGCGCCGCCGCACCCGGGACATGTGTCCGCAACGGACACCGCTGCCCCGCTACCGCAACACCCCCGTCCGCCACAGCGTCACCCGGAGCCCGCCATGCGGCACCGGCGGCCCCGGCGTCAGGAAGGGCAGGCCGGTCACCTGCGCCAGCTTCGCCTCCTGCGCCACCAACCCCACCCGCCAGCCAACGAAGCGTTCCCGCAGCACTTGGCCCATCGCGCGGTACAGCGGCACCAGCTGAGCTGAAGCGCCCAGCCGCGCACCGAAGGGCGGGTTCACCATCACCAGCCCAGGCGGGCCGTCCGGGGGCGTCAGCTCACTGATCACGCCCTGACGGAATTCGGTCAGTCCCGCCACGCCGGCGCGTTCGGCATTGGCGATGCTCATCGCCACCGCCCCCGCATCGCGGTCCCGCCCATGGCAGACCACGCCCGTCGCGCCCGCCCGCACCACCGCCCGCATCCGTGCCCAGGCCTCGGCGTCGAAGGTCGCGAGGTGTTCGAAGGCAAACCCGCGCCCGCGCCCCGGGTTCAGGCGCGCGGCGATCTCCGCGGCCTCGATCACGAAGGTGCCGGACCCGCACATAGGGTCGACCAGCGGTTCGGTGCCGTCGTAGCCGCATTGGCGCAGGAACAGCGCGGCCATGGTCTCGCGCAGCGGCGCGGCGTTCACCGCCTCCTTGAAGCCGCGCTTGTGCAAGGGCTCGCCGGAGGTATCGATGCTGAGGGTGCAGACATCCTTCTCGACCCGCGCCATCACCACCACCGGCGCGTCAGGCGCCTCGGGCGCGCCGAGCTTGTCGCGGATCGCGGTCGCGATGCGCTGCGCCACCGCCCCGCTGTGATACAGGCGCGACCCGGCGCAGGATGCCTCGACCCGGAAGGCCACGTCGCGCCGCAGCACCGCCGCCCAGTCCACCCGATGCGCCAGGTCATCGAGCTGTGCGAGGTGCACCACCCGGAAGGATGCGATGCGCGCCAGCACGCTGCCCGCCCCGCGCAGCCACAGGTTCGCCCGCCATACCTCCGGCCAGCCGCCGCGCGTCACGACCCCGCCCGGCACCGCCTTGGGGCGCTTGAAGCCCTTGAGGCGCACTTCCTCCGCCAGGACGGGCTCAAGCCCCGGAAAGGCGGCAAGGAAGATCTCGAAGTCCGTATCGTTGGTCATGCTGTCCATTGGCCGGGGCGCGCCGCGCAAAGGCCGTATGCGCCTTGGGGAACGGCCATGTGGCGCATTCCGCCCGCCGGCACCAGTGCACCGCCGCAGGCGGTTGACTTGCCCCGCGCACCCCCCTAGAAGCGCGCCTCCACGAGGTTGACCATGAAGATCCGCAATTCCCTGAAGACCGCCAAGACCCGCGACAAGAACTGCGTCGTCGTGCGCCGTCGTGGCCGCGTCTACGTGATCAACAAGAAGAATCCGCGCCTGAAGGCCCGCCAGGGCTGATCGTGCCGCGGGCTCAAGCCTGCTGCCTTGAGGGGGGCTTCGGCCCCCTTTTCTATGGCGGGGCTTCGCAGCGGGGTTATTTCCCGGGTGCGCCGCCAGTGCCGCCGCCGGGCGTCATGACCTCGGTGCCGATGCCGCCGCCCTGGCCCTGCGTCCAGGTGCCCAGCAGCCGCCCGTCGGCCTGCACGGCATAGGCCGCGACGCCGGTCTCCCCGCCCATGGTGTAGCCGACCACGAGCAGCGGTCCCTGCGGGATCAGGATCCCGATACCTTGCGCGCTGTCGCTGCCGACCCGCCAGGTGACGCGCCAGGTGTCCTGGCCGAGCGGCGCCAGCGTGACACTGCCTTCGTAGCGCGATCCGTCGGCGCCCTGGCCTTCCACCGCATAGGTTCCCGCGCGCTGTGCCAGCGCCGGCGTCGCCAGCCCGCCCAGCAGTGCGGTGGTCAGCAGAAGGTGTCGCATGGCTTGTCCCTCGCGGGCCGTGGCGCCCGCCGGGATGCTGCCCCCGCCTGCACACCCCGCGCAACGGCTGCTTGCGGCACCGCCGCGGCATGCGCATCTTCGCTGCACCGAGAGGACGCCCGCCGTGATTGCGCAACCTGCCCCCAAGCCCGAGATCCTTGCCCGCCGCGCCGAGATCCTGGCCGCGCTGTCGACCCTGGTGCCCGGCGATGGCGTGATCGGCGACCCCACGCGCCTCAAGCCCTACGAGACCGACGGGCTGCCGGCCTATCGCCAGGTGCCGCTCGCGGTGGTGCTGCCGCGCACCACGGAGCAGGTCGCGGCGGTGCTGCGCTATTGCCATGTCAACGGCATCCGGGTGGTGCCGCGCGGCGCGGGCACGTCGCTGTCCGGCGGCGCGCTGCCGCTGGCTGATTCGATCGTCATCGGCCTGATGCGCATGAACCGCATCCTGGACATCGACTTGGACGATCGCTTCGCCGTGGTCGAGGCGGGTGTCACCAACATCGGCATCACCAAGGCCGTCGAGGGCGACGGCTTCTTCTACGCGCCCGACCCCTCGAGCCAGCTCGCCTGCATGATCGGCGGCAACGTGATGATGAATTCAGGCGGCGCGCATTGCCTGAAATACGGCGTCACGGCCAACAACCTGCTCGGCCTCAAGTTCGTCACCATCGAGGGCGAGGTGATCGACATCGGCGGCGCCCATCTCGATGCGGCGGGGTATGACTGGCTCGGCCTGATCACCGGCAGCGAGGGCCAACTCGGCATCGTCACCGAGGTCACCGTGCGCATCCTGCGCGGGCCCGAGGGTGCGCGCGCCATGCTCGCCGCCTTCAAGGGCACCGAGATCGCCGGTGCGGCGGTCGATGCCATCATCGGCAGCGGCATCATCCCCGTGGCACTCGAATTCATGGACAAGCCCTGCATCCATGCCTGCGAGGCCTTCGCCCATGCCGGCTATCCGCTCGATGCCGAGGCGATGCTGATCATCGAGGTTGAGGGCAGCACCGCCGAGCAGGACGACCTGCTGAACCGCATCAAGGCGATCTGCGAACGCTTCGATCCGATCAGCCTCAAGGTGGCCGACAGCGTCGAGCAGTCGCTGGCGATCTGGAAGGGCCGCAAGGGCGCTTTCGGCGCAGTGGGGCGCATCAGCCCCGACTACCTCTGCATGGACGGCACCATCCCGACCAGCGAGCTGCCGCATGTCCTCAAGCGCATCGGCGAGATGAGCGTGCAGTTCGACCTCAAGGTCGCCAACGTCTTCCATGCCGGCGACGGCAACCTGCACCCGCTGATCATGTTCGACGCCAACGACCCCGACAGCTTCCGCCGCGCCGAGGCGTTCGGCGCTGCCATCCTCACGCTGTGCGTGGAAGTGGGAGGGTGCCTGACCGGCGAGCACGGCGTGGGTGTCGAGAAGCGCGACCTCATGACCGTGCAGTTCACCGCGCGCGAGCTCGACCAGCAGCGCGCGCTGAAGTCCGCCTTCGACCCGCAATGGCTGCTCAACACCGCGAAGGTCTTCCCGCTGCAGGGCGCATCAGTGGCGATGGCTGCCGAATGAGCGCGACGCTCGCACCGCCCGACGAGGCCGGTATCGCCGCGGCGATCGTGGCCGCCCATGCGGCGCGCGAACCGCTGGTCATCGAGGGCCGCGGGACGAAGCGTGGGCTGCTGCGCCCTGTGCAGGCGGCGCGTACGCTCTCGCTACGCAAGCTGAGCGGCATCACGCTATACAAGCCGGCCGAGCTGGTGCTTTCGGCCCGCGCCGGTACGCCATTGCCGGAGATCGAGGCTGCGCTCGCCGAACACGGCCAGCACCTGATCGCCGAACCGCCCGATCTGCGTGCGCTGCTCGGCGGCGAGGAACCCGCGACCCTCGGCGGTATCGTCGCGGCGAATCTGTCGGGCCCGCGCCGCATCGCCTGGGGGGCCATGCGCGACCACGTGCTGGGCGTGCGCTTCGTGAACGGGGCCGGCGAGGTGCTGCGTTCCGGCGGGCGTGTGCTGAAGAACGTGACGGGCCTCGACCTGTGCAAGTTGCTGGCGGGATCCTACGGCACGCTCGGCGTGATGACCGAGGTCACCATCAAGGTGCTGCCGGCACCCGAGGCCACGGCGACGCTGATCATCGAGGTGCCCGACCTCGATGCCGGCGTGCGCGCGCTCTCGGCCGGTCTCGGCAGCCCCTTCGGCGTGAGCGGCGCGGCGCTGCTGCCGGGGGCGCCGCACCGGGCAGCGCTGCGCCTCGAGGATTTCGCGGCGTCGGTCAGCTATCGGATGGAGCGGCTGCGCGAGGACCTCGCGCGCTTCGGCACCGCGCGGCGCGTCATCGAGGCGGAGGAAAGCCGCGCCTTCTGGCGTGGGGTGCGCGATGCCGTGCCGCTCGCCGCACAGCCGGACCATGCCGTGTGGCGCGTCTCGGTGCGCCCCTCGGCCGGCCCGGCGGTGGCCGCGGCGGCGCAGGCGCTGGGCGGGCGGGCGCTGCTCGACTGGGGCGGCGGGCTGGTCTGGGTGGCCGCACCCGCAACCGTCGCCACGCATGACGCGCTGGCCGCCGCGGCGGCGGTGTCGGGAGGGACCTGCACGCTGTTCCGCGCACCGGACTCGCTGCGCCTGACCGTCGACGTGCTGCCGGCCGAACCGGCGCCGCTCGCGGCGATCGGCGCGCGTGTGAAGGCCGCGCTCGATCCTGCCGGCATCCTCAACCCCGGGCGGATGCGGGCGGGGCTGTAACTTTCGGCTGAGCGCCCCATCTCGGCTTCGCGCGCGGCGTGCCGCCATGGCATGCTGTGCACGGGACCAGCAGGGAGAAGCCGCGAATGGCGAAGCTCAACGTCAATGGACGGGTGGTGGAGGTCGCGGTCGATCCGGACACCCCGCTCCTCTGGGCCATCCGCGACCATGTCGGGCTGACGGGCACCAAGTATGGCTGCGGTGTCGCTGCTTGTGGCGCCTGCACGTTGCATGTGGACGGCCAGGCGTTGCGCGCATGTTCCATGCCGGTCTCCGCCTTCAGCGAGACGCAGCGCATCGTGACCATCGAAGGGCTTTCGCCCGACGGCAACCACCCGATCCAGCGCGCCTGGCGTGAGCTGGATGTGCCGCAATGCGGCTTCTGCCAGTCCGGCATGATCATGGCCGCCGCCGCGCTGCTGGCCGAGAAGCCGCGCCCGACCGATGCCGACATCGACCAGGCGATGACCAACATCTGCCGCTGCGGCACCTACAACCGCGTGCGTGCGGGCATCCATGCCGCCGTGCGCGCCGGCACGTCGGGCTGAGGGGGGCACGCGCATGACCACGACCGAGACCATCCGCGCGTCGCGCCGCTCCGTGCTGGCAGGTGCTGGCGCCTTCGTGCTGGGCTTCCACGTCGCGCCGAAGGGCGCGCTGGGCCAGGCCGCAGCACCCGCCGCGACGCCCGAGATCAATGCCTGGGTGGTGATCCACCCCGATGACCGCGTCGTGCTGCGCATGGCGCGGAGCGAGATGGGCCAGGGCACGCGCACCGGCCTGTGCCAGATGATCGCCGAGGAGCTCCACTGCGACTGGGCGAAGATCGAGACGGAATACGTGACACCCGGCCAGAGCCTCGCGCGCAACCGCGCCTGGGGGAATTTCCTCACGGCCGGCAGCCAGGGCATCCGCCAGAGCCAGGACTACGTGCGCCGTGGCGGTGCGGCCGCGCGCATCATGCTGGTGCAGGCGGCCGCCGCGCAGTGGAACGTGCCGGCCAGCGAGTGCGCCGCGCGCGACAGTGTCATCACGCATACGCCGACCGGGCGCACGCTGCGCTACGGCCAGGTGGCCGCCGCCGCGGCGCGGCTGACCCCACCTGACCCGGTGCCGCTGAAGGACCCGCGCGAATGGACGCTGATCGGCCGGTCGGTGCCGCGGCTCGACACCGTGGCAAAGACCACCGGCGCGCTGGTCTACGGCTCGGATCTGAAGATGCCCGGGATGCTGGTCTCGGTGCCGAAGCGCTGCCCGGTCTTCGGCGGGCGCGTACGGTCCTTCGACGCGGCGCGGGTGCGCTCCATGCCCGGCGTGAAGCACGTGCTGCAGGTGGGCGACAGCGCGGTGGCGGTGGTGGCCGACACCTTCTGGCAGGCGAAGGTCGCGCTCGATGCGCTGCCCATCGAATGGGACGTGGGTGACAATGGCCGCGTGCAGCAATCGACCATCGACGCGATGCTCGATGAGGGCCTGAACGCCGCGGAGGCCTTCGTTGGCAACAGCAACGGCGATGCGCGTGCGGCGATCGCCGCGGCGCCGCGCAAGGTCGAGGCGGTGTATTCATACCCCTTCCAGAACCACGCGCCGATGGAACCCATGAACGCGACGGTCGTCTGGACCGCCGCGCGCTGCGACGTGTGGTGCCCGACGCAGAATGGCGAGGCCGCGCTGGTCGCGACCGCGCAGGCGGCCGGCCTGCCGCAGCAGCAATGCGACGTGCACCGCGTGGACCTGGGCGGCGGCTTTGGCCGGCGCACCACGCATGACTGGCTGATCGACGCGGTGCTGACCGCCAAGCAAATCCCGGGCGTTCCCATCAAGACGATGTGGACGCGCGAGGAGGACATGACGCACGGACGCTACCACCCCGTGACCAAGGCGAAGATGACCGCGGGCATCGACGCGCAGGGCAACATTACCGGGCTGCATATGCGGATCTCCGGCCAGTCGATCCTGTCCTTCGTGTTCCCGACGGCGCTGCAGAACGGGCGCGACCCGGTGCAGTTCCAGGGCCTGAACGCGGGCGGGGCGGAAAGCGCGATCGGCTATTCCTTCCCGAACCTGCTGATCGACCATGCGATGCGCAACACCCATGTCCCGCCGCATTTCTGGCGGGGCGTGAACCACAACCAGAACGCCATCTATCTGGAATGCTTCCTCGATGAGGTGGCGCACGCAACCAACCAGGATCCGCTGGCGCTGCGCCGCAAGCTGATGGGCAACCACCCGAAGCACCTGGCAGTGCTGAACGCTGTGGCGGAGCGCGTCGGCTGGGGTTCCGCGCCGCCGGCCGGACGCTTCCGCGGCATCGCGCAGCAGATGGGATTCGGGTCGTATGTGGCGGCGGCGGCCGAGGTCTCGGTCAGCGACGCCGGCGTGCTGCGCATCCATCGCATCGTCGCGGCCACCGACAGCGGCGTCGCGGTCAACCCGCGGCAGATCGAGATGCAGGTCGAAGGGTCCTTCGTCTACGGCCTCTCGGCGCTGCTGTATGGCGAATGCACCGTGAAGGACGGCGCGATCGAGCAGACCAACTTCGACACGTACAACGTGCTGCGCATGGACGAGATGCCGCAGGTCGAGACGATCGTGATGCCCTCGGGCGGCTTCTGGGGCGGTGTGGGCGAACCCACCATCATGGTGGCGGCACCGGCGGTGCTGAACGCGATCTTCGCGGCAACGGGCAAGCGTATCCGTTCCGTGCCGCTGAAGGACCAGGACCTGCGCCGCGCGTAGCGCGTGGGTCGGGCGCCTGCCTTCGCCGGAGCGGCCTGGCTGCTCCGGCGCCGCCGCGGAAGGGGCGCGCTGGCAGCCGGCCTGGCGGTGCTGTTCGCCGCGGCTGCGCCCGCCGGGGCGCAGGTCGTGGGCTTCGTGGTGCACGGCGATGCGGTTGAGCAACCACTCGCGGGGCTCGTCGGCGATGCTGCGCGCGGTGAGGCGGTGGTGAAGAACCGGGAGAGCGCGAATTGCCTGATCTGCCACTCCATCCCCGATCCGCGCGAGCCATTCATGGGGGAGATCGGCCCGCCACTCGCGGGCGTGGGCGCGCGCCTGATACCCGGGCAGATCCGGCTGCGCCTAGTGGACCCCACGCGGGTCAACCCGGACGCGATCATGCCCGCCTATCACCGCACCCACGACCTGCTGCGCGTCGACCCGCGCTTCGCCGGACGCCCGGTGCTGACCGCGCAGGAGATCGAGGATGTCGTTGCCTGGCTCTCAACGCTGCGGGAGTAGTGCCATGACCGCCGCCACACGCCGCGCCGTGCTGCTGCTGCCCATCGCCGCGACCGCCGCGGCCGCGAGCGACATGGCGGTGGCCGAGCGCGACATCCTCGCCGGCCGCACCCCGAGTGACGCCGGGATCGCCTTCGACATGCCGCGCCTGTCGGAGAACGGCAATTCGGTCGATGTCGCGGTGCGCGTGGACAGCCCGATGACAGCGGCCGACCACGTGCGCGCCATCCATATCCTGTCGGAGAAGAACCCTGTGCCGCGCGTGGCGTCGTTCTTCCTCACGCCGCGCGCGGGCAAGGCCGAGGTCGCGACACGCATCCGCCTCGCCACCTCCCAGCAGATCGTGGTGCTGGCCGAGACCAGCGCGGGCCAGGTGCATCGCGCGATGCGCGAGGTGATCGTCGTGCTCGGCGCCTGCGTGGAGGGCGGCTGAAATGGCGAACCCTATCGTTGCGCGCATCACCGTGCCGGAGCGCGCCCGGCGTGGCGAGGTCATCACCATCCGCGTGCTGGTGCGCCACCCCATGGAGCGCGCCATCGATGCGGCGGGCCTCACCCCCCTGCCGCGCAAGATCCTGCACACCATGCGCGTGACCTATGCAGGGGAGGAGGTGTTCCGCGCCGATCTCTCCCAGGGCATCACCGCCAATCCGTACATCGAGTTCACCACCGTCGCGGTCGACAACGGTCCGATCGTCTTCGAATGGGACGAGGATGGCGGCGCGACCTATGGGCGGGAGGCCCGCCTGGTGGTGACGTGATCCGCGGCGCAGCGGCGGCGGCGGCATTGTTGGCCTGCGGCATGGCGGTCGCGGCGGATGTGCGACCCTCGCGCGACTTCCTCTCGCCCGAGCTTCGCGCCCAGCAGGACGATCCCTCGCGCCATCCCGGCTGGCTCTGGGTCGAGGAGGGCGAGGCGCTGTGGCAACGCGGCACGCGGTCCTGCCAATCCTGCCACGGCGGGATCGAGTCCATGGCCGGTGTTGCCGCGCGCTATCCCGCGGTCGCGGCGGATGGTGTGCTGCTGAACCTGGAAGGGCGCATCGAACGCTGCCGCACGCAGCAGCAGGGCGAACCGGCCTTTGGGTATGAGAGTGAGACGCTGCTCTCGTTGACCGCCGCCATCGCGCAGCGCTCGCGCGGGCTGCCGGTGAGCGTGGCGACCGATGGCGCGGCGGCGTCGTTCCGCGAACGCGGGCGCGCCTTCTACGAGACGCGGCAGGGGCAGCTCAACCTCGCCTGCGGGCAATGCCACGACGACAATGCGGGGCGGCGGCTGCGCGGCGACGTGATCTCGAACGGTCTGGGCACGGGCTATCCGGCGTACCGGCTGGAGTGGAACACGCTGGGCTCGCTGCACCGGCGGCTGCGGGCGTGTTCGCTTGGCGTGCGGGCGGAACAGCTGCCATTGGGATCGCCGGACTACCTCGCGCTGGAACTGTTCCTTGCGTCGCGCGCGCAGGGGATGCCGATCGAGGCCCCCGGCCTGCGGCGCTGACTCACGGCACCGGCGTCACCGCGAAGCGCGCCTTGCCCTCGGCCTCCAGCGCGGCGCGGTGTTCGGTGACCTGCCGCTGCACCGCGTCGCGGTCCGACCGGGAATAGCGATACCGGCGGCAGCCCTGGTTCCATTCCGTGACCGCGGCGTTGAAAGCCTGCACCTGGCCCTGCTTGGCGCCGCGCATGTCGGGACGCGCCGCTTCGATCCGGATGTCGTTGAACATGCACCAGCGCAGTTCGGCGCGCGACAGCGACCGGTCGCCGCCATGCTCGGGCGGCTTGGTCTCGGTCAGGTCGTCGCCGCAGGCGCCGAGGATGAGCGCCAGCAGCAGCATCGGCGCGGCAGACAATCGCATGGCCCGGACCTCCTGCGCGGCAAGAGCAGATCCCGATCCGATGGGATCATCTGATGGGATGAAGATGCTCGCAAGAACACGGGGCTCGAGGCGTTGCGGCGAGCCGAGGCGAGCGGAAACGGCTCCAGCGTGGCGCTAGAGATACGGCGCGTCAGTGATGTGTTTCACAGGGCAGGGGGCGTGGCGGGGCCGGGCGGCCTTGCGCTCATCCCCGGCGCCCTTAGGGTGCGCGCCGCAACGAGGAGGCGCCCCATGGCCCAGCGCAAGCACCGCATCGCCGTCATTCCGGGCGATGGCATCGGCAAGGAGACCACGCCCGAGGGGCTGCGCGTACTGGATGCCGCGGCACGGCGCTTCGGCTTCGAACTCGACCTGAAGCACTACGACTGGTCCTGCGAAACCTACGCCGCGACCGGCAAGATGATGCCCGATGACGGCCTGGACCAGTTGCGCGACAGCGACAGCGTCTTCCTGGGTGCGGTCGGCTGGCCGGGCGTGCCGGACCATGTCTCGCTGTGGGGCCTGCTGATCCCGATCCGCCGGGGCTTCGACCAGTATGTGAACCTGCGTCCCTGCAAGCTGCTGCCGGGGTCGGTGTCGCCGCTGGCCAATCGCGGCCCGGCGGATATCGACTTCTACGTGGTGCGCGAGAATACCGAGGGCGAGTATTCCTCCGTCGGTGGCAGGATGTTCCCCGGCACCGACCGCGAATTCGTCTCCCAGCAATCCATCCTGACGCGCATCGGCTGTGACCGGGTAATGAAATACGCCTTCGACCTGGCCATGACGCGCAAGCGGCGGAAGGTGACCTCCGCGACCAAGTCGAACGGCATCACCTTCACCATGCCTTATTGGGACGAGCGCTTCGCCGAGATGGCGAAGCACTACCCGCAGGTGACAACAGACCAGTTTCACATCGACATCCTGTGCGCGCATTTCGTGCAGCACCCGGACTGGTTCGACGTGGTGGTGGGGTCGAACCTGTTCGGGGATATCCTGTCGGACCTGGGGCCGGCCGTGGCGGGCAGCATCGGCATCGCCGCGTCCGCCAACATCAACCCGGAGAAGACCGCGCCATCCATGTTCGAGCCTGTCCATGGTTCGGCGCCGGACATCGCCGGCAAGTGGATCGCGAACCCGATCGGCCAGATCTGGTCGGGGGCGATGATGCTGGAACACCTGGGCGAGAAGGATGCCGCCGACTGCATCGTCCAGACCATCGAGAAACTGCTGGCCGAAGGCGGCCCGCGCACGCGCGACATGGGTGGGCAGGCCGGCACGGTGGATGTGGGGAAGGCCATTGCCGAGGCGGTGGCGCGCGCCTGACGCCCCTGTCACTTGAACCCCTGGGTGCGTCTCGCTATCGTAGCCGGACGTTGCGAGTGATTCGCAACTAACGCCTCGGAGGGTTCCACCATGGGCCGCGACTTCAGCCATATCGCCCGCCGGTGCGAGCGGTCGGTGGTGACGGCCTATCGGGAACTGCGCGAGCAGGGTGCGGGCGACTTCAGCGCCTTCGGTGCCTGCGCTGCGTTGTACCGCATCCACCACCCGGAAGCCTCGATCAGCGAGGCGCGGCGCCTGGTGGCGGAATGGATCGACCACCACATCGTCCGCGCCGAGGCCGGCCCGACCCCTGGCTGCGAGTGCGACTGACGGCCCCGGCGGCGCCGCTGAGGTTGGGCGCGATCTTCCACTGCACCGAGTTGGATCGCCGTGGCGGTCTGAGCCGCGGTGGTGGTCGCGCTGGTGGTAGCCGCTGTCCTGCCCGGCGGCTTGGCGCGCGGCGGGGCTAGCCGGCCGGCTTCGCCCAGGCAATCGACGCACGCGCCAGCGCGTCGATGGTATCCGCGACAGGAAACGGCAGCGTCGGCCCGGCCGAGATGCCGAGCGGGATCTCGGTACAGCCCAGCACCACCGCCCGCGCGCCGCGGCTGACCAGCGCCATGGCAGCCTCAGCCAGCGGGGCATAGGCCTCGGTGACGCGGTTCGCCTTCACCGCATCGATCGCGGGCATGATGACACGGTCCATCGCCTCGGCCGGCGGGACGATCACGTCGTAGCCGCGCCCCTCGAGCCGTTCCTGGTACAGGCGCATCGCCAGCGTGCCCTTGGTTGCCATCAGGCCGATCGGGCCGGCGGTCACGCCCAGGCGCAGCAGGTCATCCGCTGCGGCCTCGACGATGTGCAGGATGGGCAGGCGCGTCGCCGCCTGCATGCCGTCGAACCAGCCATGGGCGGTGTTGCAGGGGATGGCGATGGCGCCGCAGCCGGCGGCTTCCAGCCCCCGGATGCCGCGCAGCAGGGCGGGCAGGGGGTCCTCGCCGCCCGACAGCCGCGCGGCGGTGCGGTCGGGCACGCGCGGGTCGGACCAGAGCACGGTCGGGATGTGGTCCTGGTCGCGCTCGCCCGGCGTCAGCAATGTCAGGCGCTGCATGAAGGTGGCGCCCGCCAGCGGCCCCATGCCGCCCAGTACGCCCAGCATCCTTGCTTCGGTCATCCTGCGAACACCCCGTCCCAGGTCAGCTTCACGCCGGTCACCAGCAGCAGCACATACAATACGCGGTAGAACAGCGCGTCCGAGACGTGCCGCTGCATCCAGATTCCCAGATACACGCCCGCCGGCGCCAGGGGGAGCAGCACCAGGCTGGTCAGCAGGTTGCCCGCCGAAAGATTGCCCAGGAAGAAGTACGGCACCAGCTTCACGTAGTTGACGATGCCGAAGAACACCACGGTGGTGGCCGCCATCACCTGGCGGTCGAGGCGGCGCGGATACAGGTAGATCGCGAGCGGCGGCGACCCGGCATGGGCGATGGTGCTGGTGAAGCCCGATGCGGCCGCGCAGATCGCGCCCTTGGCCGGGTTGTGCGGCGCGGGCGGCGGCGCCTGGCGGTGCCGCGCCAGCCACAGCGTGCGCGCCAGGAACGCGAGCGTTGTCAGCCCCACCATCGCCTTGATGGCGCGGTCGGACATCAGCGTGAAGGTCAGCGCCCCCACCAGGATGCCCAGCAGCGCACCCGGGATCAGCACGCGCATCTCCCGCTTGTCCCACTTGCCCCACCATGCGCGCAGGCCCGAGACATCCATCGCGCACAGCACCGGCAACGCGATGCCGGCGGCGACGGGGGCAGGGACGCTGAGCGCCATCAGCGGCACCAGCAGGTTGCCCGCGCCCGAGGCGAAGCCCCCCTTGCTGATTCCGGTGACCAGCACGGCCGGGATCGCGAGGGCGTAGAACCAGGGGTCGGTGATGAAGGCCAAGGCGGGGTGACGCTCGATGGGTCAGCGTGTATGCCACATCGCCTTTCCATCGCCCATCCCGGACATCGCCATGGACCACCTGACCGACCCGTTCTGGCTGCTTGCTCTGGCCGCCGCGATGGCGGTGACGGGGCTGGTCTCGGGCACGCTTGCGGGGCTGCTGGGCGTGGGCGGCGGCATCGTGATCGTGCCGCTGCTGTTCAACGTGTTCCCGTTGTTCGGCATCCCGGAGAGCATCCAGATGAAGGTCGCGGTGGCGACCTCGCTCGCCACGATCATCCCGACCTCCATCCAGTCGGCGCGCAAGCACTACGCGACGGGCACGATGGATGTGGCGCTGCTGAAGTCGATCTGGCCGGCCATGCTGGCGGGCGTGGCCTTCGGCACCTTCATCGGCGTGTACGTGAAGGGCGAGGGGCTGACCGCGGTCTTCGCGATGGTCTCGCTGCTGGTGGCGCTGAACATGGGCTTCACCGGCGTGGACTTCAAAATCACCGACAGCGTGCCCTCGGGCCCGCCGCGCGCGGCACTCGGCATGGGCATCGGGTCGGTGAGCGCCATGATGGGCATCGGCGGCGGAACGCTCGGCGTGCCGCTGCTGTCGATGTTCGGCTACCCGATCCGCCAGGCGGTTGCGACGGCCTCGGCCTTCGGATTGATCATCTCGGTCCCGGCGACCATCGGCTTCGTGCTGGGCGGATGGAACGATGCGCGGTTGCCGCCGTTCTCGCTGGGCTATGTCAGCCTGATCGGGTTCGCGCTGATCGCGCCGAGCTCGATCCTGGCGACGCCCTGGGGCGTGAAGCTCGCGCACACCATCCCGCCGCTGTGGCTGAAGCGCGCCTTCGCGGTGTTCCTGGCGGCGACGAGCCTCAGGATGTTCTGGTCGCTGTTCACCTGAGACGATCGGCGCGAGGCCACGCCTCGGGCCGGGAGCGCACGGCGCGACCGCGCGCGCCCGCCCGCCGGCGACGATGCACCCTGCCCGCGCGAAGCCAAGGCCCGCGGATGCAGGCCGCCCGGCGTCTGAGGGTCAAGCAATTTTCTTGTGATCCTTGAACATCTCGCGCAGCCTCGTCTTCAGGATCTTCCCCGTCGCGGTGTGCGGGATCTCGTCCACCACCACCAGGTCATCGGGCAGCCACCACTTCGCGACCTTGTCGGCGAGGAAGTCGCGCATCTGGTCCAGTGACGGTGAGAGAACGCCCGGCTTCATCACCAGGATCAGCAGCGGTCGTTCGTCCCATTTCGGGTCGGCCATCGCGACGACCGCGGCCTCCGCCACGCCGGGATAGGCCACCGCGGCATTCTCCAGCGCGATCGAGGAAATCCACTCGCCGCCCGACTTGATCACGTCCTTGGATCGGTCGGTGATCTCCATGTAGCCGTGCTCGTCCATGGTCGCGACGTCGCCTGTGTCGAAGAAGCCTTCGGCGTCCAGGATCTCCTCCTCCTCGCGGCGGAAATAGCGCCGCGAGATCGCCGGCCCCTTCACCTTGAGCCGGCCGAAGGCCTGGCCATCCCAGGGAACAGGCGCGCCGGCATCGTCGGTGATCTTCATCTCGACCGTATAGGGCGGCGTACCCTGCTTGGCCTGCAGGCGGAGCATTTCCTCACCCGTCAGATGCGCCACCTCCGGCTTCACGGCGAACAGCGTGCCGACCGGCGACATCTCGGTCATGCCCCAGGCATGGATGACGCGCACGCCGTACTTCTCCTGGTAAGCCTTGGTGATGGCGGGTGGGCACGCGGACCCGCCGATCGCCACGCGCTGCATGGAATCGACGCGCGAACCGGTCGATTCCAGGTGCTGCAGAAGCATCATCCAGACCGTCGGCACGGCGGCGGAGAAGTTCACGCGCTCGCGCTCGATCAGTTCGTGCACCGATGCACCATCCAGCTTCGCGCCGGGCATGATCAGCGCCGCGCCCACCATCGGCGCGCACAGCGCCAGCGACCAGCCATTGGCGTGGAACATCGGCACCACCGGCATGACGCGATCCGCCGCGCCGAGCCCGAAGGCATCCACCTGGTTGCAGACCAGCGCGTGGATCACGTTCGACCGGTGCGAATAGACCACGCCCTTCGGGTCGCCCGTGGTGCCGGAGGTGTAGCAGATGCCCGCCGCCGCGCCTTCGTCGACCTTCATCCACGCGAAGTCGCCATCCACCTCGGCGATCCAGTCCTCGTAGGCGATGGCATTCGGCAGCGACGTCTCGGGCATGTGGGCGGCATCGGTCAGAATCACGTAGCGCTCGACCTGCGGCATCCGTGCTGCCAATTGCTGCACCAGCGGCACGAAGGTGAGGTCGAGCATCAGCACCCGCGACCCCGCATGGTTCATGATCCAGGCGATCTGGTCGGGAAACAGCCGCGGGTTCACCGTGTGATACACCGCGCCGGCCCCAGTGATGCCGTACCACGCCTCCAGATGCCGCCAGGTGTTCCAGGCCAGCGTCGCCACGCGGTCGCCGGGCTTGACGCCGTCGCGCGCGAGGCGCTGCGCCACCCGCAGGGCGCGGCCGCGCACGGTCGCGTAGTCGGTGCGATGGAAAGGCCCTTCGATCGACCGCGAGACCACCTCGCGCTTCGGGTGCTGGATCGCCGCGTGATCCAGCACGGTGTGCATCAGCAGCGGCCAGTCCTGCATCAAGCCAAGCATCGCATCCCTCCCGTGCGCGACCCGTCCTGCCGGCGGGTCGTCGAAGCCCGGAAGGCTACACCAAATCCTGGCGCCGTCAGGAGGCGCGGCGCACCAGCCCGCGCGCGAGCCACAGTGCCGGCGCGCCCATGACCGCGCCCGCCAGCGCCGCGCCCACCAGGCCCAGCAGCCCGATGCCCGCGCCGCCGAGGGCAGCGCCGCCCGCCTGGCCGAGGAAGATCGCCGAAGCATTGCACGCCAGGATGAAGCCGCGCGCCTGCGGCGCCAGAACCGCGAGGCGCGCCGTCACCACCGGCCCCAATGCGAACAGCGACCCGGCCGAGGCCAGCACCGCCAGCGCCTGCAGCGGCATCGCCGCCGCGTTGCCCGCCGCCAAGCCCGCCAGCAGCGCCGCCTGCAGAAGGTTGCCCGCCAGCGCCCCCAGCGGCAGCAGCGCCGCAAGGCCCAATCGTCCACGATCGGCCAGCCAGGCCCCCAGCGGCAGCCCCGCGATCGACGCCACGCCCACCAGCGCCTGCATCACCGCCACACCGCTGCCGGTAAGGCCCGAGACCTGGTTGGTGATCGGCCCGATATAGGCGGCGACCGCGAAGACCGCCGTGAAGGTCGCGAGGTTCAGCGCCAGCATCGGCACCACGCCCGGGATGCGCAGCGCCGCGATACCGCCCGCCGCCCCGCCCGCATCACCGGCGACCGGCGGGATGGCCACGCCGATGGCAATCGCCGCCAATACGGCGATGGCCGCCGCGAAAGCGAAGCAGCCGCGCCAGCCGACCATGTCGCCCACCACCGACCCCGCGGGAATGCCCAGCAGGAAAGCCAGCGTCGTGCCGCCGATGATGATCGCCACCGCTCGCCCGCGATGTTCGGGCGGCGCCAGCGCCACCGCGCTCGCCGTCGCCGCCGGGATCACCGCGGCCGAGGCGATGCCCGCCGCGATGCGCAGCCCGACCAACGCGGGAAAGTCAGCAACGGCGACGATCAGCAGGTTGATCGCGGCCAGCACCACCAGCGCGCTGACCATCACGGTGCGCCGGTCGCGCCGCGCCAGGATCGCCGCCACGACCGGCGCCGCGAGCCCGAACGCCAGCGCATAGACCGTGCCGATCTGCCCCGCCGCGGCGACGCTTACGCGCAGATCCGCTGCCATTTCCGCCAGCAACCCGGCGAAGACGAAGGATTGCGTCGCGGTGGCGAAGGACGCGGCGGCGAGGATCGGCAGGCGCGAGGCGCGGGGCAGTGTCATGGCGAGGGACATGGCGCACTATTCCGCCGCCGCCAGGGCCACGCCGCCGGGCGCCTGCAACGCGCGCCGGCGCCACGGCAGCGCCAGCGCATACAGCGCCGGCACGACCAGCAGCGTCGCGAAGGTGGCGAGCGACAGCCCGCCGATCATCGCGATCGCCATCGGCCCCCAGAAGACCGAGAGCGTCAGCGGCACGAAGGCCAGCACCGCCGCCAGCGCCGTCAGCAGCACCGGGCGCGTGCGGCGGACCGTGCTCTCGATGATGGCGGCGCGCAGCGCCAGGCCGGATTCCAGGTCCTGCCGCACCTGGTCCACCAGGATCTGCGTGTTGCGCATCACCATCCCCGCCAGTGCGATCACGCCGAGAAGGGCGACGAAGCCGAAAGGCGCACCCATCACCAGCAGCGCGAAGGCCGCGCCGGGGATACCCAGCGGCGCGGTGGCGAACACCAGCGCGGTGCGCCCGAAATGGCGCAGCTGCGCCATCAGCAGCACCAGCATGGCGGCGACCATCAGCGGGAACATCGCGAATAGCGCGGCATTGGCCTTGCCCGATTCCTCCGCCGCGCCGCCCGGTTCGATGCGAAGGCCCACCGGCAGGGCGTCGATCACCGGCTGCAGGCGCGCCGCCACCTGCGCCGAAACGTCGGGCCCTTGCAGGCCATCCGCCACATCGGCGCGCACGGTGATGTATCCCTCGCGGTTGCGGCGGAACAGGATGGGTTCCTCCGCTTCCGGCACCAGGCGCGCGACCTGCGACAGCGGCACCGGTCCCGCGGGCGTGGCGAGCGACAGGTCGGCCAGGGTCTCCGTCGTCAGGCGTTCGTTCGCGGGTGCGCGCAGCACCACATCGACCAGGCGGTTGCCCTCGCGGTGCTGCGTGGCAGTCACGCCGGTCAGCAGCAGTTGCAGCGAGGATGCCACCTGCGCCGGCGACACGCCAAGTTCCGCGACCCGTGCGCGGTCGAGCTCCAGCCGCAGGTTCGGTGCGCGTTCGCCCCAGGAGAGCGACACGTCCCGCGTACCGGGCGTGGCGCGCATCGCCGCCATCAGTTGGTCGGCTGCGGTCCGCAAGGCGGCTGGGTCCGCGCCATGCACGCGGAACTGCACGGGATGGCCGACCGGTGGGCCGAAATCGAGCCGGGACACGCGCACCCGCGCCTCCGGAACCAGACCGTCCTGCGCCAACTGCATGATGCGTTCGCGCAGGCGTTCGCGCGCCGGGATGTCGCGCGCCTGCACCACCAGCTTGGCAAAGGCCTCGTTCGGCAGATCGGGGTTCAGGGCCAGGAAGAAGCGCGGCGATCCCTGGCCGACATAGGTGGTCACCAGCCGGGCGTCCGGGTCGCCTTCCAGCGCCGCCTCGATCCGCTGCGCGGCGGCGAGCGTTGCGCCATACCCGGCCCCCTGCCGAAGCGTCACATCCACCAGCAATTCGAGCCGGGCGGAGGTCGGGAAGAATTGCTGACGCACCTGCGACATGGCGGCGAAGCCCGCCACCATCACCAGCAGCGTCGCGCCGATCACCACGAGGCGATGATCCACCGCCCAGCCCACGACACGCCGCAGTGCACGGTATCCTCGCCCATCGTAGCTGCCGTGGTGGCCGCCGCGCTTCGGCGTGGGCAGCAGCTTCACGCCGAGCCACGGCGTGAACAGCACCGCCACGAACCACGACGCGATCAGCGCGAAGCCCACCACCCAGAAGATGCCGCCGGCATATTCGCCCGCTGTCGATCGCGCGAAGCCGACCGGCAGGAAGCCCGCCACCGTCACCAGGGTGCCCGAAAGCATCGGCCCCGCCGTCGAGGTCCAGGCGAAGGTCGCCGCCTTGGCGCGCGTCCAGCCTTCCTCGAGCTTCACGACCATCGCTTCGATCGCGATGATCGCATCATCCACCAGCAGGCCAAGCGAGAGGATCAGCGCGCCGAGCGTCACGCGCTCCAGCTCCATGCCCGTGGCCAGCATCACCAGAAAGACGATGGCGAGCGTCAGCGGCACCGACAGCGCGACGATTACGCCCGCACGGAAGCCGAGCGACAGGAACGACACCACCATCACCACGCCGAGTGCGGCGGCGAATTTCAGCAGGAATTCCGCGACACTCTCCTGCACCACCTGCGCCTGGTCGACGATCTGCGTGACGGTCACGCCGACTGGTGTGACCGCGCGCTGCGCCGCCATTGCCGCGGCCAGATCCGCGCCCAGCGTCACCACGTTCACGCCCGGCTGCTTGCCCACGGCCAGCAGCACCGCCGGCTGCCCACCCTGGCGGATGCCGTTGCCCGGCGGATCGGCAAAGCCGCGTGTGACCTCGGCGATGTCGCCCAGGCGCAGGGACCGCCCGCCGGCCGCGACCGGCACGTCGCGGATCGCCGCCAGCCCGTCGAAGCCGCCGCCCACGCGCAGGTGCAGCCGTGTCGCGCTGCCCTCCACGACGCCGGCGGGCGTCACGGGGTTGTGCCGGGCCAGCGCGTCGATCACCGCTTGCGGCTGCAGGCCGAGCGAGGCCAGGCGCGCATGCGCCACTTCGACATGGATGCGCTGCGGCTGCTCGCCGAAGATCTTCACCTTGTCCACGCCGGGCACGCGCAGCAGGCGGGCGCGCAGCGCCTCGGCTTGGCGGACCAGTTCGGCATTGTCTGCGCCCGTCACGGCGTAGATGGCGGACCAGACGTCGGAGTATTCGTCGTCGAAGAAGGGTCCCTGCACGCCGGCGGGCAGCGTGTGGCGGATGTCGCCGACCTTCTTGCGCACCTGGTACCACAGGCCCTGGACTTCACGCGGCGGCGTGGTGTCGCGCAGCACGACCGTCATCACGGCCTGGCCGGGCCGCGTGAAGGTCTCGACGCGATCGAGCCAGGCGAGGTCCTGCAGCCGCGCCTCGATGGGGTCCGCCACGTGCTCCTGCATCTCGGCCGCCGTCGCGCCGGGCCACTGCGCGGTGACGACCATGACCTTCAGCGTGAAGCCCGGATCCTCCGCGCGGCCGAGCCGCAGATAGGCCATCGCCCCTGCCGCGCCGAGCATCACGATCAGGAACAGCGTCAGCGCGCCGTTGCGCACGCCCCAGTCGGACAGGTTGAAGCCCATGGTGGCGGCCCCCGTCAGCGCAGCGTCGCGAGGGCGCGGGTCTGTACCACCCGCACCGTCGCACCGGCATCGAGCAACTGCGGGCCGAGTGTCACCACGCGGTCGCCCTCAACAAGCGCTCCGCGCAGCGCGACCTGGGTTTCGCCGAGCCGCGCGACCTCGACTGGCACCGCGCGCAGGCGCGCGCCCTCCACCTTCCAGACCATCGGGCCCTGGCCACGGTCATGCAGGGCGGAGGCCGGCAGCAGCGCGACCGGCTCGCTCTCGGCGCGCAGGCGGATCGTGCCCGTCATGCCGAGCGCGGCCCAGGCCGGCGCGTCCGGCAGGGCAAAGCGCACGGCATAGGTGCGCAGGATGGGGTCTGCCTGGGGCGCGACCTCGCGAAGCCGTGCCGCGACCGGTTCGCCGGGGCGCGCCCAGAGCACGGCCTCGGCGGTGGCGGCGGCCAGGCCCGGCAGCGCGCCCTCGGGCACCTGCACCAGCAATTCGCGTTCGGCGGGATCCGCGATGCGCATGACGGGCTGGCCTTCGGCCATGACCTGGCCGGCCTCCGCGATCACCGCGGTCACCACGCCAGCGGTCGGCGCGCGCAGGATGGTGTGGTCGAGCCGGTTGCGCGCGAGGTCCAGCGCCGCGCGCGCCGCCGTGGCGCGTTCCTCGGCCGATCGCGCGGTGGCCTGGCGTTGGTCGTCGAAGGCGGCGGCGACGTGGCCGGCCGCCATCAGGGTGCGCGACCGCCCGGCATCGGCGGTGGCGCGGCGCGCCTCGGCCTCGGCGGCGGCGAGGTCCGCCTCGGCCGAGCGCACCGCCAGCGCGATGTCGGCGGGGTCGAGCCGCGCCAGTTCCTGCCCGGCGGTGACCACAGCGCCGACATCGACCAGTCGCGCGGCGATGCGCCCGCCGGCGCGGAAGGCGATGTCGGCCTCCCGCCGTGCCTTCACCACGCCGGCGAAGGCGCGCGGCTGCTCGGCCGGGGCGAAGCGGATCTCGGCGACCTGGACGGGGCGGGGCGGTTCCGGCGCGGCGACCTGCGGCGCGGCATCGCGGCAGGCCGGAAGGAAGGCGAGCAGCGCAAGGGCGAGTAGGGCGGCGCGCATGGGGGTCTCCTGCGGGACGCCGCAGGCTATGACTAGTGATTGATGAAAGTCAACAATCGTCAGGAATCAGCCTTCAGCCCTTGGATCAGCAGGCCGAGCATCTGCTCCAGCTCCTCGGCCAGCTGCGCCTCGTCCTGAACGCGCTTGGCCAGGGATTCCGAAATCAGCGCGGGATGCGTCCAGCACAGCGTGCCCTGCTTCAGCAGACGGGCGGTCAGGTCGGGGTCGCGCGGGCTGAATTCGCCGCGTGCCACGCCGTCAGCTACCACGCGCGCCATGGCCGCCTCGATGCGGCTGATGAAGACGGCGATGACGCCCCAGTGCTCGCTCATGGCGGCTGAGACCATGTCGTGCATGCGCTTCTGGTCGAAGAACAGCGCCAGGTGGCGCGCATGCAACAGGCGCAGCATGGCGCGCAGGCGTTCGCCGGCGCTGCCCGGGCCGTCCGCGAGGGCTTCGAGTTCTGCGGTGATGCCGCCCAAGAGTCGGTCGGTGATCGCCTCGTTGATCGCGCTTTTCGAGGCGAAGAAGCGGTAGACATTCGCCGGCGACATGCCGAGTTCGCGCGCGATGTCGGCCACCGCGGTCTTCTGGTAGCCCATCGAGCGGAACAGGGCCTCGGCGACCTCGAGGATGCGCGCACGGGTGGCGGCGGCGCGGTCCTCCTGCAGGGTCCTGGCGGGGGCGTTCATGATCTGATGGAATCCGTCAATCGTCAGCGCACCCTAGACGAGCCTGGCCCGAGAGGCCAGCAGCGTGGTTGCCCCGCCTGTCGCACTGCATCATTTTGGCGCCTGCGAGCGACTCGCTCGGAAGGAGTTCTGCCGTGGCATCCGTGCCCGATATCAGCCCCAAGGACACCTGGGAGGCCCTACGCAACGATCCGCAGGCCGCCCTGGTGGATGTGCGCACCGACGCCGAATGGAACTTCGTGGGCCTTCCGGACCTTGGCGCCATCGCCAAGCAGACCGTGCTGATCCCGTGGCAGATCTACCCGGGCATGCAGGTGAACGGCCATTTCGCCGACCAACTGCACAAAGCGGGGCTGACGCCGCTGCACCGCGTCTACTTCATCTGCCGGTCCGGCGCGCGGTCGCTGGCGGCCGGGCAGGCGGCGCAGTCGGCGGGCTTCCCGCACGCCTTCAACGTGGCGGATGGCTTCGAAGGCCCGGTCGATGCGGATGGCCATCGCGGCACCGTCGCCGGCTGGAAGGCCGAGGGGCTGCCCTGGCGGCAGCGCTGAAGCGCGGGCATCCTGGCGCGACGATTCATTAGGGGAAACGCGCCATGGCTCCACTGCCGCTGACATCAGAATTCTTGTTCCGCATGGCGCTGTCGGCCGGCGTGCCGCAGATGGCGGGCACCGCGCGCAACGGCGAATTGCGCGTGGTTCCAGTCACCGGCGGCACGCTGGAGGGCCCGCGCTTCAACGGCGAGGTGTTGCCCGACACCGCCGCCGACTGGCTGCGCGTGGACCCCGACGGCACCGCGCACATGGATGTACGGCTGACGGTGAAATCCGCCACCGGCGGCATCGTCTTCATGCACTACAGCGGCATCCGCACCGGCGCGCCGGAAGTGCTGGCGCGGCTGAACAGCGGCCAGCCGGTCGATCCGGCCGACTACTATTTCCGGATTTCCGCCCGCTTCGAGACCGGCGCGCCCGAACTCGCCTGGATGAACAAGGTGATCGCCATCGGCGTGGGCCAGCGGCCGCCGAGCGGGCCGACCTACGACGTCTACGCCATCACCTGAGCGCCGGAGCGGCGCTGCCTCTCCGGACCGCCCCGCCAGGGGGCTACGGCCCCCTGGACCGCAGGGACTTCAGCGCGGGACGTCCAGGCGCTGCAGGATCGGGCGCCATTGGTCGTCCGTGCGTTTCAGGAACGTCGCGAAATCATCGGGGGTGCCACCAGCGAGGAACTGGCCATCGGTGGTCAGGCGCTCGCGGATGCGGGCATCCTGCAACGCTTCATTCGCGGCGGCATTCACCCGCAGCACGACATCGGCCGGCGTGCGTGCCGGCGCCAGCAGGCCGAACCAGGACAGTACCTCAAGCCCCGGCGCGAATTGCGCGATCGACGGCACCTCCGGCGTCGATTCCACCCGCCGCTCGCTGGTCCAGGCGATCAGCCTCCCCTGCCGGTTGCGATGCACCGGCTGCGCGGTGCCGCCGGCCACGATCAGCATGTCGAGGTCACCCGCCAGGAACGCCGCCAGCTGCGCGGAATCGCCGCGATAGGTCACGTCCTGCATGGTGATGCCAAGCCGCTCCATCACCATGAGCATCGCCACATTGGTCAGCGTCGTCGGCCCATTGGTGCCATAGGTCATTAGCCCCGGCCGCGCCTTCGCCGCCGCCACCCAGGCCGGCACATCCACTGGCCCGCCGTCCAGCTTGGTGATGATGCCGAAGGGGAAGGTCGTGGCCAGCATGACCGGCGCGAAATCATCCACCTTGTAGGGCAGGTTCGGCACGATCACCGGGTTGATGGTGAGCGTGGTGCCCGCCGCCATCAGCAGCGTCTGCCCATCCGGCCGCGCCCGCGCGACATATTCCGCGCCGATCACGGTATTCGCGCCGGGCCGGTTCTCCACCTGCACCGTCTGGCCGAGCAGCGCCGTCATGCGCTCCGCCAGCAGTCGCGTGACGATGTCGGTGCTGCCGCCGGGCGCGAAGGGCACCACGACGGTGATCGGCCGCGCGGCCCCTTGCGCGAAGGCCGGCGCGGGAAGTATCGCGAGCGCGCCCAGCATCGGCCTGCGGGAAATGCGGAATGTCATGGCGGCATGATCCTGGACGTTGGTGCGGCCGCGCTCTCCCGGCGCGATCGCCCCATCATCGCCCGATCAGCGCCGCCCTGCCAATTGCCGGTTCTCCAGCCGCGAGAGCACCCGCACCACCGGCCAGAGCAGGATGAAATACACCACCGCCGCCACCATGATCGGCGTCGCGTTGTAGGTGACGGATTGCGCCTGGCGCGCCTGGAACAGCAACTCGGGAAGTGCGACGACCGAGGCGATGGAGGTCAGCTTCACCACCTCCAGCGTGTTCGAGATCAGGTCCGGCAGCACGTTGCGCACCGCCTGCGGCAGCACCACGAAGCGCATGGTCTGCCCGCGCGTCAGGCCGGTGGATCGCGCGGCCTCGATCTGTCCGCGCGGGATGCTCTCGATCCCGGCGCGCAGGATCTCGCCGTAATAGGCGCCGGTGTTGAGGAAGAAGCCGATCGCCACCGCCCCCCAGGCGCCGACGTCGAGCCCGATGAAGGGTAACCCCGCGAAGATGAAGATCAGCAGCACCAGCGGCGGCAGGGCGCGGAAAGTGTCCACCCAGGCGCGCAGCGGCCACTTCACCCAGGGGGACTGCACGGTGGAGAGCACCGCGATCATGATGCCGCCGATGATGCCGAGCGGCACCACGAGCGCCGAGAGCATCAGCGTGGACCACAGCCCCTGCCACAGGATCGGCGAGGCCTCCTGCGCGATCTGCCAGTTGAAGAAGGTATCGAGGAAGATATCCATGGCGTTATGCGTGGACCATGCGATTCACGCTCCGCTCGTCGGCCGTGCCTACGGGGCTGGGGGACCGCATGGGGCTGACCATGCGATTCACGCTCCACTCCACGGCTGTGCCTGCGAGGCTGCGCGACCGCATGTTCGTCACCGCTTCCACGCGAAGCGCGTCTCGATCCAGCGCCCCAGCACCACCACGGGGAAGAACAGCACCAGGTAGGCGATGGCCCCGAGCGTCAGCGGCGACGGGTTGAACGAGAACGACACACCCGCATTCGCCGCGCCCAGGATGTCCGGCACCGCCACCACCGACGCCAGCGCGGTGCCCTTGGTGATGGCGATGGTGCGGTTGGTCAGCGGCGGGATGGTGATGCGCAGGGCCTGCGGCAGCACGACGTAGGACAAGGTCTGCAGGAACCCCAGCCCGGTGGACCGCGCCGCCTCCCACTGCCCCTTCGGCACGGCGGTGATGCCGGCCCAGAAGATTTCCTCGGAGAAGGCCATCAGCACCAGCGTCAGCGCCAGCCAGGATGCGACGAAGCCGGACAGTTCCACCCCCGCATTGGGCAGGCCGAAGAACAGCAGCACGATGATCACCAGCGGCGGCAGGGCGCGGAACAGGTCCACCACGAAGATGATCAGCCAGTTCAGCGGCCGGATCCCAAAGGCGCGGACCAGCGCCAATGCCAGGCCCGCCGCCAGCCCGGCCGCGATGATGCACAGCGCCAGTACGACCGTCAGGCCGAAGCCCTCGATGATCTTGGGCAGGTACTGCGCCATGACGCGGGCATTGAAGAAGCTGTCGGTGAAGCGCTCCCAGCCCGTCACGGCGTCACACTCCCGCGCCAGCCTGCGCTATGCTGCACCGCGAAGCCGATGAAGGACCGTGCCGGATGCGCCTGCCGAAACCCGCCGCCCTGGCCGTGCTGGCCCTGTTCTGCGCCGCCGCCGGCCCGCCGCCCGAGGACCAGCGCATGGTGCCCGGCGGGCGCGGCGGCTTCGTGAACGACGGTGCCGATGGCTGCTGGTTGTGGGCGAGCGGCATCCGCGCCGGGATCAGCAACCTCACCGCCTCCTGGACCGGCCCCTGCCCGGAAGGCCCGGCCGAGGGCGAGGGCCGCGCCGAGGTCCGCTGGACGGAGGAGGGCGTCGAGCGCTCCATGATCTACGAAGGTGCGCTCCGTGGCGGCAAGAACGAGGGCCCCGGCACGCTCACGCTGATCGCCGGCAAGGAGATCCGCCTGCGCCAGGAAGGCACCTTCCGCGACGACTATTTCGTCTCGGGCCGGGTTGAGTTTCCGGGGCCGGGCATCGTCTATGAAGGTGGCTGGAGCATCACGCACCCGAACGGACGCGGCCGCCTGGTGATCCGCGGCCGGGTCATCGAGGGTGAATGGCTGAACGGCTGCCTGCGTACCCCGCAGGGTTGGTTTTCCTTCACCCGTCCGGCACGGGAATGCGAGGGCCGCGACACCTGAAGACGCGCGGACAGCCATCAATGCCGCTCGATCTGGCGGATGAAGCTGCGCGTGCGGTCGTGCTGCGGGTTGGCGAAGATCTCGTCCGGTACGCCGGTCTCGACGATGGCGCCATCGGCCATGAACACCACGCGGTCAGCGGCGGCCTTGGCGAATCCCATCTCGTGGCTGACCACCACCATGGTCATGCCGTCCTCGCGCAATTCGCGCATCACCGCCAGCACGCCGCCGACCAGTTCGGGGTCGAGCGCGCTGGTCGGTTCGTCGAACAGCATGACGCGCGGTTCCAGCGCAATGGCGCGCGCGATCGCCACGCGTTGCTGCTGCCCGCCTGACAATTGCAACGGGTAGTGGTCGGCGCGGTCGCCGAGGTGCACGCGGTCCAATGCCGCGGCCGCCTTCGCCTCGGCCTCCGCCCGCCCCAGCCCCTGCACCTTGCGCAGCGCCAGCGCGACATTCCCGAGCGCCGTCATGTGCGGATAGAGGTTGAAGGACTGGAACACCATTCCGATCCGCTGGCGCGCCTTGTTGATGTCGGTGCGCGCATCGAGCATGTCGATGCCATCCACCGTGACCGAGCCGGAGGACGGGTCCTCCAGCCGGTTCAGGCAGCGCAGCAGCGTCGACTTCCCCGATCCCGAGGGGCCGATCAGGAAGACCAGTTCCTTCTCGGCCACGACAAGATCCACGCCCTTCAGCACATGGAGGTGGCCGAAATGCTTGTGGATCGCGCGCGCCTCGACGATCGGGGCGCCGGGCATCAGCTGCAGCGCGGGTTCTGCGGGGTCGGGTCGTAGCCCGGCATGTCCGGCGGGCCATAGCCGGGGAACTCGATGTTCTCGGCCTGGTCGGGGCCGGGGCGGTCGCCGAACCAACGCTCGGACAGCCGCGCGATGGTGCCGTCACGCTTCATGCAGGTCAGCACGTCCTCGACCTGGTTGCGCATCGCGCCGGAGTCGCGGCGGAAGGGGGTGCCCCAGTGCAGGCGCGAGCCCGGCAGCACGTAGTCCGCCACGTATTGCGGCGTGCGCGAGGCCGAATACCGCACCACCGTATTGCCCGACAGGTTCGCGTAAGCCCGGCCCTGGATGACCGCCTGCGCTGCGTCCGCCTGGCTGTCGAAGGCCATGAGCGTGAGGTTCAGCCGCTGCGCGTTGTTTGTCACCCATTGCTCGTAGGGCGTGCCCTTGTTCACGCTGATGGTCTTGCCGCGCAGGTCTTCCTCGGAGCGGATCGGCGGCGTGCCGCGGCGGATGCCGAACTGCAGCTCGGTCCAGATGTAGCCCTCGGTGAACAGCAGCGCCTCGGCCCGTTCGCGCGTGACGGTGGTGGGCGCGCACAGGAAATCGTAGCGCCCGGCGTTCAGCGCGGGGATCAGGCCCGAGAAGGCGGCGCTGTCGATCACGATCTCACGCCCCATGCGGCGCGCGACCTCGCGGAACAGGTCGATCTGGAAGCCCTGCACGCCGCCCTGCAGGGACGGGAAGGCGTGCGGGGCGAAGGTGCCATCCACCGCGCAGCGCAGCGGCGGCTGGCCCTGCGCCATGGCCGGGCCGGCGACGGCAGCCGAGATAAGGGCGGCGGCGAGGAGCCTGCGCATGGTGGAAACCTCCTGTTCACGTTGTGCCCTGCAACATTTCCAGATGGCTGCCCCGCTGTCCATGCAGGGACCGCCACAAAACTGCCGCGGGAGCGTCGCGGTCGCGCCGCGCCGGTGGTGTTCAACCAAGCATGAACGGAGCCACCGCCATGCCAGTCATTCCCATCACGCTGATCACCACCGGATTGTTCGGCAACCTTCTGCTGGTCGTGCTGCTGCTGGGCGATGCCACCGCGCCGGGGCGCGTGCCCCTGTTGGTGGCGGCCGTGCTGGCGCTGGGCGGCGGCGCGCTGATGCTGGCCGGGCTTATGATGCTCGAACCCCGCCGCCGGCCGGGCGACGCCCTGGGCGGCGCGCCGGGCGAATAGCCGGGACTGCCACCGGGCGCGGCCGCGCTCAGCGTTCCTGGTGCCGGTTGTCCATGCCGCGGAACACGATCAGCGGTCGCGATGATCGCGCCCGGGGCGTCATTTCCAGCCAGTCGAGGAATTCCACCAGCACCTTGCCGGTGATGTCCGCCACGTGGTGGCGATGCGCCGCCTCAGGCGTGTACCAGCCAAGCCTCTCGAGTTCGCCCGAGCCCGCGATCTCGCCATGCACGGCCTCGGCCGGGGCCGCGAGGAAGCGGGCGTTGAAGCGGATCGGCCGGCGGCCGGGCGTGACCGCTCGGCAGATGTAGTGTAGCGCCGACAGGTCGGCCGCGACGCCCTCGTTGCGGCGTTCGCCCAGCACCAGGCCGGTTTCCTCATGCAGTTCGCGCACCGCGGCGATGGCGATGGCGCGCGCGCGGCCTGGGGTCGCTCGGCGTTCCAGCATGCGGCGCGTGGCGGGCGGCAGTTCCCGCGTGGCGGGCTGGCGATGGTCGTCGGGGTCGACACGCCCGCCCGGAAACACCATCACATCCGGCATGAAGCGGTGGCGGGCGTGGCGCTTGCCCATCAGCAATTCGGGCCCTGCCGGGCCGATGCGCCAGACGATCAGGCTCGCGGCGTCGCGCGGGCGGGCGGTGCGGCGCGCGAGGCCTTCGGCATCGGCGCCGCCGGGATTATCGGCGGTGGGGTCAGTCAAGCGCGAAGCCTCTCAGCCGCAGCCAGGCGCGGAAGCCGAAGCGTTCCGGCACGCTGAGCTGCCGGGCGGCGTTCTCGGACCAGGTGCAGCCTTCGGGTGCCGGGCCGTGAACCTCCGGGTAGCGTGGCTTCTGGCGGGGGCGCAGCGCGTCATAGGCCTCGAGCGCGGCCGGCAGAGCAGCGTCGTCGTAGCCCTCGCGATGGATCACGGCGGCGGGGGGCAGGCGCGGCGTCGGTTCGTTGCGCGCGTCCGGCCAGCCGAGCGTAAGCCCCGCCACCGGGTAGACCGCCTCCGGCAGGCGGAACAGCGGCCCGACCTTCTCGATATGGCTGCGCACATATGAGATCGGGCAGGTGCCGAGCCCCGCCGCGTCCGCCGCGGCGATCGCCATGCCCATGGCCAGCGCGGCATCCACCGCGGTGTTCAGGAAGGTGTCCATGTTGTTGTTGGCGTGCTGGCGGCCATGCAGCGTGCAGGCCGCCTGGCCGCGCCGCATGTCGCCGCAGAACAGCAGCAGCACCGGCGCGTCCTTGATCCAGGGCATGGTGCCGATCCAGTCGGCCACCTTGGCGATCTTGGCGGCATCACGCGTGACGATGATGGAATACTGCTGCAGGTCGGATTTCGATGGCGCCGATTGCGCGGCCGCCAGGATGGTGTCGAGCAGCGCGTCCTCGACGCCGCGGGCGGTGTAGCGGCGCGTGACGCGCCGGTCGAGCAGGGCTGCGAGCGCGGGCGGGATCTCCGCCAGCGGTTCGAAGGGCAGGGCGCCGTAGCGGGCGGCGATGAGGTCATGGCCGGACATGGCCGCAGCGTGGCACCGCACGGGGCGCGCGGGAAGGTCAGGCGTCGGGGGTGGGCCAGACGACGCGGAAGCGCTCGAAGACCACGGGTTCGTCATCGGTCAGCACGAAGCCGTCGCGCGCGGCCTGCCAGCCGAAGAAATCGCGGTGGTTCACCAGCCAGGTCTCGCGGGAGCGGTCGCCCTCGCCCTCGACCCAGGCGAACTCCTCGGTAACCCCGCCGAGCGGGCCGACCGTGACCTCGGTGGTCTGCCAGATGCAGACGGGCCGACCCGACCCGTCCACCACCAGCACATGGTCGCCTGGTGCGGGGCGCGGCGGCTTGCCTGGGCCGTAGTCGCGGTCGAGCGAGGCGGTGGCCCGCTTGCGTCCGGCCAGGATCAGCGCCGCCAGCGCGTTCGCGATATCGGGCGTATGGCCGTGCGCGACCACGTCGTAACGGTCATGGTCGAGCCCGTTGGCCTCGCGATACGCGGCCCAGAAGGCCTCGACCGCGGGTGTGCGGTCAGGCACGGACCACCCAGGCATCTGCGACCGTCACACCCTGGCCTTCGGCGTGGATGATCAGCGGATTGATCTCGGCCTCCGCGATGTCCGGCAGGGCGGCCAGGCGCGACACCGCGACGATGGCGCGCGCCAGCGCATCGAGGTCCCCCTTCGGCAGCCCGCGCCATCCGGCGAGCGGCTTCAGGCCCTTGACCTCGGTGATCATGGCATGGGCTTCGTCGAGCCCGACCGGTGCGCAGCGCAATGCCGTGTCGCGGTGCAGTTCCGCCATCACGCCTCCGGCGCCGACCAGCACGACCGGGCCGCTCTCGGGGTCGCGGCGGTAGCCGAGGATGGCCTCGGCCAACCCTTTCGCCATGGGCTGCGCCAGGAAGCCCGTGAGCGTCGCGCCGGGCGCCTTCGCGACGACGCGCGCGGCCATGGCGGCGGCTTCCGCGCGCAGCGCCGCGGCGTCGGGGATGTTCAGCGCCACGCCGCCGACCTCGGTCTTGTGCGCGAGGTCGGGCGACAGGATCTTCAGCGCCACCGGATAGCGCAGCCCGTCGGGCACGGCGTCGGGTGCGGCGAAGATCGCGACGCCGCTGTCGAGGCCAAGGGCTGCGAACAGCCGCCGCGCATCCGCTTCGTCCGGGCGCGCGGGCAGGGCGTGCGCGATGCCGCCGGTGTCGGGCCCCGCCCGCGGCGCCTGCCAGTCCAGGAAGGCGCGGATGGCATCCGCGCAGGATTCCGGCGTGCGGAAGGCCGGGATGCCCGCCTCGCCCAGCATGCGCAGCGAGACATCGGCCTGCGGCACCAGGAACGCCGCGATCGGCTTGCCATGCCCGGCCTTGGCCGCGCCGACCAGCCCCGCCACCGCATCGGCGGGGCGGAACTGCGCGGAGGAGCCGATCACGGACAGCGCGAGGTCGGTATCCGGGTCGGCTGACAGCGCGGCCATCGCGGCCTGCACCTTGTCGGCCCGGGTGCCGGCCAAGGTCACGTCGATCATTCGCCCATGGTGCGGCAGGCCGGCGGCCTTCAGGCCCTCCACGGCGACGGCATGCGGCGCGCGGGTCTCGATGCCCGCGACACCCAGCGCGTCGACCGCCATCGCGCCGCCGCCGCCGGTCGTGGTCATGACCGAGACGGCGCGCTTCGGCGCGGCGAGCGGCCTGCGCCCGATGAACAGCGCGGGGGATTCGAGAAGCGCTTCGATCATCGTGACACGCGCGATGCCGTTGGCGCGGAAGAAGGCGTCGGCCGCGGCGTCGCTGCCCGCCAGCGCGCCGGTGTGGCTGTTGGCGAGTTCCGCCCCGAAGGACGACCGGCCCAGCTTGAACGCGATGATCGGCTTGCCGGCGGCGTGCGCACGGCGCGCGGCTTCTGCCAGCAAATCGGCGCGGCGGATGGCTTCGAGGAACAGCAGGATCGCGTCCGTGTCGGGGTCGTCCACCAGCAGGCCGGCGATCTCGCTGGCGGTGAGGTCGGCCTCGTTGCCGGTGCTGATGAGATGCGAGAAACCGAGGCCGCGCGCCGCCCCACGCGCCATGATGGCGCCCAGCATGGAGCCGGATTGCGACACCAGCGCGAGCCGGCCCGCCGGGAGCGACTCTGCTTCCAGCGCAGCGTTCACCGAGCACGCGCTGCGCCCGTTCACATTCACCAAGCCCATCGAATTGGGCCCGAGGATGCGCACGCCCGCCGCGCGCGCGGTGGCGAGCAGGCGTTCCTGCCGCGCCACACCTTCGGGACCTGCTTCCGCGAAGCCATCGGCCAGGATGGCGGCGACCGGGATGCCCTTGGCCGCGACATCGGCGATGACGCCTTCCACATGTTCGGTCGCGAGCAGCAGGTAGGCCAGGTCGACCGGTCCGGGAATGCTGGCGATCGACGGATACGCGCGTTCGCCAAGGATGGTCTCCGCGCGCGGGTTCACCGGATAGAGCGCGCCATCGAAGCCGTGTTTGCGAAGATAGATCTGCGCGCGCGCCGTCAGCCGGGTCGGGTCGGCCGAGGCGCCTACGAGGGCGATGCGGCGGGGGTTCAGCAGGGCGGGTGCGAGCGCGGTCATGGCGGCGGAATTCCGGTTCAGCGGGGCGGCTGCGCAACGCAGCCTTCCGGTGGTGTGGCGGGCGGCGTGACGAGCAGTGCAAGAAACGAGGGCGTCGGCGCATCCGCCGGTAGCGGCGACAGGTCGACGGCGTGCAGCGACACGCCGCCCTGCGCGATCACCTGCCGCGTCGCGGCGCGCGCCATCAATTCACGCGTCGGGCGCAGCACCACGGCGCGGTGGCCCGTCGGCAACCCCGGCAGACCATCGAACAGAACGATCGCTACGGGCTGCGCCCAGGGCAGGTTCGACGGCAGCCGGTCGAGATGCCGCGTGAAGGGGGCGAAGGCGCAGGGTGCGGCGCGCAGCAGTGCCTCCAGCGCCGCGGTGGCGCTCAGGCGCTGGACGGCATCGCGCACCCCCGCCGGCGCCTGGGCCGTGGCGGATGCGGCGATGGCGCAGAACGCTAGTGCCATGCCGCACCACAGCAATCGCCGGTGCGTGGTTGCCGCGGCCCGATGCAAGGCATCGGGCCGGGAGCGCATAACGCGACCGCGCCCAGACTGCCGGTCGCCGCCTGCGCGCCAGCGCATGGCACGAACGCCAAGCGCCCGTGCGCGCGCGCCGGCGATCGAGGTCAACCAAGACTCAAGCGGACCGTGCAACGGTCCGCGACCCTCAGATCGGATCCCAGCAGAACACGTCGCCGGACCGTTCGAGCTTCGAGAAGCCCTGCGCGAGCGACGGCAGCGCGTATTCGGCAATGGCCTCGGGCGTCCAGCCTTCGGAACGATGCACCGACTTGATCGGGCGGATCTGGCTGTAGACGAACAGCTCGTTCATGCGGGGCGAGAAGATCTGCCCGGTCACGTCCTTCGCCGCGTCGGAGGCCAGGAACACCGCGAGCGGCGCGTTCTTATCGGGCGTCATCTGCATGATGCGTTCGACGCGGCGCTTCTGCTCGGGGGTTTCCGCCGGGATGGTGCCGGTCATGCGTGACCAGGCGAAGGGCGCGATGCAGTTCGACCGCACGTTGAAGCGCGCCATGTCCAGCGCGATCGACTTCGACAGACCGACGATGCCGATCTTGGCCGCCGAGTAGTTCGCCTGGCCGAAATTGCCGATCAGGCCCGAGGTCGAGGACATGTGCACGAAGGCGCCCGACTGCTGCTGGCGGAAATGCGTGGCCGCCGCGCGGGACACATAGAACGAACCGGACAGGTGGACGGCGATCACGCTGTCCCATTCCTCGGGCGTCATGCGATGGAAGATCTGGTCGCGCAGGATGCCGGCATTGTTCACCACGATGTCGATGCGGCCGTAGTGGTCCATCGCGGCCTGCACGATCTTCTGCGCGCTGGCCCAGGTGGCGACGGATTCGGCCGAGATCTCGGACTGGCCGCCATTCTGCGCGATGATCGCCTTGGTCTGCTGCGCGGGGGTCGCGTCCTGGCCCTCGCCCGAGACCGAGGCGCCGACGTCGTTGATGATGACCTTCGCACCCTGGCCGGCCATCATGATGGCGATCTCGCGCCCGATGCCGTTGCCGGCGCCGGTGACGATCGCGACCTTGCCCTCGAGCATGTTCGGCATCAGGCATTCCCTCCGTGGTTTCTTGCCGCGACGGTTCTAGACCCGGCCCCGCGGGCCGTGAAGCCGGGTTGCCGCGGCACGATGTCGCGCCTAATGAACCGGGCAGGGAAGCATGGGGTCTGGCGTGGCATTGGTGACGCTCGAGGGCGTGGGCAAGACCTATCGCGGCCGCACCGGCGCCTGGGAAGCCGTGCGCGACTTCACGCTCGACCTGGCGGAAGGCGAGTTCTTCTGCCTGCTCGGCACCTCCGGCTGCGGCAAGACCACGGTGCTGAACATGGTGGCCGGGTTCGAGCAGCCGACCGCCGGGCGCATCCTGCTGGACGGCAAGCCGGTGAACCGGCCCGGGGCGGATCGCGGCGTGGTCTTCCAGGGGCATGACAGCCTGTATGACTGGCTGACCGCGCTCGACAACATCGCCTTCGGGCTGCGGCTGCGCGGGCTTGGCCGTGGCGAACGTCGCGCGAAGGCCGAGCACTACCTCAAGATGGTGGGGCTGACGGGGCAGGGGGCCAAGCACCCGTCCGAGCTCTCGGGCGGCATGAAGCAGCGCATCCAGATCGCCCGCGCGCTGGCCAACGACCCGCGCATGCTGTTGATGGACGAGCCCTTCGGCGCGCTGGACGCCATGACGCGCGCGGTGCTTCAGGGCGAACTGAGCCGCATCTGGGCCGAGACCCGCAAGACCGTGCTGTTCATCACCCATGACATCGAGGAAGCCGTCGCGCTCGCGACCCGCGTGGGGGTGATGAAGCGCGGGCCTGGGGGCACGCTGAAGGCGGTGATCCCGGTGCAGTTGCCCTTCCCGCGCGAACGAACCTCTGACGCCTTCATGGCCGCCTTTCGCGAGGTCCATGCCCTCATTCACGACGAGATCCACGGTGCGCACTGACCGCCTCGCCGTCGTCGCGGGCTACATCGCCGGCTTCGCGCTGCTGTTCCTGATCTGGCACCTGGCGGCGGCCTTCGTGGTGAAGTCCATCCTGTTTCCAGGACCCTTGCCGGTGCTGGAACGCGCGGTCGTGCTGATCGAGGACAACATCCTCCAGGAACAGATCATCGCCTCCATGCGGCGCATCCTGCAGGGATTCCTGTTGGGCAGCGCCATCGGCATCCCGATCGGCCTGGCGATCGGGTCCTTCAAGCCGGTGCGCTGGCTGCTGGAACCCTGGACGGAATTCTTCCGCTTCATCCCCGCGGTGGCGATGATTACCGTCGCGGTGATCTGGTTCGGCATCGGGGAGGAGAGCAAGATCTTCCTCATCGCCTACACCACGGTCTTCGTCGTCGTCATCGCCACGGCGGCGGGCGTGGGCGCGGTGGGGCGCGACAAGATCCGCGCGGCGCAATGCCTGGGCGCGTCGCGCTTCCAGGTCTTCGCGCTGGTCGCGCTGCCGGCCACGGTGCCCTACATCCTGACCGGAATGCGCTTGGCCATGGCGAATGCCTTCGTCACCATCGTCGCGGCGGAACTCATTGCCTCGAATGACGGCTTGGGCAAGCTGCTGTGGGATGCGCGGCTGTTCATGCAGATCGAGGACATCTTCGTGGCGCTGGTGGCACTGGGCTTGCTGGGCTTCACCACCGACCGGGTGTTCCGGTTCCTGATCCGCGCCTTCGCCGGGCGCTTCAATGCCACAGTCTGACCACGCCTCTGCGTGACGCCACCGTGTGACTCAACAGGGAGAAGCAAGATGAACCGTCGTTCCATCCTGGCACTGCCGGCCGTGGCCGCACTGCCCGTGCCGGCCTTCGCGCAGGGCGCGCCGACGCGCGTCACCATCGCCACCGGCGTCGATCCGTCCTTCTCGCCCTTCTACGTCGCGAAGGAAGGCGGCTTCTTCGAGCGCAACGGCCTCGACGTGACCGTCAACACCGGTCCCTCGGGCAGCGCCATGATCGCCTTCCTGATCGGCAACCAGGTCAATTCCGCCTATGGCGCGGAACAGGCGGGCGTCTCGGCCAATGTGCGCGACCCGAATGTGGTGGCCGTGGCCGAAGGCACGGCGCTGCTGCGCTGGATCAGCGTGCTCGGGCGCAACATCCGCACCATGGATGAACTCAAGGGCAAGCGCGTGGGCGTGGCTCGCGGCACGGGATCCGAGACCTTCTGGCTGTCCGTCGTCGCGAAGCTGAACCTCAACCCGGCCGACTACACCATCGTGAATGTCGAGGCGCCGGAGATGGTCGCGGCGCTGGAACGCGGCAACATCGACGCCTTCGCCGTGTGGGAGCCCTGGCCGACCCGCGCCCAGCGCGCCATCGCCAACACCCACATCCTGGTCAACAACGAGGCGATCCAGATCGTCCGCAACTACGTCTACATGAACAAGGCCTGGGCCGAGCAGAACCGCCCCACCACCGAACGCCTGATGCGAAGCCTGATCCAGGCGCAGGAGTTCATCGAGAGCAACCGCGACCAGGCTGCCCAGCAGGTCGCGCGCTTCCTGCGCCAGGACCGTGCGCTGATCGCGGAACTCATGACCAAGGTGGCGTTCCGAATGAACCTGACCGCCGACAGCGTCGCGAACATCCAGCTCGCGATCGACCAGCTGCGCGGCATGAACCGGCTCGACCGGGCGGTGACGACGAACGACGTGATCTGGGCGGATCCGCTGCGCTGGGTCGCGCCGGACCGCGTGCGGATCTGACCACCATGGCGGCCGATCGCCGGATCGCGTCCCTCCGGCGCTTTGCCGCCCATGTGGCGGAGGTCGCGCCGTTGGACCTCTCGCTGCGGCTATGGGACGGCGCGCTGGTGCCCCTCGCGCCGTCGGCCCGCAGCGACCTGGTGGTCGCGGTCGCCACGCCTGCCGCACTCACGCGCCTGGTGCGCCGACCGCGGCTGACCACGGTCGTGGAACTGATCGCCGAGGGTGCTGTCGACCTCGAGGGCGGCACCCTGCTCGACCTGTCGGCGCGGCTTGGAGGTGGATCGACGCGCGGGATCGCACGACGGATCGACAAGCTGAAGGCGGCGCGCACGCTGCTGCCCTTCCTGTTCGGCCCCGGCAGCGGCGGCGATGGACACGCCTATGCCGGCACGCAGGCCGCGAAGCACGGGCAAGGGCGCGACGACAAGGCGCTGGTGCAGTTCCACTACGACCTGTCGAATGACTTCTACGCGCTCTTTCTCGACCCCGAGATGGTCTATTCCTGCGCTTACTTCCCCGACTGGCAGGCCGACATCGCCACCGCGCAACGTGCCAAGCTGGAGATGATCTGCCGGAAGCTGCGCCTGAAGCCCGGCGAGCACATGCTCGACATCGGCTGCGGCTGGGGCGGACTGGTCTGTCACGCGGCGCAGCACCACGGCGTGCGGGCGCATGGCGTCACGCTCAGCCAGGCACAGCACGATTTCGCGGTCGAGAAGGTGAAGCGACTTGGCCTGCAGGACCGCGTCACCATCGAACTGCGCGACTTCCGCGAACTGCAAGGCGTCGAGTTCGACAAGATCGCCTCGATCGGCATGTTCGAGCATGTCGGGCTCGCGAACCGCGCCAGCTATTTCCAGCAGATACGTGCGCTGCTGAAGCCGCGCGGCGTTTACCTGCACCACGCCATCACCCGGCCCATGAAGCGCAGCGAGCGGGACTTCCGCAGGAAGCGCCCGGAATACAGCGCGATCATCAACTACGTGTTTCCCGGCAGCGAGCTCGACCACATCGGCGGCACGGTGGATGCGCTGGAAGCCGGCGGCTTCGAGGTGCACGACGTGGAAGGCTGGCGCGAGCATTACGGCCGCACCTGCCGGCTCTGGACGGAACGCCTGTTTGCCAATCGCGCGGCGGCGGAAGCCGAGGTGGGCGCAGCGAAGACCCGGCTGTGGCTGCTGTATCTCGCCGGCGTCTGCCTCGGCTTCGAGCGCGGCACCATCGGCATCTTCCAGACGGTGGCGACGAAGCGCGCGCGCGGCGCCTCGGGCATGCCGCCGACGCGCGGGGATCTCTACGCGTGACCTTCCGGCGCGCCACCGCGGACGACGTGCCCGCGATCGTGGCGCTGCTGGCCGACGACATGCTGGGTGCGGCGCGCGAGGCGCCGGGCGATCCCGCCTATGCCGCCGCCTTCGCCGCCATCGACGCCGATCCCAACCAGTTTCTCGCGGTGGCGGAGCAGGGCGGGCGCATCCTCGGCTGTCTGCAACTGACCTTCATCCCCGGCCTGTCGCATCGCGGCGCTTGGCGCGGGCAGATCGAGAGCGTGCGCATCGCCACCGACCAGCGCGGGTCCGGCCTGGGCCGGCGCATGTTCGACTGGGCGATTGCGCAATGCCACACGCGCGGCTGCCGACTGGTGCAACTGACCACCGACAAGGCGCGCCCGGATGCGCGCCGCTTCTATGAAGCGATCGGCTTCGTGGCGAGCCACGATGGAATGAAGATCACATTGCAGGACTGATGGTCGCGGGTTCCGGCATGCGCGCCGACGTCGGCGGACGTAACATGCGCGGGTGCAGCCATGGAGGCCCGCGTGACGATATTCGACGACGCCGCGAGCAGCGCGCCCAACCCCGCCGGCCACGCCGCGCTGGCGGATCATCTGGACCGCACCCTGCCGGCGCTTCTCACGCAGGAATACGGTGCCATGGCGGGCACGCCGGGCGAGTTGCTGACCATGCGCTTCGACGCGCCGGACGGGTCGGGCGCCTTCATCCGAACCCTGTTCGACCATGGCGCGGAGGATCGGGTCGTGGCGGTCTGGGGCGTCTCGCGCGCCGAACCTGCCGGCACACGCGACACCTCCCGCATGGCGGGCTTTCTGGGCGGCGTCTGGTCCGACACCTACCCGGGCGACGATCGCGGTCACTTCTTTGCCCACACCATGGGCGGCGGCATGGACATCAACCTGTTCCCGCAGGATGCCCACGTGAACCGAGGCGGCCTGTGGCGGCGCATGGAGCGATATGCCGCCGCCAATCCCGGCACCTTCTGTTGCATTCGCCCCGTTTATGGCGCCGCGGGTTGGCGCCCGACCGAACTCGACTACGCTGTGTTCAGCCTGCCACCCGAGCCCTTCGGCCTGTGGCAGGCGCGATTTCCGAACTGAAGCGCGTCAGGCCTTCGCCGCGATGATCGCCCCCGTCATGCTCTCCGGGATACGGTTGCGCCACGCGCCGGCGTCGACCTGTGTGACGAAGTCCAGCACCGCGCGGTTGAAGGCGTCCGGATCCTCCAGGTTCATGGTGTGCCCGCATTTGGGCATCACCAGCAGCGCGCTGGAGGGAATGGTCCGCTTGAGGAATACCGATGGTTCGAGCGTCGGGTCGTCCTCGTCGCCGGCGATGACCAGGGTGGGCACTGTGAGTTTCTTGAACTGCGCCTCGAGGTCGCCCAGCGCGGGGCGTTCGCGCTGCACGCCCATCATGGTGTTGGCGGACCCCTCCGCCGAGTGCTCCATCAACTGCGCGCGGAATTCGGCGTAGCCGCGCGGGTCCTTCTCCTCGAACACCAACCGCGTCGGGCCGCGGGCATAGACGGCACCCATGGTCTCCATCCCCTCGGCGCGGATGCGCGTTGCGGTGGCCTCGACCTCGGCGCGGAACTGCTCGCGCTTGCCGGGGGCCGCGCCGTAGCCCACGCCGGCTGCCGTCAGGCTGCGCGCCAGCGTGGGGTGGCGCAGCCCCAGGTGCAGCGTCGCGAAGGCGCCCATGGACAGGCCGACGACATGTGCCGGCGCCAGCCCCAGGCCCTTGATCACGGCCGCGATGTCGTCCGTTGCGCGGTCCTGCGAATAGGCCTTCGGATCGGACGGCACGGCCGAGGGCGGATAGCCGCGGGCATTGTAGGCGATGCAGCGATACCGGCGGGAGAAGAAGCGCATCTGTGGCTCCCAGGACCGCGCATCGCCGGCGAATTCATGCACGAAGACCATAGGTATTCCCTGGCCCGCCTCCTCGTACTGGAGGTCCACGCCGTCATCGGTGCGAAGGGTCGGCATCCATCCTGGTCCCGCTGTTGCGGCGGCAGGATGGGAGCGTCGCGACATTGCGTCCAGGCGCCTTGACAGTGCGTGGCCCCAGGCGCATCTCAAAGCGGACCATTCAGGTCCGGATTGCGGGGAGAAGCTCTGCCGTGCTGCGGCTGTCGAAGCTGACCGACTATGCCGTCGTGGTTCTGACCCGGCTCGACGAGGCCGAGGATGGTGCGGTGCTGACCGTGCCGGTCCTCGCCGTGCGCACCGGCCTCGCCGAGCCGACCGTGGCCAAGGTGCTCAAGATTCTGGCCCATGGCGGCCTGGTCGAAGGGCGCCGCGGGGCGGCGGGTGGCTATCGCCTCACCCGCGCACTCGCCGACATTCCATTGACCGAGGTCATCACCACGATAGATGGGCCAATCGCCCTCACTGCCTGCGTGGACAACGCCGCCGGGCTGTGTGATGCCGAGGCCACCTGCCCGGTGCGCGGCCGCTGGGATCCGGTGAACGATGCGATCCGTCGCGCGCTGTCGGGCATTTCCATCGCCGACCTGGCGCGTGCCCCGGCTGTCGTGCCGCATCCCGAAACCGCCGCGCGCACCTTCATCGCCGCCGAATAGGACGGAAGAGACCATGCCCGCCGTCACGGAAACCATCGAGACCGTCCAGGCCGCCACCGATTCCGGCTACAAGTGGGGTTTCGAGACCGACATCGAGATGGAGTTCGCCCCGAAGGGGCTGAACGAGGACATCGTCCGCTTCATCTCCGCCAAGAAGAACGAGCCCGCCTGGCTGCTCGAATGGCGCCTGCGCGCCTTCGCGCTGTGGAAGACCATGGCCGAGCCGCGCTGGGCCGCGGTGAAATATCCGCCGATCGACTACCAGGATGCCTACTACTATGCGGCGCCCACGCAGAAGGTGAAGCCGAAGTCCCTTGACGAGGTCGATCCGGAACTGCTGCGCACCTACGAGAAGCTGGGCATTCCGCTGCGCGAGCAGGCGATCCTGGCGGGCGTGGAGGGCGCGGGCGATACGCCGGCCGAAGGGCGCATGCCGATCGCGGTGGATGCGGTGTTCGACAGCGTCTCGGTGGCCACCTCCTACAAGGAGCGCCTGGCGAAGGACGGCATCATCTTCTGCGCCATCAGCGAGGCGGTGCAGGAGCATCCCGAACTGGTGCGCAAGTACCTCGGCACCGTGGTGCCGCAGGGCGACAATTTCTTCGCCGCGCTGAACAGCGCCGTCTTCACCGACGGGTCCTTCGTCTACATCCCGAAGGGCGTGCGCTGCCCGATGGAGCTGTCGACCTATTTCCGCATCAACGCGAAGTCGACCGGCCAGTTCGAACGCACGCTGATCATCGCCGACGAAGGCTCGCACGTCTCGTATCTGGAAGGCTGCACGGCCCCGATGCGCGATGAGAACCAGTTGCACGCCGCGGTGGTCGAGTTGGTGGCGCTGGACGACGCTACCATCAAGTATTCCACGGTGCAGAACTGGTACCCCGGCGATGCCGAGGGCAAGGGCGGCATCTACAACTTCGTCACCAAGCGCGGCGCCTGCCGGGGTGCGCGGTCCAAGATTTCCTGGACGCAGGTCGAGACCGGTTCGGCGATCACCTGGAAGTATCCCTCCTGCATCCTGCAGGGCGAGGATTCGGTGGGCGAGTTCTATTCCGTGGCCATCACCAACAACTACCAGCAGGCCGATACCGGCACGAAGATGTTCCACATCGGCCCGCGCACGAAGTCGACCATCGTGTCGAAGGGCATCAGCGCCGGGCATGGGCAGAACACCTATCGCGGCCTGGTGCGGATCGGCGCGAAGGCGACCGGCGCGCGCAACTTCACCCAGTGCGACAGCCTGTTGATCGGCGACCTGTGTGGCGCGCATACCGTGCCCTACATCGAGAACCGCTGCGCCACCGCGAAGGTGGAGCACGAGGCCACCACCAGCCGCATCGCCGAGGACCAGCTGTTCTACTGCCGCCAGCGTGGCCTCACGCAGGAGGAGGCGGTGGGCCTCATCGTCAACGGCTTCTGCCGGGAGGTGCTGAAGGAACTGCCGATGGAGTTCGCGGTGGAAGCGCAGAAGCTGCTGCAGATTTCGCTCGAAGGAAGCGTCGGATGAAATCGCCGGAGGGCTACGGCTCCGAAGGCGTGAATCTCATCCGCAGGAAAATGGGCTGATCATGTTGAAGATCGAAGGACTGACCGCCGAAGTCGATGGCAAGGAGATCCTGAAGGGGATCGACCTCGAGGTGCCGACCGGCCAGGTGCACGCCATCATGGGCCCGAATGGCTCGGGCAAGTCGACGCTGTCCTACGTGCTGTCGGGCCGTGACGGCTACGAGGTCACGGGCGGCACGGCCACGCTGAACGGCGTGGACATCCTGGCGATGGAACCCGAGGAACGCGCGGCCGCCGGCCTGTTCCTCGCCTTCCAGTATCCGGTCGAGCTGCCGGGCGTGGGCAACGCGACCTTCCTGCGCACCGCGCTCAACGCCGTGCGCAAGGGGCGCGGCGAAAGCGAGCTCGATGCGATGCAGTTCCTCAAGGTCGCGCGCGAACGCATGAAGATGCTCTCGATGGCCGACGACATGCTCAAGCGAGGCGTGAATGTCGGCTTCTCCGGCGGCGAGAAGAAGCGCAACGAGATCCTGCAGATGGCGTTGCTGCAGCCCTCCATGGCGATCCTGGACGAGACCGATTCCGGCCTAGATATCGATGCGCTCAAGATCGTGGCCGATGGCGTGAACGCCATGCGCGGGCCGGGCTTCTCCGCACTCGTCATCACGCACTACCAGCGGCTGCTCGACTACATCGTGCCCGACCGCGTGCATGTGCTGATGGGCGGGCGCGTCGTGAAGTCGGGCGGGCCGGAACTCGCGCAGGAGCTGGAGGCGCAGGGCTACGGCGCCGTCCAGGCCGCCGCATGACAGTGCCCGTGCAGACCGGCGCGGCCGGCTTCCTCGCGCGCTACGAGGGCCTGAAGGACCATCTGCCGGGCGCGCGCAAGCCGTGGTTGAACGCGCTGCGCGCCGACGCCGCCGCGCATTTCGCAGCGCGCGGCTTCCCCACGCGCCGCATCGAGCAGTGGAAGTACACCGACCTCGCGCCGCTCGCGCAGGCGTCATTCGCCGAACCTCTCACGATGGTGGACGGCACCATCGCGCTGCCGCCGGCACATGCGCCGCATCGCGCGGTCTTCGTCGATGGCCGCTTCCGGGCCGATCTGTCCACGCTCGATGGCCTCGCGTTCGGCGCCCAGGGCCTGGCGCAGCACCTGAACCAGGCGGAGGTGCCGCTCGGCGCGCTCGCCAAGCCGGACTCCGAACCGCTCACCGCGCTCAACACCATGCTGTTCGAGGACGGGCTGTTCCTCGACGTTCCCGCCGGCGTCGATGGCGGATTGCTCGAACTGATCTCGGTCGCGGTCGATCCTGGCCGCCCCTTCGCGTTCCATCCGCGGCACCTGTTGCGGCTCGGCGCCGGCGCGCGCCTCACGCTGATCGAGACCGCGATCGGTGCCGGCACATGCCTGCACAACCCGGTCTTCGAGATCGACGTTGCGGAGGGTGCCACGCTCACCCATGGCCGCATGCTGCAGGAAGCCGCGACGGTCTTCCACCTGTCCACCATCTATGCGCGCATCGCGGCCGAGGGCACCTACGACAACTTCACCGTGGCCGCCGGCCCGCGCCTGACGCGCAACGAGATCCACGCGGCTCTGGTCGGCCCGCGCGCCGCCTGCCACATGAACGGCGCCCAGATGGCCTCCGAGGGCCAGCACGTGGATACCACCACGTCGCTCGACCACGCCGCACCCGACTGCGCGTCGCGCCAGACCTACAAGACCGTGCTGGCCGGGCGTTCGCGCGGCGTCTTCCAGGGCAAGATCCTGGTGCGGCGCGAGGCGCAGAAGACCGATGGCTACCAGATGAACCAGGCGCTGCTGCTGAGCGAGGACGCAGAGATCGACAGCAAGCCGCAGCTCGAGATCTACGCCGACGACGTGAAGTGCAGCCATGGCGCGACGGTCGGCGCGCTCGACCCCGACAGCCTGTTCTACCTGCGCGCGCGCGGCATTCCCGAAGCGCAGGCCAAGGCCATGCTGGTGGAAGCCTTCCTGCACGAGGCGGTGGAGACCGTGACGGACGAAACCCTGAGGGGCGCGCTGACCCGCGCGCTGGACGCCTGGTGGGCACGCCAAGGGGCGCCAACGGGGGCGGCTGCGTGATGGACGGCGTGTCGGCCACCCCCTTCGACGTCGCCCGCATCCGCCAGGATTTCCCGATCCTGTCGCAACCGCAGGCGCGCGGGCGGCCGCTGGTGTTCCTCGACTCCGGCGCCTCGGCGCAGAAGCCGCGCGTCGTGATCGACGCCATGGTGCGCTGCATGGAAACCGCCTACGCCAACGTTCATCGCGGCGCCTATCGGCTGAGCGAACTCGCGACCGACGCCTACGAGGCTGCCCGCGGCGCCACCGCCCGCTTCCTCAACGCCGCCGACCCGCGCGAGATCGTCTTTACCAAGAACAGCACCGAGGCGATGAACCTCGTCGCCCATTCCTGGGGCCGCGGCGTACTGAAGCCCGGCCAGGCCGTGGTGATCAGCGAGCTCGAGCACCACGCCAACATCGTGCCCTGGCAGATGCTGCGCGACGACCGCGGCAACGAACTGCGCGTCTGCCGCGTGACCGATGCCGGCGAGATCGACATGGACGACCTCGAACGGCACCTGTCGGACGGCAAGGTCGGCCTGGTCGCCATGGCGCATATGTCGAACGTGCTCGGCACCGTGACACCGGTCGAACGCATCGTCGCCCTCGCGCACGCGCATGGTGCGAAGGTGCTGCTGGATGGCTCGCAGGCCGCGGTGCATCGGCGCGTGGATGTGCAGTCGATCGGTTGCGACTTCTACTGCTTCACCGGCCACAAGCTGTACGGGCCGACCGGTATCGGCGTGCTCTGGGCGAAGCTGGAACACCTCGACCGCATGCCGCCCTTCCTTGGCGGCGGCGACATGATCAGCGTCGTCACCTTCGAGAAGTCCGAGTGGGCGCCGGTGCCTGCGAAGTTCGAGGCCGGCACGCCCGCCATCATCGAGGCGGTCGGGCTTCACGCCGCGATCGACTACGTCACCGCCATCGGCATGGGCGCGATCGAGGCACATGAGCGCGCCCTGGTCGACCACGCGACGGCGCTGCTCGCGCAGGTGCCGGGCCTGACGCTGCTCGGCGCGGCGCAGGACCGCGGCGGCGTCTTCGCCTTCGGCCTCGATGCCGCGCATCCGCACGACCTGGCCACGCTGCTCGACCGCGCAGGCATTGCCGTGCGCGCAGGCCGGCACTGCGCCGAGCCGCTGCATGCGCGCTTCGGGCTGGACAACGGCACGACGCGCGCCTCCTTCGGCCTCTACACCACCAAGGACGAGATCGACCTGCTCGCCCAGGCGCTGACCGAGGCGCGGGAGTTCTTCAAATGAGCGGCCTGTTTGACGACCTGCGCGACCTGTATCAGGAAGTCATCCTCGACCACGGCCGTAAGCCGCGGAACTTCCGCCGGCTGGAGGACGCCACCGCCACCGCGCGCGGCGATAATCCGATGTGCGGCGACCGCATCGAGCTATTCGTGAAGCAGGCGCCCGATGGCACCATCGCCGACGCCGCCTTCCAGGGCCGCGGCTGCGCCATCTCGACCGCCTCCGCCTCCCTGATGACCGAGGTCGTGAAGGGCAAGACGGCCGACCAGGCGAAGGACCTCGGCGCGAAGTTCCGCGAACTCGCCATGACCGGCACCTGCCCCGATTGCGGCGCCGCCCTGGCGGACGACATGGAACGTCTGGCACCCTTGTCGGGCGTGCATGAATTCCCCTCGCGCGTGAAATGCGCAACCCTCGCCTGGCACGCGCTGGGCGCCGCGCTCGACGGCGCGAAGGAGGCGAGCAGTGAGTGAGGACGCCACCGTGAACGCGCCGGCCGAAACCCGCGCCGCCTGGACCCCCGACGGCGAGGTCACGCCCCCCGCGCCGAAGGTCAGCGAGGACGCCGTCATCGCCGCTATCGCCACCGTCTACGACCCCGAGATCCCGGTCGACATTTACCAGCTCGGCCTGATCTACGCGGTCGAGATCGAGGATGACGGCAAGGTCCGCGTCGAGATGACGCTGACCACGCCCTCCTGCCCCTCAGCCCAGGAACTGCCGAGCCAGGTCGATGACGCCGTGCGCGCCGTGGATGGCGTGAGCGACGTGACCGTCGAGGTTGTCTGGGACCCGCCCTGGGATCCCTCGCGCATGAGCGAGGACGCCCGCCTCGCCCTCAACATGTTCTGAGGCCGCACGCCATGAGCATCACCACCGAAGCCCCCCGCACCAAGCGCGCCCTGCCGCCGCTGATGTCGCTGACCGAAGGCGCGGCCGATCGCCTGCGCGCGCTGTACGCGAAGGGCGAGCACGGCAAGCTTCTGCGCATCGCCGTGCGCACCAAGGGCTGTTCCGGCCTGTCCTACGACCTGTCCTGGACCGACGAAGCGGCACCGTCGGACGAGGTCATCACCGACCGCGGCGTGACCGTGCTGATCGACCGCAAGGCCACGCTGTTCCTGATCGGCACCGTGATGGACTACGAAGTGAAGGCGATGACCGCCGGCTTCACCTTCACCAATCCGAACGAGAAGGGCCGCTGCGGCTGCGGCGAATCTTTCCACGTCTGAAGCGCGGCATGGGCTGCGTTCCGCACGCGTGACGCGCCGCAGCGACTGTACTCAGCCGCGCCGGTCGTCGCGCAGTGGTGTCCACATCCCGATCTCGCGCGGCGCCTCCAGCAGTTCCGGCAGCGCGGCATGCCAGGCGTCGCGGTAGGGGCGATTGACCTCCACCGCGACCACCTCGTCATGGTCGCGCCAGGTCTCGTGCAGCAGGACGCGGTTCGCATCCTGCGGGTCGGCGAGCAGCGTGGCGGAGATGAAGCCGTCCTCCCCGCGCATCGCATCGAGCACGCCGCCTAGTAGCGCGTGGAAGCGCTCGATCTGCCCGGCGCGCACCCGGAACAGGATGGTGTAGGTCACCGCCATGGCTTGCTCTCCCTGCGATCCGGGGCAGTGATGCCCCGGCGCAGCGGCGCTTCCAATAACCTGTGACGTCGTCGTCAGGCCGCGGACGGCACCAGCCGGTAGCCGGTGCCCGCGCGCTCGACGCGTCCGGTGGCCGGCATGTCGAAATGGTAGCCCACCACCGGCATGCGCTCGGTCGCGGCGCGGTCGAGCAGGCGCTTGCGCGTCGCCACCGCCATCGCCGGGTCCATGTCGAACATCGGGTACCAGTCCGGGTTCACCATGAAGAAGGCAGGCGTGGTGATGGCATCGCCCAGCACCAGCGCCTGGCCGGTGCCGTCGGCGATCAGGAAGGAGGTATGCCCGGGGCTATGGCCGTTGCTGGGAACCGCGCGGATGCCGGGTGCGACCTCGGCCTCGGGGGCGAAGCGCGTCAGCCGATCGAGGTAGGGCGCAAAGCGCCGTCGCACATTGGCGAACCCGGGTCGGCGGGCGTCCGTCGCGCGCGATTCCTCGCCCGCATCGTTCCAGAACGTCCATTCGCCTTCCGGCACCGCGACCTGCGCGCGGGGGAACACCGCGGCGCCGTCATTGTTCGTCAGCCCGCCGATGTGGTCGCCATGGAAATGCGTATGGACGATCAGCACGACGCGCTCGGGGTCAAGGCCCGCGGCCGCCATGTTGGTGCGCAGCGCCCCCGTCGTCGGCCCGCCGATCCCCCCGGTTCCGACATCGATCGCGACCAGGCCGCGCGGCGTCTCGACAAAGGTCACGTTGAAGGGGTTGCGCATGGCTGGCCCCGCGAGGCCGGCGGCGGACATCGCGCCCCGCACCTGGTCCGGCGTTGCGTTTACCACCAGGCCCTGGGTCGCGTCGGGGCGGACATTCGAACCGTCGGTCACCACGGTGACCTTCAGCGCGCCCACATCGAAGCGGTGGAAAGCGGGGCCGACCACGGGCGGGGCGGCCGCCTGCGCCTCGACCCGGCGGGCGGCGAGCAGCGGCGGGGTCGCCAGCAGGGTGGCGGCGCCGAGCGCCGCGCGACGTGACAGGGTCATCTTTTGCTCTCCCAGCCCGATGCGGGCCCGCAACACATCGTGCGGCGGGCCCGGACATCAAGCGACAAGGTCACACGACCGGCGACCAGTCGGCCGGCACGAAACGGAACCCGTTGGCCTGCCGCGCGACGAAGCCATTGGCCGGGAAGGGGAAGTGATAGCCGGTCACGCGCACCCGGTCGGTCGCGACCATGTCGAGCACCCGCCGGCGCGTGGCCGCCGCCGCGTCGCCGTCGAAGTCGAAGACGATCTGCCAGTCGGGATTGGCCATCATGATCTCGGGCCGGTTGGTCAGGTCGGCCAGGAACATCATCTGCGCATCGCCATCGGCCACGCGGAACACGGTGTGCCCCGGCGTATGGCCCGGCGCCGCGACCGAGGTGATTCCGGGAATGACCTCTGCGCCCTGTCGGAAGGGGGTGACCGCGCCCTGGTAGGGGGCGAAGCGGCGGGCGACGTTCGCGAAGGTCGGACGCTGGCCCTCGGGGGTGCGCGCCTGGTTTGCCTCGGTGGTCCACCAGGCCCATTCCGGTTCGGGCACCAGCACGGCGGCGTTGGGGAAGGCGCGCCCACCCTCCGCGGTGAGCAGGCCGTTCACGTGGTCGCCGTGGAAGTGGCTGTGGATCACGTGCGTCACGCGCGCCGGGTCGATGCCCGCGGCGGCCATGTTCGCGATCATGCGCCCATTGGTCGCCCCGGCCGGGGTCACGCCATTGCCGGCGTCGAAGACCGCGAGCGTATCCCCGCGGCTGACGAAGGTGATGGTGAACGGGATCACCTGGCGGTCCGTCGGCAGGAAGGACGCGGCGGCGGCGGCCTGCACCTCGGACAGCGGCGCGTTGCGCACGAAGCCTTCCAGCGGACGGGCGAAGAAGCCGTCATTCACCGTGGTCACGGTGAAGCCGCCCACGCGGAATCGATAGAAGCCCGGCGCCTGCGCCACCGGCGCGGCGGGGGCCTGGGCGCTGGCGGGCCTCGCCAGTGACGGCAGCGCGAGGGCGCCTGCAGTGGCGAGCATGGCAAGTCGACGGTCGATCATGGCGTATCCTTCGGGGCGGCGCGCGGTGCCGAACAGGGTGGTGATGCAGGGCACCGGGTCAAGTCGTGGGCGCCGCCATGGGTTGCAAGCAGGGGCCGGGGGTGGGATTCTGGATCGACCAGTCGGAAACGACAGACAGGATGGTCAGGGACATTCGGTGCCGAAGGACGATAGCAACCTGACCGATTCCAGCGGGGACGGGCCCCGACCCGGCCTGGTACCGCGCTTTCTCTCATGGCTTTTCGCGACCGGCAGCGGCTCTGCCCGCAGCACCATGCACCGCACGCATGAAGAACTGTTCCGGATGCGCGGCGAACTGGCCACCCTCCGCGCCGAGATGGAGGCGCTGCAGGCCGCCGTGGGCCGGCGGGACATCGCGACGCTTGACGAGCTTCTGCGCGGCGGCAACCGCCGCCAGGTCGAGGCGCTGATCCGCGACCGTACCCAGACGGTCCCGTTGCCCGATGGCAGCGTCCTGTGCCGCGTGCTGGGGCGCTTCAAGATGTTCACCGACGCGGCCGATGGAGGCATCGCGCCGCACCTCCTGCTGGACGGCTACTGGGAATACTGGGTCACGGAATTCGTCTGCCGCAACGTCGCGCGCGGCGAGACCGCGATCGATGTCGGCGCGCTGTATGGCTATTACACGATCCTGCTGGCGGACCTGGTCGGGCCCGAGGGCAAGGTCGCGGCCCTCGAACCCAACCCCTGGCTGCATTGGCTGCTCCGTCGCAACATCGTCCTCAATGGCCTCAATACCATCGTGAGCGTGCGCCGCGTCGCCGCCACGGAAGCGGCGCGCGACGTCGTCACGATCCCGGCGATGCTCGCGGGCCCGGCGGACGGGCCGCTGGCCCGGGAGTACAGCCTGCATGAAGGCCGGCGCGTCTGCGCGGCGCCCGGTGTAGCGCTGCAGGACTTCGAACCCGGCAGCATCGACTTCCTGCGCATCGGCTGCGCCGCCTCGGCCGATTCGATTGTCGCCGGTCTGCCGGCGCTGATCGACCGCAGCCCCGGCCTGCGCATCCTGATGGAATTCGACGCCGATCGCTGCCGCGACGCCGGCGCCATGCTCGCGGCGCTGGCCGCGCGCTATCCGCTGCGGTTCATCGACGGTGATTCCCGCGCCAAGCCCTGCACCATCGAGGACCTAATGGGTCCGCGCCGAATCGCGACGCTGTTCCTCTCCGGCATCGAGCCCTGCTAGCGCGTCGTCCGGCCTGACGGTATCGGCGACCGGCCCGCGCCGTCCGACCGGACGCAATCGTCCGATCGTCTGAAGATGCCCGCGGATGCGGCCTAGACCCGCGCCCGCGCGCGCGTCAGCACCACAACCGCCTCGACCTGGGCGGAGTGCACGAACTGGTCGACCGGAGTCGCGGCCGCGACCTGCCACCCGGCCTGCGCGAAGGCTTTCGCGTCGCGCGAGAGCGCCGCCGGGCTGCACGAGACATAGACCACCACCGGCACCGCGCTGCGCGCGAGCAACGCCGCCTGCTCGGCCGCGCCGGCAAAGGGTGGGTCCAGCACCACGGCGGCGAAGGGGGCGAGTTCGGCCAGGGTCAGCGGCTGCCGCGCCAGGTCCCGCCGTGTCGCGGCCAGCGGCAGCCCAGCGCGCCCGGCCGCCGCGGAGAGTGCGGCCACGGCGCCGGCATCGCTCTCGAAGGCCGCGACCCGCCCGCGCGCGGCGAGCGGGATGGACAGTGTGCCGAGCCCCGCATGCAGGTCGGCGATGCGCCCGCGCCCGGCCAGGCGCGCCGGCAGGCCGGCGAGTACGGCGGCGATGATGGCGGCTTCGCCGGCCGGGCTCGCCTGTAAGAAGGCGCCGGGCGGCGGCACGACCGTCACGCCCGAGAGCGCGATGCCGACGGGGCCGTGCTGCACCGCGACCTCGGGTACCGCATTGCCCTCGGCCCAGGCGATGCGCGGCAGGCCGGCCTCGGACGCGAAGGCGGCGAGCAGCGCGCGCTCGGCCGGCCCGATCGGGCCATCCGTGCGCAGCAGCAGGTCCGGGCCGGTGTCGAGCAGGTTCACCACCGCCGATCCCTCCCGCCGCAGCGCCGGCAGGCGCCGCAGCAGCGCGCGCAGCGGGCCGATCAGCGCGACCAGCCGAGCGTCCAGCACGGGGCAGGCGTCGAGGTCCAGCACCTCGGCACTGCCGGCGGCGTGGAAGCCGATGCGGATGCCCCCTGGGCCGCGCCGCAGCGCGAGGTCGGCGCGGCGGCGCAGCCCCATCGGGGTGGCGATGGTGGGTGCCACGGGTGCCGCGGGAAACCCGGCGCGGGAGAGCGCCTCGGCCACCCTGGCGCGCTTCCAGCCCGCCTGTGCCCCCGGCGCCCAGTGCTGCACGGCGCAACCGCCACAGCCCTGTTCGAAGTGGACGCAAGGCGGGGTCACGCGGTCGGTGCTGGCCAGGATGACGGCGTCCAGCCGGGCGCGCAGGCCGTCGCGGCTGCGCGCGAGCGGGGTGGCGCCCACCGTCTCGCCCGGCAGGGCGCGCGGGACGAAGCAGGTGGTGCCATCGGGCAGCGCGGCGATGCCATCGCCCGCCGCACCCATGCGTGTCACGCGCAGTTCGACCGGCGTGGTCACTTCTCGTGGCGCAAGGGGAGGCTGCGGGCCGAGAGCAGCACCTCCCACAGGAAACACAGCAGCGCCATGGTCAGGAAGCCCATCGCCACCACCAGCAGCAGCGCGACGTGCTGTCCCACCGTCACGCCGACCAGGGGCTCGACGAAGGAGACGATGACGAGCACGCACAGCAGGCAGGCCGCGATGATCGCGAAGGTGATGCCGCGATAGGTCAGGCGGGCGCGGCGCACCAGCCGGCGGCGTTCCTGCAAGGGAACCTGGTTGCCGTCCAGGATCTCCCGGTAGCGGTCCGCCAGGCGCTGCAGCCGCCCGTTCAGCAGCGACAGCAGCGCCATGATCCCACCCAGGATGAAGGCGGGCGCGATGGCCACCTGCAGGGTGCGCTCGATCGCCGCGAGGTCGACCGAGCCGATCAGATGGTTCAGCACCCGCCCGCGGCCCTAGCCGCCGAACGCGTTCAGCCCGGTCTGCGCGCGGCCGAGGATCAGCGCATGGACGTCGTGCGTGCCCTCGTAGGTGTTCACCGTCTCGAGGTTCATAACGTGCCGGATAACGTGGTATTCGTCGACGATCCCGTTGCCGCCGTGCATGTCGCGCGCCATCCGCGCGATATCGAGCGCCTTGCCGCAGTTGTTGCGCTTGACCAGGGAGATCATCTCCGGCGCCACCTTGTGCTCGTCGAACAGCCGGCCGACGCGCAGCACGGCGTGCAGGCCGAGCGTGATTTCGGTCTGCATGTCCGCGAGCTTCTTCTGGATGAGCTGCGTCGCCGCCAGCGGCTTGCCGAACATCTTGCGGTTCAGCGTGTAGTCGCGGGCGCGATGCCAGCAGTCTTCAGCGGCGCCCAAGGAGCCCCAGGCGATCCCGTAGCGCGCGCGGTTGAGGCACTGGAACGGACCCGCCAGCGACTTTACGCCCGGCAGGCGGTTCTCCTCCGGCACGAAGACGTCATCCATCATGATCATGCCGGTGACGGACGCGCGCAGCGAGAACTTGCCCTCGATCTTCGGGAAGGTGAGCCCTTTCATGCCGCGCTCGAGGATGAAGCCGCGCAGCACGCCGTCGTCATCCTTCGCCCAGACCACCGCGATGTCGGCGATCGGCGAATTGGTGATCCAGGTCTTGGACCCCGACACGATGTAGCCGCCATCGACCTTCTTGGCGCGCGTGCGCATCGAGGACGGGTCGGAACCCGCATCCGGTTCGGTCAGGCCGAAGCAGCCGACCCATTCGCCGGTGCGCAGCTTGGGCAGGTACTTGTCCTTCTGCGCGTCCGACCCGAAGGCATGGATCGGGAACATTACCAGCGAGGACTGCACGGAGAAGGCGCTGCGATAGCCGGAATCGACGCGCTCCACTTCGCGCGCCATCAGCCCGTAGGAGACGTAGCCCACGCCGGCGCAGCCATGGCTGTCGAGCGTGGCGCCGAGAAAACCCATCTCGCCGAACTCGTTCATGATCTCGCGGTGGAAGTGTTCCTTGCGGAACGCCTCCTGCACGCGCGGCAGCAGCTTTTCCTGGCAGAAGGCGCGCGCCGCGTCGCGGATCATGCGCTCGTCCTCGGTGAGGACATCATCGAGCAGCAGCGGGTCGTCCCACACGAATTGCGCGCGCGTGACAGGCTTGGTGACGACGTTCATGGCGGTGTCCTCCGGCATCCGGCCGCCAGGGTGCGCCCCTGCCCGGCCCTCGGTCCATCACGAAAGCCGGGCGGAGTGCGCCCGGATGGCATGCGCGCAGGCTTGGCGTGGGGCTGCGCGCGTAAGCAAAACCATATCAGCGGCCGCGCGACCCCATCACGGGCCACGCGTGCGGCCGCGGGTGTCAGGCCGCCTCGGTCTCCGGCGCGGCCTCGGGGGCGGCGGGGCGGGGGCGGGGGAGCGGGATGGTCATGAAGGCCGGCACCGCATCGCCGAAGCCCTTGACCGATGGGCCGAGGTCCTCGGGGCGGTAGCGACGCTCGCCGCGCGGTTCGCGGTCCCGCTCGCGCTCGCGGCGGGGTTCGCGGTCCGGGCGGGGTTCGGCGGTCTCGCGCTCGATGCGCGCGGAACGGTCGCGGTCGCGCTCGCGGCGCGGCGCTTCGGTGGCTTCGGCGCGCGGGGCGCGTTCGCGGCGCGGGCGCGGCGCCTCGGCGGCTTCCTCGACGGGGGCGGCATCGCGCGGGCGGCGCGCGTCGGCATCTGCATCGCGCGGGCGGCGTGCGTCGGGGTCGCGCTGGCGGCGCGCCTCGGGGTCACGCGGGGCGCGTTCGCGCGGCGGGGCGTCGCGGCGCGGCGCGGCGTCGCGTCGCGCACCGTCGCGTCCGCCGCGGCCCTTCGGCGCGGCGGCACTGCGGCCACGACCACGCCCGCGCGGGGCGCGCATCGCTTCCTCGATCTCCTCGTCAGTCACGACGTCGAGGCCCTCGACGACCATGCGGGGGATGGGCTTGCCGGTCAGCTTCTCGATCGCGGCGACGTTGCGGGCGTCGTCGGCGGTCGCGATGGAATAGGCACGGCCCTCGCGCCCGGCGCGGCCTGTGCGCCCGATCCGGTGGACATAGTCCTCGTCGCGGAACGGCACGTCGAAGTTGAACACGTGCGAAAGGCCGCCGATGTCGATGCCGCGTGCGGCGACGTCACTGCACACCAGCAGCTGCAGCTCGTTCGCCTTGAAGGCATTCAGCGTCGCGAAGCGGGTCGACTGGTCCATGTCGCCGTGCAGGGCGCCGACGCTGAAGCCGTGCTTCTTCAGCGACTTGTAGAGGATGTCGACCTCGATCTTCTTGTTGCAGAAGATCAGCGCGTTCTGCACCTGCTCGACGCGGATCATGCGCCGCAGCGCCTCGCGCTTGTCGTGCGGCTGCACGTAGACGATGCCGGCGGTGATGGTGGTGGCCACGGAGGCCGGCGCCGAGACCGCGATTTCCTTGGGGTTGGACAGGAAGGCATCGGCCAGGCGGCGGATCTCGGGCGCCATGGTGGCGCTGAAGAACAGCGTCTGGCGGATCTTGGGCAGCATGCCGACGATGCGCTCGACATCGGGGATGAAGCCCATGTCCAGCATGCGGTCGGCTTCGTCGATCACCAGCAGCTTGCAGTCCGCCATCAGGATGCGGCCGCGGTCGAACAGGTCGAGCAGCCGGCCGGGTGTGGCGATCAGCACGTCCACGCCCTTCTCGAGCACGTCGCGCTGATCGTTCATGCTCTCGCCGCCGATCAGCAGCGCGTGGTTGAGCTTGAGGTGCTTGCCGTATTTCTCGAAATTCTCGGCGACCTGCAGCGCCAGTTCGCGCGTGGGCTCCAGGATCAGCGAGCGCGGCATGCGGGCCTTGGCGCGCGATCCGGTCAGGATGTCCAGCATCGGCAGCACGAACGACGCCGTCTTGCCGGTGCCGGTCTGCGCGCAGCCCAGCACATCCCGGTTCATCAGGACATACGGTATCGCCTGTTCCTGGATCGGCGTCGGATGGACGTAGCCGGATTCCGTGACGGCACGCAGCAGTTCGTCGGACAGGCCGAGGTCAGCGAAGGTGGTGCGCGGCGGTGGCGCGTCCTCCTCCTCGCTGTAATCGGGCACCTCGTCATCGTCGGCGTCGTGGTGCTGCGCCGGCGCGGCCTCAATATCGGCCTCCGGAACCACTTCGGCCTCGGGGGGCGCCGAGGCGATCATCGGCTCGGGGGTGGTCTCCGGCTGAGCCGGGACATCGGTCGCGTCAGCGGCCGTAACGGGAAGGTCGTTCAATTCGCTCGATTCCATGGCCCGGCCAGGCGGGCCGCCAGAGGGGTTTGCGGTGGGTGGCCGAGCCCCGGCAGGGCGCGCATCCGGGGCCGGCGATCCGGCCCGCCAATCCACGAGCGCCGCGCATATGCGCCGGATCGGCGCGAAGATCAAGGATTTCCGCCTCTCCGGCCGCGTGGACGGCGGCGGGGCGCAGCGGTAACACCGCCGCCATGACCGACACTCCCGCCCTGCTGCTGCTGCCCGGCCTGCTGTGCGATGCCCGGCTGTGGCGCGACCAGGTGGCCGCGATGGCGCCGCTGGCCCGCCCGGTGGTGGCGGACCTGACCCTGGATGACCGGGTGGGGGCCATGGCGGCGCGCGCGCTGGCCGCGACCGAAGGCCCCTTCGCGCTGGCCGGCCTGTCCATGGGGGGGTACGTTGCGCTCGAGATCCTGCGCGCCGCACCGGGGCGGGTGACGCGCCTCGCGCTGCTCGACACCTCCGCGCGGCCGGACACCGAGGACCAGACACGCCGTCGCCGCGGGCTGATCGCGCTGTCGCGCTCGGGCCAGTTCCGCGGCGTGACGCCGCGGCTACTGCCGCAACTGATCCATCCCTCGCGCCTCGACACGCCACTCGCCGAGGAGGTGATGGCCATGGCCGAGCGTGTTGGCCAGGCCGCCTTTCTGCGCCAGCAGGAGGCCATCATGCACCGCCCCGACTCGCGTCCGTACCTGCCGCGCATCGCGGTGCCCACGCTGGTCGGCGTGGGCGCGGAGGATGCCCTGACCCCGCCGCATCTGGCCGAGGAGATGGCCGCGCTGATCCCGGGCGCGCGGCTGCGCCGCTTCACCCATGCCGGCCACCTGCCGACCATGGAGACGCCCGAGGCGGTGAATGCCGCGCTGGCGGCCTGGCTGGTCGCCTAACCGGCGCTATTCGAGGGTGATGCCGACCTCGCGCACCAGCGCGCCCCATCGCGCATCCTCGGCCGCGATGCGCGCGGCCAAAGCAGCCCGGCCGGAGGCGGCGGGCTCGGCGCCGATGGCGCGGAAGCGTGCGGGCAGGTCGGAATCGGCCATGGCCTCGGCCACCGCGGCCTCGATTCGGGCAGCAAGGGGCTCCGGCAGGCCGGCCGGCGCGCCCACGGCGATCCAGGACAGCGCCTCGAAGCCGGGATAGGTGGCGGCGACCGGCGGCAGGCCGGGCGCCTGCGCAATCGGTTGCAGCGACGTGACGGCAATGCCGCGCGCCAGGCCGCCCGCCAGCGTGGCGCGCGCGGTCGGGATGCCATCCACCAGCACCAGCACGCGCCCGGCGATCAGGTCGCGCTGAGCCTCGGGGCTGCCGCGGTAATGCACGAATTCGCAGCGCGCGCCGATCTCGCGCATCAGCCAGGCGGCGGCGAGGTGCGGCACCACGCCCGCCCCGCCGGTGCCACAGAGCGGCGGCTGCGGCAGCGCGCGCACCCAGTCGGCGAAGCCTGCCAGCGTCTCGGCGGGCACCGAGGGATGCACCAACAGCACGCCGGGAAACGACGCGAAATGGCTGATCGGCGTGAAGTCGCGCGCCGGATCGAAGCCGAGGTCGCGATACAGGTGCCGGTTGATCGCGACCGTCGCCGCCAGCAGCGTGCCGAGCGTCGCGCCATCGGGCGCGGCCCGCGCCAGCGCCGCGGCGGCCAGGTTGCCGGCGGCACCGGGTCGGTTCTCGACCACGATGGCGCGGCCGAGCAGCGGCGACAGGCGCTCGGCCAGCAGGCGCGTGAGCATGTCCGGCCCGCTGCCGGCGGGCAGGCCGACCAGCCAGCGGATCGGGCGGGTGTCGCGCGGGGCTTCCTGCGCGGCAGCCGGCGCGGCGATCGCGGCCGCGGCGATGGCGGCCAGCAGCAGGCGCCGCATGGTCAGGCCGCCTGCGCCGCGCGCGGGAGCAATGCGGCCAGGTGCCGCGCCACCGCCAGCGGCGCCGAGACGCCGGCGCGGCGCTCCGCCTCGGGGTTGTAATTGGTGTTGGTATTGACGTCGTAGGCGAAGGTCTCGCCGGCCGCGTCGGTGATGAACTCGATCGCGCCGACGCCGACGCCATTGGCCGCCAGGACGGCCTCCATGCGCGGGATCAGCGGGTGGGTGAAGCCGTCCAGGATCCGGAACTTGTCGCCCGGCGCGACGGCGGGGCAGGCGGCACCCTCGGGCAGCGCGCAGGCATCCGCCGGGCAAAGCTCGAAGCCCTCGGAGGTATCCACCCGCACGGCATAGACGAACTTGCTGCCCACGAATTCCGCGCGGGTGATGAAGGGCTGCGGCGCGGCGATGTAGCGCTGCGCCAGCCAGATGCCGTCGCGCGGGAAGGCGTGCGGGTCCTCGCTGGCAGCGATGCGCGCCACCGCTTCCTCGAGCGCCGCGGCCGATTGCACCAATTGCACGCCGAGGCCCTTGCCGGCCCGGTTGTGCTTCAGGATCAGCGGGAAGCCGATGCGCGCGGCGGCCTCGCGGATGTGCTGTTCACCCACCACCGCCACGGTCGGTGGCGTCGGGATGCCGAAGGCGGCCAGCGCCTCGTATTGCGCAACCTTGGACAGTTCCAGCTGCAGCGCACGCCGCCCGTTCACCACGACGCGCCCGTGGCGCTCCAGCCATTCGATCACCGCCCCCGCATATTCCGGCGCGTAGACATGCCCGCGCGTGTGGGAGGAGGCGGACATGCGATTCCAGAACACGCCCTCGGGCGGCGGCTGCGTCAGGTCGAGCAGCCCGCGGTCGAGAAACCACTCCTCATAGGGCGCGCGCAGCGCGGCGAAGGCGTCGCGGAAGGGCGCGAGCCAGGCGTCGTTCTCGTGGATGACATGGATCTTGGGCATGGCGGCGGTCCAGGCGAGGAGGGTTCAGGCTGTATTGAGAAAAAACATTCCAAACGCCTGGCGACAACCCCTATGGAGAAGAAAGAAATTTCTTCTCATGTAGCCCAGGCAGCCGCAAACCGCTGCCTGATGCCGCCGATGGCGCGCCAATCCCTTCCCCGTTGCCCGCTGCCGCGCCAGCCCGTAATGCGATGGAAGACGCAGGGAAGCCCGCATGTCCGAAACAATCCTCCTCGAGACGCGTGAGACCAAACGCTCCTACGGGCCGGTCTGGTTGGTGCTGGGCGTGCTGATGCTGGGCCTGCCCTTCCTCGGCCGGCAGCGCATCCGCCTGACCAATGAACGCATCACCGTCGTCTCCGGCTTCTGGACCAAGGTGCGCGACGACATCGAGATCTTCCGCATCCGCGACGTGGTGGTGAAGCAGAGCCTGTATCAGCGCCTGCTGGGCATCGGCGACGTGGTGGTGAAGTCGATGGAAGGCCGCACCGAGGAACTGCACGTCCTGCGCGGCGTGCCCGACCCGGTGGCCGTCAGCGAGCACATCCGCAACCTGTGGAACCGTGCGGCACGCCCGGCAGGGCCGGCGACCACGCTCGACTGATCACGCTGAAGCGCGCACGCGCCATGCGCCCGCCGCAAAGCGCGGGGCATGGTCCGCCTGCATGACTGACAGCGCCGCTTCCGCCTGGCCGCCGATCGCGCGCTTCATTGCGGCCGAGCGGCGCCTGTCCGCGCGTGCCGTGCGGGCCGGGCCGGTCGCGGCGGGGTTCTACGAATTCCTGCGCTTCGGTGCGAAGCAGGGCTGGGCCTGCCTGTTCGGGGGCGCGCTGCTGGCACTGCTGGTCGCCACCCACCTGTTCTACCCGCGCGAGTCCTGGCTGCCGCGCTACGATTTCCTCCTCGTCGCGTGCATCGGGATCCAGGCCGCGCTGCTCGCGCTGCGCATGGAGACGCTCGACGAAGCGCGCGTCATCCTGGTCTTCCACGTGGTCGGCACGGCCATGGAGGTGTTCAAGACCGCCGTGGGGTCCTGGAGCTACCCGGAATTCTCCTACCTGCGGATTGGCGGCGTGCCGTTGTTCACCGGGTTCATGTACGCCGCCGTCGGGTCCTACGTCGCGCGCGCCTGGCGGCTGTTCGACTTCCGCTTCACGCGCCACCCGCCCGCCTGGGCGGTGCTGGTGCTGGGGGCGGCGATCTACGTGAACTTCTTCACCCACCACTACACCTGGGATGCGCGCTGGGTGCTGTTCGCCGCGGCGGGCGTTATGTTCGGCCGGTGCCGGATCTGGTTCCGCCCCTGGCGCCGCTACCGCTGGATGCCGCTGCTGGTCGGCTTCGGCCTGGTCGCGCTGTTCATCTGGTTCGCCGAGAACCTCGGCACCTTCGCCGGCGTCTGGCTGTACCCGCACCAGCGCGGCGGCTGGTCGATGGTGCCGCCGGCGAAGTTCGGCGCCTGGTTCCTGCTCATGCTGCTGTCATATGCCCTGGTGTTTGCGCTGCATGAGGGCAGGGGCGCGGTGCGCGCGCCGCCGCCACGCGCAAAGATGGCTTTCCCCAGCGCGCGCGCCTCTGCCACGGTGCGGTGATGCCCGCCGCCTTCGCGCCCTTCCGCCACCCGGCCTTCCGCATGCTCTGGTGGGCGAACCTCGCGGCCAATATCGGGCTATGGGTGCAGAACACCGGCGCGGGCTGGATGATGACCAGCCTCGATCCTTCGCCGGTCATGGTCTCGCTGGTGCAGGCGGCGTCGATGCTGCCGGTCTTCCTGCTGGCGCTGCCGGCGGGCGCGCTGGCCGACATCATCGACCGGCGCGTCTACCTCATCGGCGCGCAGGCCTGGGTGCTGTCGATGGCCGCACTGCTGGCGGTGCTGACCTGGGCGGGCGTGCTCGGCCCCTGGGGGCTGCTGGTGCTGACCTTCTGCATTGGCATGGGAAATGCGCTGAACTTCCCCGCCTGGGCCGCCACCACGCCCGAACTGGTCCCGCGCGAGGATTTGGTGCAGGCCATCGCGCTGAACGGGATCGGCTTCAACCTCTCGCGCGCCGTGGGGCCGGCGATCGGCGGCTTTGCCATCGCCATGGCGGGCACCGAGGCGGCCTTCGCGCTGAACGCCGTCTGCTTCCTGGTGCTGCTGCTCGCGTTGGTGTTCTGGAAGCGCGAGGCACCGCGCAGCGCCTTGCCGCCCGAACACTTCCTGGGTGCCATGCGCGCCGGTCTGCGCTTCGTGGCGGCCAGCCCCGCGATGCGCGCGACCATCCTGCGCGCCTGCGTGTTCTTCTTCTTCACCGCGGCGGTGTGGGGGATGCTGCCGCTGGTGGTGCGCGGGCGGCTCGGACTGGGGCCGGAGGCCTATGGCATCATGCTCGGCGTGATGGGCGTGGGCGCCGTCGCGACCGGTTTCGCCATGCCGGCGCTGCGTACGCGCCTGCCCACGCGCTCGGCCATGGTGACCGCCTTTTCGCTGGTTTCGGCGGCGGCGTTGGCGCTGCTCGGCGTCTCGGGGCATTGGCTGCCGGCCGCGGTGTCGATGCTGCTGTTCGGTGCCGGCTGGCTGGGTGCGGCCAGCACGCTGCAGGCCGCGGCGCAATTCGCCACGCCGGCCTGGGTGCGGGCACGCGCCATCGGCATCTACCAGCTGTGCTTCTTCGGCGCGATGACGCTGGGCGCGGTGCTGTGGGGCTGGGCCGGGGCGAGCCTCGGTATCCAGCCGGCGCTGCTGGCCGCGGCCGGCGCGGCGGTGGCTTGCGCGATCCTGGTGCGCGGCTGGCCGCTCGATTCCCAACCGGCGACCGAAGCCCCCGCCGTGCCCATGCCGCGGCCCGAAGCGCCGGACGAATCGCTCCGCGATGCGCTGGCCGGCGACAGCGGGCGCGTGCTCGAGGTCGTCCGCTACACCGTGGATCCGGCCGACCGCGAGGCCTTCCTGGCCGCGATGCGCGAGGCGCGGCGCGTGCGGCTGCGCTCCGGCGCCCTGGCCTGGCGGCTGCTCGAGGATGTCGCGCATCCCGAACGCTGGATCGAACTCTGGGCCGTCGAATCCTGGACCGAGCACCTGCGCGAGGCCGGGCGCCTCGATGCTGCCGACCGCGCCGTGCTGGCCCGCGCCGCCGGCTTCCAGAGCGGCGATGCGGCGCCCGAGGCGGCGCGCTACCTGGCCGTGCTGCCGTGACGCGCGCGCCCCGCCACTCCATATTCTGACGACACTGGAAAGGAGCGAAGACACCATGGCCAAGCCCAAGCCCGGCAAGATCGCGGCGACGCGCAACGACCTCGGCGCCAATGTGCGCGAGGCGTCGGTCGGTGTGCTGAACGCCGCCCTGGCGGATACGATGGATCTGACCAACGGCGTGCGCATGGCGCATTGGACCGTGCGCGGCCCGCAATTCGCCGCGCTGCACGCGTTGTTCGAAACCTTCTACGACCAGCTCGGCGAGGCGACCGACGACCTGGCGGAACGCGTGGTGCAGCTGGGCGGCACGCCGGACGGCACGACGCAGCTGGTTGGCGAGAAGTCCCGCCTGCCGCCGTATCCGCCCGGGCTGCGCGACGGCATGGACCACGTGAAGGCGCTGGCCGACCGCTACGCGGCGCTGGCTGCGACGGTGCGCGCTGGCATCGACACCACCGGCGATGCCGGGGATGCCGATACGGCGGATCTGCTGACCGGCCTGTCCCGCACGCTCGACAAGGCGCTGTGGATGCTCGAGGCGCATCTGGGCTGACGCGCCGCACGCCCCGCGGCAGGTGAAGCGTTTCGCTGGCGGACGCGCACCTGCCGTGCTTTTGTTCGCGCACCTCAAGCCGGGGAGCGTGCCATGGGATCGCTGTCATCCGTGTTCCGCAGTTGGAAGCGGCATGTCACCTCCGAGGTGCATCGGCAGCCGAGCATGCAGTGGTCCAACGGCGGTGCGCCGGTCCTGGCCACCACGAATTTCTACATCGTGGGCGACCTGGCCGGTGCCACGGCCTGCTACATCACGGCCCACGGCGGCCTGAGCGATGGCGACTACTATTTCGACAATACCGCCTTCCGCGTGCCGGCCGGCGTGACCATCAATTTCTACCAGCCGCACGGCTACACGCTGGGCTTCCACACCGGCGCGCTGCGCAACAATGCGCCGATCGCCCATGGCGGCACCGACGACCAGAGCTACGGCGCCGGTGCGGATTGCCCGAACTACATGCTGACCAAGGACCAGGGCATGCATGCGGCGGGCGACATGGACACGGCCCGCCGGTTCGACATGACCTACGCCGCGATGCAGGAGATCGTCGAGGAGCAGGACATCGTGATCGTCAGCGTGCGCAATCGCTGGTTCCATGCGGGGGTCACGCTGAAATCCGCGGTCTCCGAGGTGACGTCGGCCGCGCCGGGCATCACGACCTTCAACTGTCTGTTCTGCCGCGTGACCGATGATTCGGGCGATGATCGCTGGAACGCCGTCGGCGGCATGTGGGACCAAGGCTGAGAATGCATCATCGAATGGCGTCAGCCGACCATGCCCCCCGCGGTACGCGCGCGGCCCCCGGCCACCGGGTGCCGACCCGCGCTGCGCTTCTCATGCTCGCGGCGGCGATCGGCATTGCCGGCTGCGCGCCACCGGGCGGCTTCGCCGATGCCGGGGAGGGGTGCAGCAACCAGGTCACCAGCTTCAATGGTGCGGGCGATGCCTTCCTGAGCAGCGGTCAGCAGACCGACCCTGGGCAACTGCCGCGCGGCACCGTCGCCACGAATTTCGGCCGGGCTGCGCCGTCCCCCGCCTCGCCCACCGGGCTCGATGCCGCGCTGGCGCAGGAGAATGCGGAGCTTGACGCCCTGCAGATCGCCTTCGACGCGCTGCTGTATTGCCGCTGGATCGAGGCACGGACGATCCGCGCCGAACTCGCTGCCAGCCGTGTGGCGCGCCCGGCCGCGGAGGCCCGCATGGCGGCACTGCGCGCGCGGCTGCAGCGCGACCTGGCCCGTGCACAGGCGGTGCTGGACGGCCTGGAGCGCCGGGCAGCCGCCCGCGAAGCCACGATCGAGGCCGCGGCGCCAGGCACCCGCGCGGCCGCACAGGCGGCCCGGGGCACTGGCGCGACGCGCCGCGTGGTGGCTGCCGCGACCGTGCCACTGCGCCTGCGCCCGGAGGCGGGCGCGCCTGAGATCGGCCGCGTTCCGGCCGGCCAGGCGGTGCAGGTCCGCCCGGCGCAGTCGGGTTTCGCGCTGGTCGAAGGGCAGGGCGGGCTGCGGGGCTATGCGCCCTCCGGCGCGTTCCAGATCGCCGAGCGCGCGGCGGCGGTGGCAGGCGGGCCCGGCGGGCCGGTGCGGCTGCTGGCCGCGACCAACCTCGCCAAGCGCGACAACTTCGCCGAAAGCCTGGGCTTGGCGCGTGAGGCGGCGGTCTCGGGCTTCGAAATCGCGACGTAGGTTCTTGCCCTCAGGCGGCGGGCGCCGGCCGTCCGGCCGGCATGCCTGCGTGCCGTGCACGGGTCCGTTGGCGGCGGCGGGCGGGCTGGACACGGTCGCGCTGTGCGCACCCGGCCCGCGATGCGGGCCGCAGGTGAAGCGGGGGCGCACCGATGTGATGGCGCGAATCGCCCGCCGCGTTGTTTCCCGGGCCGGCCCTGGCTATTCTCGCCGGCCATAGGGGAACAAGACATGAACGACCTGTTCGGCCGTGGCGGCGCGCGCAAGGGCGCCCCCGCGGTCGCCGGCGCGCAGGGCGACGGCTATTCCGCCAAGGATATCGAGGTGCTGGAGGGGCTCGAACCCGTCCGCCGGCGCCCCGGCATGTATATCGGCGGCACCGACGAGAACGCGCTGCACCACCTGGCGGCCGAGGTCCTAGACAACGCCATGGACGAGGCCGTGGCCGGCCATGCCGACCGGATCGAGGTCACGCTCGAACCCGGCAACTGGATCTGCGTGCGCGACAATGGCCGTGGCATCCCGGTGGACCCGCATCCGAAGTTCCCGAAGCTGAGCGCGCTCGAGGTCATTCTCACCACGCTGCATTCGGGCGGGAAGTTCTCCGGCAAGGCCTACGACACCTCGGGCGGCCTGCATGGCGTTGGTTCGTCGGTCGTGAATGCGCTGGCGGCACGGCTTGATGTCGAGGTGGCGCGCGACCGCACGCTGTTCACGCAGTCCTACGAACGCGGCAAGCCGGTCACGAAGCTCAAGAATGCCGGCCCCGTGCAGAACCGCCGCGGCACCCTGATCCGCTTCCAGCCCGACCCGGAGATTTTTGGCGCGCAAGAGTTCAAGGCGACGCGGCTGTACCGGCTGTGCCGGTCCAAGGCCTACCTGTTCCGGGGCGTCGAGATCCGCTGGTCCTGCGACGCGTCGCTGATCAAGGACGATACCCCCGCCCAGGCGGTACTGCACTTTCCAGGCGGGCTGCAGGACTTCCTGGCCTCCGCCATCGAAGGCCAGGCCGCCGTGGTGCCCGCTCCCTGGGCTGGCGATGCGGGGTTCCCCGACGGCGCCGGCCGCGTCGAATGGGCCGCAACCTGGCTCGAACGCGGCGACGGTTTCCTGAACACCTACGCCAACACCATCCCGACACCGCAGGGCGGCACGCATGAAGCGGGTTTCCGCGCCGCGCTGGTGAAGGGGCTGCGGGCCTATGGCGAACTGAAGAAGGAAAAACGCGCCGCCGCCGTCACCGCCGAGGACCTGTTCGGCGGCGTGGCGGGCATGTTGAGCGTGTTCGTGCGCGAACCGCAGTTCCAGGGCCAGACCAAGGACAAGCTCACCAGCCCGGAAGCCGCGCGGCTGGTCGAGGGCGCGCTGCGCGACCATTTCGACCATTGGCTGGCGGGCGACCCGGCGCGCGCCGACAACCTGCTGGCCTTCGCGATCGAACGCGCCGAGGACCGGCTGCGCCGCCGTGCCGAGAAGGACACGCCGCGCAAGACCGCGACGCGCAAGTTGCGCCTGCCCGGCAAGCTGTCGGACTGCTCGCGCGAAAGCGCCGAGGGCACCGAGCTGTTCCTGGTGGAGGGCGACTCCGCCGGCGGGTCCGCCAAGCAGGCGCGCGACCGCGAGACCCAGGCGGTGCTCCCGCTGCGCGGCAAGATCCTGAACGTCGCGTCCGCCACCACCGAAAAGCTGCGCCAGAACCAGGAACTCAAGGACCTGATCGAGGCGCTGGGCTGCGGTGTGGGCGATCGCTTCGACATCGCGAAGCTGCGCTACGGCCGCGTGGTCATCATGACCGACGCCGACGTGGACGGCGCCCACATCGCCGCCTTGCTGATGACCTTCTTCTACAAGGAACTCCCGGAACTGGTGCGCCAGGGCCGCGTGTTCCTGGCGCAGCCGCCGCTCTATCGGCTGCAGGCCGGCGGTGTCTCGGTCTACGCCATGGACGATGCCGACCGCGAGCGCGTGCTCAAGAAGCGCTTCAAGGCGAACCAGAAGGTCGAGGTCAGCCGCTTCAAGGGGCTCGGCGAAATGCCGCCGGCGGCGCTGAAGGAAACCACCATGGACCCGAAGAAGCGCACGCTGCTGCGCGTGGTCCTGCCGGCGGAAGACCGCGCCTTCACCTCCGAACGCATCGAGGCGCTGATGGGCCGCAAACCGGAACTGCGCTTCCAGTTCATCCAGGAGAACGCGGCGAGCGTGGCGACAGAGGCGCTCGACGCGTGAGGGCGTGCTGCGGGAGGGCTCTGCCCTCCCGGACCCACGCGGGCTCCCATCGCAGATTCGTCCATCAGCGATGGGTCCCGACGCCGGGGGCATGCGTGCCCCCGGACCCGCGGAAACGATGGGCCAGTTTGGTGCAGGGGCTCGTTGGTGCGCCTCGCGCGACCGGCGCGCCATGCCCCTCCACCAGATCGGCCCTCTGACCCCAGGGTCTGGGAGGCGGTTGCCTCCCAGCGGGGGGGCGGGGGGCTGGCCCCCCGGCGCACGCCATCACCCGTCGATGCCCATCCCCAGCGCCAGGCGGCCGCTGAGTTCCAGTTGCGGCAGTTCCTGCATCTGGTGGAACCGTGCGCCCTGCACGTCGCGGAAGGCGCGTTCGAGTCCGAGGTCGCGGTAGAAGGACGACCCGCCCACAACGTCCATCGCGCGCTCCACCGTCTCGACCGCCGCCTGCGCGGTCAGGGTATGGGCGATGCCGGCGCGGCTGGTGCGCTCGGGTCCTGCGGCCTCGGTCTCGGCGATGCGGATCATCTGCTCGTGCGCGATTTCCGCCTTCATGAAGGCGTTCTCGAGCCGTCCGGTCGCGGTGACCAGTGCCGAGGTCTTCGGCTTGGCGCGCGCGATCTCGAGCGCGCGGGCGCGCGCACCCTCCGCGACGCCGAGATACGCGGCGAAGACCAGCGGGAAGGCCAGTGCGAACACGTGATGGTAGAGCATGTGCCACTTGCCCGGTTCGCGTCGCGCGACGATCGCGGCATCGGGCACGAAGACGTCCTCGAGCACCACGTCATGCGATCCGGTGCCGCGCATGCCGAGCACGCGCCAGGTGTCGAGCCGGCGCACGCCCTCTGCCTTGAAGGGCACGGCGAAGTGCAGCACCTCCGGCCCGCCCGCGGCGTCCTCGTGGCGCGCGCTGGTGACCAGCAGGTCGCCCATCTGGCAGGCGCTGGCGAAGATCTTCTTCGCCGTCACGCGGTAGCCGCCCTCGACCTTCATGGCGCGGCCGTTGCTCGGCAGCCAGTCTGCCGCGCCGCTGGAGATGAGGATGAGGTCCTCCGCCGCGACGCGCTTCAGCAGCCCCTCGACCGGAGCCTTCTCGTGCCGCCAGCGCCAGGCCGGCACCGCGACCAGATGCGAATGCATGGAGAAGGCGAGCGCGGTCGACCCGCAATAGGTGCCCAGGCGCCGGATCGCGCTACAGATGTCGCGGTAGTCGGCGCCGCGCCCGCCCAGTTCCGCCGGCACCAGCGCCTTGAAGAAGCCTGCGGCCTTGAGGGCGCGGAAGCCTTCCTCGACGAAGCTGTCCTCCTCGTCGTGGCGCGCGGTGGTGGCGGCGATCTCGTGGCCGACCTGGTCGGCCAGCGCGATCCAGTCGGTCTTCGGCAGGTCGATCACGGCGGCGTCCGGCATGGTGTCCTCCTGTCCCGGTGCGACGATGGCGCGGACGGTGGCGCTGCACGCAGGCCGCCTTCAAGGACAGAAAATGGACTTGCATTCGCCGCGCGCGCGGCGGGATGGTTCGCCATGCCTGGGTATGGACAATTCTGTCCTGTCGCAAAGACCTGCGAGCTGTTCGCAGAGCGCTGGACGCCCTTGATTGTGCGCGAGTTGTGCTGCGGCCCCGCCCAGTTCAACGATCTGCGTCGCCGCCTGCCGCTGATGTCCAAGACGCTTCTCGCGCAGCGGTTGCGTGACCTGGAGCACAACGGGATCGTCTCGACCACGACCAAGGATTCCGGACACGGGAACATCTATGCGCTGACGCAGGCCGGGGAGGAGTTCCGGCCCATCATTGCGGCGCTCAGCCTGTGGGGTCAGCGGCACACGCAACACATCCTGCGCCCCGAGGATTTCGACCCGCACTTCCTGCTGCAGAGCGTGGTCGGGCAGATCCCGCGCGAAGCCTGCCCGGCAGCGCGCTTCGTCATCCGCTTCGACTTCCGCAACATCCCGGCCGCGCGCACGGCGCAGCGCAGCTGGTGGATCGTGCTGATGCACCCGCACATCGACCTGTGCATGAAGGACCCCGGCCACGCGGTCGACCTCGTGATCGCCGCCGACATCGAGACCTTCACCCGCGCCTGGATGGGCTATCTCGGCCTGGCGGAGGAGACGGCGCGGCGTGGCATCGGCTTCGAGGGGCCGCCGGAGGCGGTGGAACGGGCGAAGGCGCTGATGGGCCTGTTCGACCGCGCGCGCGAGCGGCGCTTCACCTTCGCACCGCCGGAGATGCTGGACGCGTGAAGGCGCTGCCCGGGTTGCGCGCTGCTGCGGAGACTGCCGCGGCGAGGATCGCGGCTGCGACCCTCCCGCGCGGTGTCCGGGGCCAAGCCGGTCAGTGCTGGGTCTGCGCCCCGGCCAGCGCGGCAAGGCGCGCCGAGAGCGTCTGCGCCCAGTCGTCATGCACCTGCTGCACGGCGATGCCGACCTGGTCGGGCACCGCCGCGGCATCGAGCGCGAGATACCAGGCAGAGGGCATGCCGAGCACCGCGCCGAGTCCGATCGCCAGGCGCAGCGTGAGCGGTTCCAGCCCGAGTTCGAGGCGCGACATCCGCCGCTGCGAGATGCCGACGCGCCGCGCCACGTCGGTCGCGGTCAGGCCGAGACGGCGACGGTGGCGGTGCAGCGCGGCGCCGACCTGGCCGTCGAATTCGAGAGCCGCGGCCTCGGCCGTGCTGTCCTGGTCGGCCATCGCGGCCGGGGTGGTGATCTGCTGGGACATCCTGTCTTCCTCTTTCGCGCCTGGCGGCCCTTTGCCGGTCCGGTCCGCCACCAGATGTTGGGGGTCGCCACCGTTCCGGCCGGCAATGAGTGCGCCCGATTCGGCTAAGGAAAGGTGAAAATCCCCGGTGCAGCTGACAAACGCGCCTGACAGGTCGCGTCAATTCAGGTTGACAGTCCTTCGTGATTTCCTGAGCGACACTCGCAATGGCGTCGGCCAAGGCCCTCAAACAGCCGGGATTCAGCTCAGGGCGCGATTCAGCCTTTCCCGCACCGTCCACCTGACGCCGCCGATCAAGGGTCCGGTTCCCCCCGAAAACCGCCTGCACTAGCCTTTGTGTGTCACCCGCGAAGGATCGCCCCATGCTCGCCTGCCAGCGCCATCTCTTCGACATCCCGCGCGAGGTCGCCTACCTCAACGCCGCCGCCTGGTCGCCGCTGCCGCTGGCGGTGCAGGAGGCGGGGCGCGAGGGCGTTGCGCGCAAGGGGCGGCCCTGGGCGCTCGACCCCGGACTCGGCGCCTTCCAGCACGAGCGCTGCCGCACGGCCGCGGCCGCGCTGATCGGCGCGGCGGCGGAGGACGTCGCGCTGGTGTCGTCGGTGTCGTACGGCGTCGCGACGGCCGGCAAGATCTTCGCCCCGCCGGCGGGTACGCGCGTGCTCGTGCTGCAGGACGACCACTCCTCGCCGGTGCTGGAATGGATGGCGCGCGCCGATGCCCAGGGCTTCACCGTGGATACCGTGCCGCGACCCACCGATGGCGACTGGACTGCGGCGGTCGAGGACGCCATCGCGAAGCCTGGCGCGCCGGTCTCGCTGGCCTCGATCTCGAACGTGCACTGGTCGGATGGTGGCGCGATCGACCTGCTGCGCATCGCGCCGTTGCTGCGCGCGAAGGGCGCGGCATTGCTGGTGGATGCGACGCATGGCGCGGGCGTCATGCCGATCGACGTGGCCACGATCGACCCCGACTTCCTGATCTTCCCGACCTACAAGTGGGTGCTCGGCCCCTATGGGCGCGCCTTCCTGTATGTCGCGAAGCGCCGGCAGGACGGCGTGCCGCTCGAACAGACGCCGTTCGGTCGGAAGTCGGTGTCTTCCGAACGCGTGCCGTATTTCGCTGACCTGGCCTATGCGCCGACCGCGCGGCGTTTCGACATGGGCGAGCGCGATCATTTCATCGGCCTGGATATGGCCGCGACCGGCATGGAGATGATGGCGGGCTGGGGCCAGGCGGCCATCGCGGAACGCTGCGCGATGCTGACCGCGCGGCTCGAGGACGGGCTCGCGGCCGCGGGCGCGTTGCTGCCCAAGCGTGCGCTGCGGGCGCCGCATATCCTGTGCGTGGGCTTCCGCGGCGCGATGCCCGCCGGCCTGATCGACGAGATGGCCGCGCTGCACGCCTATGCCGCGCCGCGCCTGGGGCGCATGCGCATCAGCCCGCATGTCTACAACGACGAGGAAGATGTGGATCGCTTCGTCGATGTGTATCGTCGCGTGACGTTGCGCGCGGCGGCGGCGTGAACGAAAAAGCCCCGCCGGATCGCTCCGGCGGGGCCCTTCGTCGCGTCCGACCCGGTGGGGATCAGACGGAGTAGTACATCTCGAACTCGACCGGGTGCGGCGTGTGCTCGAACTTGTACACGTCGGTCCACTTCAGCTCGATGTAGCTCTCGATCTGGTCCTTGCTGAACACGTCGCCGGCCAGCAGGAATTCGTGGTCGGCCGACAGCGCCTCAAGCGCTTCGCGCAGCGAACCGCACACCGTCGGGATGCCCTTCAGCTCCTCGGGCGGCAGGTCGTACAGGTCCTTGTCCATGGCATCGCCCGGATGGATTTTGTGCTTGATCCCATCGAGGCCGGCCATGAGCATCGCCGCGAAGGCCAGGTACGGGTTCGCGGTCGGGTCGGGGAAGCGGACCTCGACGCGCTTGGCCTTCGGGGAGGTCGCATACGGGATGCGGCACGACGCCGAGCGGTTGCGGGCCGAATAGGCCAGCAGCACCGGTGCCTCGAAGCCCGGGATCAGGCGCTTGTAGGAGTTGGTGGACGGGTTCGTGAAGGCGTTCAGCGCCTTGGCGTGCTTGATGATGCCGCCGATGTAGTACAGCGCCATCTCGCTCAGGTCCGCGTAGCCGTTGCCCGCGAACATCGGCTTGCCGGCCTTCCAGATCGACTGGTGCACGTGCATGCCCGAGCCGTTGTCGCCATAGACCGGCTTCGGCATGAAGGTTGCGGTCTTGCCGTAGCTGTGCGCCACGTTGTGCACGCAGTACTTGTAGATCTGCATGAAGTCGGCCTGCTGCACCAGCGGGCCGAACTTGGTGCCGAGCTCATGCTGGGACTGCGCCACCTCGTGGTGGTGCTTCTCGATGGGCAGGCCCATCTCGCCCATGGTCGACAGCATCTCGGCGCGGAGATCCTGCTCGCTGTCCACCGGCGGGACCGGGAAGTAGCCGCCCTTGACCACCGGGCGGTGGCCCATGTTGCCCTCGGGGTAGTCCTTCAGCGACGCCTTCGGCCCCTCGATGCTGTCGAGCTCATAGATGCCGTAGGTGCCGCCGGTGCCGAACTTCACGCTGTCGAACACGAAGAACTCGGCTTCCGGGCCGAAATAGGCGATGTCGCCCAGGCCGGTGGACTTCAGGTATTCCTCGGCCTTCTTGGCGGTGCCACGCGGGTCGCGGTTGTAGCGCTGGCCGGTCGACGGTTCGTAGATGTCGCAGAACAGGATCATCTGCGGCTTGGCCGAGAACGGGTCCATCACCGCCGTGGTCGGGTCGGGCATCAGGATCATGTCGGACTCGTTGATCGCCTTCCAGCCGGCGATCGACGAGCCGTCGAACATGATGCCGTCCTCGAACACGTCCGGGTCGATGGTCGAGACGTGCTGGGCGGTGTGCTGCCACTTGCCGCGCGGGTCCGTGAAGCGGAAGTCCACGTACTCGACGCTGTGCTCCTTGATCATCTCCATCACCTTGGAGACGGCGGCATTTCCGCCGGCGGCGGCGGGCTTCTTGGCCATGATGTGCGGTCCTGTTCCCTGACTGCGAAAACCCCGAAACTGTCTCGCGCCCCGCGGCTTCGGTGGCCCGCGGAACGGCCCGGCTGGCGCCGCGGGTTGCCCCGCAACGCCTCAGTGCGGTCCGGCAGGCGCTGCATCAGCGCCGCGTCCGGACCTTGGTGCCGCCCCCCGCCGAGGGTGGGGGCGGCGAAATCAGCGCGGCGTCAGACGGCGTCCTCGCCGCGTTCGCCGGTGCGGATGCGGATCACCTCGGACACGTCGGAGACGAAGATCTTGCCATCCCCGATGCGGCCCGTGCGCGCCGCCGCCTGGATGGCTTCCACGGCGCGGTCGAGCATGTCGTCGCCGCAGATCACCTCGATCTTCACCTTGGGCAGGAAATCCACGACGTATTCGGCGCCACGGTAGAGCTCCGTGTGCCCCTTCTGGCGGCCGAAGCCCTTGGCCTCGATCACGGTCAGGCCCTGCAGGCCGATCTCGTGCAGCGCGTCCTTCACCTCGTCGAGCTTGAAGGGCTTGATGATGGCCTCGATTTTCTTCATCGGCTCCTGTCCAGCGGCGGCCAACGCCTCGCGGCGCGCTGCCTTTCCTCCCGGTTGTGGTGCCCGGTCCGTTGTTGCCCGTGTGACCCAGTCAGCGGCGCAGGCGAGCCCGAACCGCGCGGGCGGTATTGCACGCGCCATGCCGGGCCAGCAATCGGAGGGCTGGCGGGAAAATCGCGGGAGCGATCCAAGCGGTGCCGATTTTCTGGGCGTGTTGCACCTGAAGCGGGCGGCGGCTGCCGCGACCGTTGCCGCTTCGCCGAACCGGCCCCATAACCTGCGCCTTCCCAGTTCCAGGACGACAGGCCGGCCATGCAGCCGCAGAACGCTCTCCTCTCCGCCACCGGCACCACGATCTTCACGGTCATGTCGGCGCTGGCGAACCAGCACCAGGCGATCAACCTCGGCCAGGGCTTCCCGGACTATGACGGCCCGCCCGACGTGGTGCGCGCCGCCGCGGAGGCGCTGATGGACGGGCGCAACCAGTACCCGCCCATGACCGGCGTGCCGGAACTGCGCGAGGCCGTCGCCGCCCATAACCGCCGCTTCTACGGCATCGACGCCGACGCGAATGCCGAGGTGGTGGTGACCTCGGGCGCGACCGAGGCGATCACCGCCTGCCTGATGGCGGTGTTGAACCCGGGCGACGAATGCGTGCTGATCGAACCGCTCTATGACACCTACCTGCCGGTGGTGAAGCTGCTCGGCGCCATCCCGAAGCTGGTGCGCCTGTCCCCGCCCAAGTGGGAATTGCCGCGCGCCGAACTGGCCGCCGCCTTTGGCCCGAAGACCAAGGCGATCCTGTTCAACACGCCGATGAACCCGACCGGCAAGGTGTTCACCAGTGCCGAACTCGCCTTCATCGCGGACCTGATCGCGCGGCACGACTGCTATGCCATCTGCGACGAGGTGTACGAACACCTGACCTTCGACGGCTGGAAGCATATCCCGCTGATGACGCTGCCGGGCATGCGGGAACGCTGCATGCGCATCGGTTCGGCGGGCAAGACTTTCAGCCTGACCGGCTGGAAGGTGGGCTATGTCACCTGCGACCGGTCGCTGGCGCCCAATGTCGCGAAGGCGCATCAGAACCTGACCTTCACGACGCCGCCGAACCTGCAGCGCGGCGTGGCCGTCGGCCTGGTCAAGGACGATGCGTATTTCGAGGGTTTGTCGTCCCACCTGCAGGCCAAGCGGGACCGCCTGTCGCGTGGCCTCGAACGGCTGGGCTTCGGCGTGCTGCCCACCCAGGGGACCTATTTCATCACCACGGATGTCCGGCCGCTGGGCTGGAACGGCGATGATGTCTCCTTCTGCCGGACGCTGACCGAGGAAGCGAAGGTCACGGCCATCCCGGTTACCGCCTTCTATGCGCCGCGCACCGACACGCATGACGCCAACGATGGCGCACCCAACCACTACGCGCGCTTCGCCTTCTGCAAGGGCGATGCGCTGCTCGACATGGCGCTGGCGCGAATGGAGGCCTGGCTTGCCGCGCGCGGCGCAGGTGCCCGCGCCGCGGCCGGGTAGCACGGGTTGCCGCCGGCCCGACGGGCGGCAAGGGTTCGGCCGGGCGCGGCCCGGCGCGTCGTGAACCGATCATGCTCGCCTGCGTGACCGGGACCTACCGTCGCGCGGCACCGCCGGTGAAGGACGCACACGCCTGTTCGGGCGCGCGCCGGGATGCCTGTTTCAGGCATGGCCTGCGCGGGCCTGGTGCCGAAGGTCCTTTCCGACCGGGCCGGGCATCGCGCCAGGGCGTCTGGCCGGTCGCCGCTATCCGCGCGGCGGCATAGGCTATGCATCGGTCGGACTACATTGGGTTGTGAAGCCTCGGCAGGGCGCAAGTCAGGCTGCGCTCAGCAAGTGGCTGCAGGGTCCGACCGGGGCCAGCATCGTCGCTGCTGTCCGGCGGCATCGCGCGATCGGTCGTGCAGGATCCCGCCGGCGAGGCTGCCGCAGCCGACGGGATCGCCCGCTGGTAGCATTTCCGTGATCTCACCTCGCCCGACCGGGTTCCCGGTGGCGCTGGCACGCGCGGAGGCTGTCCGGCGGAGGGATGTGTCGGGGCCAAAAATCGGCGTCCGGGAGCGCGCGCGTGGTGTCTCGCGCGTATCAATACGCGAGAATCAACATGAATTATTGCTGCATCCGTATGTTGGGGGCGACTGTCCGAGTTATCCACAAAATATGGTACACAAAGAAGGAATACTCAAAAATAAGACAAGTTAAAATATTGCAAACGAACCATCGGCCGTGGTTGTCTCTCGGTGACAGATTGCAACGGGGGTTCACACAATGTCGGATACGGGAATCGTCGATCACCAGCGCGTCCGCGAAGTCTATGGCGACTCGAACTGGTCGCTCGATGGGCGGCTCGCCGTGGCACTCGGCGTCGTCGCCATGCTGATCGGCCTCGGCGCCATCGTCACCGGCGCCTGGATCGCCTACGGGAACAGCGCCGCAGTCTTCCAACTGCCCGGCGGCATGCCGCCCGCCGAGGGCCATACCGTCAGCCTCTATCTGGTGGCCTGCGGCGCCCTGACCTCGCTGCTTGGCGGGTTCAGCATCTACAAGTCGCAGGACATGTGACGGCGGCGCGCCCGCGGCCACCAGGCCGCCCGGGCGCGACCGCACCACCTGCGATTTCCGAGGGGCCGGATACGGGGGGTATCCGGCCCTTCACGCGTTCGGGGTCAGGCCGGCGCACGCAGATAGGGTTCCACCGGCCCGGTCAGCTTCAGGGTCAGGGGCTTGCCGCGGCGGTCTACAGCCTTGCCCATGCTCACCCGCACCCAGCCTTCCGAGACGCAGTATTCCTCGACATTCGTCTTCTCTTGCCCGCGGAAGCGGATGCCCACGCCGCGGCTGAGAAGTTCCTCGTTGAAGTATGGGCTGGCGGGGTCGGTCGAGAGGCGGTCGGGCAGGGTATCGGTCATCGGCTGACGTCTCTGTTGAAGAAGGCGCAAGCGCTACGCCAGCGCGCGTCCCCTGCCAATGGGCATCAGCGCCGGGCCGCCGCCACGCTCCCCGCCGGGCCCGGCCTGCCGCGACCGTCCATGCCCCCGCGGCACCCGCCGGCAGAAGGCGCTGCGCGACAAGCGCGGGCCGTGCCACCATGCCGTACGGGACCAGGAGACACCGATGCGCCGACGCCTTCTGCTTGCTGTGCCGCTCGCGGTTGCGGCCCTGCCTGCCGCCGCGCAGGCGCCGCTGCGCCTGTATACCGCCGGCGCGGGCAGCGCCTTCCTGCCCTATGGCGAGGGGCTCGCCGCCTTCCTCGCGAAGCAGGGCGTGGCGGTCACGGTGGAACGCAGCGCCGGCTCGCTCGAGAACCTGGCGAAGGTCGAGGATGATGCCGGCGCGCTCGGCACCGCCTTCCTGGGGTCGGCGGCGGATGCGGTGGCGGGCACGCCGGCCGCCGGTGGGCGCGTGCACGGACGCGTTCGTGCGCTGTTCCCGATGTACGAGACGTCCTTCCAGGTGGGCGTGCTGCGCGCCTCGGGCATCGCGCGCTTCGCGGACCTGGCGGGCAAGCGCGTGGGTGCGGGGCCCGCGCGTGGCCCGGCCGAGACCTTCCTGCGCGCCGCCCTCGCCGCGGCGGGGATGGAGGCGACCATCGTCTCAGGCGACCCGGCCGAGATGACGCGCCTGCTGGTCACCGGCGGGATGGATGCGCTCTGGCAGGGGGCGATCGTGCCGATCCCGTCGCTGGTGGCGGCGCAGCAGCAGGCGGATGTTCTGATCTTCGGGCTCGATGTGCCGGTCGTCGCTGCAGTGCGCGCGCGGCTTCCCTACCTGGCGGATACGACGCTGCCGCCGGGCACCTATCGCGGCCAGGATGCGCCGATCCTGTCCTTCGCGGCCTGGAACTTCGTCGTGGGCAATGCCGGGCTGTCGGACGAGGCTGCGTATCGCGTCACGCGCGCCGCGTTGTCAGCCACCGATCCGCGCGCCGAGATCCACGCCAGCGCCGCCGGCACGCGCGCCCAGAATGCGCCGGCCAACAGCGTCTTGCCCTTCCACCCGGGTGCCGCGCGCTACTATGCCGAGCGTGGCATCACGGTGCGCGCGGGGTAGTCACCACAACCCCGGCAGCCACAGCGACAGCACCGGGGCGAGCACCAGCAGGATGATGCGCACGACGTCCGACGCCACGAAGCCCATCACGCCACGATAGGTCTGGCCCATCGGCACATCCTTCGCCATGGCGTTGATGACGAACAGGTTGAGCCCGAAGGGCGGCGAGATCATCCCCACCTCGACGCTGACCAGTACCAGGATGCCGAACCACACCAGCACCTGCTGCGGGGTCAGCCCGAAATCCAGCGCCAGCATCAGCGGGATGAAGATGGGCAGCGTCAGCAGCACCATCGCCATGCTTTCCATGAAGCAGCCGAGGATGAAGTAGATCAGCAGGATGGCGAACAGGATCGCGAGCGGCGGCACATCCAGACCCGCGATCACCGATGACAATTCCGCCGGCACCCGCGACAGCGCCAGCGCGGCGCTGAACAATTCCGCCCCCAGCAGCATGATGAAGATCAGGCCGGTGGTCTCGGCGGTCGACAGCAGGCTCTCCTTCAGCCCCTGCCAGCGCATGCCCCCCAGCGTGACAGCCAGCACGCCGGTCGCGGCCGCGCCCACGGCGGCACCCTCGGTCGCGCTGAACCAGCCCGCATACATCCCGGTCACCACCAGCACGAAGACCAGGATGACTGGCCAGACCTCCAGCGTCGGGCGCAGGCGCGCGCGCCACGGGATACGTTCGGCCGGCGGCGCGGCGCCGGGCACGACGCGGGCGTAGATGTTGACCACGGCCATGTAGCACAGCGTCGCGAGGATGCCGGGGATGACGGCCGCGATGAACATCACGCCGATGCTCTGTTCCGTGTAGATCGCGTAGATCACCAGGATCACCGAGGGCGGGATCAGGATGCCGAGCGTCCCGCCCGCCGCCAGCGTGCCGGTGGCGAGTGCCGGTGAATAGCCATGCCGGCGCATCTCCGGCAGCGCCACCTGGCTCATGGTGGCGGCGGTCGCGAGCGAGGATCCGCAGATGGCGCCAAAGGCCGCGCAGCCACCGATGGTGGCCAACCCCAGCCCGCCGCGCCGATGCCCCAGCCAGGCGCGCGCGGCCGCGAACAGGGCGCGGTTCAGCCCGCCCTTGGTCGCGAAATCCCCCATCAGCAGGAACAGCGGAATGACCGACAGCGTGTAGGAGGAGAACTTGCTGAACGACATGGAACGCAGCGTCGCCAGCAGCGGCGTCCAGCCCGTGATGGCGGCATAGCCCAGGCCCCCCACCAGCAGCATCGCGACACCGACCGGCATGCGCAGCGCGATCAGCACCAGCACGGCGGCGAACATCGCCAGCCCGATCTCGAAGCCGGTCATGCGGGCCGCCGCGCGTCCTGGAAGCGTTCCACCGCGACGAAACCTGCCGTGACGGTCCACAGCGCGAGCCCAACCGCCGCCCCCGCATAGCCCCACCAGTAGGGCAGTTCGAGGAACATCGTCGCGCGCTCCCGGTCCCATTGCCGCCACGCGCCGTCGGTGATCTGCACCGCCAGCACGGTCGCGACCAGCGCCACGCAGGCGCGCATGGCGGCATCCAGCCAGGCGACGCCGCGTGCCGGCAGCCGCGTGGTGAAGACATCGACGATCACGTGGCTGCCGCGCATCTCCGCCCAGGGCAGGTACAGCGCGACCGCCACGCCGAGCGACATTTCCACGATTTCCGAATCGCCCAGGATCGGCCGGCCGAAGGCCCCGCGCACGACCGATGCGCAGGTCACGCCGACAGCCGCCAACAGCAGCACGCCGCCAACCAGCGCGCCCGCCTGCGCGAGCGCGGTCAGCACCGAGCGCAGCCGCGTCACGACCGCGCGGAGGCCGCGATCGCCTGGATGTCGTCGAACATCGCGCGGCCGTTGCGCCCGCGCCGGTTCATCTCGGCGATCCAGGCGTCATAGACAGGCTGCACGGCGGTGCGCCAGCGCGCCTTCTCGGCATCGGGGATGTCGATGATCTCGTTGCCGGGCGCAGCGCGCGTGGCGTCGATGGCGGGCTGGGTCTGGCTGTCCCAGATCTCGCCCAGACGGGCCGAGAGCGGCGCGCCGGAATCCGCGTCGATCACCGCCTTCAGGTCGGCCGGCAGGCGGTTGTACGAACGCTGGCTCATCAGCGTCAGGATCATGCCCTGGAAAATGCCGCCGGCGGGCTGCGAGTGGAACTTCGCGACCTCGTAGAAGCGGAAGGGCTGGGTGATCGCCCAGTTGATCATCATCCCGTCCACCTGGCCGCGAGCCAGCGCCTCGTAAACGCCGGGCAGGGCGATGCCGACCGGCGTGGCACCCAACGCGGTTACCGCCTCGCCGATCCAGCGCCCGGCCACGCGGATGCGCAGACCGCGCCAATCCTCCAGCGTGCGGATCGGCTTGCGCGTGGTGTGCACCAGCGCGCGGTCGGTCGCGTTGATGGCGATGATCTTGATGCCGCGGAACTCGTTGTCGGCCAGGTGCTTCTGCACGAAGTTGAAGGCCGCCGGGCTTTCGCTGACCGACAGGCCGGTGTTCATGAAGGGCAGTTCGAGCCCCTCGACGCCCATGAAGCGGCCCGGCGTGAAGCCCGGCACGGTCCAGATCATGTCGACCACGCCGTCCTCGAGCTGCTGCACCAGGTCGCGCGGCTGCCCGCCCAGCTGCATGGCGGGATAGACCTCGACCTTGATGCGCCCGCCCGACGCCGCGCCGATGCGCTCCGCCCAGCGATCGAGGTGCATGGTGTGGTCGAGCGCGGTGGGCGAGGAGAAGGAGTGCAGCCGGAAGGTGAATTGCGGCGCGCCCTGCGCGCGCACCAGGGCCGGCAACGCGACACCCGCCGCCGCCAAGCCGAAAACCCCACGCCGGTTGATCATCGTGAACCCTTTCCTGCCGCGCCCAGCACCAGGGCGGCATTCCCACATGCGGCGCAGGATCGTGCAAGCGCCGTTCCAGGCGCCCGAGGCGTGCGTTCCGGGCGCCCTCAGCGCGGGTCGGCGAAGGTGTCGCAGGCTTCCATCCGGCCGCTCTCCAACCCGCGCCGGAACCAACCGACGCGCTGCGCCGACGTCCCGTGGGTGAAGCTTTCGGGTGCGACATGCCCGTGCCCGGCGCGCTGCAGCCGGTCGTCGCCGACAGCCGCGGCGGCGTTGATGCCTTCCTCGATGTCGCCGCGTTCCAGGATGTTGCGCGCTTCATGGGCACGCCGTGCCCAGACGCCGGCCAGGCAATCGGCCTGCAATTCGACGCGCACGCTCATCGCATTGCCCGCCGCCTCGCCCTGGCTGCGCCGCGCCTGCTCCACGCGGCCCAGCACGCCCATCAGGTTCTGCACATGGTGCCCGACCTCATGCGCGATGATGTAGGCGGCGGCGAAGTCGCCCCCCGCGCGCAGCCGCCGTTGGAGATCCGCCATGAAGTCGAGGTCGATGTAGATGCGCCGGTCCCGCGGGCAGTAGAACGGCCCCACCTGCGCCTGCGCGAAGCCGCAGCCCGATTGCGTGGCGCCGGAGAACAGCACCAGCGTCGGTTCCTCATAGCGCGCGCCGCGGCGAGCGAATTCGTCGCGCCAGACCTCCTCGGTCTCGCCCAGCACCTGGGCCACGAAGCGGCGACCGGCCTCGTCCTCGGCCGTCATCTGGCGCTGCTGCGCCTGCTGCGGCGGCGGCTGGGTGCCTTGCAGAAGTTCGTTCGGGTCGATGCCGAACAACAGCGCGATCAGCAGGATGGCGATGCCGCCGAAGCCGCCGCCGATCGCCATGCCGCGCCCGCCCATGCGGCTGCCGCGCCGGTCCTCGACATTGCGGCTTTCCCGACCCCCGAGACGCATGGCGCCGCTCCTTCACTGTCCTCCGCGCAGCATCGCCGCGAGCGCCGGAGAAAGTTCGATCCCGCTGCGCCCGCTGAGCGCGGCGTAGGAACCGCTGCGGGGCTTCGGAAGTTGCAGCGCCACCAGCAATTCTGCCATCCGAACGCCGCAGGCCATGCCGTCCAGCAGAGCGACCGGTGCGCGCGCCCGGAGCCGGCGGTCGAAGCCAGCCAGCGCGGCGCCGGCCAGCACCACGGAATCCGCACCCTGCGCGGCGAGGGATTCGACCGCCGCCAGGACCTTCGCACCCACGCCCTCGGGATCGGCCACTGCCTCGGGCGGCGTTGCGTCCACGCCGGCGACCCCGGCCAGGCGCGACGACACTCCGTGCCGCCCCACCAGCTCGCGATAGGTCTCGACGCCACCGAAGGTCACCAGGCCAAAGCGCCCGCCGGCCATGCAGCCGACCAGGCAGGCGGCCTCGGTCATGCCCACGACGGGGCAGGGCATCATCTGCCGCGCCGCGTCCAGCGCGGTGTCGTGGCTGACCGCCAGCAGCACGGCATCGACCTGCCCGGCGTGCTCAGCCAGCAATTCCAGCAGCGCATGGCCGGCGATCACGTTCTCGGCGCGGGACGAGATCACCGCCGGGCCGAAGCGCGGCGTGGCGGGGATGATTTCGGTGCCCGGCGCGGCGGCGGCGCGCGCGGCGTCCGCGCAGGCCTGCGTGATCGCCTCGGTGGTATTGGCGTTGGCGACGAGCAGGCGCATCAGGCAGGTTCCGCCACGGTGCGGCGCGAATGCGCCATGGTGACGCGCAGGCGGCGGAATTCCTGCGCCGCCTCCGGCGCGTCCAACGCTGTCTCGGCCAGGGTGCGCCGCTTCCAGACCAGATGTGGATTGAACAGCAGCAGGTCGCCCGGCCGGGGTTCCAGCTTCAGCATGAGCGTCGGCTCGGCGCAGACCGCGTCCAGCAGATCGAAGGCGGGCAGCAGGCCGGCGGGCAGCGGCGCGGCGCCTGGCTGCGGCAGCGCGGCCGCGGCCTCGACCGCTGTGCGCGTATAGCGCGCGGCGAAGGCGCCTTCGGTCATGGTGAAGACAGCGCGAGCGGCCATTGCACCGTCCTCGATCAGCGGCGCGGGTTCGTACAATTCGGCCAGCGCGGCGCGGTCGCGGCGCATCACCTCGTTGTGCACGGCACCGGCCGAGACCATGACATGCGCCGGCGCCTCCGGCCCGTTTGCCAGGCACAGCAGCGCGATCGCGTCGCAGGCCTCGATATGGAAGCGCGGCGGGCCCGAGGTGCCGGGCTCCTGCGGCGGCGGGCCGGTCAGGCGCGAGACCGCCGCGCCACCGAGCACCAATGGCTGTCCGATATGTTCGCCGAGCGCCACCAGCGCCGCTTCCGCCGCCGCGGCGCCGTGCCGGTCGAAGGGCAGGCCGCGCAGCAGACAGAAGCCGCGCCCGGTGTCGAGCCGCGCCGTCACATCCGCCAGGATCGGCGCGAGGCGCGTGAGCGGCGGCACCGGCGCGGCGGCCTGCGCCGCCGTGAGCGCCGCCTCCAGCTCCGCCGCTTCCTCGGTGCCCACGGGCACCATCCAGTCCGCCGCGGTGAGGTCCGCCGCGGTCCAGACGGCGGGGCCGGTCTGTGGCACGGGACGCGGGCGGGGGCGTGTGGTCGCACTCATGGGTGCAGTGCTAGCGCATTTTCCGAACCGCCGGTATCGGCACCGGCCTGGCCACCCATCCAGGATCCTGTCGTTGGGTGGCCAGGTGGGGGAGCGGACTGGCGCCGGCCGATCGGACAACGCGCCAGCACGCCGGGCGCGGGCGTTCGAAAGCGGGGTGCCCTTGCCGCGCGGGCCGCGGCGTTGGACGCTGCCTCACGATCTTGCGGAGTGATGCCACCGATGACCGAATTCCCCGCCACCGCGCTGCCCTTCGACGTCGAGGAGATCCTGGCGCGCCTGACCCGCTGGGCGGCCTGCGAGAGCCCCACCTTCGACGCCGCGGCGGTGAACCGCATGATGGACCTGGCGGCGCGCGACCTCGCGTTGCTGGGTGCGCGGATCGACCGCATCCCGGGCCGCATGGGGCTGGGCGACTGCGTGCGCGCGCGCTTCCCGCATCCGGCGGGCGATGCCGCGCCGGGCATCTGCGTGATGGCGCATCTCGACACGGTGCATCCGGTCGGCACGCTCGCGAAGCTGCCGATCCGGCGCGAAGGGAATCGCTGCTACGGGCCGGGAATCCTCGACATGAAGGGGGGCACCGTCATCAGCGTGGAGGCGATCCGCCTGATCCTCGCCGCCGGGATGCAGACGAAGCTGCCGGTGACCTTCCTGCTGACCTCCGACGAGGAAATCGGCAGCCCCTCCACGCGCGACATCATCGAGGCCGAGGCGGCACGCAACGCCTACGTGCTGGTGCCCGAACCCGCGCGCCCCGATGGCGGCGTGGTGACGGGGCGCTACGCCATCGCGCGCTTCAACCTGAAGACGACGGGGCGGCCCTCGCATGCCGGCGCCCGGCTGGCCGAAGGCCGCAGCGCGATCCGCGAAATGGCGAAGCAGATCGTCGCCATCGAGGACATGACGACCGACGACTGCACCTTCTCGGTCGGCGTCATCCATGGCGGGCAATGGGTGAACTGCGTGTCCACCACCTGCGAGGCCGAGGCGCTGTCCATGGCCAAGCGGCAGGAGGACCTGGACGCCGGCGTGCAGCGGATGCTGGGGCTGCGCTCAGGAGCCAACGACGTGCTGCTGGAGGTGACGCGCGGTGTGACGCGCCCCGTGTGGGAGGCGGATGCGAAAGGCATGGCTCTGTTCGGCCAGGCGCGGCGCATCGCGAACGCCATCGGCTACGACATCAACCCGCAATCGAGCGGCGGCGGGTCGGATGGCAACTTCACCGGCGCGATGGGCGTCGCAACGCTCGACGGCTTGGGCGTGCAGGGCGCGCTGGCCCATACGCTCGAGGAACACGTGCTGATCGACAGCCTGGTGCCGCGGGCGAAGCTGATGGCGGGACTGCTGACGACGCTGGACTGATGCGTCGGCGGCCGGGCGGCGCGTGGCGTGACAGCGCGCCGCGCGGGCCGATGGCGCTCTAGGGCTGCCCGAGCACCTGCGACGCCTGCCCGTCGAGATGGGCGGCCAGGCCGTCCGGCAGGCGCAGCCGATGCGCCAGCGCCTGCAGCCAGGCGCGTTCGGCCGGATGGTCGGGATCGATCGCCAGGCGCGCGGCCAGGTAGATCTCCGCCGCCTGTTCCTGCGTGCTGGCGCCGGCGGCGATGTCCTCGAGCGATGGCGGACGCTGCAGCAGGTCGAAGACGAAGCCCTTGGCCTCGGCGTCGAGCCCGAGGCGATCGACATGGCCGAAGATCGTCTCGCGCTCGGTTGCGTCGACATGCCCGTCGGCCATGGCGGCACCGGCCATGGCGCGCACCAGCCCCAGCTGGAATTCGGGGGTCGTTGCCGCGAAGGCGGGCGGGGGCGCCGGCAGCGCGAGCGGCGCCTGCGGTTGGGCCGGCGCCGCCGTGGTGGCCGGCGCGCCCTGCTGCCAGCCCTGCCAGGCCCGGTAGGCCAGCGCGCCCAGCGCCGCCGCGCCACCGTAGCCGACCGCGCCGCCGGCGATCTTGCGCACTTTCTTGCTGCCGAGCAGCAGCGCGAGCAGCCCGCCGGCCGCGGCGCCGCCCGCCAGCATGCCCGCATTGCCGCCAAGCGCACCGCGCGCGCGCTGTGCGAGGTCGCCCGCGCCGGCGGCGGCGTTCGGGCCAAGGAAGCGATCGAGAAGCGCCTTCGGGTCCATGCCCCTTCAGGTCGGCCCGCGCGGCGCGCGCTTCAAGACCCGCGGCTACTTCCCGCCATCCACGCTCAGCACCTGGCCGTTGATGTAGTTCGCCATGGGCGAGGCCAGGAACAGCACGGCATTCGCGATGTCCTGCGCCTCGCCCAGCCGGCGCAGCGCGATCGACGACATCACCCGCGCCTGGCCTTCCGTGCCGTAGGCTTCCCATTGCCGGATACTCGCGGGGTTCGACAGGATCAGCCCCGGTGCCACGCTGTTCGCGTTGATGCCGTGCGGGCCGAGTTCGTGCGCCAGTTGCCGCGTCAGGCCGATCAGCCCGTGCTTGGCGCTGGTGTACGCCTGGATGCCGGTGCGACTCGGCTGCAGCCCCGCGCCGGAGCTGATTGTCACGATCCGCCCGTGCCCGGCGCGCTTCATGCCGGGTGCGACCGCCTGCGCGAGCAGGAAATGCGCATGCAGGTTGATCGCGATGATGTCGTGCCAGTCGCTTTCGGGCACGGTCTCCAGCGGGCGCATCACCTGGCCACGGACGCCGCCGGCATTCGACGCCAGCACGCCGACCGGTGCTTCCGCGTGGCGTTCGACTTCGGCGATCCAGTTCTTCGCCGCCCCCGGCGCCGTCAGGTCGAAGGCCGAGGTGTGGATGGCGCCCGGATGGTCGGCGGTCTCCTCGAGTTCCTCGGCCGAGAGGTCGGTCGCGTAGACCTGCGCGCCGAGCGCCGCAAAGGACTGCGCGATGGCGCGCCCGAAGCCGTGGCCTGCGCCGGTCACGGCCACCACCGTGCCGGCGAAGTCGTAGTCCTTCATGGCAGCATCTCCGTGAGGTTGGCGTCGGACATCGGGCGCGTGCCCGCTTCGCACTCATGCGTCATCGCAACCAGCCGGCGCACTGCCGGACAGGGGATGCCGTGCCTGGCGCCGATCTCGGCGATCGGGGCGATCTGCACGTCGATCTCGGTGCGGCGGCGGCGCACCCACAGGTCGCGCCACACGCCCGAATGCGTCTTGGCGTTCGGTCGGTTGAATTCGACCATGGCGGCGACCGAGGCGGCCGCCTGCGCCTCGGTCGCACCTGGCGAGAAGGCCGCGGGGTCGAAGCCGTTGAAGCCGAGCGGTGTCACGCCTTCCGCGCGTGCCACCGCGATCGCCTCGCCACCCAGCGCGCGCCAAAGCGGCAGCAATTCGGGTCGCGCCAGGCAGTCGGCGATGCCTTTCTCGCCCAGCGCTTGGGCGAACAGCATCGCCCCGTAGCCGAGCTTGCCCCACAGGTAGCCCCAGATGTTCGGCGTGATGATGGCGTTGGGTTCGAAGACATCGCGCAGCAGCGCGTGCAGCGCGGTCAGGCGCGGCGTGGTGCTGCCATCCAGTTCGCCCAGCACCAGCGCGCCGCGGCCGCCGTACAGGATCTGCCCAGGCCCGTGCCAGTCTGCGGAGAAGTTCACGAAGCAGCCGACCGTGCGTTTGGCGCCGATGATCGGCGCGATGATGGTCTCGCACAGCCCGTTCTGCAGCGACAGCACGTAGCCATCCGGGGCGAGGTGCGGCAGCAGCGCGCGGCAGGCGGCTTCCGTATGATGCGCCTTCACGCAGAGGAAGATGCGCCGGTAGACGCCGTGCACGGTCGGCGGCGTGAAGGCGGGGGCGACGATGCGGTGCGCATCCACCGGGCCTTCGATGGACAGCCCGCGCGCCGGGTCGGCGATCGCGGCGACGTGGTCGGCCTCGATGTCCACGAAGACCACGGCGTGGCGGGCGCGCACCAGCGCGGCGCCGATCGTCCCGCCGATCGCGCCCGCGCCCCAGACCAGGATGGGGCCGCGATCCACTGCTGCCATGTCCGCCATGCACCATCCTTCCTGCCTGGACGCGGCGCGCGCCCCGCCGCTATCTGGCTGACGCTACGCCGGAGGCAGCCGCCGTCAATGTTCCAGGGACTTTCGGGCAACCTGCGCGGCGGTGCGCTGATGGCGGTGGCGGCGATCCTGTTCGCCGCCGAGGCGCTGGCGATCCGCCTGATGACCGCGCGCGGCATCCCGGTCGAGGTGCAGGTCTTCGCGCGGTCGCTCGGGCAATTGCTTTGGGTGGCGCCCATCATCGCGGCGACGGGCCTGGCCGTGTTCCGCACGCAAAGGCCCGGGCTGCACCTGTTGCGCGGGTCGTCATCATTGCTGACCTGGGGCTTCTACTACGCGTCATTCGGGCCGCTCGACCTCGCGACCGCGACGGTGCTGTCCTTCACCAACGTGATGTTCACCACGCTGCTGGCTGGCCCCGTTCTGGGCGAGCGCGTGGACCACTGGCGCTGGGCCGGCACCATCGCGGGCTTCGTCGGCGTGGCGGTGATGCTGCGGCCGGGCACGACGGTGTCGATGCTGGGCGTGGCGCTGGCGCTGGCGTCCGCCGTGACCTGGTGCGGCATCACGCTGTCCTCGCGCGTGCTGGCGCAGCAGGACCGCAACACCACGATCATGGCCTGGGTCGGGCTGGTGACCACGGCGGGGTCCGCGCCCTTCGCATTCATGGCCTGGGTGCCGCTGGGGTTTGTCGATCTGCTGATCCTGGCCTCGGTCGCCGGTTTCGCACCGGGGATCATCTGGCTGATCACCAGCGCGTATCGGCATGGCGAGGCCTCCGCCATCGCGCCCTTCCAGTATCTGCGGCTGATCGTGGTGGCCGGCTTCGGCTGGGCGATCTTCAACGAAGTGCCGGATGGCTGGACCTGGCTCGGCGCCGGCGTGATCCTGGCCGGTGCCGTGGTGGTCACGGTGGCGGAGGCGCGACGGCGCTGAAGCCCGACTGCGCTACGGCGGCCTCCAGCACCACGGTGTCGAAGCCGAAGTCGCGGTACCCGGCGCGCAGGCGCTGCACGTATTCCGCCGCCGGAGGGCCGGGGCGGATACGGATCTCGGTATAGGTGCAGGCCACGCCGCCACCGGGCAGCGGCACCTGGACGCGCCTGTAGGTGCGCGGACCCTCGTATCGGTCCAGCGATTCGAGGCACGCTGCCGTCACCTGCCACAAGCCGATCGGGCAGGACGCGGCGTCGTCGCGTTCGATCAGCGCGTATTTCCGTACCACCAGCCGCCAGCCCTGCAGCAGGGCGCTCCCTGCCACGCGCGCATCAGGGCAGCGCCGGCGCATCTGGTCGTGCCACAGGTTGCTGCCATAGGCTGCGTAGGGATCGGGAAGGAACGTTGGCATGCTGGCACCTCGGCCGGTGGATCGGATCGAGATAACCATCCTGGTGGACAACGTCACGGACACGCTGTCCTCGACGCCATCCTTCGTCACGCGCGAATGGGTGCGGTTGCAGCGGATGGGGATGAAGCGCAGCTCGGGGGCTGCGATCTGCTGCGCCAATCACGGGCTGGCGCTGGTCATCACCGTCACCGAGGCGGGCGAAAGCCGCAGCATCCTGTTCGACGGCGGCCCGGTGGACTACGCGGTTGAGCGCAACGGCCCGCGGCTCGGCGTCGATTTCGGCGCGATCGAGGCGGTGGTGCTCTCGCACGGCCATTGGGACCATGCCGGCGGCATCCCGAAGGCGATCGATATGATCCGCGCGGCCAATGGCGGGCAGGACGTGCCGCTGCACCTGCATCCGGGCATGTTCCGCGAACGCGGATCGCGCCAGCCCGATGGCGGCGTGCTGCCGATGGACCGCGTGCCGGCACCCGCCGAATGGGCTGCGATGGGCGCGTCCCCGCAGGTCTCGCGCGAACCCGCCGTGGTCGCCGGCCATGTGCTGGTCAGCGGCGAGATCCCGCGCGTGACGGAGTACGAGACCGGCCTGCCCGGCCAGGTCGCCCGCGCGCATGACGACGCGGACTGGCAGCCCGATGAATGGTTGCCGGATGAGCGCTTCATCGCCGTGAACCTGCGCGGGAAGGGGTTGGTGGTGTTCTCCGCCTGCTCGCATTGCGGCATCGTCAATGTGCTGCACGAGGCGCGGCGCCTGATGCCGGACCTGCCGCTGCTGGCGGTGATGGGCGGCTTCCATCTGTCGGGCACCAATGAACGCGTCATACCGCAGACGGTGGCGGACCTCGGCAGCTTCGGGCTGCGCTGGATGTTCCCGTCGCATTGCACCGGCTGGCGCGCGCTGAACGCGCTGGAACGCGCGCATGGCGAGGCGGTGGTCGTGCCGGGCGCCGTCGGCAAGACCTTCGTGCTGGAGGCGTGACGAGTCTTGGCGTGCCCTCAGGCGCCGGGCGCGCGCTTGCATGCGCTTGGCTTGCGCGCCCGGTACTGGTGCGCTGGCAGCGGCGTGCAGGTTGGGCGCGGTCGCGCCGTGCGCTCCCGGCCCGCGGCAGGGCCGCGCGCCGCTGGCGGCCCTGAACGGCACGCGGCGTGACACTCCTCCTGCAATCGGCACCGCTGCTGCTGCTGTTGGGCCTGCTGGTCTCGGGGCGCGCCGGGCCGCTCGTGGCCGTGCTCGTGGCACTTGTCGCGACGCTGCCGGCGGCCTTCGTCTCGCTGCCGGCCGGCACCAACCTGCTGCCCTTCCTGGGCGAGGAGGCGCTGCGCGGTGCCTTCCTTGCGGTGCAGCCGATCGGCGTCGTGGTGGGTGGTCTGCTGTTCCATGCCGCGGTGGAGCGGCGCGACTCCGCTGCGCCTACTGCCGCGACGCCGCGCGCGATCTTCACCGCCACGCTGCTGATGGGCGTCTTCATGGAAAGCGTCACCGGCTTCGCGGTCGGCGCGGTCTTCGCGCTGGCGGCGCTGCGTGGCATGGGCGTGCGCGGAGCGCCGGCGGCCGCGCTGGCATTGCTGGCGCTCTGCCTCATCCCCTGGGGCGGGCTTGGTCCCGGCACTGCGCTGGGCGCCGCGCTGGTGGGTGTGCCGGCGCAGGATATCGCGGCGCTCACGGCGCTGCCCAACGCGGCCTGGCTGCTGGCGCTGGGGCCGGTGTGCTGGCGCCTGTGTGCAGCGGCCGGGCTGCCTGTCCCGGCCGGTGAGCGCCTGGCGCAGATGACCATGCTGCTGGCCATGGCGGTGATCCTGGTCGCGGGCCATTGGGTGCTGCCCTTCGAGGTGCTGGGCATCCTGGCCGCCGGCCTACCGCTGCTGTTCGCGCTGTGGCGTGCCGACCCGCCGCGCGATGCGCCGGGCTGGGCGCGGGCGGGCCGCGCCCTGGCACCCTATGCGGTGCTGACCGTGGCCCTGCTGGGCGCGCGTGCAGTGCCCGCGCCGCCGGCCTGGCAACCTTATGCCGCGCTGCCGGCCTTTCCGGTGACGCATGTCGCCATTGTCCTTCTGCTGGTCTCCGCGGCGCTGCTCGCCATCGGGGATGCGCCGGCGCGCCGCGCCGAGGGTGCGCTGCGCCGCGCCGCGCGACCGGCGCTGGTGCTGATGCTGTATGTGCTGCTGGCGCGCTGGATGGCCGGCAGCGGAGCGACGGGCGCTCTGGCGCAGGCGGCGGCGGACCTGCTCGGTGCCGCCGCGCCCTACGCCGTGCCGCCGCTGGGCCTGGTCGCGGGGATGGTCACCGGCAGCAATGTCGGGTCGAACGCGGCGCTGATGCCGGTGCAGAAGGCGCTTGGCCTGGCGGCGGGGCTGCCGCCGCTGCTGGCACCATCGGTACACAACTTCGCCGGCGCCGCGGGGGCGGGGATGTCGGTCGGCGTGACCGCGCTCGTGTGCGGCCTGCTCGCGGACGGCACGCGGCCGGCGCAGGTGTGGCGGCTGCTGTGGCCCTCGATGCTGGCGGTCCTGGCCTGCGGCTGGGCCGCCATGACGCTGCTGCGCTGACCGCGGGCGGGCGCGCCCCGCAGGGCGCGCGGGCTTGCGCGCGCATGACAGGCGCGACACGCTCCCGGGCAAGACCAAGACCCAGGGAGAGAACCGCCATGACCCGCCTGACCCGCCGCGGCGTGCTCGCCGCATCCGCCGTGATGTTCGCCGCCCCCGCCCTGCATGCGCAGGGCGGTTTCCCGAACAAGCCGCTGCGCATCATCGTGCCCTATCCGCCGGGCGGCGTGACCGACATCATGGGCCGCCTTGCCGCCGAGGCCATGAGCCGCCAGCTCGGCCAGCCCGTGGTGGTCGAGAATCGCCCCGGCGCCGGCGGCAACATCGGTGCCAAGGCCGCCGCGCAGGCCGAGCCCGACGGCCACACCCTGCTGCTCGGCACCATGGCCACGCAGGGCGTGAACCCGGTGCTGTATCCGGACCCGGCCTTCGACCCTCGGCGTGACCTGGTCGGCGTGGGCATGATGGCGGACATGCCCAACGTGATGGTCTGCAACCCGCGACGTTGGAACCCGGCGAATGCGCAGGAGGCGATCGCGCGCATGAAGGCCGAGCCCGGCAAGATCCTGTTCGGGTCGGTCGGCAACGGATCGTCCTCGCATCTGTCGCAGGTGATGCTCACGCGCATGGCGGGACTCGATGTGGTGCACGTGCCCTATCGCGGGTCGTCGCCGGCCGTGGCGGCGATGATCGCGGGCGATCTCGACCTGCTGTTCGATGCCTCGGCCACTTCCACGCCGCATATCCGCGGCGGGTCGGTGAAGGCGCTGGCGGTCACCATGAACCGCCGGCTCGGCGCGCTGGCGGAGGTGCCGACGCTCGCGGAATCGGGCGTGCCCGGCTACCACCTCAGCGTTTGGAACGGCGTGCTGACGCAGGCCCGCGTGCCCGCACCGGTCCTGGCACGGCTGCAGGATGCTTTCACCCGTGCGATGGACGCCCCGATGATCGACCGGCTGAAGGCGAACTTCACCGAGCCGCTGATCATTCCGCCGGCGCAGCTGCAGCCCTGGCTGAACGAGGATGCCGAGCGCTGGGTGCGCATCGCGCGCGAAAGCGGCATCCGCCCGGACTGATGCTGCGTCCATGGACGACGCATTGCGCGGTTGAAACTTGCCGCGACGTGCGTGGCGACTAGCGTCCGCTGCTGTTCGCCGGCCGTCTTGGTGCCGGCGCCCGGAGTGGACGCATGGATGCCATCATCGCGGCGATGCCGCGCTTTCTCGAGATCATGTGGCTGAACATCGTGTTGTCGGGGGACAACGCGGTGGTGATCGGCATGGCCGCGGCGGGGCTGCCGGCCCACCAGCGCAGCCGCGCGGTGCTGTTCGGAATCGTCGCCGCGGCGGTGCTGCGCATCATCTTCTCGGTCTTCGCGACCTACCTGCTCGGCCTGTGGTGGATTGCCTTCATCGGTGGCGCGGCACTGCTGTACATCGCCTGGACCTTCCTGCGCGAATTGCTGCACCACGGCGAGACGCAGGAAGGCGAGGAAGGCGAGGCCAAGGAGAAGTCGCTCGCCGCCGCGCTGTGGCAGATCGTCATCGCCGACGTCTCCATGAGCCTCGACAACGTGCTGGCGGTCGCGGCGGTGGCGCGCAACGACATCACGCTGCTGGTGATCGGCCTGCTGATCTCGATCATCCTGATGGGGCTGCTGGGCGGCTTCCTGGCGCGGCTGCTCGACCGCTTCAAGATCATCGCCTATGTCGGTGTCGCGCTGATCGCGTGGATCGGGCTCGAGCTGATGTGGGAGGGGCTGCAGAACGCCAACCACGTCCTCGCCCTCGGGCTGCCTATACCGGCCCCCCACGACGCCCCGCCGCACTGACGCGGGCATCTGCCTGCAAGACAGGCAGTGGTGCGCGACCGTTGCCAGGGGCGATGCGCCCCGGCTATGGGTCGCGTCCTGCTCGACATGGAGGAAACACGAGAATGACCCTGACCCGCCGGCTGGCGCTCGCCGCCGCCCTGGCCGCGCCCTTCGCGGCCGCCCCCGCGATGGCGCAGACCCAGATCACCGTGCAGCACGCGCTGCCGGCCAACAGCCACACCGGCGTGGGTGCCTCGACCTTCGCGGAGGCGTTCCAGCGCCTGACCAACAACCGCTATCGCGTGGTCGCCCAGCGCAACGACAACGAACGCGAGATGATCGAAAGCGTGCAGATCGGCACGATCGACTGCACCTTCACCTCGACGGGCCCGGTCGGGAACTTCGTGCCGGAAGTGCGCATCTTCGACGTGCCCTTCCTGTTCCGCGACGCAACCCATGCACGTGGCGTGCTGGATGGCGAGATCGGCCAGCAGGTGCTTGCCCGCTTTCCCGCGCGCGGCTTGGTCGGCGTGATCTGGATCGAGAACGGCTTCCGCAACCTGACCAACTCCCGGCGCGAGGTGAACACCCCGGCCGATGTGCGCGGCCTCAAGATCCGCACCATGGAGAACCAGGTGCACATGCGCGCCTTCACGCAGTTGGGCGCGCTGCCCACGCCGATGGCGTTCAGCGAACTCGTGCCGGCGCTGCAGCAGGGCACGGTCGATGGGCAGGAAAACCCGATCTCGGTGATCGTGGCGAACAACCTGAACCAGGTGCAGCGTTTCATGACGCTGACGCGCCACGTCTATTCGCCGCAGGTGATGATTTGCAACCCCGCCATGGTGGGCCGCCTGAACGCGGCCGACCGCGCGCTGTTCCAGCAGGCGGCGCGCGAGGCGCAGACCGCCAACCGCGCGCGCGTGACCGCCGATGACGAGGCCGGCGTGGCCGAGCTGCGCCGCCGCGGCATGACGGTCATCACCGAGGTCGACACCGCCGCCTTCCAGGCCGCGCTCGCGCCTGCCTTCGCGGAGTGGGAGCGCACGCTGGATGCCGCCACGCTGCGGCGCATCCGCGACTGGCGCGCGAACTGACCTTGGCGTGATGCGAACAGGGCGCGGCCGCACGCCGCGCCCTGACCGGGGGGCTGCATGAACGCGATGAACCAGCTGCCGTTGCTGGTGACAGCGGTGGCGACCGTACTGACGGTTGCCTTCGCGCTGTGGGTCGGGGCGGGCGAGGGACCGCGCGCGGCGCTGCGCCGGGGCATCCTGGCGGCGGACCGCGTCACCACCGGCATCGCCGCGGTGATCGCCTGCTTGGCCATGAGCGTCGCGGTCTTCGCCGGCGCCTGGCAGGTGGTGGCGCGCTTCGCGACCGAGACGCCCTCGGTGTGGTCCGAGGCGCTGGTGCGCACGGCGCTGATCTGGATGGCGTTCATCGGCGTGGCGGTGGCGCTGCGCACGGGCGCGCTGGTGTCGATCGACGTGGCGCATCGCTATTCGCGCGGGACGGTGCGGCGCGCATTGGAGGCGGCGGCGCTGGCAGCCAGCCTGTCGATGTTGGGCGTGATGTTCTGGTTCGGCTGGATGATGGCCGAGCGCGTGCAGTTCCAGGAGATGGCGGGGCTCGAGGTGTCGATGTCCTGGGGCTATGCGGCGATCCCGATCGGCGCGGCCTTCGCGATGATCGGCGCGGTGGCGCATTTCCTAGACCGCCGCTCGGAAGAACTGGACCTGGCTGTATGAGCTGCGACACCAATCGGATCGCCGCAGGCGATCCGGGAGCGCAAAGCGCGACCGCGCCCAACCTGCACGTCGGCGCCAGCGGGCCAGCGCGGGGCGCGCAAGCCAAGCCGGCGGATGCCGGCGCCCGGCGCTTGAGGGCAGCATAATGTCCGGCGCCATGCTCACCGCGATGCTGGTGCTGTTCGCGGCCAGCATTCCCGTCGCGATCGCGATCGGCATCTCCGCCATCATCGGCATCGCGGGCTTCACCTCCTTCCCGCTGATCGTCGCCGCGCAGCAATTGTTCGTCGCACTGGACCGCTTCCCACTGGCGGCCATTCCGTTCTTCATCCTGGCGGGCAACCTGATGGAGGTTGGCGGCATCTCCCGCCGCCTGGTGGAATTCGCGCGCTCCATCGTGGGCGGCATCCAGGGCGGGCTGCCGGCGACCTGCGTGGTCACCTGCATGATCTTCGCGGCCATCAGCGGCAGTTCGGTCGCGACCACCTTCGCGATCGGGTCGATCATGATCCCCGCGCTGGTGCGCGCCGGCTATCCGGTGGCCTTCGCTGCGGCCTTGCAGGCGACGGCGGCGGAGCTGGGCGTGATCATCCCGCCCTCGATCCCGATGATCCTATATGGCGTGACAACGCAGACCTCGATCCCCGAACTGTTCATCGCGGGCTTCGGGCCGGGCATCCTGATCGGCAGTGCGCTGATCGTGACCGTGCTCGTCTGGTGCCGGATCAAGGGCTGGGGCAAGCAGGACGGCGAGGGGCGGCTGTCCTTCCTGACCGCCACGAAGCAGGCCGGCTTCGCGCTGTTCATGCCGGTGGTCGTGCTCGGCGGCATCTATGGCGGCATCACCACGCCGACCGAGGCCTCGGTTCTCGCGGTGGTCTATGCGCTGCTGGTGGGCATGTTCCTGCACCGTGAGATCGGCCTGCGCGACCTGTTCCCGATCTTCCGCAAGTCGGTGATCAGCAGCGCGGTGATCATGTTCATCATCGCCTGCGCGGCGGTGTTCTCCTGGCTGCTGAACCGCCAGGGCGTGCCGGATGCGGCGGCCGCCTGGCTCGCGACGTCGTTCGACAGCGCGTCGTTCTACCTGCTGGTGGTGAACCTGTTCCTGTTCGTGGTGGGGATGTTCGTCGAGACCTCGGCGTCCATCATCGTGCTCGCGCCCATCCTGCAGGAAGCCGCCGAACGGCTCGGCGTGGACGGCGTGCATTTCGGCACGATCATGGTGGTGAACCTGGCGCTGGGCATGATCACGCCGCCCTTCGGCGTGAACCTGTTCGCCGCCGCCCAGGTGGCGCGCTGCGGCGTGGACCAGATGATGCGCTACCTGGGTGTGTTCATCGGCGTGATCTTCGCCTGCCTGATGGTCATCACCTACGTGCCCTGGATCACGCTGGCGCTGCCGAACCTGGTGTTCCGATGACCATCGGGTCGCCGGAGGCGCTGCGGCACCTCCGGCGCGACCCGTTGCTGAAGCGCGTCATCCGCCAGGTCGGGCCCTGCACGCTGGTGCCGGCACGGCGCCAGCCCTACGAGGCGCTGGTGCGCGCCATCGCGCACCAGCAGGTGCATGGCCGCGCGGCCGAGGCGATCCTCGGCCGGTTCATCGCCTGCTGCTGCCCGGACGGCTTTCCCGCACCGGAGGCCGTGCTGGCGACGACGCCGGAGGCGATGCGCGCCTGCGGCCTCTCGGCCAACAAGGTGCTCGCGATTCGCGACATCGCGGAGAAGGCGGCGGCCGGCATCGTGCCCACCCGCGCGCAGGCGCGCCGCCTGTCGGACGATGCACTGGTCGACCGCCTAGTGCCGCTGCGTGGTGTCGGCCGCTGGACGGTCGAGATGCTGCTGATCTTCACGCTCGGCCGCGTCGATATCCTGCCCGTCGATGATTTCGGCGTGCGCGAGGGCTATCGCGTCGCCGCGGGGCTCGACGAACAACCGAAGCCGCGGGCGCTGGGCGAGATCGGGCAGGCCTGGGCGCCGCACCGCACGACCGCCGCCTGGTACCTGTGGCGCGCCGCGGACCTGGCGAAGGACGGCAGATTCAAGGCGCCGGCCGCTATCTGACCAGTGCGGCGCAGACGCGCGGGATGTTCTCGCGGAAGGCGAAAAAGCCGCGGGTGGCGTGCGGCCAGCACAGGCTGTCCCAGTCGCGGCGCAGGCCGTGCAGCGCGATGCCTTGCGTTTCGAGCGCCGCGCGCAGCGGCGCCAGCGCCCCGGCGGTCCAGCCAACGGGCGCATGCGGCGTGACGACCCTGCGTGCGCCGCAGCCCGACGCGAAGGCCACGACATCGGCGCTGTCCACCCGCCGCGCGGCCACGCCGAAATGCGCCGCGGCGCGCGCCAGCCCGTCATCGACCGCGGCCTGCGCGAATGCTGCTGCCGCAGGGGCGCAGCCCCGCGGCGATCGCGCCTGCGGCACCGCGATCCCCGCCACCGCGACGATCCCTGCGCGGCCGAGGTCGAGGCTCTCCGGATGCAGGTCGTCCTCGTGCAGCAGCAGCAGGGCCGGGCCTTCCGGCGGCGGTTGCGCAGGCGCCAGCGGCGCTGGCGGCGGCGCGGGCCCGTCATCCAGTGGCGCCGGGTCCTCATCGAGACACCCGCGCGGATCGAAGCGGCCATCGGTGTAGCGCGCGATGTTCTCCGCGCGCGCGACGTAATGCTTGCCGCGCGTCTGCATCCCCGCCACCCAGCGCCAGGACAGCGTGTTCGATGCGGCATCGGCATCGAGCAGGTGGCGCAGGAAGACATCCGCGCCCAGCACCCAGGGCAGGCGCAGCGTGAAGATCCAGATGCTGGCGAACCACATTCGCGCATGGTTGTGCAGCCAGCCGGTGTCGATGAGTTCGTGCATCCAGGCGTCGAAGCAGTCGATGCCGGTCTGCCCGCGCAGGGCGGCGTCGTAGCCGGGTGGCGGGTTGGCCAGCGCACGATCGCGCGCGGTGACGAAGCGTGTCCAGACCGACGGCCGCAATTCGAGCCACCCCTTCCAGTAGCTGCGCCAGAACACCTCCTGGATGAATTTCTCGGCGGCCTGCGATGCGTGATGCGCGAGCGCCCTGGCGACCATCTCCTGTTCGGTCAGCAGGCGGTGGCGGATATGCGGCGAGAGCATCGAGACGTCGCGCCGCGCGCCGGGCCCGGGGTCGTGGTTGCGCCCGGCGGCATAGGCGCGGCCCATGCGTGGGGCGAATTCGGCGAGGCGTGCCAACGCGGCGGTCCGGGTCGGGGCGACGATCTCGGGCATGGCGCGGATGTGGCCGGGGTGCCGCTGCGCGCAAGCCTCGCCGCAGCGCCGCCATGATCGCGTGCAGTATCCTGCGGCATGATTGGTCGGCGTGGCGTGCTGGTGGGGCTTGGCGGCGGGGTGGCGCTCGGCGCGGGGTTCGCGGGCTATGGCTTCGGCGTGGAGCCCTTCCTGCGCCTGTCGGTGCAGCAGCACCGCGTGACGCCGGCCGGCTGGCCACCGGGCCTCAAGCTGCGCGTAGCGGCGCTGGCGGACCTGCATGCCGGCGCGCCGATCATGGCCGAGGCCCGCATCGAGCAGATCGTCGCGGCGACCAATGCGCTCGATCCCGACATCACCGTGCTCCTGGGCGACTATGGGCCGTCCTCGCGCTTCGTCACGCGCGAGCTGGACCATGCCGACGTGGCGCGGCGCCTTGGTGCGCTGCGGGCACGGCATGGCGTCTTTGCCGTGAATGGCAACCATGACTGGTGGGAAGACGCGGCGGCGATGCGCGCCGGTCGCGGCGCGGTGCCGTCCATCGCCCGCGCCTTCGACACGGCGGGCATCGACGTGCTCGCCAACCGCGTGCGGCGCGCCGGGCGCGTGCTGGTCGGCGGGCTCGATTCCACCTGGGCCTTCGGCTTCGAGCGTGGCGCCGACGACCTGCCGCGCCTGATGCGCGACGTCACCGGCGACACGCCGCTCCTGCTGCTGGTGCACGAACCCGACATCTTCCCGCGCCTGCCCGCGCGCGCCGCCGTAACCTTCTGCGGGCACACGCATGGTGGCCAGGTGCGGCTGCTGGGGTATTCGCCGCGCATCCCATCGCGCTACGGCAACCGCTATGCCTGGGGCCACGTGCGCGAGGCGGGGCGCGACCTGATCGTCTCGGGCGGCCTCGGCACCACGACCCTGCCGGTGCGCTTCGGTGTGCCGCCCGAGATCACGCTGGTCGAGATCAGCGCATGACGCCGGGGTCGGGCAGCAGCGTGTCCGGTATCGCTTCGTCGATCGCCGCCAGCGGGTCGCGCGGCAGCACGCGATGGGCCAGCACCATGGCGGCCAGCAGCGCGCGTTCGGGCACGGCGCGACCTTCCCACGCCATCATCGTGGCAGAGGCGACGTTGTAGAGCGCCGTCGCCGCCTGCCGCGCCAGCACCGGCCCACCCTCGCCGCCGGCGTGTCGCGCGAGGGCAAAGGCGCGTGCGGTGGCGCTCTCCAGCTGCGCCGGTGGCGCCGGTGTTCCGGTGCGCAGCATCGCCAGGTGCGTCTCCAGCGCCTCGAGCGATCCCTCCCGCGCCGCCGCGCGCAGCACGTCCAGCGCCACGATGTTCGACGTGCCTTCCCAGATCGACCCCAGATGCGCATCGCGCACCAGGCGGGCATCCGGGAAGTCCTCGATGTAGCCGCAGCCGCCGCGCACCTCCATGGCGTCGCCGGTGACCACGCGGGCATCGCGGCAGGCGCGGAACTTCAGCAGCGGCGTCAGGATTCGCAGCAGGGCGTAGGCGCCGGCTTCGCCGGCATCGGAGCGCCGCAAAGCCTCGGCGGTCTGGAACACCATGGAGCGCGCCTGCTCCGCACGGACCAGCATCTTCGCGAGTTGCCGGCGCATCAGCGGAAGCGTGACGATGGGTGCGCCGAAGGCGATGCGGCGATGGGCGATGAACAGCGCCTCGGTCACCGCGCGGCGCATCATCCCCGCCGCGCGTACGCCGTTCGACAGGCGGGAATTGTTCACCATGTCGGCCATCTGGCGCATGCCCGCGCCAGGTTCGCCGACCATCCAGGCGGTCGCACCCTGCAGCGTGATCTCGCCCGAGGCCATCGATCGGGTGCCGAGCTTTTCCTTCAGCCGGACGATCCTGTAGCGGTTCGTCGTGCCGTTCGGCAGCACGCGCGGCAGCAGGAACAGCGACACACCCTTGATGCCGGCAGGCGCGCCCTCGGGCCGCGCCAGCACCATCGCGAGCTCCGCATCGGCGTTCGAGCAGAACCACTTGTCGCCGCTCAGTGCCCAGGATCCGTCGGGGTTCGGTGCCGCCGTCACGGCGGTATTGGCGATGTCCGATCCCGCGCCCTGTTCGGTCATGAACATCGCGCCCTGAAACAGGTCGTCCATGTCCTGGCTGGTCAGCGCCGGCAGGTAGCGGTCCACCAGCGCCGCGTCGCCGAATTTCCGCAGCGTGCGCGTCAGGCTGTCGGTCATCGAGACCGGGCACATCAGGCCGAATTCCGCCTGCACGAACAGGTAGGTGATGGCGTATTTCGCCGCCGCCGGCATGGGGGCGGGCCAGTCCAGCACGCCGGCGCGATGCGACAGCGCCGCCAGGCCGTATTCGCCGAAGGCGAGGCGCTCCATCTCGCGATACGCGGGGTGGTAGGCGATGGATTGCGAATCCTCGCCGCGCCGCGTGCGATGCAGGAGTTCGGGTGGGTGGGTGTCCGCCGTCGCCGCGAGTTCAGCCAGCCGCCCGCCGGCCAGCGCGCCGAGCCGATCGAGATGCGGCGTGAGGTGTGCGATCAGGTCGCGCGCCAGATACAGGGGCAGCAACGCGGCGAGTGTCGGATCGGCGCGGAAGACGTTGATGCCGTGGCTGTCGGGCACGGCCTCGGCGCCCGTTGGGGCCGGGCGATTGGGTCGGATGATCGTCATGGGCGTCTCCTGCGCCTGCAGGATAGGCCCCCTGAAGTGACGGGATCAAAGGGCCTCTCGGGCCTTTGCTGGCTTGGCGGTACTGCCACCAAGGTCCGGAGAGGGGCGGCGCCCCTCTCTGGGATCGGTCACGTCACGCGGAAATTGGCGAACTGCCACGGATCCTGATCGGTCGCTTCCGGGAACAGCACCCCGCGATCCAGCAGCGGCGTCCAGTCCGAATAGACCCCTGCCATCTCCCCCAGATAGGGCAGGCAGATCTCGAGCGCGCGGGCGTGGTCCAACTCATCCGCCTCGACAACGCCGGCGTTCGGGTTCTCGATCGCGAAGACCATGCCGGCCAGCACCGCGACGCACACCTGCAGCGACGTCGCGTTGTTGTGCGGCACCAGCGCGCGTGCTTCCTCGATGGTCAGGCGAGACCCGTACCAATACGCGCCCTTGGGATGCCCCATCAGCAGCACGCCGAGCTCGTCCATGCCCGAGGTGATCTCGTCCATCATCAGCCGCTGGCTGTCCTGCATCTGCCAGTTCTTGCCCGCCAGTTCGTGCACCGACAGCACCGCGTCGTCGCAGGGGTGATAGGCGTAGTGGCAGGTCGGGCGGTGCAGCACCGCGCCCGACGCATCGCGCAGCGTGTAGTAGTCGGCGATCGAGATCGATTCATTGTGCGTGATCAGGAAGCCGTGCATCGGCCCTTCCAGCGGCGTCCAGGACCGCACGCGCGTCGACGCCCCCGGGCGCATCAAATAGATCGCCGCGTCGCAGCCGAAATCATGGCGGCGGCCATCAGGCGGCAGCGCCTTCTCATGGCTGCCCCAACCGAGTTCGGCCGGCTGGTTGCCCTCGCCCACGAAGCCGTCGATCGACCAGGTGTTGACGAATTCGCCGCGACGCTTCGGGCGGTCGGCCACCTGGGTGTCGCGCTCTGCGATGTGGATCACCTTGATGCCGAGCTCGGCCGCGAGCTTCGCCCAGCCCTCGCGCGTGGTCGGCACGGCGGTCGCGTGGCCAGTATCGCGCGCGATGTCGAGCATCGCCTGCTTCACGAAATGCGAAACGAGCCCCGGGTTGGCGCCATGCGTCATCACCGCCGTCGGCCCTGCGCCCTGCTTCAGCGCCAGCGCGCTTTCGCGCAGCGCGTAGTTCGACCGCTGGGAGGGCGTGAGCGATGTGTCGGTATACCCGCCCGCCCAGGGCTCGACGCAGGTGTCGAGATACAGCGCGCCGATCTGCCGGCACAGTTCCACCAGCGCGACCGAGGATACGTCGACCGACAGGTTCAGCAGGAAATCCCCGCGGCCCAAGCGCGCGCGCAACTCGTCCGCGTAGTTCGCGCGCGTCAACGGCAGCACGGTGTGCGACACGCCGTGTTCGGCCGCGATGGCCGCACCGCGATCGTCGGAGGTGACGATCTCGATGCGGTCCTTCGGCATGTCGATGTGCTTCAGGATGAGCGGTAGGACGCCCTGGCCGATCGAGCCGAAGCCGAGCATCACCAGGCGGCCCGCGAAGGCAGCGTGCTTCATCGTGTCGGTGTCCTTCAGTGTCAGGCGGCGCGCGCCGCGCCCGCCTCATAGCCCGCCGTGGCGAGCATGGGCGAATCGGTCACTTCCGTGACAAGCGCGCGGTCGAAGCCGTTGAACGCCGTGCGCAGCGCCGTGCCATAGGCGCCGAGCTGGCCGATCTCGATCCAGTCGCCCTCCCGCACATCGGCGGGCAGGGACCATGGGCCGCGCATCACGTCGGCGCTGTCGCAGGTCGGACCGAACAGCGTGAAGTCGCGCTGCACGGAAGCAACCGGGTCACCACCGGCACGGATCAGGCGGTGCGGGAACCGGAAGCCCGGCGCGCCGGCATCGGACAGCGCGCCATAGACGCCGTCATTCACGTACAGCGCATCGCCGCGCCGCGCCTGCACCTGCACGACCACCGACGCACCGCCCGCCACCAGCGCACGGCCGGGCTCCGCCCATAGCCGGACGCCCGGCGGCAGCAGCGCCGCACCCGCGCGGATCGCATCCATGAACAGCGCCAGCGCCGGCGGCGTGCTGCCCGGATAGGCCACCGGGAACCCACCGCCGACGTCGACGATCTCGACCGCCACGCCCGCCGCCGCGATCACCTGCGCGGCAAGCGCCAGCGCGCGCGTCCACGCACCCGGGTCCATGCACTGCGACCCGACATGGAAAGACAGGCCAAGCCGTGCCGCATGCGGTCGCGCCGCGCGCAGCAGGGCGGCCGCCTCCTCCGGCGCCGCGCCGAACTTGCCCGACAGGTCATAGGCGGCCGAGCCCTTCGGCAGCGCAAGGCGCACGACGAGCCCGAGCGCGCCCGCGCCGCCGCCCGTCTCCTCCAGGATCTTGGTCAGCTCGCCATCGGTGTCGAGCACGAAGTCGCGCACGCCATGCGTCGACCAAGCGCTGCGGATGGCCGCGCGTGACTTCACCGGATGCATGAAGTGGATCGCCGCGTCCGCGAACATGCTGCGCACCAGGCGCACCTCGCCCTCCGACGCGCAGTCGAAATGCGCCACGCCGCCGGCCGCGATGGCACGCAGCATGGTCGGTTCGGCATTGCACTTCACGGCGTAGAGCACGTCACCCGGGAAGGCGTCGACGAAGGCGCGCGCGGCGTCGGTGACGGCCTGCGGACGCAGGCAGTGCATCGGGTCCTGCGGGTGCAGGGACGCGACCGCGGCATCCACCGTGGTACAGCGGGCGGTGGCGGCGCGGCGAAGTGGTGCGCCTGGGTTGGCGCGCCGCAGCGGCGTGACGGCGCCGCGGGGACGAAACTGGGTCATCGCATCGGAACCTTGCAAGCAGGAGGGCGCGCCCGCCGCCGCGCCACGGGCCGAAGCCCGGGCGCGGCGGCGGGATGGAGGGAGCGGCCGGCCATCCGCCGCGGACGACGCCCCGCGATCCCCTCGGCGCGCAAAGCGCTTAGGGGCGGGACGGCGGCGCAGCGGCGCGGATCAGGCGCTGCGGCTGGTGCGATGAGGTCTCATCGCAGGGCGGCGGACAGGCGACACAGGCGGCTCCCTCGAACCTTCCGGCCCACGCTGGTGGCCGGATCGAACAAAGGACGCGTCCCGTCGTTGCGTGTGGGCCGGGGCCCTGCGGCACGTGCGATGGCGTCAGCGCCCGTACTGGGGCGCGAGCCGGAAAATATGCAGTGTCTTTGCCGATTGCAAGAGAAATCGCGCGATACCGGTATCGACGGCACGCATATCGGCCGGGGCTTCCAGCGGTTCAGCCGGAAAACCTCCTGGCACGCAATCTTGCGGATGCACGGCGGGGCCTGCCCGCATGTTCCGGACAGCGCGACGACCCTTCGGTGGCGCATTGTGTCCCTCGCGTGCGGGGCGCCTGCCATCCGCCATGGGCCGATGTCGCCGGTCGAACCCGCGCATGCGTCGCGGCATCACGCCGCCCGGCCGGCTCCGGGGCTACGCCGCCGCTTCCAGGAACGGCTGCAGCAGCGCGAGGAACCCCGCCGGGTTCTCCGCATGCACCCAATGCCCCGCCGCCGGAACCGTGGCGAAGCGCCGCGCCGGGAACAGCGCATCGAAGGCGTCGTGATGTTCGGGGCGGATATAGCCGGAGCGTTCCCCCGCCAACACCAGCACCGGCCCGTCGAAGCGTGCGCCTGGCGGGGTGGAAAAATCCTCGATCTGGGGCATGGCGGCGGCGATCTCTGCCAGACCCAGCCGCCAGGCCGGCGGGTCGCTCTCGAACCGCAGGTTCTGCAAAAGAAAGGCTCGGATCCCGGCTTCCGGGATGGCGGCTGCGAGCGCGGCATCGGCCTCGCGCCGCGCAAGCCCGTGGCGCAGCACGATCCCCTGCATCGCGGCGACGTATCCGCGCAACGCGGGCCGGTAGCGGACCGGCGCGATGTCGGCCACCACCAGCCGTTCGACCCGCGCGGTATGCGCGAGCGCGAGCGCCATCGCGACCTTTCCGCCCATCGAATGACCCAGCACCGCAGCACGCGGCATGCCGGCCGCGTCCATGGTCTGCGCCACATCCGCAGCCATCGCGGCATAGGACATGTCGGGATCGCGCCCCGACGCGCCGTGGTTGCGCAGGTCGGGCGTCAGCACCCGCATCCGCCGCGCCAGCACGGACCGGATGCCGCCCCAGTTCTGCCCCGCCCCAAACAGCCCGTGCAGAAGCACCAGCGGTGGGCCCGCGCCGGCCTCGGTCGTGCTCAGGATCATGGCCGCGACGCCAGGATGACCGACAGCACGATCAGCGTGCCCCCCACCGCCATGTCCCAGCCGATCGGCTCGTTCAGCCAGAGCGTGCTGACCAGCACGCCAAAGGCCGGCACCAGCAGGAAGGCGACCGACGCCACCGCGCCCGGCAGTCGCCGCCCCACCTCGATCACGCACCAGGTTCCGATCGGCGCCACGATCAGCCCGATATACAGCATGTAGGGCCAGGCCGGGCCGAAGATGCCGCCCGAAGGCTCGAGCACCAGCGCGAAGGGCAGGATCAGCAGCGTGGCCAGACCGAAGCACCAGGGCAGCAATTCGAAGACTGGCGTGGGCGGCGGCCATTTGCGCGTGGTCACGATGGCGAGCGTCCAGAACAGCGCGGCCGCCATCAGCATCAGGTGTCCCAGCACCTGGTCCATGCTGGACCAGTCCACGCCCCAGGGCCCGGTCAGCGCTGCGACGCCCGCAAGGCCCAGCCCCGCCGCGACCCAGCGATGCGCCGGCACCTTCTCCCCCAACACCAGCACCGAGAGCGGAATCAGCCAATAGGTCACGACCGCCGAGATGATGGCCGTGCGCCCGGCCTGCACGATCATCAGCGCCGCATGCGCCAGGATGAAGAAGGCGCCGAGCTGCAGCAGCCCCAGCGCAAACACCGACGGCAGGTCGCGCCGCTTGGGCAGGTGCAGGCGCCCAAGTGCCGCCAGCAGCACCGCGCAGGCCACCGCGGCCAACCCCGCACGCCCCATCGCGAACCACATCGGCGTGGCATTCGCGAGCGCTGCCTTGGTCACGGGCCAGGCGCCGCCGAACAACACGATCGCCACGAGCAGAAGGTGAAGGGCCGAGCGCATGACGATGTTGGGCGGGTCCCGGGCCGTGTATGGAACCGCGCGTCAGACGCGGGTCGCGCACTATTTATGAGCGCGAATGATGGAATCTGGAAGGTGCCGCGGTCAGCCGCAGGCGGCGATCATCTCGGCGCGGATGCGCACCGCGTCACGGCCTGCGTCGGGCGGCGCGTCCGCGGCGGTGATGATGCTGCCCGCGGGCACGTCGCGCACCAGGCGGATGCCGTGCGCGAGGCCGATCGGCAGGGCGTCCATCGCACGCGACCGCGCCGCCGGGATGCACTTGCCCCAGGCGCAGGCGCCGCCCTCGCCATCGAGCGTCTCGCCGGCGCGCAGGGTGCGCTTGGCCACTGCCACCACGTCCCCGCGCCAGGCGTCGCCGCAGCCGGTCGGCTCGCGCCGCAAGACCGCCGAGGCGACCGAGACACCCAGCTCCAGCCCGATGAAGTGATAGGGCCGCCAGAGCGCGGCGTAGCGCCCGGACGGGTCGGTCGCGACGCCATATTCGGTGAAGCAGCGGCGCGCGTAGTCGGTCTCGCCCTCGAACACGGCAAACACACCCCAGCGCAGGTTGTCGGGGATGTCGCTGCCGTCGCGGCGCACCGAGGAGACAACCTCGACCATCCCCTTGCGCGGCAGGATCCCGCCCTCGTTGTGCGGGCGCAGGATGGCCGGGAGTTCCGACGTACCTGCGGGCGGGAAGGCCAGCCCGTCCTCGGGCGGCGCGAGGCCGGTGGCGTTCGCGATCGCCGCCATCTCGATGCCGGACTTGGTGCCATCGAGGAAGGAGTTGAACATTTGCGGGTTCATCCCGCCCTCGCGCGCCTGCTGTTCGGTCAGCCCGTAATGGCCCCAGACGGTCTCGGGCGTGCTGGCATGGAAGTCCGGCAGGTACTTGGTGCCCTTGCCGGCGGCGATGACGGTGAAGCCGCCGGCGCGCAGCGTGTCCACCATCTCGCAGACCAGCGCGGGCTGGTCGCCATAGGCCATGGAATAGACCACGCCGGCGGCGGCGGCCTCGCGCGCCAACAGCGGGCCGGCGAGGACATCGGCCTCCACATTGACCATCACGACGTGCTTGCCCTGCGCGATGGCGGCGCGGGCATGGCGCAGCCCGGCCTCGGGATGGCCGGTGCATTCCACCACCACGTCGATGCGCGGGTCGGCGATCAGCGCCATCGCGTCCTCGGTCAGGTGCGTGGCGCCGGTGGCGATGGCGTCGTCCAGCGTCGCGGCGTCGTAGGAGCCATCGGGCCAGTGGATGCGCGCCAGCGCCGCCCGCGCGCGCGGGATCGACAGGTCCGCGATGCCGGCCACGTGCATCCCCGCCGTGCGGCGCGCCTGATGCAGGAACATCGACCCGAACTTGCCCGCACCGATCTGCGCGATGCGGATGGGGCGGCCGGCCTCGGCGCGGGCCAGCAGCAGGCGGTGCAGGTTCATCGAGCAGCCCTCAGGGGTTGCGCCATGGCCGCGGCCGATGGCCGGGGAGGTGGGCGGCGCGCAGCTTCACCATCGCGGCCGCCGTCAGCGCCAGCACCGCCGCACCGGCCGCGAAGGCGCGCCCGGCGCCGCGTGGCAGGCGCGCCACCAGCACGGCGAGCAGCACGGCGACGATGAGCAGGGCGAAGAACATGGCGGCTGCAGCCTATCATGCCCTGCGCCATGCCGGCGACGTCGGCCGGGCGTCAGGCTTGGCCGGGCCAGAGCGCGACCTCGATGACATCCGGTTCGACCGGTACGCTGTCGTCGCGGCTGCCCTCGAATTCCATCCAGGCGATGCGGACCGCCACCGCCTCGGACTCCAACAGGAACAGCGGGCCGGCCGGCAGGGGATCCGGCATCGACGGGCTGGAGATCGCGAAGCTCCGCGAGGGAAAACGTGCCTGGACCGTCTCGACCCGCGTCCAGGGATTGCCGCTCATCGGCTCGACAGGCGCGTGTTCCGGCTCGGTGCCGTAGATCGCGATGCGGATGTGCTGCTGCAGGCAGCCCTGCGTATAGACCACGAGCCCCGTCGGCGGGACGAAAAGGCCGCGCTGCTCCATCTCGGGCGTGATCTCGACGGGAGCGATGACATCCGCCCCCGCGCGATCCACGAGGTAGAATTGGCCGTAGTCGGATTGCCAGGCGAAGGTCGCCCAGCCGCGTGGTGACACAAAGCGCATCGAGCCGTCTCTCCAGCTTGTCGGACCGTCCTGCATGCCCGTCCCGCGCCGGGTCGGGTCTCAGGACCGGCGCGCACCGATCAGTCCATGTAGATCCCGCCATTGATGTGGATCGTCTCGCCGGTCACGAAGGCCGCGGCGTCCGAGGCCAGGAAGGCGATCACCGAGGCCACTTCCTCCGGCGTTCCGAAGCGCTTCATCGGCGTGGCGGCGATCAGCGCCGCGCCGTTCTCGCGCATGATGGCTTCGGTCATCGGCGTCGCGATGATCCCCGGCGAGACGCAGTTCGCGCGCACCCCGCGCGGGCTGAGTTCATGCACCAGCGATCGCGTGAAGCCCAGCACCGCGGCCTTGCAGGCGGCGTAATGCGCATGCCGCACCGACCCGCGATGCCCCGCCATCGAGGCGATGTTCACCACGCTGCCGCGGCGGCGCAACAGCGGCATCGCTGCGCGCGTCGCGTAGAACACACCATCCAGGTTCACGGCGATGGTGCGGTGCCAGTCCTCGTCGGACATGGCGGTGACGTCCTGCTCGACATACAGCCCGGCGCCGGTGACCAGGATGTCGATGCCGCCGAATTCGCGTCCGGCGAGCGCCACGGCCTCGTCCACTTCGGCGCGTTGCGTCACGTCCATGCGCGTGGTGACGATGCGGCCCTGCGCCTCGGGCAGCGCGGCCGCGAAGGTGGCCAGCGCGGCGGGGTCGAGGTCCCCTAGCACCAGATGCGCGCCGAGTTGCCGGAACAGCGCGGCGGTCGCGCGCGGGATGCCGCCATTGCCGCCCGTGATCAGGGCCACCTTGCCCGCCAGGTCGAACATCACGCCGCGACCTGCAGCATGATCTTGCCGATATGCGCGCTGCTCTCCATCAGCGCATGCGCCTGCGCAGCCTCGGCCAGCGGGAAGGTGCGGAAGATCTCGGGCCCGCAACGCCCGTCTGCCAGCAGCGGCCAGACCTTCGCTTCCAGCGCGGCGGCGATGGCACCCTTCTGCGCCGTCGTGCGCGGGCGCATCGTGGACCCGGTCACGGTCAGCCGCTTCACCATGATGGGGCGCAGGTCCACCGCCTCGGCCTGGTGGCCGCCCAGGAAGGCAATGATGACCAGGCGCCCGTCGAGTGCGAGCGAGCGCAGGTTGCGCGCGAAATACGCCGCGCCGACCATGTCCAGGATCACGTCCACGCCGCGCCCGTCGGTCAGGTGCTTCACCTCGGTGCCGAAGTCCTGCGTCTTGTAGTCGATCGCCGCATCGGCGCCGAGGCGCAGGCAGGCCTCGACCTTCTCCGCGCTGCCGGCGGTGGCGAAGACCTTCGCGCCGAAGGCCTTGGCCAGCTGCAGGGCCGTGACGCCGATGCCCGAGGTGCCGCCATGCACCAGCACCGTCTCGCCCGCCGCCAGGCGCCCATGGCCGAACAGGTTGGCCCAGACGGTGAAATAGGTCTCGGGCAGCGCGGCGGCGCGCAGCGCGTCGTAGCCGGCGGGCCAGGGCAGGGTCTGCGCCTCGGGTGCCGTGCAGTATTCGGCATAGGCGCCGCCATTGGTCAGCGCGCAGACGCGATCGCCCGGCTTGAAGCGCGTGACGGCTGAGCCTGCGGCCACCACCTCGCCCGCGCATTCCAGGCCGAGGATCGGGCTGGCGCCCGGCGGCGGCGGATAGGATCCGCTGCGCTGCGCGACATCGGGGCGGTTCACGCCGGTGGCAATCACGCGGATCAACACCTCGTCCGGTTGAGGAGCGGGCAGGGGGCCACGCGCGGGCACCAGCACCTCCGGCCCACCGCCGCCACCATGCGCGATGAAGGTCATCTCCTGCGGCAGGCTGGACATGGCGTTTTCCCGTACGATCCGGGCGGACCATCCGCCCGGCGGCGCCGCGGCGTCAAGGCGCGGCGCGCGCGTCTGGCAAGGCATGGTGCGCGAAGCTTGCAATGCATGGCGCGTGCATCTTGGAATGCGCGGTGGGCGCATCTTGCAACGCTGCCCGGCAGCGCCGAACATCACGCGCGGCCACGCCGCAGAAGGACCGCCATGCCTGCCATCCGTCGCCGACCGCTGCTGGGGGCGCTCGCCGCCGCCGCGGCGGCGCCGCGCATCGCGCAGGCACAGGCGCAGGCGAACGAATTGCGGATCGGCGCGCTTTTCCCGTTTTCCGGCACGCTGGCACAGCTCGGTGACGAAAGCTTCCGCGGGCTCGAACTCGCGGTCGAGGACCGCAACGCCGCGGGCGGCGTGGCCGGGCGGCAGCTGCGCCTGGTGCGCGGCGACGCGGCCGACCAGGCGCAGGCCGTGGCCGAGTCGCGCCGGCTGATGACCACCGAGCGCGTCGCGGCGATCTTCGGCACCTATGCCTCGCCGCCCTCCTTTGCCGCGACCCAGGTCGCGGAGGTGCAGGGCATCGCGTATCTCGAACTCGGCGCGCTGTCGGACAGCATCACCGAGCGCGGGCTGCGCGGCGTGTTCCGTACCTGCCCACGCGCCGCCGACTACGGCGTCGTCTCGGTCGACGCGGTGCAGGAGGTGCTGGCGCCGGCCTGGGGGGTCGATCCCCGTGCGCTGCGGATCGTCCTGTTGCACGAGGACGGGCTCGACGGCCAGGGCGTGGCCGCCGCGCAAGAGGCCGAATTTCGCCGCCGCGGCTTCGCACAGGTCGAACGCATCGGCTACGCCGCGCGCAGCGCCGAATTTCCGCCGCTGGTCCAGCGCCTGCGCGGCGCGGGCACCGAGGTGGTGCTGCATGCCGGGCGGCAGAATGACATCCTGCTGTTCTTCCGCGGCCTTGAGGAGGCCGGCTGGCGGCCGCGCATGGTGGTGGGCGCGGGCGGCGGCTATTCGCTCGGCGACACCGCGCGCGCCATCGGCCCGGCCTTCGAGGGCGTGATGAACGTGGACGTGCCCCAATTCGCCATCAGCGACACCTTCGCGCCGGGCGCGGCTGCATTCGCCGAGGCCTACAAGCGCCGTTTCGGCGCCGACCCGCGCTCCGGCCATTCGCTGTCGAACTTCGTGGGCGCGCAGGCTTGCCTGGAGGCCATGCAGCGCGCCGGCGGCGCCGAACGCGACCGGCTGCGCACAGCGCTGCTCGCGACCGACATCCCCGAGGGCGGCACCGCCAATGGCTGGGGCCTGCGCTTCGACGAGCGCGGCCAGAACACCCGCGCCCGCCCGCTGCTGATGCAGTGGCAGGGCGGGCGCCAGGTCACGATCTTTCCAGCGGACGCGGCGGTGACCTCGCCGCGCGGCCGGATGGGCATGGGCTGACACAGCGCCGTTCGGCGCATCCTGCAGTCCGGCATAGGCTTGGGCCCCAACCCGGACACCCATCCAGTACGATAAACCTTTTGGGTGGCTAGGTTGGGGAGCAGGCCGGGGCCGGCATTCTCAAGCGGTCGCCGAACGCCCGGCCGGTCAGGACGGGCGGATGCCCGCCGCGCGGATCACCGGCGTCCACTTCGCCATCTCGCTTGCGAGGAAGCGTGCGGCGCTATCGGGCGTGCTGTCGGTGGTGACGTTCATGGTCATCTGCGACAGCCGTTCCTGCACCGCGGGCAGCGCCAGCGCACGGTTGAAGGCGCCGTTGATCGCCTGCACCACCGGGGCCGGCGTGCCGGACGGCGTCATCGCCATGTGCCAAGTGTAGCATTCGAAATCCGGCACGCCGCCCTCGATGAAGGTCGGGATGTCGGGCGCATAGGGCATGCGCGTGCGTGTGCTGATCGCGAGCGCGCGCAGTTCTCCGCGCTGGATATACGGCAGCGCGCCGGCGGCGACGTCGAAGATCATCGGGATGCGGCCCGACAGCACCTCCGGCATGGCGGCCGAGGAGCCGCGGAAGGAGATGTGGTTCACCTGCAGCCGGCCCGCCATGAACAGAAACAGCTCGGTCCCAAGATGCACCGCGCCGCCATTGCCTGACGAGGCGTAGTCGTACTTGCCCGGGTTTGCGCGCAGCAGCGCGATCAGCTCGGGCAGGGTGCGCGCCGGGAAGTCCTTGTTCACCAGCATGATCTGCGGGATCTGGCCAATGAAGGCGGCCGGCGTGAAATCCGCCACCGGGTCGAAGGGCAGGCGTTCGAACAGGCCCGGCAGGTAGGCGTGGCCCACCGTCGTGTACAGGATGGTCTGGCCATCCTTCGGCGCCTTCGCCACCAGGTCCGTGCCGATCACGACGCCCGAGCCGGTGCGGTTCTCCACCACGATCCGGTGCGGCAGCGCCTTCGACATCTCGTCGGCCAGCAGCCGCGCGGGAATGTCGGTGGGGCCGCCGGCGGCGAAGGGGACAACGAGCCGCGCCGGGGCGCTCGGCCAGGCGGCGGACTGGGCGCGGGCGGCGACTGGCGCCATCGCGCCGGCGGCAGCAAGGCCGAGGATGTGACGACGATTCATTGGATGGCCTCCCGACAGGACGTGCCGGTATGTGACCTTGCGCTGCCGCCGGGTCAATGGCGGGTCAGGGCGGGTCGATCCGCTTGCCGGTGCCGGCATCGAAGACATGCAGCGCGGCGGGTTCGGGGGCGAGGGTGATGCTCTCCGCCGCCAGCGCGCCCGGCACACGGGCTGAAAGCTGCGTGCCGTCGGGCAGGCGGCCGTGCAGCACGGTCTCCGATCCCAGGGGTTCGGCCAGTTCCACGGTCAGCGCCAGGCCCCCGTCCGGTGTCGGCAGCAGGTGTTCGGGGCGGATGCCGATGGTGACCGCGTGGCCCTCGCCACCCGGCCGGGCACCATCGACGAAGCGCCACAGGGCGCCACCCGACAGCCGCGCGGCCTGGCCGCCCTCGGTCAGCGTGGCCGGCAGGAAGTTCATGGCGGGCGAGCCGATGAAGGAGGCGACGTAGGTGTCGGCCGGGCGTGCCCAGACCTCCATCGGCGTGCCGATCTGCGCGGCGCGGCCTTCGTGCATCACCACGAGGCGGTCGCCCAGCGTCATCGCCTCCACCTGGTCGTGGGTGACGAACAGGGAGGTGACGCGCAGGCGCTTCTGCAGCCGCCGGATCTCGGCGCGCATCTGCACGCGCAGCTTGGCATCCAGGTTCGACAGCGGTTCGTCGAACAGGAAAAGCTTGGGGTGGCGCACGATGGCGCGGCCCATCGCCACGCGCTGGCGCTGGCCGCCCGAAAGCTGCCGCGGCTTGCGTTCGAGCAACTGGCCGATCGACAGCAAGTCGGCCGCTTCCTGCACGCGCGCGCGGATCTCGGCCTTGGGCAGGCCGCGGATCTTGAGGCCATAGGCCATGTTGTCGAACACGGTCATGTGCGGATACAGCGCATAGGTCTGGAACACCATGGCGATGTCGCGGTCGGCGGGTTCGAGCGGCGTCACATCCACCTGGTCGATCTTCACCGCACCCGATGTCGCGGTCTCGAGCCCCGCCACGATGCGCAGCAGCGTCGATTTCCCGCAGCCAGACGCGCCGACGATCACCACCATTTCGCCATCCTGGATGGCAAGGTCGATGCCGTGCAGGACCTTGGTGGTGCCGAAGGACTTGGTCACGCCCTCGATGTCGAGACTGGCCACGCGCTTACTTCTCCGTCTCGGTCAGGCCGCGGATGAACCAGCGCTGCATCAGCACGACCACCAGCACCGGCGGCAGCAGCGCGAAGACCGCGGTGGTCATGATGAGGTTCCACTCGTTCTGCGTATCGCCGATGCCGATCATCTTGGTCAGCCCGACGATCACCGTCTCGAGGTCGCGGTCGGACACCATCAGCAGCGGCCAGAGGTACTGGTTCCAGCCATAGATGAACTGGATGACGAAAAGTGCGGCCATGCTGGTGACCGACAGCGGCAGCACCACGTCCTTGAAGAATCGCATGGGCCCGGCGCCGTCGACCTTCGCTGCCTCCACGTATTCGTCGGGGATGGTCAGGAAGAACTGGCGGAACAGCAGTGTGGCGGTGGCGCTCGCGATCAGCGGGAGTGTCAGGCCTGTCATGGTGTTGATCAGCGCGAGATCGGTCATCACCTGGAAGGTCGGGATGATCCGCACCTCGACCGGCAGCATCAGGGTGATGAAGATCATCCAGAAGAAGAACATCCGGAACGGGAAGGCGAAGAACACCACCGCAAAGGCCGACAGCAGCGAGATCGCGATCTTTCCGCAGGCGATGACCAGCGCCATGGTCAGCGAATTCAGCAGCATGGTGCTGGCCGGCACCGAGAAGGTGTTGCGCCCGCCGCCGCCCTCGGCCCATGCGCGGGCGTAGTTGGTGAAGGCCTCGCCGCCCGGCAGCAGGGGCACGTCGCCGCGCCCGATCGTGTCGGTATCGTGGGTCGAGCCCACCAGCGTGATCCAGATGGGCAGCGCGAAAATCATCACGCCCAGGATCAGCGCGGCATGCGTCAGGATGCGCCCGCGCAGGCGCCGCCGGCGCGACGCGGCAGCCAGGCGTTCGACATCGATGGTGGCCGACATCAGTAGTGCACCCGGCGTTCGATGTAGCGGAACTGGATGGCCGTAAGACCGATGACGATCACCATCAGGATCACCGATTGCGCCGCCGAGGAACCGAAGTTCAGGTTCTGCACGCCGTCCACATAGACCTTGTAGATCAGCGTCTCGGTCGCGTTGCCGGGCCCGCCACGCGTCAGCGCATGGATCACGCCGAAGGTGTCGAAGAAGGCGTAGACCAGGTTCACCACCAGCAGGAAGAAGGCGGTGGGCGACAGCAGCGGGAAGATCACCGTCCAGAAGCGGCGCATCGGCCGCGCGCCATCGATGGCGGCGGCCTCCAGCACGGATGTCGGGATCGACTGCAGCCCCGCCAGGAAGAAGATGAAATTGTAGGACACCTGCTTCCAGGCGGCCGCGATTATGACCATGGTCATCGCCTGCCCGCCATTCAGGCGGAAATCCCACTGCACGCCGATCACCGCCAGCGCCTTGCCCACCAGTCCGATCGACGGATGGAAGATGAACAGCCACAGCACGGCCGCCAGCGCGGGTGCGACGGCATAGGGCCAGATCAGCAGTGTCTTATACAGCCCCGCCCCGCGGATGTGCTTATCCGCCTGCACCGCAAGGAACAGGGCCGAGCCCAGCGCCAGCACCGTGACCGCGGAGGAGAACACCACCGTGTTCCATGCCGCGTTGAGGTAGATCGGGTCGCGGAACAGGTCGGTGAAGTTCTCGAACGCCACGAATTCGGTGTTCAGCCCGAAGGCGTCCTCGCGCTGCGTGGACTGCCACACCGCCATCCCTGCCGGCCAGAAGAAGAACACGAGCGTGATGAGAAGTTGCGGCGCCAGCAGCAGGTAGGGCAGCGCGACGCCACGGAAGATGACTTTCTTGCGCAATCGATCCTCCGCGGCGTCGTGCCGGTGTTCAGCCGCGGTTTGCGCGTTCGAAGTTGCGCAGCACCACGTTGCCGCGCGTGGTGGCGTTGGCGAGCGCCTGGGCCGCGGTCTGCTGGCCCTGGAAGGCGCGCTCCAGCTCCTCCTCCATGATGGTACGGATCTCGACGAAGCCACCCAGCCGGATGCCGCGGCTGTTGTCGGTCAGGGTCCCGCCGCCACGCAGCAGCTGTTCGATGGGCACGTCGGCGCCGGCATTCTCACGGTAGAAGCCGCGGTCCTTCGCGATGGCGTAGGACGCGCGGCGCACCGGGACATAGCCGGTGTCCATGTGCCACTGCGCGTCGACCTCGGGGTTGGACAGGTACTTGAAGAACTCGGCCACGCCTTCGAATTCGCCGCGCGAACGACCGCCGCCGGCGGCCGGGCCCTTGTTCATCACCCACAGGCTGGCACCGCCGATGATGGAGTTGATCGGCGCGCGCGGCGTGCCCTCGTAGTAGGGCAGCATCGCCACGCCCCAACCGAAGCGGGCCTCGCGCTGCACCCGCGCACGGAACCCGGAGGAGGTGAACATGATCGCCGCCTCGCCATTCGGGAAGGCCGGCTCGCCCGCGTTGTTGCGGCCGCCGTAGCGGTACAGCCCATCCTTCTGCCACTGGGCCAGCGCCTCCATGTGGCGCTGCACCAGCGGGTTCGCGATGCGCAATTCCGTCCCCAGGCCACCGAAGCCGTTCGCCAGCGTGGCCAACGGGATGTCATGGATGGCCGAGAAATTCTCGATCTGCCCCCAGGTCAGCCAGGCGGTGGACATCGGCACGGCGGTGCCGCCATTGGCCTTGAGGCGCGGCAGCAGCTCGGCGACGCCCTGCCAGGTCTCGGGGAACTTCTCGGGATCGGCGCCGGCGCGGCGCATCGCGTCCTTGTTGTACCACACCACGGTGGTGGAGCTGTTGAACGGCATCGACATCATCCGCCCGTCCGACAGGCTGTAGTAGCCGCGCACGCCAGGCAGGTAGTCGTCGAAGTCGATCTGCACGCCGGTTTCCGCCAGCAGCTCGTGCACCGGCTTCACCGCGCGGCCCGCGCCCATCATGGTGCCGGTGCCCACTTCGAACATCTGCACGACATGCGGCGCGTTGCTGGCGCGGAAGGCCGCGATCGCGGCCACCATGGTCTCCGGATAGGAGCCACGGAAGGTCGGCACGACGCGATACTTGGTCTGCGTCGCGTTGAAGTCGGTGGCGCGCTGTTCCAGCATCCCGCCCAGCGGCTGCGCCAGGCCGTGCCAGAACTGGATCTCGATCGGCTGCGTCTGGCCCAGCGCGGGCGCGGCCACGGCCAGGGAGGCAGCCCCGGTGAGCAATGTGCGGCGATGCATGATGTCGTCCTCTCCCGTTGTGCGACGCGGCGGCTTAGCCCTGCGCCTTTACGGGGAGATTACAGAAAAAAGTCAGTCTGATGAAGGGGAGGTCCCGACCAGCCGCCCATAGACCTCCGGATCGGTCGCCCCCTCGGTCCCGAAGAGCAGGACGCGGCTGTGCTCATCGAGGCCCAGCGCAGTCCGGGCGAATGGCTCCCGGGCCGCCAGCAGCAGTGCCGCCAAGCCCGCCACCGCGCTTTCCCCCGCCACCACCGGCGGGCGGCGGGCGGCGAGCAGCCTCATGCACGCCACCGCGCTGTCGTCGGTGACGGAACAGAAGGCGAAGGCGCTGCGCTCGAGTTCCTGCCACGCCAGCAAGGACGGCTCCCCGCAGGCGAGCCCGGCCATCAGCGTATCGAGATCCCCCGGCACGGTGACGGGCGCGCCGGCCTCGGCACTCGCCAGCAGGCAGGCGGCCTTGTCGGGTTCCGCCACGATCACCCGCGGACCCGCGCCGAATCGCGCGCGCATCTGCGCCGCCACGGCGGCCGCCACGCCGCCCACGCCACCCTGGATGAACACATGCGTCGGTGCGGTGCCGATCTGGTCCGCGGCTTCGTCGGCCATCACGCGGTAGCCCTGCATCACGTCGCGCGGTACCTCGGTATAGCCCGGGTAGGACGTGTCGCTGACCACGAACCAGCCCTGCGAATCCGCCTGCTTCTGTGCCTCGCGCACCGCGTCGTCGTAGGTGCCGGGCACCACGCGGATGGTTGCGCCGTAGCGCGCGATGGCGTCGCGCCGGCCCTGGCTGACCGTCTCGTGCACGAATATCACGCAGGCGGCGCCGAAGCGCTGCGCGCCCCAAGCGACGGACCGGCCATGATTGCCATCGGTCGCGCAGGTCACGGTGATGGTGCGCGTCGCGTCCTTGTGGGTGCCATCCATCAGTTCGTTGGCGGTCGCGGCATTCGCCACGCCGCGGCGCGACAATTCGGCCTGCAGCAGCCGCAGTACCGCATAGGCGCCGCCCAGCGCCTTGAAGGACCCGAGGCCGAAGCGCGGCGCCTCGTCCTTGTAATGCAGGCTGGCCACGCGCGCGGCGGCGGCGATGTCCGCCAGGTCGATCAGCGGCGTCGCGGCATAACCCGGCCAGGACGCGATCTCGGCCTTGGCGCGGCGGAAACCGCCCTCGGGCAACACCACCAGGCCGGGCGTGCCGTGCTGGCGGTTGACGATGAAGCGGAAGGGCGCGTTCGGAATCATACCGCGGATATTGCGCCGCGCCGCGCCGCGCGCCAAACCAGGAGCCTCTCAGCAGGGTTCACGGCATGAAGATCACCATCCTGGGCGGCGGCGGTTTCCTTGGCCGCAAGCTGGCGACGCGGCTGGCCAAGGACGGCACGCTGGGTGGACGCGCCATCACCGGCCTCACGCTGTTCGACCTTGCCGCGCCGGCGGCCATCGCCACGCCCTTCCCGCTGCGCTGCCTGGGCGGCGACGTCGCCGACCCCGCCGCGGTCGCCGAGGCGATCCCGCCCGGCACCGAGGTGGTCTTCCACCTGGCCGCCGTGGTCAGCGCCGCGGCCGAGGCCGACTACGACCTCGGCATGAAGGTGAACCTGCACGGCACGCTGGCGGTGCTGGCGGCCTGCCGCGCGCTGGGCACCAAGCCGCGTGTTATCTTCACCTCCTCGGTCGCATCCTTCGGCGGTGGGCAGGAAGCCGTCGTGCCCGATGATGGCCGCCAGGTGCCGACCAATTCCTATGGCGCGCAGAAGGCAATCGGCGAATTGCTGCTGCAGGACGCCACCCGCAAGGGCTTCCTGGATGCGGTGAACATCCGCCTGCCGACCGTGATGGTGCGGCCAGGGCGGCCGAACAAGGCGGCGTCGTCCTTCGTCTCCGCCGTGGTGCGCGAACCGCTGCTGGGCCTGTCCACCGACTGCCCGGTGCCGCCGGAATTCGCGGTGTGGATCTGCTCGCCGCGCAGCGCCATGGAATGGTTCCTCCACGCGGCATCCATGGACACCTCGACCATGGGCACCGACCGCGGCATCAACCCGCCCGGGCGCAGCGCGACCGTCGCCAAGATGCTCGAAGCCCTGGAAACCGTGGCCGGCCATGCCGCGCGCGAGAAGGTCGGCTTCGCCTTCGACCGTGAGGTTTTCGACATTGTCGTGGGCTGGCCCGCCGCCTTCGCCGCGACCCGCGCGCGGCGCCTCGGCTTCGTCGAGCAGGAATCGCTGGAAGACCTGGTGCGCGCCTTCATCGAGGACGACCTGGCCGCGACGCGCGCCGAACGCGGCCTGTAGCCGCCATGGAGCGGCTGATCGAACGCATCATCGTCGTCAGCCGCTGGGCGATGGTGCCTTTCTACCTCGGGCTGATCGTGGCGCTGTTCACGCTGCTCGCGTCCTTCCTGCGGGAACTCTACGCCGCCGTCACCAACGCCATGTCCTATTCCGAGCACCAGGCGATCGTGAAGGCGCTTTCGCTGGTGGACCTCACGCTGATGGCGGGGCTCGTCGTCATCGTCATCTTCTCGGGCTACGAGAACATCGTCTCGCGCATCGACCCGGCCGGGCCGCGGCGCTGGCCGGCCTGGCTGACCACGGTGGATTTCGGCGGGCTCAAGAAGAAGCTGTTCGCCTCGATGGCGGCGATCTCGGGCGTCACGATGCTGAAGGCGCTGATGGCGCTCGAGGAGACGGTCAGCGAGCGGCAACTGTTCTGGCTGGTCGTCATCAACCTCGTATTCCTGCTGGGCTACCTGCTGATGGCGGTGGCGGACTGGTTCGCCGCCCGCGCGCGCGAGATGAAGGACCCGCCGGATGCTTGAGATCACCCGCCACATCCTGCCCGGCGCGCCCGACCGCGTGGCTCCGTTCAGCCACGCCGTGCGGGCCGGGGATTTCCTGTTCGTCACCGGCCAGATGCCCACGCTGCCGGGTGGCGGGACGGAGCTGGTGGCGGGCGGCGTCGCGGAGCAGACCGCGCAGGTCATCGCCAACCTGCGCACCGTGGTGGAAGGCTGCGGCGGCGACATCGCCCGCACCGTCTTCGCGCGCGTCTACCTGACCGATTTCGCGCGCGACTACGCGGCGATGAACGCGGTCTGGGAAGCGGCCTTCGCCGGCGGCCTGCCGGCGCGCACCTGCGTCGGGGTCACCGGCCTTGCCGTGGGCGCGCTGGTCGAGGTGGACCTGGTGGTGGCGCTCTAGGGTCCAAACCCGATCATCTGCCGGGCGCGTGGCATCCGCAGTGTCGGGCTGCTTGCCGATGCCACCGGCGTCGGCCGCGCGGCCTTCCTGGCGGCTTGCCACGCGATCCTCGGCCATCCGCCTCGGGTCTGAACGGGTTTGGACCCTAGACCTCCGCCACCGCGCCGTCGCGCTCGGACATCAGCTCGCGCATCGCCTCGGGGATCTCGGCCTTCTGCCCCGTCGCATTGTCGATCACGACGCACAGCGCGCGCGCCGAACACAGCAGCCCGTCGCGCCACATCGCGTATTGGTGCACGAAGGACGTGCGGCGGAAGGATGCGGTGCGCACGCACAGCAGCACGTCGTCGCGGAAATGCCCTGGCCGGTGGTACTTCACCTCCAGCGACCCCACGACGGGGCCGGGCTTGTCGGGACCGAATGCGCCGCCCGCACCAAGCCACCAGTCGATGCGCATGTCCTCGAACAACGTCAGGTAGGCGGCGTGGTTCACATGCGCGTAGATGTCGCATTCCGCCCAGCGGATCGTGTGCTCGCGCCACACTCCCCATTGGCCCTCGACGCCGAAGCGATCGCGCAGTGCCGCATCCATCGATGGTTCCCCCGTGCCGTGCGGCGCCGATTGTGCGGTGCGTCGGGCGGCAGGGAAAGCGCTTGATCGGCGCCGCGGCGAAGGCGAGGCTCGCGGCAACGACCAATCGGGGAACGCCATGATCCGCCGCCGCCATCTGCCGCTGGCCACCCTCGGCCTGTCGCTGCCTGCGCTTCATGCAGCGCGCGCGGCCTGGCCGGCCGACCGGCCGATCGAGGTCATCATTCCCTTCCCGCCCGGCGGCGGCGTGGATGCGGTCGGGCGCTTCGCCACGCACCACATCACCGCCCGCCTGCCCGGCGTGCGCTTCGTGGTGGTGAACCGCGCCGGCGCCTCGGGCCAGCTCGGCATGGAGGCGATCTTCAATGCCGCCCCAGACGGCTACACCATCGGCGCGATCGGCAGCCTGAACGTCTCGACGCTGCCGCTCGAACGCCCGGTGCGCTGGAAGGCCGACGAATTCACCTATATCGCGAACGTCGTCGACGATGCTTGCGGGCTATGGGTGCTGGCGAATTCGCCGCTGCGCGGTCTCGGCGACCTGGTCGCGGCGCTGAAGCGTCAGCCGGAAAGTGTCTCGGTCGGCTCCGCCGCCGGCGTGGGGTCCGACGACCATCTCGTGCTGCTGGGACTCGAGGAGAAGGCCGATGTCCGCGCGCTGCACGCGCCCTTCAACGGCACGGCGCAGGTGCAGCGGGACATGCTCTCGGGCGCGGTCGACGTCGCGTCCTTCAACATGAGCGAAGGCATCGTGCTGCTGCGCGAAGGGCGCATCCGCTGCCTCGGCCAGGCATCCCCCGCGCGCTGGTCCGCGGTGCCCGACGTGCCCACCTTCCGCGAGCAGGGCTTCGACGTGGTGATCGGGTCCGCACGCGGCATCGTGGCGCCGCCCGGCTTCCCGCCCGAGGCCGCGCGCGCCATGGAGGCCGCTTTCGCGAGCGCCTTCGCCGACCCGGAATTCACCGCGGCCGCGGATCGCGTCTCCCTGCCGCTGCGCCCGCTGGTCGGGCGCGCCTATCGCGACATGGTGCTGGCGGAAGGGGAGGCAGTGCGCGCGATGTTCGCCCGTCGGCCCTGGCGGCGCTGAAATCCTTGCAGGGGTGTCGCGACGGCGCCTAGCGTGGCCGCAACGAACACCTCGGGAGGAACCAACGCCATGCCCAGCCGTCGCGCCCTGCTTGCAGGTGCGGGCCTGCTTGCCGCGCCCGCAACCCTCCGTGCCCAGGCCGCCTGGCCCGCCGACAAGCCGGTCGAGGTCATCGTGCCGTTTCCCGCCGGCGGCGGCGTGGACGTCATGACCCGCCTGGTGATGCCACTGGTCGCGGCGCAGATCCCGGGGATGCGCCCGGTGATCGTGAATCGCACCGGTGCCGCCGGGCAGATCGGGCTCGAGGCCACCTTCAATGCCGCGCCGGACGGCTACACCATCGGCGCCACCACCATCCCGGCGCATGGCGCCATTCCGCTCGAGCGCCAGGTGCGCTACCGCGCGATGGACTTCACCTTCCTGTGCAACATCGTCGAGGACGCGAACTGCTTCTACGTGCGCGCCGAAAGCCCGTTCCGCAGCGTGGCGGACGTGGTCGCGGCGGCCCGCGCGCGGCCCAACCACGTCACCTACGGCACCACCGGCATCGGCAGCGACGACCACCTGTTCATGCTGGCCTTCGAGGCCGCGGCGAATACGCCGCCTCTGGTGCAGGTGCCCTTCGCGGGTGCGGCGCCGCTGATCCCGCAATTGCTGGGCGGCAACATGGACCTGGCGGTGCTGAACGTGAACGACGCGCTGCAACTCAAGCGCGAGGGCCGCGTGCGCATCCTGGCGCAGGGGGCGGCGCGCCGTCAGCCGGAGGCCGCCGACGTTCCGACGTTCCGCGAGGAAGGCTTCGACATCATCGGCGGCGCATCGCGCGGCATCGTCGGGCCGCCGGGCATGCCCCCGCCGGTGGTGGCGCGACTTGAAGCCGCTTTCCGCGCCGCGCTGAACGATGAAGGCTTCCGGCGCGAGGCGGGGCGCCAGAACATGCCGTTGCGCCCACTCGTGGGTGCCGAATACAAGGCCTTCGCGCAGTCGATCGACAACAGCCTGAAGGCCCTGTGGCAGGTGCGGCCCTGGCGCGGCTGACGCGGGCTAAAGCCCCGCCTGCTCCAGCCGCAGGATCGCGCGCGCCATCGCCTGCGCGCGCGGCACGATGCTCTCGACCTCGAGGTATTCCTCGGGGCTGTGCGCCAAGCCACCGACCGGCCCCACGCCGCACAGCGTCGGCACGCCGAGCGCGGCGGTGAAGCCGGAATCGGCGCAGCCGCCGGTGAATTCCGCGTCGACCTTCAGGCCGCTTTCCGCCGCCGCAGCCTGGTACACGCTGAACACGCGCTCGCTCGCGGGGGTCGGGTTCAGCGGCCGGAACTCGCCCTTGATGGTGAGTGCCGACCGCGTGCCTGGCACATGTGCGCGCGCGACGATGTCGTGGATCTTGCCCATGATCTCGTCGCGGTCCGCCGGTTCGATGTAGCGCAGGTCGATCTGGAACTGGCAGGTCGGCGCGGTGGTGTTCACGGACTGCCCGCCCTGCACCAGGCCCACGTTCAGCGTGATGCCGCGCTTGAGGTCGGTCAGCGCATGGATCGCCACGATCTTGTGCGCCGCCTCGCCGATCGCGCTGATGCCCGCTTCGAAGTTGCCGCCCGAATGCGCTGCCTTGCCTTCGATGTCGACGACCGAGAAGACGCCGCCCTTGCGCGCCTTCACCACATTGCCGGAGACGCGGCCGGGTTCCGAATTGAACACCACGCGGGCGTTGCCGGCCTCCGCCTCGATCACCGGGCGGCCTTCGGGGCTGCCGATCTCCTCGTCACCGGTGAACAGACCGACCAGCGGGCCGGGCGCGCCGCCGAACTTCGCGAAGGCAGCGAGGACGAACATGTTCATCACGATGCCCGACTTCATGTCCGACACGCCGGGGCCATAGGCGCGGCCGCCGTCGATGCGAAAGGGCCGGCGCTCCGGCTCGCCCTTCGGGAAGACCGTGTCGCGATGGCCCATCAGCACGATGTTGGACCGCTGGTTGCCGGTGCCGAGCGCGTGCCCGCCTTCGACGATGCCGCGGATGCAGTCGCCATGCTTCTGCTGAGGTACGACTTCCGTCGCGATACCGTGCGCGCCCAGGAAGCGCACCACCTGCTGGCCGGTGCGATCGACGCCGTCCTTGTCGTAGGACCCGCCATCGGTGTTCACCATGGCTTCGATCTCACGCAGCATCGCGTCCTTCTGGGAGGCGAGCCAGGCGGTGATGGCGGCTTCGGTGGTCATGGTCTGTCTCCTTGCGCGGCGCAGGCTGGCACCGGCGCGCCGCAGCGGGAAGGGGGGCGGCTACTCGATCCGCCCCAGCGCGCGCACCGTGCGTACCAGGCGCGCCGCGTCCTCGTTGTAGAAGCGCAGGAAAGCCTCGCCGTCGCGGAAGTCGAGCGTATTGCCGCTGGCGGCCATGATTCGGATGAAGTCGGGGTCGCGCGCCACCTGTGCGCTCGCTTCACGGATGCGCGCGATCACCGGCGCGGGTGTCGCGGCGGGCGCGAACAGCCCGACCCAGATGTAGAATTCGCAGTCGGGGAAGCCCTTCTCGATCAGCGTCGGCACGTCGTCGAATCCGGCCAGCCGCGTACGGCCCCAGGTGGCGATGGCGCGCAACGCGCCGCTGCGCACATGCGGGGCGACCGGACCGGGGCCGGAGGCCAGGCAATTCACCTGCCCGCCCAGCAGCGCGGTCAGCGCCGGCCCGCCGCCCTGGAAGGGTACGTGCAGCATGTCCAGCCCCGCCGCCTGCGACAGCTGCGCCATCGGCACATGCAGCGCGGAGTAATTCCCGGCGGAGGAGTACGATACCTGCCCCGGCCGCGCCTTCACGTCGGCGATGAAGTCCTCGATCGTGCGGATGGGGCTGGCGGCCGGCACCACCAGCACGGTGGGGTCGGCGGCGAACAGGGCGATGGGGGCGAGCATCTCGGGCGTATAGGTCGGCTCGCGCCCGTTGACGCGTGCGGCTTCCGGCAGCAGCGCCATCGACGACAGCGCCATCAGCAGCGTGTAGCCGTCAGGAGACGCGCGCGCGACCGAGGCATTGCCGATCGCACCCGCAGCGCCGCCGCGATTCACGATCGGCACCGCGACGCGCCAGATGCGTTCCAGCGTCGCGGCGACGGGTCTTCCCACGACATCCGCCTGGCCGCCGGGCGGGAAGGCGACGACCATGCTCACGGCGCGCGAGGGGAATACCTCCTGCGCCTTCGCAATCGACGCCCCCGCTGCACACGCGAGCGTCGCCAGTGCCGTCCTGCGCAACATGTTCGTTCCTCCCGGTGTGACGACTTTAGGCAGCCAGAATAGCGGAAGCCGGTCGTCGAGAAATGCGCATTCTCAAGCTCCGGACGTGCGCCTTGGGCGATTGGCTTCACGTAGCTGGACGACCACGAAGATCACCGCGAGCACGCACAAGGCTAGAATGAAGAGCGTCCCAGCCCAGAGAAACACCTCTGAAAGCACCATGCTCGGTGACGGATGAGCTATGGCCTGCACCACGATGGCGATGTGGAGAGCGCCGATGGCCGTTGTCAGGAGCAGCAGCAAGGCGATGAAGAGCAAGCGCTGCGCGCGCTTGTTCACTAGCAACCCAGGCAGAAGCAGGAGCGTCCATTCACCGCCGCCGCTGCTGCCCAATCCATCGTCGAACGACCTGTCCAAGGCATCTGGCGCGCGCTGCCGAAGGCGTTCGCTTCGCGCCGCTAGAATTGCGGTTGCCAACACCGTCGTGACCGACAGAACAAGCAGCACCCACGCCATTCAAGCCACCGGATTCTCCAGCACGCCGATGCCCGGCACCTCGATCCGCACGCGGTCGCCCTTCTTCAGGAACTTCGGCGGCGTGAAGCCGATGCCCACGCCCGCCGGCGTGCCGGTCGCGATGATGTCGCCCGGCTCCAGCGTGATGGCGGCGCTGATCGTCGCGATCAGCGTCGGTATGCCGAAGATCAGGTCATCGACCGGCGCGCGCTGGCGCAGTTCGCCATTCACCCAGGTCGAGATCGAAAGCTTCGGCGGCACCCCCGCCGCATCGGCGGTGACGATCGCCGGCCCCATCGGCGCATAGCCATCGATGCCCTTGCCCAGGATCCACTGCCGATGCCTGTGCTGCAGCGTGCGCGCCGTGACGTCGTTGACGATGGTGTAGCCGAACACATGAGCATAGGCGTCGGCCTCGCTGATACCGCGGCCCGCGCGGCCGATCACCACCGCGATCTCGCCCTCGTAATCGGTGCTGTTGGACGTATCGAGGAAGGACGGGATGGGTTCCCCCGGCCCGATCACGCAGGTGGGCGGCTTCGAGAACACCACCGGCGCCTCCGGCACCACCTCCTTGGCCGTTGCGTCGAAGCCGCTGTTGGCGAACTCCTTTGCGTGCTCGTGGTAGTTCTTGCCGACGCAGAAGATGTTCTTGGCCGGGCGGGGAATGGGCGCGAGCAGCACCGCGCCCTCGGCCACCGGCGCCTTCGCCTTCGCCTCCGCCGCGCGCGCCGCGGCCAGCGTGGCCTCGCCCCCTGCGATCAGCGCCAGCATGTCGCGCGGCAGCCCCGCATCCGCCGCGGCCAGGTCGAGCACTTTCCCCACATCATCCAGCGCGCCGATGCGCGTGCCTTTGGTATCCCTGAACGTGACCAGCCGCATCCGAAAATCCCCTATCGCTTGCGCACGAATTCGGTGCGCAGGACCAAGCCCTTGATGCCTTCGTAGCGGCAGTCGATCTCCTCGTCATTCCCGGTCAGGCGGATCGACCGGATGACCGTGCCCTGCTTGAGCGTCTGCCCCGCGCCCTTCACCTTCAGGTCCTTGATGACGGTGACGGAATCACCATCCGCCAGGGCATTGCCCGCCGAATCGCGCACCACGCGCTCGGGCACGGCGGCAGCGGCCGCAACCTCGGAAGCCGGGCGCCATTCGCCGGTGGCCTCGTCATAGACGTAGTCGTCATCGGGCACGGTCGTCATCCTCAGGCCGGCCTGGTCGCGGCGGGGTCGGCCAAAGGCAGGCTCGCCGCGCGTTCCAGCGCCCGCGCCCCGCGGAAGGCCAGGTCGTCGCGATACAGCGCCGCCACCACCTGCACCGCCCGCGGCATGCCTTCGCCATCCAGCGCCACCGGCACGGAAATGGACGGCTGGCGCGTCAGGTTGAAGGCGAAGGTCCAGGGCGCCCAGTCGCGCCACAGCGATTCCGCGGGCTTCAACGTCGGCTGGTCGGCGGCGAAGGCGGCGGTCGGCGTGCAGGCGGTCAGCACCAGGTCGTAGCGCTGGTGGAAGCGCGCCATGGCGTGCGCGGCCTCGAGCCGCATCGCCTCGGCCGCCAGGTAGTCCACCGCCGCCATGTCCCCGTCGCGCCGCGCGACATCCAGGATGCCGGCATCCAGCAGCTCGCGCTTGTCCTCGGGAATCGTCGCGACCACGCGCGCCATGGCCACCGACCAGACACGCCCGAAGATCGCGCGCGTATCCGGCAGGCCCGGGTCGGCCTCCTCGACGATCGCGCCCTGCTCCTCGAGCATGCGGGCCGCACCTTCCAGCACCGCCGCGCCATCGACATCCAGCGGCGGCTCGAAGCCCATCCGCCGCACCACGGCCACGCGCAGGCCCGCCACGCCATCCTCGATGCCCCCGCGCCAGTCGCGCGGATCGTCCGGCAGCGCATAGGGGTCGCGCACATCCTGCCGCGCCATGGCGCCGAACATCAGCGCGGCGTCGCGCACCGTGCGCGTCATGGGCCCCGCAACCGCGACATGCCCGAAGGCGCCGAGCGGCCATTGCGGGATGCGCCCGAAACTCGGCTTCACGCCGACCAGGCCGCAATAGGCCGCCGGGATGCGGATCGACCCGCCCGCATCGGTGCCGATGTGCAGCGGCCCGAAGCACGCCGCACCTGCCGCGCCGGCGCCCGACGAAGACCCCCCCGGCGTGCGCTGCGGGTTCCACGGATTGCGCGTGATGCCATGCAGCGGGCAGTCGCCGGGCGACTTCCAGCCGAACTCCGTCGTGGTGGTCTTGCCGATGATGACGGCGCCCGATTCCTTCAGCCCCATCACGGTCGGCGCGTCCTCGGCGGCGGGCGTGGTGTCGGTGGTGCGCGAGCCGCGCCGCGTGGCGAAGCCCGCCATGGTCAGCAGGTCCTTCACCGTGGCCGGCACGCCGTCCAGGGGCCCGATGGGCCGCCCCGCCGCCCAGCGTGCCTCGCTCTCGCCGGCGGCGCGCAACGCGTGCGGGTTCATGGCGGCGAAGGCATTGACCCAGGGGTTGAAGCGCGCGACGCGCTCCAGCACGGCCTTCAGCGCCTCGACCGGCGAAAGCCGCCGGCGCGCATAGAGGCCGAGCAGCGTCTCGGCGGACATCAGGGCAGGATCGGTATCGGACATCGGGCGGCCTGGCTGTTCAGGCCGCCATGGTGCGCCGGGCCGACCTGCGCAGGAAGCCCGCGCGCACCTGTCCGGCGCTCAGGCCGCGTTCAGCATCCGCCCCGCACGGCAGGACATCAGCGGCTGGATGTGCTTGCCGAAGGCATCGAGGCCCAGCAGGAAGTCGTCGAAGGTCAGCATGATGCCCTTCACGCCCGGCATCGCCGCCACCTCATCGAGCATCTTCGCGACATTGGCGTAGGACCCCACCAGCGTGCCCATGTTGAAGTTGATGGGCGAGGGGGAGCGCTGGATCGCCGCAGCCATTGAGGTCTCGGACGGCGCGGTGTCCTCGGCGGCCTTGCCGAGCAGATGCGCCAGCGCCTCACGGTCGGCACCCTTGTTGTACAGGTCCCACTTCGCGAGCGCGGCGGCATCCGTCTCGTCGGCGATGATCATGTACAGCATGTAGGCGCCGACATCGCGCCCGGTCTTGGCCGCATGCTGCAGCACGCGCGCGGGCACCGACGCCGCCTTGGTGGGTTCGTTCACCCCTTCGCCCAGGCAGAAATTGTAGTCGCAGTACTGCGCGGCGAATTCCATCCCGCGATCGGACTGGCCCGCGGCCACCACTTTGATCGGCGCCTTGGGGCGCGGGCTCAGGACGCAGTTGTCCATCTGGAAATACTCGCCCTTGAAGTCGGACAGGCCGGTACCCCAGAGCTCGCGCAGGATGCGCACATATTCCGTGCTGTAGTCGTACCGCTTGCCGAAGTGCTGGTCACCCGGCCAGAGCCCCATCTGGGTGTATTCGACCTTGTGCCAGCCCGAGACGATGTTCACCCCGAAGCGTCCGCCCGAGACGTCGTCGATCGTGCTGGTCATGCGCGCCACCATCGCCGGCGGCAGTGTGAGCACGGCGGTCGAGGCGAACAGCCGGATCCGCGAGGTGACGGTCGCGAGTGCGGACATCAGCGTGAAGGATTCCAGGCCGTGGTCCCAGAACTCGGTCTTCCCGCCGAAGCCGTGCAGCTTGATCATCGACAGCGCGAAGTCGAAGCCATAGCCCTCCGCCTTCTGCACCACCGCCTTGTTCAACTCGAAGGACGGCATGTACTGCGGCGAGGTGGCGGAGATGATCCAGCCATTGTTGTTGATCGGGATGAAGACGCCGATGTCCATCGCGGGCTCCTGCTGCCTTGGGGCCACGCCCGACCTGCGCGGCCCCGGCGCCGGCGGGCTGGACGTGGCGGGTTGACCCCACCGCATTGCGTGACGCGGCGGACTGGCCGCCGCACCGCATCGCGCAACACGGCGGATTGACCGGCGCCGCATCGCATGACGCGGCGGATTGACCGCCGCGGGATCGCAAGTAGCGTGCCACGACGAAGGACGCGGAGAGCCCCGATGAGCGAGAGCAAGCCAGGCCCCTGGGACTGGGAGGAGGCGCATTGGCGGCGCATCGTAGGCCGCGCGCGCGCCGGACGTTCGCTCGCACCGTCGTCATGGCCGGGCGGGGCGCGCTGCGCCGTCAGCCTGTCCTTCGATGCGGACCACGAGACCATCCCGCTGCGCGATTCCGACGAAAGCCCGATGCGCATCAGCCAGGGCCAGTACGGCGCGCGCCAGGGCGTGCCGCGCATCCGCGCACTTTTGGCGCGGCACGGGGTGAAGGCGTCGTTCTTCTATCCGGCGGTCTCGGCGCTGCTGCACCCCGATGAAATCCGCGCCGTGGCGGACGAAGGCCACGAGATCGGTATCCATTCCTGGATCCACGAAGCCAATACGCAGCTGCCGCCGGGTGTCGAGCGCGACCTGACCTTCCGCGCCACCGACACGCTGGAGAAGCTGACCGGCCGCCGCCCCGTGGGCATCCGCACCGCGTCGTGGGATTTCTCGGTCGACACCATGTCGATCATCCAGGAGCTCGGCCTGCTCTATGACTCATCGCTGATGGCCGATGACGACCCCTACGAGCTGGAAGTGCAGGGCGAGCCGACCGGCATCGTGGAACTGCCACCCGAATGGATCCGCGACGACGCGGTGTATTTCAATATGCTGCGCTTCGCAGCACTTCGCCCCTACACGCCGCCCTCGGCGGTGGAGGAGATCTTCCGCGCCGAATTCGAGGGCGCGCTGGCCGAGGGCGGGCTCTTCCTGCTGACCATGCACCCGCATGTCATCGGCCATCGCAGCCGCATCGCGCTGCTCGACCGCCTCGTCACGCTGATGAAGGGCACGCCCGGCGTGTGGTTCGGCACGCATGAGGAGGTGGCGCGCTGGTGCGCGCAGCAGGCGGCCCCGCCGCTCAGTCGGGCCGCCGCCGGCTGAACAGGAAGCGGTTCATCTCGGGGATGTAGCGCTGCTGCGCGAAGCCTGCCTTGGCCAGAACGCGCCGCGACCCGGCATTCGCCGGATGCGCGAAGGCGCGAAGCTCCGGCAGGTCCAGCACACGGTCGGCATGGTCGAGGCAGGCGCGCACCAGTTCCGACGCAAAGCCGCGCCCCCAGGCGTCGGGATGGAAAAAGTACCCGACCTCCACACCCCAGCCCGGCTCGAAGGGATCAACATACAAGCCGCCCCATCCGATCAGCCGCCCATCCGGCTTCGTGGCGATCGTCCAGGGCGCGTGGCCATCGTGCCGCCGGCGGTATTCATGCACCGCAATGCGGTGACGGCAGGCTCGCAGCGAGCCATCGACATGGGTGTACGCCATGGCCGCAGGGTCGCCGAGGAAGGCAAACAGCGCGGGCACATCCTCGAGCCGCGGCGAGCGGAGGATCAGCCTTGCGGTCTCGATGCGCATGCAACGGCGCAGCGGGGGGGCGGAGAGGGACGCACCCTCTCCGCCCCGCTGCATCACGTCACGACGATGTTGTACTGCCGCGCCACCGCGGTCCATTCGCCGATCTGCTCCTGGATCGCGGCGGTGAAGTCGGTGCCCAGCAGTGCGGGCGTGCGCGGCAGGGTCTGCAGTTCCTCGAAGCGGGTCATCAGCTCCGGCCGCGCCATCAGCTGCGGGATCAGCGTCGTGAGGCGGTCCACGATCGGCGCCGGCAGGTTCTTCGGCCCGGACAGGCCGAGCCACTGCGCGGAGGTCAGCTTCGGATAGCCGAGCTCCGCGAAGGTCGGCACATTCGGGAAGGCGGGCAGCCGCTGCGGCGTGGACACCGCCAGCGCGCGCAGCACGCCGTCCTTGATCAGCTGAACGTTGGTGGTGATCGGGTCGATCATCGACTCGATCTGGTTCGCCATCAGATCCTGCATGGCGGGTGCCGACCCGCGATAGGGCACGTGGTCGAGGTTCGGCGCATTGGCCGCGCCCGTCAGCATCGCCCCCAGCAGGTGCGGCGCGGAGCCGATGCCCGACGACCCGTAGCGCACCGGCCGCGTGCGGGCGGCAGTCAGGTACTGGTCCAGCGTCTGGTACGGCGACTGGCTGCGCACCAGCAGCACGTTCGACGCCTCGACCAGCATGCCCATGTGGGTGAAGTCGGTGATCGGGTTGAACGGCAGGGTCGGCATGGTCGCCGCCGAGAACACGTGCACCGAGGCATGGCTCACCAGCAGCGTGTAGCCATCGGCCGGCTGCTTCGCGACGAAGTCGGTGCCGATCACGCCGCCGGCGCCGGCGCGGTTCTCGACCACCACGGTCTGGCCCAGCGCCTGGGACAGGGCGGGAGCCATCAGGCGGCTGACGGTATCCACCAGGCCACCCGGGGGAAACTGGGCGACCAAGCGGATCGAACCGCGGGTTGGCCAGGCGCCGCCGGCCTGCGCCAGGGCGAAGCGCGGCGCGGCGAGACCCGCGGCCGCCAGCCCAAGAAGTGAGCGACGATTCATGATCCTGCTCCCTGTTCAGTCGCGAGCGTCCGTCCACTGACCACGGAACAGGCACCCACTGCCTGCTCCGGCCGGGATGGCCCGCCGTCGCGCCAGGGTTGGCAAGACGCGTGCCGCGCGGTTCGACCCTCAGGCCGCGCGGAAGCGCCCGTCGGTCATGCCGAGCAAGGCGTCGCGCCATTCCGCCCCGCAATCGGCGCCGCGCAGGTCCAGCATCAGGCCGAGCACGCCAATGCCGGCGATGCGCGCGCGCACCCGCAGCCCGCCGCGCCGCGGCAGGACCAGGTCGACTTCCTGCCCGAGGTCGAGCCCGCCCACGCCGGCGACGATCGCACCACGGTCGCCGGCCTCGCGCACCAGCCCGTCGCGGACGCGCCCGCCGGCCGAACGCAGCGTGCAGGGTTCGGCCACGCGATGCAGCGCCGGCCACCGGGATGGCGGCCTCATCTCTCCCGCGTCCAGCGTGGCTGCGTCCGGTCCGTGCATCGTCCCCGCCTGATGTCCTTGCCCGCCATCGGGGCGGGGCAATCCCAGGCTACGGAAGCCGCATTAACGGGAGCCTTCCGGGCCGCCGTCCGGCAGCAGGTCGCGGATCTTCTCCTGCCAGAGCGACTGCTCGGCGCCCGCGCGGATGGCCAGGTGCACGCCGAGCAGGCTCACGCCGCGCACCTCGGCGATGAAGATGTGGTCGGTCAGCCGCGCCAGGCGCAGCCGCACCAGATCGCCGGCGAGCAGCCCCCGCACGCCGTGCACCATCGCGCCGCCGGCCGAGATGTCACGCAGCGTGCCGTCATGGACATGGGATCCGATGAAGACCGTGCAGGGCAGCTGGACCTCGACCCGGGCGCCCTCGCGCCGTTCGCCCAGGCCCTCGAGGATCACCGCCGCGGCGTCGCGCCGCGGTGCCCCGGCCTTGTCTGCCGTCGCCTGCTCCGAAGTCCCGGGTCCCGGGACGGTGTCGGACATGCCGCCTCCGCTCGCCCTCAGGCGGAACGGTAGCGCAGCAGCGACGGCGCGTGAACATGAAGCGCTGTGCGCGGAATCACTCCGCCAGCGCGGCGCTCCAGGGGCTCATGACGTCCGTGATGCCCTGGCGCGTGCCGTCCGGGGCGATGTGGATCATGTTCGGGCAGGCGAAGTTCACCGGCAGGACGGCGTGCTCCACCTCGGTCACCTTCGCGTCCTTCGCCAGCGCCGCGAGGGTCTCCGCACCCAGGCGGATATCGGCGGTGACACCCTCGGGGGCCGAGACATCGAGGCGCGGATGATGCGCGGCGGCCTCCGGCGTCATGCCGAAATCCGCCACGTAGGACAGCATCTGGAATACCGAGGCCATGATCCGCCGCCCGCCCGAGGCGCCGGTGGCGAGGTTCGGCGCATCGCCGTCGGCGGCGATGACGGGGCACATGTTGGTCAACGGCCGCTTGCCGGGCGCGAGCGCGTTCTTCGCCTCCGGCCGCGGGTCGAACCACATGATGCCGTTGTTCATCAGCACGCCCGATCGCGGCAGCACGACGCGCGATCCCATGGACGACAGCAGCGTGGTGGTCATCGCCACCATCATCCCGTCCTTGTCGCAGACGGTCAGGTGCGTGGTGCAGGATTCGGCGGCCTTCGGCTCGGCATCACCCAGGCCTGCGAGGCGCTCGGCATAGGCCTCGCGCATCACGCGCGCCAGTTGCGCGTACCAGGCGGGGGAGGGCGCGGCGCCGGCGAAATCGGCCCCACGCATGCCTTCGAGCACCCGTAGCAGGGTTGGCGCGGCGGTCAGGCCATTGGCCAGGAACAGCCGCTTGCCGCGCCAGGCGGCTTCCAGCGCCGGGCGCACCAGCGCCTTGCAGCCGGCCAGGTCGGCCGCCGAGATCGGCGATCCCATGTCGCGGAAATCCGCCAGCAGGTCGGCCGCGATGCCGCCATCGTAGAAGTCGCGCAGCCCGTCGCGGGACAGGCGTTCGAGGGTCTGCGCCAGGTTGCCCTGGCGGAAGAAGCCGGGGCTGCCCTGGTAGGGAGCGACCGGCGGCAGGCCGTTCGGCAGGTAGATGCGCGCGCTTTCGGCATACAGCTTCAGCACGGATGCGCTGTTGGCCACCTTGAGCGTCGTGAACCAGTCCTGCGCCAGGCCGCGTTTGGCCAGCGCAATGGCAGGCTCCAGCACCACCTTCAGCGGCAGCCGCCCGTGCCGCGCGTGCAGCTCGGCATAGCCGGCGACCGACGACGGGATGGCGAAGGACAGTGGGCCATGGACGTTGCGGTCCTCGAACACCTCGGGCCAAGTGAACAGGTCGTCCTTCATCTTGCCCGTCATGGGGAAGGCGGAGGGGTCCAGCCCATGCGGCGACACAGGGCCGAAATCGAAGGTCTGCGCGCCGATCCCCGGCCCCGCGACCTGGGTGAAGCCGATCCCGCCGAGGCCCGAATTCCAGGGTTCCACCACGGCCAGGGCGAAGGCGGTGGCGACCGCGGCATCGGCTGCCGTCCCGCCCTCGGCCAGGATGGCGATACCGGCCTCGGCGGCGTCGCGCGCCTGGGAGGCGACCATGCCGCGCTTGCCGGTCGCGCCGGGCTTGGTGACATGCCAATGCTGCGTCACATGCGGGGGCGGGGTCCAGGCCATGGGGGCGTTCCTTGCTTCGGGCGTTGAGGGAGGGTCGCGCCGGAGGCGCGCGGGGACAAGCCCTGCCGGAGGCGCGCGGGGACAAGCCCTGCCGGAGGCGCGCGGGGACAAGCCCTGCCGGAGGCGCGCGGGGACAAGCCCTGCCGGAGGCGCGCGGGGACAAGCCCTGCCGGAGGCGCGCGGGGACAAGCCCTGCCGGAGGCGCGCGGGGACAAGCCCTGCCGGAGGCGCGCGGGGACAAGCCCTGTCGGAGGCGCGCGGGGACAAGCCCTGCCGGAGGCGCGCGGCACGCATGGCGCCGTTTGCCCCGCGGCGGCTTTGCGCCTAGGACACCGCCGAATTTTGCGCTCTGTCGGGCGCCTGTGTTGAGGAGAATGCTGCCATGCCCGCAACGAAGGGCCTTGTCGTCGCGCCTGTGCTGCGTGCCTTCATGGAAGCCGAGGCGCTGCCCGGCACCGGGGTCGAACCTGCCCGCTTCTGGGAGTCCATGGAGCGTATCCTGCGCGAGCTGGCGCCCGCCAATGCCGCGCTGCTGGCCAGGCGCGACGACCTGCAGGCGAAGATCGACGCCTGGCACCGCGCCAACCCCGCGAAGCCGATCGACCTGGCCGCCTATACGGCCTTCCTGGGCGAAATCGGTTACCTGCTGCCCGAACCGGTCGAGGTGAAGGTCGGGACCACCGATGTGGATGCCGAGATCGCCTCGCTCGCCGGCCCGCAGCTGGTCGTGCCGGTCTCCAACGCCCGCTATGCGCTGAACGCCGCCAATGCGCGCTGGGGGTCGCTGTACGACGCGCTGTACGGCACCGACGCCATCCCGCAGGACGGCCCGCGCGCGAAGGGCTACGACCCGGCGCGCGGCGCCGCCGTGATCGCGCGCGCGCGCGCCGTGCTGGACCGTGCTGCGCCGCTCGCGCGCGGGTCGCACGCCGATGCCACCGGCTACCGGCTCGAGGCCGGCGCGCTCGAGGTCGCGCTGAAGGATGGCAGCAAGGTGGGCCTGGCGCGGCCCGGCCAGTGCGTCGGCTTCCTGGGCGAGGCGCATGCGCCGACATCGCTGCTGTTCGTGAACAACGGTCTGCACCTCGAGGTGAAGTTCGACCGTGCGCATCCGATCGGCAAGACCGACGCGGCGGGGATCAGCGACGTGGTGCTCGAATCTGCGCTCACCACCATCCAGGATTGCGAGGATTCCGTCGCGGCCGTGGATGCCGAGGACAAGGTCGACGTCTACCGGAACTGGCTCGGCCTGATGAAGGGCGACCTCACGGCCGAATTCGACAAGGGCGGGCAGACCATGGTGCGGCGGCTGAACGCCGACCGCGTCTTCCACAAGCCCTCGGGCGGCGCGGTCACGCTGCATGGGCGTTCGGTGATGCTGGTGCGCAATGTCGGGCACCACATGATGACCGACGCGGTCACGCTGGACGGTGCCGAGGTGCCCGAGACGATCCTCGATGCGCTGTGCACCTCGGCCATCGCGCTGCACGACATCCGCGGCAAGCGGATGAATTCGCGCGCCGGCAGCGTCTATATCGTGAAGCCCAAGATGCACGGGCCCGACGAAGTGGCCTGGGCGGATGCGCTGTTCGCGCGCGTCGAGGATGCGCTGGGCCTCAAGCGCGCCACGCTCAAGATGGGCATCATGGACGAGGAACGGCGCACCACCGTCAACCTCAAGGCCTGCATCGCGGCGGCGAAGGACCGCGTGGTGTTCATCAACACCGGCTTCCTCGACCGCACCGGCGACGAGATCCATACCGCGATGGAAGCCGGCGCCGTCGTGCGCAAGAACGAGATGAAGGCGCTGCCCTGGATCAAGGCCTATGAGGACTGGAACGTCGACACCGGCCTGGCCTGCGGGCTGCGCGGCCGCGCGCAGATCGGCAAGGGCATGTGGGCCATGCCCGACATGATGGCCGCGATGCTGGAACAGAAGGTCGGCCACCCGAAGGCGGGTGCCAATACCGCCTGGGTGCCGTCCCCCACCGCCGCCACGCTGCACGCGCTGCACTACCACGAGGTGGACGTGGCCGCGCGGCAGGAGGAACTGGTGAAGGGCGGCCGCCGCGCGAAGCTGGACGACATCCTGACAGTGCCGCTGGCGCGCGACACCAACTGGTCACCCGCCGACGTCCAGGCGGAACTGGACAACAATGCCCAGGGCATCCTTGGCTATGTCGTGCGTTGGGTGGACCAGGGGGTGGGCTGTTCCAAGGTGCCCGACATCAACGATGTCGGCCTGATGGAAGACCGCGCGACGCTGCGCATCAGTTCGCAGCACATCGCCAATTGGCTGCGCCATGGGGTTGTGTCGCGCGACCAGGTGATGGAGACCATGCGGCGCATGGCCGCCGTCGTCGACCGCCAGAACGCGAACGACGCCGCCTATGTGCCGATGGCCCCGGGCTTCGACGGCCCTGCCTTCAAGGCCGCCTGCGACCTGGTCTTCGAAGGCGCGGCACAGCCCAATGGGTACACGGAATTCGTGCTGACGCGCCGACGGCGGGAAGCGAAGGCGGCCTGACCGGGCCGCCCCGCACGTCAGCGCAAGCCGCTCAAGCCGCGTCAGCGCAGGCCGAGGAAGCTCAGGATCGCGATCACGATCACCACGGCGCCGACGATGTAGACGATGCTGTTCATACCTAATCCTCCGGTTGCAGCGGCACAACGCGCTGGCCGGGGGGTGGTTGCATGGCGCTCCGCGCAATTCCTGGGGAGGCGGCATCCCGGCTGCGCCCCGGCACCGCGCGACGGCCCTGGCCGGCCGCCCGCTTGCCAGCCGCCATGCTTCGCGCTTCAAGGCGCGCCCCCTTCGGTCCCGGACCCATGCTTCCTGCCATCGGCATCGACTTCGGCACGACCAACTCGGTCGCCGCGCTGCGCGGCGCGGACGGATCGCTTCGCACGCTGCGCCTGCCCGGCGGCGATGTGTTCCGCTCGGTGCTGTGCTTCTGGGCCGGTGCCGATGGCCGCCCGCGCGATGCGGCGGGGCCGGCGGCGATCGACGCCTATCTGGAATCGCCGCTCGACAGCCGGCTCATCATGTCGATGAAGTCCTACCTGGCGCAGCACAGCTTCACCGAGACGCGCATCCTGGGCCGGGCCTATGGGCTGGAGGCGCTGATCGCGACGTTCCTCCGCCATTGGCTGACGGGCGTGCTGCCCGATGTGGCGGGTGCGCGCATCACCGTCGGCCGCCCGGTGCGCTTCGTGGGTGAGACCGCCGACGATGCCTTCGGCGAGGCGCGCCTGCGCGCGGCCTTCGCGCAGGCCGGATGGCCCGACATCACGATGGGTTTGGAACCGGCCGCGGCGGGGCACCGCTTCGCCCAGGGGCTGGACCGCGCGGCGACGGTGCTGGTGGCGGATTTTGGCGGCGGCACCTCGGATTTCTCGGTGTTGCGCTTCGAACCCGGTCCGCCGCGGCGCGTGCAGGCGCTGGGCCATGCCGGCGTGGGCATCGCCGGCGACGCCTTCGACTTCCGGATCATCGACAATGTCGTTTCGCCGCGGCTGGGCAAGAACACGACCTACCGCGTTATGGGCGGCGATCCGCTGCCGGTGCCGCCCGCCTGGTATGCCGGCTTCGCGCGCTGGCACCAGCTGTCGATGATGCGTGCGCCGCGCACGCTGCGCGACATCGCCGAGGTCGCGCGCACCGCCGAGGACGCCCACGCGCTGCACGACCTGATTCGCCTGATCGAGGAAGATGCCGGCTATGCGCTGTACCGCGCGGTGTCCGGCGTGAAGGCCGCGCTGTCGGCGGCCGAGCATGCCGTGCTGGATTTCCGCCATGGCCGCTTCGCGCTGAGCGCGCCGATCGCGCGCGGCGATTTCGAAGCCTGGATCGCCCCGGAACTCGCGCGCATCGCCGCCGCGGTCGATGCCGCGCTGGCCGATGCCGCAACCGACGCGGGCGCGGTCGACCGCGTCTTCCTCACCGGCGGGACATCGCTGGTGCCGGCCGTGCGGCGCATCTTCGAAGCCCGCTTCGGCGCGGCCCGGGTGGTGGCCGGCGGCGAATTCGTCTCGGTGGCCGAGGGCCTTGCCCTGATGGGCTGACGCGACGCATGGCCTTTGCCGCGCGCATCGGCGAGACTGCCGGCAGGAAGGACAACGCCATGACCGAAGACACGCGCCTCGATCCCCCCAGCCTCGAGATCAGTGGCCGCCGCGCGACCATCCGCCTGCATCGCGCGCGCCACCGCAACCGCATCGAACCCGGCGACATCATCCGCCTGCTGGAATACTTCGAGACGGTCGACGCCAACCGCGACCTGCGCGTGCTGGTCATGGCCGCGTCGGGTCCGGCCTTCAGCGCCGGCTTCCACCTGGGCGGCTTCGCCGAGGACAAGGAAGCCGCCGCCAAGGCGCCCGGCTTCGATGCCATGGTGGACCGCTTCGAGAAGCTGCGCGTGCCGACCATCATGCGGCTGCAGGGCGGCGTCTATGGTGGGTCGACCGACCTTGCGCTGACCGCCGATTTCCGGGTGGGGGTGACAGGGATGGAGATGTTCATGCCCGCCGCGCGCCTGGGTGTGCACTACTACCCGGGCGGGCTGCGGCGCTATGTCTCGCGCCTCGGCCTCAATACGGCGAAGCGACTGTTCCTGACCGCCGAGAAGCTCGGCGCGGAGGAACTGCTGCGCGTGGGCTACCTCACGCACCTGGTGCCACCCGAGGACCTGGATGGCACGGTGGAACGGCTCGCCAGCACGCTGGATTCGATGGCGCCGCTCGCGGTGCAAGGCATCAAGCAGGCGTTGAACGAGATCGGCCACGGCATGCTCGACATCGAGGCCTGCGAGGAGCGCGCGCGCATCTGCAAGGACAGCGCCGACATCCAGGAAGGCCTCGCGGCGTTCCGCGAAAAGCGCGCGCCGGTCTTCCGCGGCGTCTGAGCTACTCCAGCCGCGCGCCCTGCGGCTGCGCCATGCCGCGCTGCACCGCCGGGCGCGCGCCCACCGCTGCGAACCAGCGCGCCAGGTGCGGTGTCGTGGCCAGGTCGCGCTCCGCCCAGGCGGCGCGCGCCACCCAGGGATAGGCCGCGACATCGGCGACGGAATAGGCCGCACCGCCGAGGAACGGCACCTGCGCGAGCCGCCCGTCCAGCAGCCGATACACACGGTCCACCAGCGCCAGGCTGTAGCCCCGCGCCGCCTCGGGCTTTTCGGCTGCGAGGTCCGTCCAATGATGGGCCTGGCCGGTATACGGGCCGAGCGAGGTCAGGGCGACCATCAGCCAGGCCATGACCTCGGCGCGCGCGCGGGCCGCGTGCGGCAGCAGGGCATTCTGCGTCTCGGCAAGGTGCAGCAGGATGGCGCCGCTTTCGAACAGCACCAGCGGCGCGCTGCCGTCCTGCGCATCCTCGACCAGGATCGGCACCTTGCCGTAGGGGTTCAGCGCCAGGATGTCCGGCGCGAACTGTTCGCGCTTGCGGATGTTCACGCCGCGCACGGCGTAGTCCAGGCCGCATTCCTCGAGCATGACCGTGACGCGGTTCGAATTGGGCGTTGCCCAGCCGTAGAAGGTGCGTTGCATGGGGGAGTGGTCGCGCCGGAGGCGCGCGGTGTCAAAGAGTGCCGGAGGCGCGCGGTGTCAAAGAGTGCCGGAGGCGCGCGGTGTCAAAGAGTGCCGGAGGCGCGCGGTGCCAAAAAAACCGCGCGACAGTCGCGCTGTTCGAAAGCGCGGTGAAGGCGCCCACCCCGAAACCCGCCGCGCCCGCGCCGCGTCAGTCGATCGTCGCCCCGGAGGCACGCACCACCTCGGCCCATTTCGCGATTTCGTCGCGGATGAAGGCCTCGAAGGCGGCGGGCGAGGTGCCGCCATCCGGCGTCAGGTTCGGCGGATCGGCGCCAAGGTCGGCCAGTCGCGCACGCACCCCCGGTTCCTTGCTGATGGCGTCCAGCTCCGCGCCCAGGCGCTCGATGATCGGGCGCGGCGTGCGCGCGGGCGCCTGCATGCCGAACCACGCGGTCGCCTCGAAGCCGGGCACCACCGTCTCGGCCAGCGTCGGCACCTCGGGCAGCACGGCGCTGCGCACATGCCCGGTCACCGCCAGCGGCCGCAGCCGCCCGTCGCGGATATGCCCGATGCAGGATGGCAGGTTGTCGACCGACGTCTCGAGCCGCCCGGCGACCGCCTCGATCAGCATCGGCCCCGCGCCGCGGAAGGGCACATGCGTGATCTGCAGCCCGCCGGCCCGCAGCTTGAACATCTCCATCGACATGTGCGGCGACCCGCCGGAGCCCGCGCTGCCGTAGTTCAGCGCGCCGGGCCGCGCCTTCGCGGCGTCCACCAGGTCCTGGATGGTGCGGATCGGCTGGGAGGGATGCACCATGATGACGTTGGGCACGCGCAGGTACAGGCCGATCGCGGCCAGGTCCTCGGGCCGGTAGGGCATGCGGGCGCCGAACAGCGCGTAGTTGATCGCGGCGGGCGACACCGCCGTGGTCAGCACGGTGTAGCCATCCGGCGCCGCGCGCGCGACCGCCTCCGACCCGATATTGCCGGTCGCGCCGCCGCGGTTCTCGACCGGCACGGGCTGGCCGATCCGCTGCTGCAGGCGCTCGGCGTAGATGCGCCCGGCAATGTCGGTGGTGCCGCCCGGCGGGAAGTTCACGATCATGCGGATCGGCCGCGACGGGAAGGGGCCGTCCTGCGCGAGGGCCGGCAGTGGCAGGGCAGCGAGCGCGCCGGCGATCAGCGGGCGGCGGGCGATGGGCATGGACGTTCTCCTCGTTGCCGGGGCGTTCGTCGCCCCTGGTCGGTGCCAGAGTGCCGGCGATGCACGAGCCTAGAGCAGATCCCGATCGGACGGAATCGTCCGATCGGGTGGAGATGCTCGCGAAAACAAAGGGCTAGAGCCATTCCGGTACGCCCAGGGCGAACGGAGCCGGCGCGCGCCAAGGGCGGGCGCGCTGTCGCGCAGGCGTGGCCCACCCTGCGGCACGGCGCTATCCTGGCGCGCGGACGGCACGAAGGGCGGGCGATGGCGGCATCCGGGACGGGCGATGACGGGCGCGATGGCGGGGCGCTGCGCCAAGCACCCGAACCGCGACCGCTGGATGGCGGCGCCGTGCCGGTACAGTCCCGTCCGGACGACGACATCCTCGCCTTCCGGCCGCAGAAGCGCGCCTCGCCGCTGCGCGTGCTCGCCCTTCTGGGTGTCTCGATCCTGGTCACGGCGGTGCTGTTCCGCGCCGTGGTCGAGGTGCTGCGCGCCGTCCTCGACCCCTGATGCCGGCTACTCCACGCGCACGTTCGCGCGGTTCACCACATCGGCCCATTTCACGACCTCCGCGCGCATGAAGGCGGCGAAGGTGACGGGCGAGGTGCCGCCATCCGGTGTCAGGCCAGGCACGTCCGCCCCCAGGCTCGCCATACGCTCGCGGAAGGCGGGGTCGAGCGCGATGGCGTTCATCTCCGCCCCCAGGCGCTGCACCACCGGCGCCGGGGTCGCGGCGGGGGCGAGCACGCCGAACCAGGCGGTCGCCTCGAAGCCGGCGATGCCCTGTTCGGCGATGGTCGGGACATCGGGCAGGGATGCGTTGCGCGCCGCGCTCGTCACGCCGATCGCGCGGATCTGTCCCTCACGGATGAAGGGCAGGGCGGAGGGGATATTGTCCATGCCCGTCTCGATCCGCTGCGCGACCAGTTCGGTCAGCATCGGGCCCGACCCGCGATAGGGCACATGCGTGATGTCGATCCCCGTGGCGAGGCGCAGCTGCTCCACCACCACATGCGGGGAGGTCGCGATGCCTGCCGTGCCGTAGTTGATGGTGCCCGGGCGCGCGCGCGCCTCCCGCACCAGGTCGGCGACGGTGCGGATGTTCGTATTGTTCGCGGCCATCAGCACGTTGGGCACGCGCGTCATCAGCGCCACCGCGGCCAGGTCGTCCGGCTTGTAGGGCATGCGGTCGCGGAAGACGGCGAAGTTGATCGCGCCGGTGCCGATGGTGGTGAGCAGCAACGTATGCCCGTCGGCTTCGCTGCGCGCGACGAATTCGGCCGCGACATTGCCCGACGCGCCGGGCCGGTTGTCGACCACCACCTGGTGGTTCAGCCGGCGGCCAAGGTGTTCGGCCGTCAGGCGACCGACCAGGTCGGTGGTGCCGGCGGGCGTGAATGGAATGACGATACGGATGGGGCGCGTGGGGAAGGCCTGCGCGAAGGCCGGGCGCGCGAGGCCCAGCAGCGGCGTGGCCAACAGCGCGCGACGGTCGAGCCTCATGGGCGTGTCCTTTCCTCCCGGTCGGGACCTGCGGCCCCGTTGCCGGGCAGCCTAGGGGCGCGGCGCCGCGCGGTCCATCGCCACACCGCCATCCGCACGGCACCGGGGCAACCGGATCGGATCGCTCGGTGATCCGGGAGCGCACGCGCGACGGCCCCCGGCCCGTGCGCGGCGTTCAGCGCGCCAGCGCGTGGCGCAACGCACCGGGATCGGATCGCCGCCCCCGTCGCGATCCGGGAGCGCACGGCGCGACAGCGCCCAGACCATCAGCCGCCGTCAGCGCCGCAGTGCATGGCGCGAAGGCAAGGCCGGCGGATGCCGGCCGCCCGCCGCTTGAGAGCGCACTAAAGACTACCCCCCCCCTTAATCCACCGTGATGTTCCCGCGCCGCACCACCTCGCCCCACTTCACGATCTCGGCGTCGATGAAGGCCTGGAAGGTGGCGGGCGTGGACAGGCCATCGGGTGTCAGCGCCGGCTTCTGCCCCCCCAGATCCTCGAGCCGCGCCCACACCGCGGGGTCCGCCAGGCAGGCATTGATCGCCCGCGAGAGCTGGTCCACCACCGGCTGCGGCGTGCGTGCGGGTGCGGTCACGCCGAACCAGGCGGTCGCCTCAACCGCGGGGAAGCCGGCCTCGGCCGTGGTCGGCACATCCGGCAGGGCCGGGGTGCGCGTGGCGGTGGTCACAGCGAGAGGCCGCAGCCGCCCCTCGCGCAGGTGCCCGATGACCGATGGCAGGTTGTCCACGCCCACCTCGACCCGCCCGGCGATGATCTCCTGCAGCATCGGCCCGGCACCGCGGAAGGGCACGTGCGTCATGTCGATGCCCGCCGCCTGCTTCAGCAATTCGCCTGTCATATGGAGCGACGTGCCCACACCGGACGAGCCGATGTTGAGCCGGCCGGGCCGCGCCTTCGCGTAGTCCACCAGTTCGGCCAGCGTGCGCACCGGCAGCGCATTGGTCACGTAGATCGCGTTGGGCACCTTCACGACCAGCGCCACCGCGGTCATCGCGTCGGGGCGGTGCGGCATGCGCGCGCCGTACAGCCCGTGGTTGATCGCGCCGCTGCTCACGGTCTGCATCAGCACGGTGTAGCCATCCGGTTCCGCCTTCGCGACGACATCGGCGCCGACATTGCCGCCCGACCCGCCCGGGCGGTTCTCGATCACCACCGGCTGGCCGAGCCGTGTGGTCAGCGGTTCCAGCAGCACGCGCGCCGCCAGGTCGGTGGTCCCACCCGGCGGGAAGCCAACCACCAGGCGGACCGGGCGCGCTGGCCAGGCCTGGGCCAGCGCCGGGGTCGCGAGGGTGGCGGCAGCGGCTCCGCCCAGAAGGGTGCGACGATTCATCATGGATTGTTTCTCCCGGTTGCCCGTCCTGGTGGCGGGCCTTAGGTGGTCTCGGCTGCCAAGCTGGCGCGCCCGCCGCGCAGGATCAACCCTCGGCGCGGCCCGCCGGCCGGTGGGCAGGTGGTGCATCCAACACCGCGGCGAAACGCGCTACTGTGCGCCGTGACGGGGGTTGCCGCGAACAGGGGGCGGGTGCGCATGGGGTTTCTCAGGCTGTATGGCCGCGTCCTGCTGATGCTGGGCGGCGACCGGCCGATGGCGCTCGGCCTCGGTATCGCCGCGCTGGCGCTGGCGGCGCTGCAATTCCTCGAACCCGTGCTGTTCGGCCGCGTCGTCGACCTGCTCTCGCGTTCCGACCGGATGGAACCCGCCGCGCTGTGGTCCGAGGCGACGCAGTTGCTAGTGATCTGGGGCATCGTCGGCCTGGCCGGGATCGGAGGCAATGTCGCGGTCGGGCTGTTCGCCGACCGCATGGCGCATCGCAACCGGCTGCGCGTCATGCACGACTACTTCCAGCATGTCCTCGCGCTGCCGCTGTCCTTCCATGGGGATACGCAGTCGGGCCGGCTGATGAAGGTGATGCTGGTCGGCACCGACAACCTGTTCGGCCTGTGGCTCGGCTTCTTCCGCGAGCACATCATCACCTTCGTCTCGGTGGTGGTGCTGCTGCCGCTCACGCTCGTGCTGAACTGGCGGCTCGGCCTGCTGCTGATGGTGCTGGTGGTGGTCTTCGTGGTGGTCTCGGTGCTGGTCATCCGCCGCACCCAGGCGGCCCAGGCCAAGGTCGAGGACTTCCACACGCGACTCGCGGGCAATGCCCAGGACGCGCTGTCGAACGTGGTGGTGGTGCAGTCCTTCACCCGCCTGAATTCCGAGGCGCGGATGTTCGGCGACATCATCCGCCAGGTGCTCGACCACCAGTTCCCGGTGCTGAACTGGTGGGCGATCGTGTCGGTGCTCACGCGCGCCGCCAGCACGCTGTGCGTCATCGCCATCTTCGTCTACGGCACGGTGCTGCATGTGCGCGGCCTGGCCACGGTCGGCGAGATCGTGTCCTTCATGGGCTTCGCGACGCTGCTGATCGGGCGCCTCGAAAGCGCGATCGGCTTCGTCTCGCACATGGTCTTCGTGGCGCCACGCCTGGCCGACCTGTTCGGCGTGCTCGATGCGCGCAGCAGCGTGCCCGAGGCGCCGGACGCGCGCGACATCGGCCGCGCCAAGGGGGAGGTGGCCTTCGAATCGGTCGGCTTCGCCTATCCCGGCGGCCCGCCGATCCTGCGCGACGTGTCCTTCACCGCGCGGCCTGGGCAGACGCTGGCGCTGGTCGGGCAGACCGGCGCGGGCAAGTCCACCGCCATGGCGCTGCTGCAGCGGCTGTGGGACCCATCCGAAGGGCGCATCACGATCGACGGCCACGACCTGCGCGACCTCACGCTCGAATCGCTGCGCGCGAATATCGGCGTGGTGTTCCAGGAATCGATGCTGTTCAGCCGCACCATCCGCGAGAACCTGCTGATCGGCCGCCCCGACGCCACGCAGGAGGAGATCGAGGCCGCCTGCCGCGAGGCGCAGGCGCACGACTTCATCATCCGCCAGCCGCAGGGCTACGACACGGTGGTGGGCGAACGCGGATCGAACCTGTCCGGCGGCCAGCGCCAGCGCCTGGCGATCGCGCGCGCGCTCATCAAGAACCCGCCGGTGCTGATCCTGGACGAGGCGACCAGCGCGCTCGATGCCGCGACGGAAGCGCGCCTGCAGAAGGCGCTGGCCGCGCTGATGGCCGGGCGCACGACCTTCATCATCGCCCATCGCCTGTCCACCGTGCGCGAGGCGGACGAGATCCTGGTCTTCGAGGGCGGCCAGGTCGCCGAACGCGGCCCCTTCGCCGCCCTGGTGGCACAGGACGGGCGCTTCGCTGAACTGGTGCGAACGCAGCTCGCCGGCGGAGCGGTGCCGGCGCACTGACGGACCACCACCTCACCGCTGCGCGATCGCCTGCGCTTCGTCCTTGCGTTCCGTGCGCCGGGGCTGGCACGCTCCACTGCTGGTTGCGCCGACAGGACTGCCGGACCTGGCTGCCTTCCCCCGGCTTTCCTCCGGCCCCGCCCCGCCGGCCCCCCGGCCTGCGGCACGAAGGAGGAAACGGGCATGACCATCGGCGCGATCCTGCGCGACAAGGGTACGGACGTCTTCTCGGTCGGACCGGGCGAGGATGCGACATCCATTTCGCAATCCCTGGCCCAGCATCGTATCGGTGCGGTGCTGGTTCGTGACCTGCATGGCAACATCCTCGGCATCGTCAGCGAACGCGACATCGTGCGCGCGGTGGCGCGCGAGGGAGCCGCCGCGCTGTCGCGCACCGCCCGCGAACTGATGACGGCGGACCTCATTACCGTGCGCGGGGAGACGCATATCGCCGAGGCGCTCGGCGTCATGACCGCGCATCGCTGCCGCCATCTTCCGGTGATCGAGGACGGGCGGCTGACCGGGATGGTCTCGATCGGCGACCTGGTGAAGGCCCGCATCGCCGAGGCCGAGCAGGAAGCCGAGAGCCTGCGCGCCTTCGTCACCGCGGCGTAGTTCCCTGCCCTCAAGCGCCGGGCGCCGCCTCCGGCGGCTTGGCTTGCGCGCCCCGCCCTGTTGGTCCCGGCGCGACGTGCAGGTTGGGCGCGGTCGCGCCGTGCGCTCCCGGATCACTGCGCTATCCGCCCCTTGGGGCCGCTTGCGTCGTTGTGGCCAGGCAGGCGCGGACCTGTGTTGCCTGCGACGTCGCGCCCCGGTTCGCGGGTCGCCGTCTCCGGGCCGGCCGGGCGCGGTCGCGCGGCGTGCCGCGTCGCGCTGTCGCCCGTTCGCGCCGCGCGTGCGACGCTTCATGCCCCACGCTTCCGGAGCACGCCCGATGGACCTCCACCTCACCGGCAAGATCGCCCTCGTCACCGGCGCCTCGGTCGGCCTCGGTCGCGCCATAGCGACGATGCTGGCGGCCGAGGGCTGCCGCCTCGCCATTCTCGCGCGGCGCCGCCACTTGCTCGATGCGCTCGCGGCGGAATTGCCCGCCAGCGCCACGCCACTGATCATCGAACAGGACATCACCGCGCCCGATGCCGCCCCGCGCATCCGCGACGCCGTGCTGGACCATTTCGGGCGCTGCGACATCCTGGTGAACAACGCCGGCGGGTCCCGCCCGCAGACCGACCTCGGCACTGACGAGGTCTGGGGCGAGGCGATGATGCTGAATTTCGAGGCCGGCCGGCGCATCACCCACGCCTTGGTCCCGGCCATGCAGGCGAACAAGTGGGGCCGTATCGTCAGCCTGACGGGCACCGACGAACCCTTCAGCATCAACCCCGCCAATGCGCCCAACGGTGCGGTGCATATCTGGTCGAAGGCGCTGTCGCGCGTGCTGGGGCGGGACGGCATCACGGTGAACTGCGTGCCCCCCGGGCGCATCCGGTCCGAACAGATCGACACGCGCGTCATGCCCACCGAGGAAACGCGCCGCGCCTGGGCCGAGAAGGAAGTCCCGGTCGGCTACATCGGCGAACCCGACGACCTGGCGGTACTGGTGACCTTCCTGTGCTCGCCGCGCGCGCGCTACATCACGGGGCAGGTGATCCACGTCGATGGCGGCACGCTGCGGTCGAGCCACTGAGAGCCTGCCTTGAAAGTATGGCATCGGCCCGCTCTCCCACCCGGCCACCCATTCCAGGATGAGGGTGGCCGGGTGGGGAAGCGGGCCGGCGCCGTACGGCGACTTTTCAGGACAGCCACTGACACGCGCAGGAGCCCCGCGCATGACACGCACCCACCACGTCGAACCGAGCCATATCCGCCGGACCGTCGCCCTCGCCCGCCGCCGCCGGAAAAGCGGTCCGCCCGCGCCGCTGGCACTGGGCGCGCGCCTGGCCGATGGCGTCGCCGCCGCGGTCGGATCCTGGCGCTTCATCGTGATCCAGTCCGGGCTTCTCGCCGCCTGGATCACCGGCAACGCGCTGGTGGGCGGCGGCGCCTGGGACCCGTTCCCCTTCATCCTGCTCAACCTGCTGCTGTCCTTCCAGGCCGCCTATACCGCGCCCATCATCATGATGAGCCAGAACCGGCTGTCCGACGTGGACCGCGAGCGCGCGCTGGCGGACTACCAGGTGAACCTGCGCGCCGAGGCCGAGATCGCCCTGCTGCACGAAAAGGTCGACCTGATGCGCGAACGCGAATTGCTCGAACTCACCGCCCTGCTGCGCGAGACGCTGTCGCGCCTGCAGGCCCTCGACGACCGGGAGAAGCCCGCATGATCAACCTGATCGTCCGCCTGGTGCTGGCCGCGGGCGGGGGCCTCGCGGCGCTGTTCGTCGCGCGCGACAGCCCGAACTTCGGTGTGGTCCAGGGCATGCTCGCGACCGTGGTGCTGGTCTGCGCGGTGCTGCTGGTCGTGCTCTGGCGCTGGCGGAAGGACGAGTAGAGCAGATCCCGATCAGATGGAATCATCTGATCGGGTGAAGATGCTCGCGAAAACAGAGGTCTAGAGAGGTTGCAGTGAGCCACGGCGAACGGAAACGGCTCTAGCGCTTCCCTCCGCCGCCGCGGCTTGGCAGTTTCGCCCCATGCATATCGTCGAGACGCTCCTGGTCCTGGTCGCGGCCTGTATCGGGTTCGCGCTGGTGGCCCGTCGCGCGCGCCTGCCCTATGCGGTGGTGCTGGTGCTGGGCGGGATGGCGCTGGCCTTCATCCCGGGCGTGCCCCTGGTCGAACTCGACCCGCAGATCGCGCTGGCGTTCTTCCTGCCGCCGCTGCTGATGGCCAGCGCTTACCGGACCGACTGGAATGCCTTCAAGGGCAACCTGCGCCCCATCCTGCTGCTGGCGGTGGGCGCGGTGCTGTTCACCGCGCTGTGCGTCGCCGCGGTGGCCAAGGCGCTGATCCCGGGGCTGCCCTGGGCGGCGGCGATCGCGCTGGGCGCCATCGTGGCGCCGCCCGATGCAGCGGCGGCGGCGGCCATCGTCAACCGCCTGCGCCTGCCCCGGCGGATCGTGATCGTGCTGGAAGGCGAGAGCCTGATCAACGACGCCTCGGCACTCGTGCTCTACCGCTTCGCGGTCGCGGCCACGCTGGCCGGCACCTTCTCGCTTGTCGAGGCCGGGCTGTCCTTCGTGGCGTTGGGCGTCGGCGGCGTGGCGATCGGCTGGGCGGTCGGGCGGCTCGCGGTGGTGGCGATCCGGCGGCTGGACGACACGCTGCTTGAGACCGCGATGTCCTTCGTGGCCTGCTTCGCGTCCTTCTTCGCCGCCGAATTCGTGCATGTCTCGGGCGTCATTGCGGTGGTCGCGACTGGCCTGGTGCTCGGGCGCGCGCAGCACGGCCTGAGCGCGCGGACCCGGCGCGATGCACGCACCGTGTGGGAGTTCATCGAATTCATCCTGAACAGCCTGATCTTCATCCTGATCGGGCTGCAGCTGAACGGCATCCTGGACCGGCTCGACGCCTACGGCGCCTGGCGCCTCGCCGGGCTTGCGATCGTGCTTTCGCTGGCGCTAATCGTCTCGCGCTTCCTGTGGGTGGCGCCGGCGATGTGGCTGCCGCGCATGATCCTGTCGATCCGCCGCCGGGACCCGATGCCGCCCTGGAGCCACATGACGATCATCTCCTGGGCCGGGATGCGCGGTGTCGTGTCGCTCGCCGCCGCGCTCGCGCTGCCGGTCGGCTTTCCCGAACGCGACCTGATCGTCTTCCTCGCCTTCTGCGCCATCCTCGCCACGCTGGTGCTGCAGGGCACGACCCTCGAATGGCTCATTCGCCGCCTCGGCGCCGAGGAGAAGCGCCGCCCCGGCATGGGCGCGCCGGAAGCCGCGGCGCGCGCCCTTGTCGCCCACGCCGCGCTGCAGGAAATGGAACGCCGCGCGGAGGACGTCCTGTCGGGCACCATCGCGCAGGACCTGCTGCCCGAATACCGCGACCGCGTCCGCCTGCTCGATGGCATCAACCAGGGCGCCATCGCCGCGGAACGGGCCTCGCGGCTCGAACACCGGCTGCACGCGCTGCGCGCCGGCCGCGCCCGCCTGATCCGCCACCGCGACGAGGATGGCGTGGAGGAGGATCTGCTGACACGCCTGGTCGAGGAACTCGACCTCGAGGAACTGCGCCTGCGACGGCTGCTGGGGGCGGCGGATGCCTGAGCGGCGCCGCCATCCTGCGCGCTGGCGCGCCGCAGGCGCCTTCGGCGCGGGGGCCTGTGCGATGCCGGCCACCGCCGCGGCTGCGGGGATTGCTGCATGGGCCGCCGTGATCCCTGGCGCGCCGGGGCTTCTGCTCTGGTATCCCTTGGATCGCTTGCCCCTCGCCCTCACCGACACGCCCAAGCGGACGGACCACTCTCCTCCATGACCGACCTTCGCCAGGCCCTCGAGGAAGCGCGCCGCGCCCTTCTCGACCTCTCCACCCGCAACCGCCTGCTCGCGCTGCCCAAGCCCGGGCGGTCGCGCGGCGTGGTGATCCTGGACGACGAGGATGCGGATTTCGTCGCCGCCGCCCTGGCCGCCGGCCGCGCCTTCGGCTTCGAGGCAGCCGGCGACGACCCGCCGGCCGAGCCGGTCGCGGAGGGCGAGGGCAAGCCCAGGCGCGCCCGCAAGCGCACCACCAAGGCCGCCGCCAAGGCCGAAGGTGTGGCGAAGGCCGACGGCAAGGCCACGCGCGAGGACTGGCAGCGCGACGACCTGCTGCGCGTGCGCCTGCCCGCGAGCGACCTCGCCCGCCGCCTGCGCGACCTGATGACCGATGCGCGCACCGCGCGCGAGGAAACCGGCGTGCCCACGCTGTATCTCGCGCTCGGCGTGCTGTCCTGGCGCGACCCCGCGACACCCACCACCGAACGCCGTGCGCCGCTCGCGCTGCTGCCTGTCACGATCGAGCGCGAGGGCGTCTCCCAGACCTTCCGCCTGCGCGCCGGTACGACCGAGATCGCCGAGAACCTCAGCCTACGCGAAATGCTGAAGGTGAATTTCGGCACCGCGCTGCCCGCCTTCGACGACGCCGCCTACAACCCCACCGCCTGGGCCGAGGCCGTCGCCGCCGCGGTCAAGGACCGCGCTGACTGGTCGGTCGATGCCGATGCACTCGCGCTCGGCCTGTTCTCCTTCGCGAAGTTCCTGATGTGGCGCGACCTGGGGCCGGAGGAGAACCCTGGCCTCGCCGATCATCCGCTGGTGCAGGCTCTGGTCGGCGGCGCCGCGCTCAACACGCTGCCCGCCTTCCCCGATGACGCCGATGTGGATGCCGAGATCCCCGTCGAACGGCTCGACCACGTGGTCGACATGGACGGGTCGCAGGCCCTGGCCGCGGAATCCGTCCGCCGCGGCGGCCACGTGGTCATCCAGGGCCCGCCCGGCACGGGCAAGTCGCAGACCATCGCGACCATCCTCGCACAGGCAGTGATCGACGGGCGCACGGTCCTGTTCGTGGCCGAGAAGCTCGCCGCGCTGGAAGTCGTGAAGCGGCGGCTCGAGAATATCGGCCTCGGCGCCGCCTGCCTCGAACTGCACAGCGAAAAGCAGTCGAAGCGCGCCGTGCTCGACGAATTGCGCGCGACCCTCGCCCTGCCGCCACCGCCGCGCCCGAACCGCGAGGCGGTGATCGACCGCCTGGCCACGCTGCGCGGCCGGCTCAACCGCCACGCCGCTGCAATGCGCGCGAATGCCGGCGCATCGGGCATCCCGCTGCACGAGGTGATCGGCACGCTGGTCGGGCTGCGCCGCGGCGGCGCGCCGGTGCCGGACTTCACGCTCGATGTGGCGGCCTGGGATGGCGCCACCATCGCCGCGAAGCGCGACGCCGTGCGCGACCTCGCCGCGCGCGCGGTCGAGGCGGATGGCGCGCACGACCCCTGGCGTGGCGTGGGCGCGGATCTCGGCCCGGCGGATGCCGACCGGCTGATGGCGCGCCTGCCCGGCTGGATCCGCGCCTTCGCCGCGGCCGGTGCCTCGGGCGGGGCTGGTGCGGGGCCGGCCGGCATCACCGCGCGGCTGAAATCGGCGGCCGCGCTGCGCGAGGCACCCGCGCACGACAAGGACGCGATGCGCTCCGCGGCCTGGCGTGCCGATCCCGCGCCGCTGGTGTCGTTGACGGAAGCGGTCGCGCAACTCGCCATCGCGAAGCGCGACCCGCGCCTCAAGCCCGGCGCGCTCGATGTGAGCGGGCTCGAGGAAGCGCGCGCGGGGCTGGCTGCCTCCGGTGGCTTCTTCGGATTCCTCAATTCCGGCCGCCGGGCAGCGCAGGAGGTCGCAGCGCGCGTCGTGCGCGATGGCGCGGCCGACCCGCTCGCCGCGATCGTGGCGGCCATCGACGGCCAGGCCGCGCGCCAGCGCGTGCGCAACGGCGGCGCGCTCGGGGCGGCGGCTTTCGGGCGACTCTGGCGCGGCGAGGACACCGACCCGTCGATGATGTCCGCGCTGATCCTCTGGCGGCAGAAGCACGGCGCGGACGCCGCCGCGGCGCTGGCCGCCGATGCGCCCACCGGCGACGCCGCCGTGCTGGAAGCCGGTGCCGCCGCCTGGGCGGAGCTGAAGCAGGCGACCGGCCTCGATCCCGTCGCGGCCTTCGGTACCGCGGATCCGTCCTTCGCCGCCATCGCGGACCGCCTTGGCGCCTGGGCGGAGCGGCCTGAGGCGCTGCCGCTCTGGCAGGGCTGGCGGCGCGCGCTGGCGGAAGCGCAGGGGCTGGACGCGATCGTGCAGCGCCTGCAGGACGGGCGCCTGCCGCCCGAGGCCGCCGAGGACGCCTTCGCCTATGCGCTGCATGAAGGCCTGCTGCGCGCCGCATCCGCGCAGCATCCCGACCTCGCGGCCTTCGACGCCTCCGCCTTTGACCGCCTGGTCACGGAATTCCGCGAAGCGGACCGCGCGCGCGTCGCACTCACCCGCAGCGAGGCCGCCCGCGCCCATGCCGACCGCGTCAAGGTCGTGCGCGACGGCGCGCCGGGCATGACCGTGATCCGTGGCGAGATGGAGAAGAAGCGCGGCCACCTGCCGGTGCGCGAATTGCTGCTCCGCGCCGCACCCGCGGTGCAGCAGGCCAAGCCGATCTTCATGATGTCGCCGCTGTCGGTCGCGCAGTTCCTCGCACCACCACACGGCCTGCGCCCGGGCCTGTCCTTCGACCTGCTGGTGATCGACGAGGCCTCGCAGGTGGAACCGGTCGATGCGCTGGGCGCCATCGCGCGGTGCCGTCAGGTGGTGGTGGTGGGCGATGATCGGCAGATGCCGCCGACCCGCTTCTTCCAGCGCATGACCAACGAGGAGGACGACACGCCGCCCGAGGACGCGCCCGATGCGGTCGCCGCGCGCGATGTCGAATCCATCCTGGGCCTGTGCAACGCGCGGGGCGTGCCGCGTGCGATGCTCCGCTGGCATTATCGGTCCCGGCACGAGAGCCTGATTGCCACCTCCAACCAGGAATTCTACGAGAACCGCCTGCTGGTGCTGCCCAGCCCGCGCCCGCGGTCGGCGGAACTCGGCCTGTCTCTGGTGCGGGTGGACGGCGCCTGGGAGACCGGCGAGGGCACCAATCGCGCCGAGGCCGCCGCGGTCGCCGAAGCCGTGATGCGCCACGCCAGGGAAACCCCCGGCGATACGCTCGGCGTGGCCGCCTTCTCCATCAAGCAGCGCGACGCGATCATGGACGCGATCGAGGCCGCGCGCCGCGCCGACCCCTCCGCCGACGCCTACTTCGCCGACCATGCGGACGAGCCCTTCTTCGTCAAGAACCTCGAGAACGTGCAGGGCGACGAGCGCGACGCGATCCTGATTTCCGTCGGCTATGGGCGCGACAAGGACGGGCGGCTCGCGATGCGCTTCGGCCCGCTCAGTGCCGAAGGCGGCGAGCGGCGCCTCAACGTGCTGATCACGCGCGCCAAGAAGCGATGCATCGTGTTCAGCGGCATCTCCGCCGACGACATCGACACCGAACGCGCTTCCGGCCGCGGTGTCGCAGCGCTCAAGACCTTCCTGGCCTTCGCCGCCGGCCCGGCCGCTGCCCCGCGCGCCGGCGGTGGTGCGACTGGCGGCGCCATCGCGACCGCCATCGCCGAGGCGGTGCGCGAGGCGGGGCGCGAGCCGGTCGAACGCGTCGGCCTGGCCGGCCTGTTCCTCGATGTCGCTGCGCGCGGCGACCAGGGCTACGAGCTCGGCATCGAGGCCGATGCCGGCGACTGGGCGGCGCTGCGCTGCGCCCGCGACCGCGAGCGCGGCCGCCCCGGCGCGCTTGAGATGATGGGCTGGAAGCTCACCCGTGCCTGGTCGCTCGCCTGGTATGCCCAGCCGGCGGCGGAAGCGGCGAAGGTCATCACCGCGCTGGGCGCGACACCCCCGCCGGCGGCACAAGCCGCCCCCGCCGCGCCGCCGCCCGAACCCGGCATCGCCGAGACCTATCGCGAAGCCGCCGCCGCGCTACCGCAAGGCATGCTCGATGCGCTGCCCGCCGCGACGCTGGCCGGGGCGATCGGCGAGATCGTCGCGGTCGAGGCGCCGATCACCGCCGACAGCCTGGCCGAACGCCTGCGCCTGCTGGCGGGGCGCGAGGCGCTCACCGCGAAGGAGCGCGACGCGATCCGCCAGGCGCTGCCGATCGCGAAGGCGCAGCATGGCGTGACCGACAGCGCGGGTGTCCTCGCGATGGCCACGACCAAGATCGTCCCGCGCGACCGGCGTGCGGCGGCCGCGCATCTTCGCCGCGCCGCGGCGGTGCCGCCGGCCGAGATCGCCGCTGCCGCGCAGGCGCTGCTCGCCGCACGCCCCATGATGACGGAGGCGGAGCTCGCGGCAGGGGTGCTGGCGGTGCTGGGCCTTGATGCGGCGGCGCAGGTGGCGGTTTCGGCGCGACTGGCTGCGCTGCTGGGGGCGGGGACGATCCGGCTGGGCTGACGCGCCGGCCCCGGGCCTGCCCGCTGCAGTCTTCGCGATGTCGCGCGTGACGACGTGCCCGCGTGTTGCGCGCCGCACGGCACACAGACGACGCACCGCGCCTCACGGCGCAATTGCGACGCACCGCGCCTCACGGCGCAGTTCCTACGGGCCGCGCCTCACGGCGCGAGGATGATGACCTTCACCTGGCTCGGCACGATGCGCGCGCCGACCATGTTCGTGCTGTTCTGCAGCGACATCGATGTCAGGCGCGTGGCCGGCGCGCCGCTGACCAGCACTGTGAAGGCGCCCAGCATGTGCCGCGACGGCCCCATCACCGTGCCCGACGCGACCCCCATCGCCACGCCGGCATTGTCGCCGTTCGTGATCGGCGTGACAGTCGCCATGGTATGCATCGGGCCGACGCCGATGATGGTCTTGAACTGGCTCGGCACCGCCGTCGGCCCCTCGGCGATGTTGGGGTAGGGGATCGGCAGCGGCGCCGGCACCGCCGGCGTGAGGCATACGTCCGGGAAGGCCAGGTCCATGCCGCCCATCTGGCAATTGGCGAACATCGCGCGCGGACCCTCAGCCCAGATGGATCTGGTCGGCGCGCAGCTTCACCAGCGCGCTGCCCTGCAGCGTTACGGCATCGCCGCGCAGGTGCATGTGGCCGCTGGCGCGCTGGTCGACATGCCGCGCGCGCAACTGGTCGCTCTCCTCGACGATGCGCACCGACCGGCGGAAGCGGCCGATGATGCGCTGGGCGATGGTCTCGATCGCCTCGGCCAGCAGGCTGATGCGCCCGAAGCTCGCATCCGTTTGCCCCGCCGTGACCGCCATGCTGCGCGTCGTGACCGATGTCGCGTCGGCGCATAGGTCGAAGGTGCCGGCCTCGATCGCGATGCGCCCCTGCGGCGCCGCGATGGTCGCGCCGTCGGGCACTGCCAGGCGCATCGGTGCCGCGCCGCGGCGCGCCAGCACGGCCAGGATGAAGGCCTGCCCCTCGGCCCTGCCGATCAGCACCAGGTCGCCCGCCGCCGGTTCCACCAGGCAGGAGAAGGCGCGCAGCGCCGTCTCGCGCTCGGGGCCGCGCAGGATGGTGAAGGCCTCGCCCTCCTGGGCGATGACCCGCGCGCTCTCGGTGGTTGCGCCGGCCAGCGGCGCGATGGGGGTCACGGCGTTCATCGCGATGTCTCCGTGGGTGTGGCGAAGCGTTGCTGCCAGGTCTCGGCCTCGAGGCGGTCGTCGTCGGGCGGCAGGGCGTGGCGGCGGTCGGGGATCAGCGCATCCAGGTCGCGGATCGCGTGCAGGTTGGTGCGCGCGAGCGACGCGCCGCTCAGGTCCGCGCCATCAAGCACGGCATGGCTGAGGTCGGCCGCATCCATCACGCAATCCTGCAGGCGCGCGCGCGGCGCCGACATGCCCACGCAGACCGCCTGCACCATCCGGGCTCCGCGTGCATCGGCATCGGACAGGTCGGCACCCTGCAGGATGGCGTTGGTCAGGTCCGCGCGCCGCAGCACGGCCTGCGCCAGCACGGCGTCCACCAGCACTGCGCGGGCCATGTGCGCCCCTTCGAACACCGCCCCGGCCGCCTTCGCCTTGGCCATCACCGCCTGCGTCAGGTCGGCCCCCGAAAGGTTGCAGCCGGTCAGGTCGCAGTCGTTGAAGTGGCACAGCGCTGCGACGAAGCCGCGCAGGTTCAGCCCTGCGAAACTCACTTTGACGAAGTTGGTGCGGAAGAAGCGCGCGCCGTTCAGCACCGCGCGCGTGAGGTCGGCCTCGACCAGTGCCATCTCGGTGCAGTCGGCGCCGGACAGGTCGATCCCGTCGGTGCGGCACCGCACGACATTGGCCCGCAGCAGCGATGCGCCGACGAAGGATGCGCGTGTGAGGCGGCACTGCACGATATTGGTCTCGGACAGGTTGGCGCGGGTGAGGTTGGCGCCGCGCAGCCCGGTGCCGTTCGCGATCCAGCCAGTGCAGTCGGCGTCGGCGAGATCCGCGCGCGACATCGAGCAATCGGCGAAGCTGGACTTCGCCAGCTTCGCCCCGGCCAGGTTCGCACCATCCAGGCGCACGCCGTGCAGCAGCGCCTCGGTGAAGTCGGCCCCGGCCAGGTTGCAGCCGACCAGGCCGGCGCCGTCGAAGATGCCGCCCGACAGGTCCGCGCCGGACAGGTCGATGCCGGTCCAGGCGTGTTCGGCGCCGATGATCTCGCCGTTGCGCACCAGGGCCTCGATCTCGGCGCGGCTCATGCGGGTGTCCGGCGCGGATGGATGCGCGTGCGGGTGCGCTGGACGCGCTCGATGCGCGTTGCCTCGTCGCTGTGGACGCGCGCGATGTCGGCCTCGTACAGGCTGGTGTCGCTGAGGTTCGCCGCGCGGATGTCGGCACGCGCCAGGCTGGCCTGCGCCAGGTCCGCGCGCGTCAGATGCGCGCCGTGCAGTGCGGCCGCGGTGAAGCGAGCGCCACGCGCGCGCGCCAGGTCGAAGGACGCGCCATGCAGGCTGCAATCCGACAGGTCGGTGCCCGCCAATGATGCGCCATCGAACACCGCGCCATCCAGCACCGTGCCGCGCAGGTTGGCGCCGTCACACACCGCGCCGCCGAAGCGCACGCCGCGCAGCACGCAATCCTGCACGAAGACCGCCCGTTCCAGATGCGCGTGGTCGAACACCACGCCATCGCCGGTCACGCCGATGAAGGTCGCGGAGGCCAGCTTCGCACCGGTGAAGTCGGCGCCGTCGAGCCCGGCACGGATCAGCACCGCGCTGTCCAGGTCGGCGCCCGCGGCGCGCAGGCCGGCGAGCGAGGCGTCCTGCATGAACAGGTTTGGCAGGTGCGCCCCGCTGATGTCGGCACCTTCGAGCAGCGCGCCGGTCAGGGATGCGCCCGCCATCTCCGCACGATGCAGCGTGGCGCCGCGCAGGTCGGCGTCGCGCAGGATGGCGTCACGCAGGTTGCTGTCGGACAGGTCGGCGCCGTCGCAGCGCGCGCGGCCGAGATTCGCACCTTCCAACGACGCGCCCACCAGCTTCGCGCCATCGAGCCGCGCATGCGCCAGCACGGCGCCATCAAGGGTGGCCCCCGACAGGTCCGCGCCACTGAGGTCGGCGCCATCGAACCAGGCCTCCGTCAGGTCGAAGCCGGCCAGGTCCATGCCGGCCAGGTCGGCGCCGCACAGGTCCAGCCTCACGGCGGTGCGCGTGCCATCCATCAGCCGCGCGCGCAGCGCAGCGGAGGCGGCGTCATCGATGCGCGGCGCGGGGTCCTGCATGTCCGCCGCCATCAGGTAGCCACGCCGCAGATTGCCTTCCGATTCCGCGGCCTGGCGCGCGAGGGTGGGGTCGTCGCGCAGGCGGCGCTCGGTCTCGGTCGGCAGGCCCTGCGCCTCGAGCTCGGCGATGCGGGCATCCAGGCGCGCGCGCGGGTCGGGGCCGTCGAGCCGCGGCGGTCCGGCGGGCTTGCGCGTGAGGTCGGGCGGCGCGGCGCCGGCAGCGATGATGCGAGCGGCCGCTGCGTCCTGCTCCCGCTTCGCCTGCGCCTCGGCCTCGATGCGCTTCTCCTCGGCCTCGCGCGCTTTCGCGGCGATATAGGCCGGGACGTGTTGCAGCGAGGGCAGCGGTTCGTACGGTGGCGGTGGTGCCAGGCCATGGGCGTCGGGATCGATGCCACGTTCGACCAGGTGTGCGCGCTGTCGTGCGTAGTCGCGCTCCATGCGCGCGCGGGCACGGCGCTGCGGCAGGCCTTCCTCGGAGAGCTTGCGGCGCAGGTCCTCGAGCGCGGGATCGGGGCGCAGAACGTCGGCGGGAACCAGCGCGGCCTCGTCCAGTGAGGCGATCAGGCCGTTTTCCGGGTCACGCCGCGCCGCATAGACCGCTTCGAACGCCGCGACGGGGCGCGGCGCGCCGATGCGGTCCGCGCCCACCAGCAGGGCGGTGAGGTCGCGCGCATCCTCCTCCTCGGTGCGGACGGTGCCGTGGTGGACCATCACGAGGCGCTTGTGCGCGGGGAAGAACCACACGGTGGTCAGGTGCAGGGGCACGTCCTCGAAGTCATCGCTGCCGCGGCGCTGCACCAGGATGCGCGGCTGCAGCCCGGGCAGGCGGCCGGTGAGCTCCGGTTCCTCCGGGTGCATGTTGGTGATGGCGTAGTCCTCGTCGCCTACGAGGAAGCCCGCGAAGCGCTGTTCGGGCTGTGCCGCCATGGCCATGCGGAAATCGACATCGCGCGCGAAGCCGGGGAAATCCTCCTCGAGCCAGGCCTGGTCATGGGTGCCCGCGAGGCGCGCGCGCTGCGGCCAGGCGAGGTCCATCGCACCGAGATTGACCGGATGCGGCCTGCCATGCGCGGCGCTGCCGGCCGGCAGCACGATGTTGGGCAGGGCGACGCGATGGCCGATCCCCGGCAGGGGCATCTCGGCGATGCCGCGCCCGAGCGTGTTCTCGGCGAAGGACGGGCCGCCATAGGAGCGGTCCCAGCCGAGCGGCATTTCGGCAAAGGGGGTGGGGTCGGTCGGCACGCCGTCCTCGATGTGGTGGTCGCCGACCACGCCGAGGCGCCGCGTGAGCGTGCCGAGGCGCACGCTGACCGTGAGGGCGCGCACGGCTTCGCCACGCGGGGCGAAGGCGCTGCCGGTGACCAGGAACTCGGCCGCCGGCTTTGGCAGGGCGATGTCGATCGGCTGCGTCGGCGGCAGCACCTCCGGCAGGAACTTCCACATGGCGATTTCGCCGAGCAGCGCCGGCTCCTCGCCCATCGGGCAGAAGCTGAGCGCTGCGACGCTCAGGTAGTGCCGCCGGCGGAACTCGGAGGGCCTGGTCATCAGGCCGAGGGCGAAGGGCTTTTCGGTCCTCATTTGCGTGGAAGGGGCGGCAACAGAGGCCTCCGCTGGCCGTTCATTGCATCATGCCACAACGTTGACTTCGGCGCGAGTGACGACAACGACGTAATTTGCCAATCCATCGATCGAATCTTCTATTTTGCAGAGTCGTTTTTCATATGATATAGCTTTATTCGAATAGGACCACGCGCCAAGATTTATCTGTCCAGCCACGGCATTGAAAGAAAACAAACCAGACGTGAACGAAGCTGCCACAAGATTTGCGGATACGGCATAGATATTGGTGGATGCGAGCGCTTGATAGTTGACTGTTGCATAAAAACTCCCGTATCCTACGCCCATGGCCCAATTATAGGTGTCTGTATATTTATTGTGGTGGCCCGTATGCGTCGTAATGGTCGGCGCCTTGACGGTAATGCTGCTTTCCGACGACACGTTGACGTCGCCAGTGACGGCTATGGTGAGCGTTCCGCCGATAGTCTCGGTCACGCTGCCGGTCACCGTGATCGTCTCGTTGCCCTTGATGGTCTCCGTGACATTCCCGTCCACTTCCACCGTCTGGTCGCCGCCGATCTTCGCGAAGTCATTCGCCTTGATCGCAACCGTCCGGTTGCCCGTCCCCTCGCCCATTCCGACCGTCCGGGTCTCGTTGTTCTCGACCTCGACCACGTAGTCTCGCTCGGCGTGCAGCAGCACCTGCTCGGCGCCCATGGCGTCCTCGAAGCGAAGCTCGTTCGCGTTGTCCGCCGTGCCGCCGGGTGTCGATCGCGTGCGGATGCCCGACCGCGTCGCATGCGCCGGCAGCGCGTGCGGCACCGCGTTGTCCGCATTGTAGACCGTGCCCGTGATGATCGGCCGGTCCGGATCGCCATTGAGGAAATCGACGATCACCTCGTGTCCCACGCGCGGGATGTGGACCTGCCCCCAGCCCCCGCCCGCCCAGCCCTGCGAGACGCGGATCCACACCGCGCTCGCGCTCACCGGTTCGCCTGGTGCGGGCCGGTCCCACGGGAACTGCACCTGCACCCGGCCGAATTCGTCGACATTGATCTCCTGGCCCGCCGGGCCGACCACCAGCGCGGTCTGGGCGCCGCCGACCTTCGGCTTGCGCGTCACGCGGTCGGGCCGGAAGGGCACCGCATGGGGCATGCAGTCGAAGGTGTTGGACAGGGTCGGCTCGGGCTGCTCGGTGCTGCCGGGGTGGCGCATCGACCATTCGTCCGCCGTCCAGCACGTCTGGTCCTGCACGCGGTGGCGTATCGCGGTCACCAGGTAGTCGGCCGCGCCGGCCTCGGTGTCGGTGTCGAAATGCGCCTTGGTGCCGGCATCGAGTCCCGCCGCCGCGCTCGCGCCGGTCCAGCGTTCCCAGTGCGATTCCTCGATCTCGATCAGCCGCGTCGCCATCAGGTCGGCATCCGCCTGGCCGATCTGGCCCTGCGCGCCGCCATCGGTGCTGCTGCGCAGGCGCGCCATGTAGTTGCCCGGGTAGCGGTAGCGCTCGGCGCGCACCAGGCGCTCGACCACCGCGGGGTCAGCGCCGGCCACGTCGGCAAAGGCCTCGGTCTTGTCCCAGGCGCGCTGGGGACGTGTGAGATTATGGTCGCGCACCGTCCAGGTTCCGGTGCGGAAGCTGTAGTGGTCCTCGAGCCGGTCGAGCACGCCATCACCCACCGACAGCGTGTCGAAGGGCGGGTGCGGCATGCGCACGTTGTTGTTGTTGTCGGTGAAGCACAGCGTGTGCGCCACGTCGGTGTGCTCGTGCCAGTAGAAGATGCCCGCGTGCTCCATCAGCCGGCTGATGAAGTCGAGCGCGCTTTCGTCGTACTGCACGCAGTATTCCAGCGTGCCGTAGGCCTCGGGCACCACGATGCGGTCGGCGAAGTCGATCCCCTGCTCGGACAGCACGGTCGCGACGATCTGCGGGATGGTCTGGTCGTGGAAGATGCGGAAGCCCGACATCTGCGACAGGAACCACAGCCGCGGCACCACCTCGGCCTGCCATTCCAGCACGACGCCGTCGCGCCCGACGCGCCCGATGCGCGATATGCGCCGGAAATGCCCGTTGACCGGGCGGCGCCGCAGCACCTCCGGCCCCTCCGCATCCGCCTCGCCGAAGAACAGCGTCACCTCGGTGCCGACCAGGGCCTTCACCGCGGCGACCGGCGCCTCGGTCGCGAAGCGGATGCGGTAGACGAAGGGCGCGGACAGCCGGTCCTCGCCCTCGAGTTCCGTCAGGACCGCCGGCCAGTCGGCCAGCGTCGTGTGCATCGCGAGCAGCGCGTTGGACTGGTCGTAGTTCGGCACCGGGCATGTCCTCGGCTGGGCCAGGCCTGTGGCCTGTCGGTGGGCATCAGGCCTGCGGCCTGTCGGTGCGCAGCATGCCGCGCCGCATGACGGCGGCCGGCGCCGCCGCGTTCAGCCGGGCGGTGGAGGCGTGGCGCCGCGCGCGGCCTTCAACTCGTCGCGGATCTCCGCCAGCAGCTTCTCCGAGGCGGTCGGCGCGGGCGCCGCGGTCGCCTTCTCGACCGCCTGCGAGGCCTGCAGCTTGCTCAGGATCTTGACCAGCCAGAACACCGCGAAGCCGACGATCACGAACTTGATGACGGCGTTCAGGAAGGACCCGATCGCCAGCACCGAGGCCCCACCCTGGCGCGTCGCGTCCAGGGACGCGCGCCGTTCGCCGAACAGCACGACGAACAGGTTCGAGAAGTCGATCCCGCCCATCAGGATGCCCACGATCGGGTTCAGCAGGTCCTCGACCAGCGATGTCACGATGGCGGTGAAGGCAGCGCCGATCACGACGCCGACCGCCAGGTCGATGACGTTGCCCCGCATGATGAAGGCCTTGAATTCCTTCAGCCAGGCGGGCTCCTTCAGCGGAAGCTGGCTGGTGATCTTGTTCGCGAAGTCGCTCATCGGCCCGTATCCCCCAGGTCTGTCGAATCCGGCATGGCGTGCAGGCTGGCGCGATCGTGCCGCGAACTCAACGGGTCTGTGCATCCACGCCGGGCCCGGCGGGGTCCAGCTGCGCGCGCACGTAGGCGATGTCCCGCCGCAGCGCGAAGACATGGCGGCGATAGTTCACCGGCAGCGCAAGCCGAGCCACGCGCCCCTCCAGCGCCTCGAGCCGCCCGCGCAGCGCGGCGCGCGCCGTCGCGTCGGGGTCGCGTTCCGCCTCCGCCTCGATCCGCCGCAGCGTCTCGTAGTGCCGCCACACCCGCGTCTCCATCTGCCACGCATACAGCGCGGGGCCGAAGCGGATCAGCGGCAGTGCCAGGCCCAGCACCGGCAGCAGCACGAACAGCAGCCGTTCGACCCAGACCGCGACCCAGAAGGGCAGCCAGCGCTGCAGCACGGTGCGCCCACGCGCGTAGTAGCGCTCGGCATCCGCGTTCATCGGCAGGTCCTGCGCCAGGGCGTTCGGGAAGGTGCCCTCGGCGGCGAACAGCGTGCGCGGCCGGTGCACCTCCTGCATGATGCCGACCAGCAGCGAGACCACCTGCGGGTGGATGTCCTGATGCGCCACCACCGAGGCCACGGGCGCCAGCAGCGTATGGGCCCGGTCGGGCAGGTCGGCCGCGAGCGAGACCCCCCCGCGCGGCAGCCGCACCACCGACAGGAAGGGCAGGCGCACCGCGTAGGCCTCGGCGAATTCCGCGAAGTCGACCAGGCGCTGCGCCGGGCCCTCGCGCAGCAGCGTGGCGACGCCGCCGCTGATCGAGGCCGAGACCAGGATGGCGGCATCGATGCTGCCCTCCGCCAGCGCCGCGGCCGCCGCCGCGCCGCCGAGCGGCAGGGGTTCGAACTCCGTCGCGTCGATGCCGTTCGCCGCCAGCAGCGCCAGCGCCAGGACTCGCGTGCCACTGCCCTCCGGCCCGACCGACACGCGCCGTCCGCGCAGATCCGCCAGCCGCTCCAGGCCCCGGTCGGCGTGCAGGAAGACCCAGACCGGCTCGGCGAAGACCGCGCCCAGCGATTCCAGCCCGGCATCGCGCTCGGGGTCGGCGATGCCGCCCTGCACCAGCGCGACATCGACCTGCCGCGCGCGCAGCATCTCGAGATTCGCGACCGAACCCTGCGTGGGCACGCGCCGCACGCGGAAGCCCGTGGCCTGCAGGCGCTGGGCATAGGCCTCCGCCGCCACCGTGTAGGCGGAATCCGGCACGGTGCCGGTGGCGATGCGGATCTCGCGCGGGGGGGCGGGCGCGGCGAGCGAATACCCCAGCGCGCCGCAACCCAGCAGCAGCAGGGTGGCGGTGACCGCCCAGTGCCGGATCAGCCAGTGCAGGACGCGTTGCATCGGGCGCGACCATGCGATGCCCGCGCCGGCGCGTCCATCCGGTTGGCACGCGCGCGCGGTGGCGCCATCCTGCGTGCATGACCGCACCCTTCGACCAGCACGTGACCTTCCTCTATGCCGAGGACCCCGAGCCATCCTGGCGTTTCTACGAGGGTGTGCTCGGCCTGCCGCTGGCGCAGGACCAGGGGTCGTGCCGCATCTATGCGGCGGCCCCCGGCGGGCGGGCGTTCCTCGGCGTGTGCCGCGCGCGCGGCCCGCGCGTGAGCGACAACCCGCGCGTGCAGGGCGGCGCCGTCATCACCTTCGTGGCGCAGGACGTGGAGGGCTGGCACGCCCGCCTGGTCGCCGCCGGCGTCACGCCGGACAAGGCCCCGGCCTATTCCGAGACCTACCGCGTCACGTCCTTCTTCTTCCGCGACCCGGCCGGCTATACGCTGGAGGTGCAGCGTTTCGAGCGACCGGACTGGCCCGCGCCCGGCGATTGATGCGGCCGGCGGCGTCGCGCATCGCCGCGCACAGGGGGGGTGGGATCTGGCGCGGCGGCTGAGCGCAACGCCCCTGCCTGCCGATGCTCGCGCCACCCGCCCACGCGTTGGGTGCACCGGCCGCCGGCATGACGCAGCGCGGCAAAGGATTCCCATTTCCCTGCGGCCACGGACAGGGCAGTGTGACGCCAACGAACTGGGGGCTTCCGGGCTTGGCCGAACTCTGGGCCGATTGGGGCGACTACGCATACCTTGCGGCTGCGCTCTGGGCATTCTTTGAAGGTGAGACCTTTGTCCTCGCAGCCGCTGCCATCGGAGCCACGATGGGGCTGGTTGATCCATGGCTGCTGATGGGTTCGGTCTGGATCGGATCCTATCTCGGGGACCAGACCTGGTTCTACCTCGGGCGGCGCTACGGGCCAGCCATCCTGCGGCGCTTTCCGAAATCCCAGCCTAAGGTCGAACGCGCCAACCAGTTGCTGGAGCGCTACGGCACGCTGTTCATCCTGTCCTTCCGCTTCCTGTATGGCGTGCGCAACGTGGCCTCGGTCGTGTGCGGCCTGGCGGGTTATCCGAAACTGCGCTTCGCGGTGCTGAATTTCATCGCCGCCGGCGTCTGGGCCGGGTCCTTTGTGGCGGCGGGGTGGTTCCTGGGGTCGTGGCTCGGCGTCGAACGCCTGTTCTGGACCATCTGCGGCATCGCCGCGACCGCGCTGGCCTTCTTCATCGCGCGGCATTTCTGGATACGCGGGCGGGCGGCGCGGGGTGCCAGCGCCTGAACAGGCGGTGGGCCTTCCGCGCGACGCCATCACGCTGAAGTCGGCTCACCGGACCGCACCGTCGGCGGGCCGGCGTGCCGGACCCGCCATGGCCGAGCGGATGCGTCATGCCAGGCGGCCGCGCGAAACATTCCAGAACCTCGCGCCAGCTGCGACCGACGCGGCCGCGCGATGCACGGCGCGACGCGCGGGCCCCGGGGCACTCGCCACTGCTGCCCGCCGGCGCGAGGGAGCGCGCTGAGCGGTCGCATGGGCCCGCCACCAACGACCGCCCGCCTGATCCGTCCAGCGTAACCCGATCCGGCCGGATGATCCCATCCGGCCGGATCGCGCCCTACCGGCCCATCATGGTGGTCGGCAGCCAGGTCACGATGCCCGGGAACACCGTGACCATCGCCACGCCCACCAGCATCAGGAAGAAGAAGGGCAGGGTGTTCTTCGCGACCTCGAAGATGCCCTTGCCGGTCAGCCCCTGCAGCACGAACAGGTTGAAGCCGACAGGCGGCGTGATCTGCGCGAGTTCCACCACCAGCACGATGAAGATCCCGAACCACACCAGGTCGAAGCCGGTGCTGGCGATGATCGGCAGCACCACCGACACGGTCAGCACGATCATGCTGATGCCGTCGATGAAGCAGCCCAGGATCAGGTAGATGATCGTCAGGCAGGCGATGATCATGAAGGGGCTGAAGCCCTGCGCGCCCACCCAGGCCGCCATCGCCGCCGGGATGCCCGAATACGCCATGGCCTGCGTGAGGAACGCCGCCCCCGCCAGGATCAGGTTGATCATGCAGGACAGCCGCACCGCGCCCATCAGGCTCGCGGTGAAGGAACTCCAGTTCAACGACCCGCCCCAGGCCGACAGCGCCAGCGCGCCGACCACACCGAACACCGCCGCTTCCGTGGCTGTCGCCCAGCCCGCATAGATGCTGCCCATCACGAAGCCGATCAGCAGCACGACCGGGATCAACTGCCCGCTCTCGCGCAGCTTCTTCGCAAACGGCATGGGCGGGTCGGCCGGCGGGGTCAGCTTCGGGTTCAACAGCGACCACACCGCGATATAGCCGCTGAACAGCACCATCAGCATGATGCCCGGCAGCACGCCGGCGATGAACAGCCGCACGATGCTCACTTCCGCCGCCACGCCATAGACGATCATGACGATGGAGGGCGGGATCAGCAGCCCGAGCGTGCCGGCACCCGCCAGCGACCCGATCGCCATCGGCACATGGTAGCCGCGCTGGGTCAGCGCCGGCAGCGACATCTTGCCGATGGTCGCGGCGGTGGCCGCCGAGCTCCCGGACACGGCCGCGAAGATGCCGCAGCCGATCACGTTCACATGCATCAGCCGCCCCGGCAGCCGCTGCACCCATGGCGCCAGGCCGCGGAACATGTCCTCGCTCAGCTTCGTGCGGAACAGGATCTCGCCCATCCAGATGAACAGCGGGAGCGCCGCCAGCGTCCAGGACGCCAGCGACTGCCAGATCGCGGTGCCCATCACCTTTTCGGCCGGGAAGGTCGGCATGGACGGGATCAGCACGGGCAGCACCACGATGCCGACCAGCCCCACGAGCGCCAGCGCCAGGCCGATCCACACGCCGAGGCCCAGGAAGACGAACAGGAGCCCGAGCAGCAGCATGCCCGCTTCGGTCTGGGCGAGTTCCATCAGAGTTCTTCCCCAGCGCGCGACAGCGCATCGGCTTCCGCCGCACGACGATAGGACGGCACGCCGCCGGTCAGGTGCACCACCAGGTCATCGACCAGGCAGACCGCGAAGATCGCGACCCCCGTGCCGACCAGCCCCTGCGGCACCCACAGCTTCCAGGCGACCGACCCCTGCGCGACATCCTCGAATTCGAAGCTGTCGAAAGCGAGGTCGAGCATCGCGTAGGCAAAGAAGCAGCACAGCGCCGCTGAGATGCCGACCGCGATGGTCTCCATCACGAAGCGCGGCGCGCCGCGCAGCCGCCCGATGATCAGGTCCACCCGGATATGCGCGCCGTGCCGGAAGGCATAGGCCAGCGGCAGCGTGGCCGATGCCGCGACCGAGAAGGCGGTCAGGTCGTCCGCGCCCAGCACGGTCGCACCGAATTGCCGGCCGATCACCTGGGTCGCGATGATGGCGCCGATCGCCGCCAGCGCGATGGCGCCCGCGATCCCGCCCAGCAGGTACAGCGCATCGAGCGCGCGGCGCAGCGGGGTCATGCCGCCTGGCCGAAGAAGTTGGTCATCGATGCTGCTTCCATGCTGGCAGGGCAGGGGGACCGCCTCGCGGCGGCCCCCCTTGGATTCACGCGACGGCGGCGCGATAGGCGTCGATCAGGCGCTTGCCCTCGTCGCCGGCCTTGGCCACCCATTCGTCGGCCTGCGTCGCGCCGATGCGCATCAGCCCGTCGCGCAGCGCCGGCGACATGGTGCCGATGGTCATGCCGCGGCTCTGCAGGATGTTCTGCTGGTTCAGCGTCTCGACGTCCGAGGCCTCCCAGCCGCGCGCCTCGGCCGCCGCGGCGGCGGTGCGGATCGCGGCCTGCACATCGGCCGGCAACGCCTGCAGCGCGCGGGTCTGCACGAAGATGGCGTTCTTCGTGCGCGTGAAGCCGATCGGCGTGAAGTGGCGGCAGAAATCCCAGGCCTGCACATCGACGCCCGTCGCGGCGGACGTCACCATCGCGTTGACCACGCCGGTGGCGAAGGCCTGCGGCACTTCCGCCTGCTGCACCAGCGTGGGGGTCGCGCCGCACAGGGTCGCGAAGCGGTTGGTCAGCGCGTTGAAGGTGCGCATCTTGGTGCCGCGCAGTGTCTCGACGCTCTCCACCGGGACATTCGTGTACAGGCCCGACGGCGGCCACGGCACCCAGTACAGCAGGCTCACGCCCTGCCGCTGGAAGCGCGCCTCGACATACTGCTTCTGCAGTTCCGCGAGCTTGCGCGCCATGTCGGTGCTGGTCACGAGCATCGGCACGGAATCGACCTCGAAGAACGGGTCCTCGTTGCCATAGGCCGAGAGCAGGATCTCGCCGATCTGCGCCTGACCGGTCTGCACGCCGCGCTTGATCTCGGGCATGCGCAGCAGGGACGCGTTGGAATGTACCTGGATCTGCAGCCGCCCGCCGGAGGCCGCCTGCACCTGCTCCACGAAGGTGCGCATATTGCGGGTGTGGAAGTTGCCGTCCGGATAGGCGGTGGCGACCTGCCAGCGCGTCTGCGCCTGCGCGGCGCGCCCGAACACGGCTGCGGCGGCAAGGCCGCCCGTGGCCGCGAGCAGGTCGCGGCGGCGAAGGTTGGTCATGGGAAGCCCCCTTGTTCGTTCTTTTCCGGCGGCATCTTCGGCGCCGTTCCAGCCGTGGCGCAAGGGGGGCGTGCCGATGCCCAGCGGTGCAAGGGGCTCCATTGCCCTCGCACAAGGCAGCGCCTGCGCGGTGCGAGGGCAGCGTCGGGGGCGCACGGCGCATCCGCCACGCACCTCCGCAGCCGGCCGCCCCTTCGAGGCCGCCGGCAGGCAGGGGGCGACGGATGTCGAACCGCCGCGCGAGCCAGGGTTCAGGGCAGGCTGTCAGCCCGCCCGGTACTGTTCGAGCAGCCGCCGCCCGTCATCGCCGGCGCGCGTCACCCATTCATCCGCCATGGTCCGGCCCACGCGCGTGAGGTCATCGAGCAGCTGCTGCGAGGGCGGGCCCACCTGCATGCCGCGCGCGGCGAGCGTCGCCTCGGTCTCGCGCGTGGCTTGTTCGGCCAGTTCGTAGCCGCGCGTCTCGGCGCGGGCCGCCGCGGTGCGCACCGCCGCCTGCACGTCGGCTGGCAGTCCCTCTAGCGCGCGGCGCGAAACCATCACCGCGTTCTTCGTCATGGAGAAGCCGAGCGGCGTGAACACCCGCGCATAGTCCCAGGCCTGGGTATCGACGCCCGTCGCGGCCGAGGTGATCTGCGCCTGCACGACGCCTGTCGCGAACGCCTGCGCCAGTTCCGCCGACTGCACGAGCGTGGGCTGCGCGCCGATCAGCTGCGCGAAGCGATTGGTCATGGGGGAGAAGGTGCGGAAGCGCTGCCCGCGCAACTGCTCGAGGCTGGTGACCGGCACCTGCGCGTAGAGCCCCGCCGGCGGCCACGGCACCATGTACAGCAGGCTGAGGCCCTGGCGCGCCAGGCGTGCCTCGATGAAGGGCTTCTGCAGGTCCGACAGCCGCTTCGCCTGCGCGAAATTCGTCACCAGCTGCGGCAGCGCATCGGCGTCGAACAGCGGGTCCTCGTTGGCATAGGCGGTCAGCAGGATCTCGCCCAGCTGCACCTGGCCGGTCTGCACGCCGCGCTTGATCTCGGGCATGCGCAGCAGCGACCCATTGGAATGCACCTGGATCGACAGCCGCCCGCCGGCGGCCTGCTCGATCTCCTGCACGAAGGTGCGGATGTTGCGGGTGTGGAAGTTGCCGTCGGCATAGGGGGTGGCCATCTGCCAACGCGCCTGGGCGCGGGCGGCGGCGGGTGCGAGTGCGGCGAGGCCGGCGGCACCCAGCAGGGCGCGGCGGTGCAGGGTCATGGTGATGGTGTTCCTCTCCCGGGGCCGCGGCGCAGGCCGTGGCTTGGCGGGCCAAGGTTACCGCAGGAATACGCCGGAAGATCAAGCCGGCGTGTGCTCGGTCGTGCGCGCCGCGGCCAGGCCGAAGCGTGCGCGCGGATCAGTCCGGCGCGGCCGCCGTCTGATCAGTCCGGATACGCGGCGGGATCGATGCCCGCATCGGCCAGGAAGGTGCGGATCGCCACCACCTCGTCCTTCGACAGGCTGTGCTTCGAATCGTGGAAGGCATGCGCCTGGCCATTGAGCTTCACCGCAATACGGCCGGACCCATTGTGCGAGACCTCGGCCCCGAGTTCCTCGAACACGGCATGCACGGCGCGGGGGTCGATATTGGCGCTGACCGGGTGGGCGAACAGCGCGTGGAGCACCTTGCGGTGGCGGTGGTTCATGGCAGGCCTTTCGTGCGGTGGGACGATGCCGCCATGTTGCGCGCGCCGCGGCGGCGCGCCTTGCGCCGGATCAAGATCGGCGCCGATGCGCGCCCGCCCGACATCCGAGGGACACACCACGACCGATCGCGGCCCTGCGAGGATCCGCGCGCGCGGAGCGCGACCGCGCCCAGACTGTCAGCCGTTCCTGGCGCACCAGCCCCTGGCGCGAAGGCAAGGCCGGCGGACGCCGGCCGCCCGCCGTTTGAGGGTCAAACACGTCGGATCGTGCGCCTGCACGATCCGCGCGCGCGACGCGCGACCGCGCCCAGACTGTCAGCCGTTCCTGGCGCACCAGCCCCTGGCGCGAAGGCAAGGCCGGCGGACGCCGGCCGCCCGCCGTTTGAGGGACGCGAGAAATCCTACGGTCGCGCCTCAGGCGCGCCCGTAGGTGTCCTCGAAGCGCACGATGTCGTCCTCGCCCAGGTAGGACCCGGACTGCACCTCGATCAGCACCAGCGGGATCATCCCGGGGTTCTCCATCCGGTGCACGCAGCCGAGCGGCAGGTAGACGCTCTCGTTCTCGCGCAGCAGGATCTCCTCGGCGTCGCGGCGCACGATCGCAGTGCCCGAGACCACCACCCAATGCTCCGCCCGGTGGAAGTGCTTCTGCAGGGACAGCTTCGCGCCGGGGCGCACCTGGATCTTCTTCACCTGGAAGCGCTCGCCCAGGATCAGCCCCTCGTAGTGGCCCCAGGGCCGATAGGCGCGGCGATGCTCGGTCGCTTCCTTGCGGCCCTTGGCGCGCAGCTGCTCGACCAGCTTCTTCACGTCCTGCGCGCGGTCGCGGTGCATGGCCAGCACCGCGTCGTCGGTCACCACCACGACGGCGTCCTCGAGGCCGACCACGCCGGTGACGATCCCCTCGCTGCGCACCAGGCAGCGCCGCGCATCGACCAGTTCGACCGGGCCGAGCGTGGCGTTGCCCGCGCCATCCTGCGGGCTGATCTCCCACAGCGCGGCCCAGGATCCGATGTCGGACCAGCCGATCGCCGCCGGCACCACCGCGGCATTTGCGGTGCGCTCCATCACTGCATGGTCGATGCTGATCGACGGCGCCGCCGCGAAGGCCGCGGCATCGAGCCGCACGAAGTCCATGTCGCGCTTCGCCCCGGCCACCGCCTGGCGCACCGCGGCCAGCATGGCGGGTTCGTGCCGTTCGAGCTCCGCCAGCAGGACCGACGCGGTCGCGACGAACATGCCGGAATTCCAAAGGTGCCGGCCGCCGGCGACGAAGTCGGCCGCGCGCGCCGCATCGGGCTTCTCGACGAAGCGCGCGATGGCGCGCACCCCGGGCAGGCCCGGCACGTCGGCGCCGGCCTCGATGTAGCCGTAGCCGGTCTCGGGCGCGGTCGGCGCCATGCCGAAGGTGACGATCCGCCCCGCGCGCGCCGCTGCGGCCGCCTGGCCGAGCGCCGCATGCAACGCGGGCACGTCCTTGATCGCGCTGTCGGCGGCCATGATCCACAGGACCGTGCCCGGGCCCGCTTCCTCGGCCAGCAGCGCCGCGGCGGCGATGGCGGGGCCGGAATTGCGCCCCGCCGGTTCCAGCACGATGCGCGCGCCATGGCCGCGCAGCTGTTCGGCGACCAGGAAGCGGTGCGCCTCGTTGCAGACCACCATGGGGGGCGCGAAGCCCGGGCCTTCCGCGCGCGCCGCGGTCTCGACCAGCATCGGCCGGTCCGAGGCGAGCGGCCAGAACTGCTTCGGATACCCCTCGCGCGAGAGCGGCCAGAGGCGGGTGCCGGTGCCCCCCGAGAGGATGACGGGCAGGATCGGCGTGTGCTGTTGGGTCATGGCGTCCGGGCGATCTGAACGGGTGCTGCGCGTTCTATGCGTCGCAACTGGGGCGAAGGGAAGGCACCTCGGCAGGGTGCGGCGGGGCGCCTATCCTGCCCCCGTTTGGTGCAGGGGGATCGGCGTGGTGGACAGCGGTGTTCCGGAGGGTTTCGTGGCGCGGCACGCGGGCGGGCCCTTCCTCGAGCCGATCGGCCCGATCTTCCGCCGGCCCGAGGAAGCCGGGGCGCGCTTCGGTATCCGGATCGAACGGCGCCACTGCAACAACCAGGCGGTGGCGCATGGCGGCATGCTCGCGACCATCGCCGACATCGTGCTGGGCATCGGTGGGGCCGAACAGGCCGGTACGCCCGGGCATTTCGTGACCATCAGCCTGGTGACGGACTACCTGGCCCCCGCGCCGCTGGGCGCCTGGCTGGAATGCCACCCGGCGTTGCTGCGCCGCACCCAGCGGATGATGTTCGTGGAGGGGCGCTTCCTGGCCGATGGCGTGGCGGTCCTGCGCGCCAGCGGCGTTTTCGCGCTGCCGCGCCCGAAGCCCGAGGCGGCGCCGGGCGACTGAGCCACGCAACGCGGATCGCGGCCCTGCGGCGATCCGGGAGGGCACAGCGCACCGCGACCAACCGATCCGCGGCGCCAAACGCACCAGCGCACGGCGCGCAGCCATGCCCGCGCACTCCTGCGCCGGCACTAGCGGCGAACAGACGCGGATCGCGCGCCTGCACGATCCGGGAGCGCAAGGCGGCGACCGCGCCCAACCTGCCACCCGCGCCCAACGCACCAGTGCACGGCGCGCAGCCATGCCCGCGCACGCCTGCGCCGGCACTTGCGGCGAACAGACGCGGATCGCGCGCCTGCGCGATCCGGGAGCGCAAGGCGCGACCGCACCCAACCTGCCACCCCCGCCCGACGAACCAGTGCACGGCGCGCAAGCCAAGCCGCCGGAGGCGGCGCCCGGCGCTTGAGGGCATACAAAAACAAAGAAGGCGGGTCCCCCTCGGAACCCGCCTTCCCAAAACACCCCGACCTACGCGGGCAGGACGACCCTCACCCGCCTTCTTGCAACGCGCTGTCCTTGCCCTTGCGGATGTTGGGCAGCAGCATCGCAACCAGCGCGATGGCGGCGATGCCGAGCATCGTCGCGCTGATCGGGCGTTCGAGGAACACCATCGGGTCGCCGCGCGACAGCAGCATGGCGCGGCGCAGGTGTTCCTCCATCATCGGCCCCAGCACGAAGCCGATCAGCATCGGCGCGGCTTCCAGGCGCAGCTTCGAGCAGAGGTAGCCGAAGATGCCGAAGACCACCGTCTGGTACACGTCGAACACGTTGTTCTGCAGCGAATACACGCCGATCGCGCAGAAGATCATGATGGCCGGGTACATGTGGCGGTAGGGAACCGCGAGCAGCTTCACCCAGATGCCGATCATCGGCAGGTTGATGACCAGCAGCATCAGGTTGCCGACCCACATCGACGCGATCAGGCCCCAGAACAGGTCCGGCTGCGCTTCGACCATGCGCGGGCCGGGCTGGATGCCCTGGATGATCAGCGCGCCGACCATCAGCGCCATCACGGCATTGGCCGGGATGCCGAGCGTGAGCAGCGGGATGAAGGAGGTCTGCGAGGCCGCGTTGTTCGCCGATTCCGGACCCGCCACGCCCTCGATCGCGCCGGTGCCGAATTCGTGCCGGCCCTTCGAGATCTTTCGCTCCATCATGTAGGAGCCGAAGGACGACAGCGCGGCGCCGCCACCGGGCAGGATGCCCAGGAGCGAACCGACCACCGTGCCGCGCAGCACTGCGGGCACCGCGCGCTTGAATTCCTCGCGCGTCATCATCAGCGAGCCGACCTTGCCCGACATGACCGAGCGCGATTCCGGCCGTTCGAGGTTCAGGATGATTTCGGCGATGCCGAACATGCCCATCGCGATCGAGACGAAGCCCACGCCGTCCGACAGTTCCGGGATGCCGAAGGTGAAGCGCTGCTGCCCGGTCTGCACGTCGGTGCCGACCATGCCGAGCGACACGCCGAACACCACCATGCCAATCGACTTCACGACCGACCCCTGCGCCAGCACCGCCGAGATGATCAGGCCGAGGAACATCAGCGAGAAGTAGTCCGCCGGGCCGAAGGACAGCGCCACCTGCGTCAGCAGCGGGCCCGAAGCCGCCACCAGCACGGTCGCGACGGTGCCCGCGAAGAACGACCCAAGCGCCGCGATCGACAGCGCCGCGCCCGCGCGGCCCTTGCGGGCCATCTTGTAGCCTTCGAGGGTTGTGACGACCGAACTGACCTCGCCCGGCAGATTCAGCAGGATGGCCGTGGTGGAACCGCCGTACTGCGCGCCGTAGTAGATGCCCGCCAGCATGATGATGGCGGTGGTGGCGGGCTGGCCGAAGGTGATCGGCAGCAGCAGCGAGATGGTCGCCACAGGCCCGATGCCCGGCAGCACGCCGATGGCGGTGCCGATGACGCAGCCGATCAGGCAGAACAGCAGGTTGTTGAAAGTGAGCGCGACGCCGAAGCCATGCGCCAGATTGCCGATGAGATCCATGTCAGCCGGTCCTTTCGGTCAGAACTGCGGCCAGACCGGCACGCGGATGTCGAGCTCGTAGATGAACACGGCCCAGCACAGCACGCACAGGAACACGACCAGGCCCACGACGCCGAGCGGCTTGTGCGTCTCGTCGGCGAACGCGGCGAGCACGACGCACAGCGTGATGGCGAGCATCAGCCCGAGCGGTTCGAGCACCAGCCCGAACAGTGCGAAGGCGGCACTGACCAGGAACAGCGGTCGCCACGATTTGATGACCGCCGGTACCAGGCAACCGACGAACATCCCGATGCCGAGCGCATTCCACCCGGCCGAGGGCCAGCCGCCCACGCGCATCGCGATCAGCCCCGCCGCGGTGCCGACCACGGCGCCGCCGATCAGGAACACGACCTCCTGCGACGTCCACTTCGCGAGCGGGTCGGGGCCGTTGAACAGGCCGAGCAGCAGCACGATGACGCCCAGCCCGAGCAGGATCACGAAGCCGAGGAAGGGCATGTAGCCCGGCCCCATGCGTCGCGCTGTGCCCATGTTGTGGTCCATGTTGAGCCACAACCCGACCAGCGCGAAGCCGATCAGCAGCGCAGCCGAAATCAGGTCCTTGGTGTTGAGCTTCATGCTTGTTCGTCCACCCCAGTCAAAATCCTGCCCCCGAACGCACGTTCAGTCCGGCGTCGCGCCGGAAGCCTGCACGAGTGGCGCCCAAAGCGCCACCTCCCGCCTTACGAATTCGCCGTAACCTTGCGCCGTGAGGTCCCCGGGCGTCCCGCCGAGCTCGGCCAGGCGGGCCACGATCTCGGGCGTCGAGAGGAAGGCACGGCTCTCGAGGTTCAGCCGCTCGACGATCGGCGCCGGCGTGCCGGCGGGGGCGGAGATCCCGAACCAGGAATCGCTGGCCAGGTCGAAACCCTGCTCGCGGAAGGTGGGCACGTCCGGGAAGGACGGGTGCCGCGACGCCGAGGCCATCGCCACCGCGATCACCGACCCCTGCCGGATGTGGTTCGCCGCCGAGGGCAGGCTGTCGGACATCATCGGCACCTGCCCCGCGATCACCGCCTGCATGGCCGGGCCCGCGCCGCGGAAGGGAATGTGGTTCAGCTCGGTGCCGATCAGCTGGCCCATGCGCACCACCATCAGGTGGTTCGAGGATCCGGCGCCCGATGTCGCGACATCGAGCCCGCCCGTCCCGCGCGCTTTCGCCGCCGCATCCGCCAGCGTGCGGATGCCGGCGCGCGGATTGGCCACCCACACGGTCGGGTTCGACACCACCAGAGCGATATGCGCGAAGTCGGCGACCGCATCGTAGCGGATGCGCCCGCGATAGACCGAGGGCGAGATGCCATGGCTCGCGATGTTGGACATCACCAGCGTGTAGCCATCGGGTGCGGCGCGCGCGACCATCTCGCTGCCCACCGTGGCGCCCGCGCCGGCGCGGTTCTCGACCACCACCGACACGCCCAGGCGTTCCTGCAGCCCGGCCGCCAGCAACCGTGCGACCAGGTCGGTCGTGCCGCCGGGCGCGAAGGGAACGACCAGGCGGATCGGCTGCGAAGGCCATGCGGCAGCCTGCGCCAGGGCATGGCGCGACGTGGTCACGGCCAATAGGGAACCTGCCAGCAGAATGCGCCGGCGGAGCGTCCAGGACATCTTGCCTCCCAAGTGTCGCTTCGCCCTATCGCATGGGGCATGGCACGTCGCAAGCGCGCAGCGGGCTTGCCGGTGCGCCGTACCGTCCTATGCTTTCTCAACCATCGCGCGCGCCAGCCGCGACGGCGCGTACGCACGCCGACCATCGACGCCGGAGCCATCGCCGCCATGATCCCGAACGACCCGCAGCGCGCCATCCGCGACGCCGCCGCTGCCATCGCGCCGCACCTGGTGGAACTGCGCCGCGACATCCACCGCGTGCCTGAACTGGCGTTCCAGGAAATCCGCACCGCCGGCATCGTCGCCGCCGAACTCACGCGCCTGGGCATCGCGCATCGCACCGGCGTGGGCGTCACCGGCGTGGTGGGCGAGATCACCGGCGGTCGCCCCGGCCCCACGCTGCTGATCCGCGCCGACATGGACGCGCTGCCGATCCACGAGGAAACCGGCCTGCCCTTCGCCAGCGGCGTCGATGGCCAGATGCACGCCTGCGGCCACGACATCCACACCGCCACGCTGCTCGGCGTCGCGGCGGTGCTGAAGGACCTCGCGCCGCAGATCGCCGGCACCGTCCGGCTGGTGTTCCAGCCTGCCGAGGAAGTGCTGGAAGGGGCCGCCGCCATGATCGCCGACGGTGCCGCCGATGGCGCCGATCTCGCGATCGGGTTCCACAACCACCCCGACATGCCCGTGGGCACCTTCGGCTACGTGCGCGGCGCCTGCCTCGCGGCCTCGGACCGCTTCGACCTGGTGGTGCAGGGCAAATCCGGCCATGCCGCGCACCCCTACGCCGCGGTCGACCCCATCGTCGCCGCCGCGCAGTTCATCGGCCAGGCGCAGACCGTCGTCAGCCGCGAGATCAAGCCGCTGCACCCGGCCGTGGTCACGGTCGGCATGGTGCAGGGCGGGACCACCTACAACATCATCCCCGAGCGTGTGCACCTGAAGGGCACCGTGCGCACCCTGCACGCCGATGCGCGCGACACGGCCGAGGCCGCGTTGAAGCGGCTCGCGCAGGGCATCGCGACCGGCCTGCGCGTGGGCTGCACCATGACCTATGCGCGCAAGGTGCCGCCGCTGGTCAATGATGCACGCGTGCTGGAACCCGTCATCGCCGCCGTGGCGCGCCAGATGGGCGTGGCCCCGGTCGAAGGCGAACCGTCGATGGGGGCGGAGGACTTCGCCGAATTCGCCGCCCGCGCGCCCGCCTTCCAGCTGCGCATCGGATCAGGCGCGGCGGGGCGCGACGACCGCCTGCACAACGCCTTCTACCAGCCCGACGAGCGCTGCATAGAACAGGGTGTGCAGGCGCTCAGCCGCGCCGCCCTGGACCTGCTGGCGTAGGTCGCGCGGCGCTGGCGGTTCGCGCCATCCGCTGGCACAAAGGTCGGGTCGAGCCCCAGGGGAAGGAGCCCGCGCCATGCTCGTGATGGAACTGCTGCGCGACCGCGGCGTCGTCGTGCTGGAACCGGACGGCCCACTTGCGGCGGAGGATTTCGATCGCCTCGCCGCCCTGGTCGACCCGTACATCGAGGAGGCCGGCAGCCTGCGCGGACTGCTCATCGACACGCGTAGCTTCCCCGGCTGGGACGGGCTCGACGGTCTGTTCGCGCATGGCCGCTTCGTGCGCGGCCACGCCGCACGCGTGAGGCGGGTCGCTATCGTCACCGACAGCGACCTGGCCGGCATGCTCGCGCGCGTCGCCGGCGCGGTCCTGCCGCCCGAGATCCGGCGCTTTGCTTCCGGCGAGCTCGAACAGGCCTTCGCCTGGATCCTTGCCGCCGAGACGCCGGCCTGACGCCCCTTCACCGCAAGGCCTTCGCATGACCCATCGCATCGCCGAGATCACGTCACCCGAGGTGGCCTCGCGCCTCGCCGCCGGCGCGGTCGCCATCCTGCCCATGGGCAGCCTCGAGACCCATGGCCCCGCCCTGCCCATGGGCGACTACCTGGTGGCGGAGGAGATCGCCGCGCGCATCGCCGCCAGCGCGCTGGCGCTGGGCGCCGACGCCCTGGTCGCCCCCGCCATCCCGTTCGGCGGGGAGGATTTCTTCGCCGGCGTGGCCGGCGGCATCACGCTGTCCATCCCGACGCTGACCGCCGTCATCGAGGAAACAGCCGAGGCCTTCATCCGCACCGGCACGCGCTCGATCCTCATCGTCAACGGCCATGCCGGCACGATCGGTCCCGCGGAAGCGGCCGCACGCGCCGCCCGCCACCGCCACGGCGTCATCATCCCCGCCCTGCATCTGTGGCGCGAAGCCGGCAAGCTGCACGCCGAACTCGGCGGGCCCGCCGCATCCTTCGGCCATGGCGGCGACCCTGTGGCCTCGGTCACCCTGCACCTGCGCCCCGATCTGTGCCGTCCGGACCGCACGCGCGAACGGGCCCCCACCGGCCCCTACCTGGGCGTGCCGCCGACCGGCTTCGGCGCCATCCGCAGCCATGGCGTCGACTTCGCCGTGCCGATGTGGGTCGAGGAAGTCGCCCCCGGCGGCGTGGCTGCGCCGGACCCGCGCAGCGCCAATGCCGCGCATGGCCAAACCATCACGGACCGCCTGGTCGCCGCGGGCGCCGCGATGTGCGTGCAACTGCGCGACCACGCGGCGTGATGCGTTCCGCACGCGGCGCCCATTCCGGCGCAGCGATTGCATGGCTGCGCGGTACCAGGTTGCCCGTGGCGTCTCTCCGGCCAAGGATCCATCCATGACCCGCATCTGCGTCTTCGGTGCCGGCGCCATCGGCAGCCACCTCGCGACCCGCGCGGCGCTGGGCGGTGCGGATGTCGCCGTCGTGGCGCGCGGCCCGCACCTGGAGGCGATGCGCGCGCGCGGCATCACCCTGCACGCGCATGACGGCGTGCGCACCGTCCGGGTGCAGGCCTTCGCCACCGCGGAGGAGGTCGGCCCGGTCGATGCCGTGCTGGTCACCACCAAGGTCCCCGCACTGCCTGCGGCCGCGCGCGCCATCGCCCCGCTGCTCGGCCCCGACACGCCGGTCGCCTTCGTCACCAACGGCATTCCCTGGTGGTACTTCCTGCGCCATGGCGGCCCGCGCGAGGGCGAACGCATCCCGCTGCTCGACCCCGGCGCGGAGATCGAACGCAGCATCGGCATGCATCGCACCCTCGGCGGCGTGGTCTATTCGGCCAGCGCCGTCATCGAACCCGGCGTCGTGAAGTCCGAACACGCGGATATCCGCCTGTTCCTCGGCGAACCCGACGGCAGCGTCACCCCGCGCGCGCAGGCCATCGCATCGGCCATCGAGGCCGGCGGCATGCCCTGCCCGGTGGTCACCGATATTCGTCACCGCGTCTGGGGCAAGCTGATGGGCAACCTGACCAGCGGGCCGCTGTGCATCCTCTCGCGCGCCGACATGATGACCACGCTGTCGGACCCGGCCATCTACGCGGCCGCCATCGCCATCGCCGAGGAAGGGGCGGCCCTCGCGCTCGCCCATGGCCACGACCTCGCGACCTCGGCGGAGGCGCGCATGAAGCGGTCCGCCATGATCGCGCACAAGCCCTCGATCCTGCAGGACCTCGAACTCGGCCGCGCGATGGAGATCGACGCGCTGTTCACCGTGCCGCTCGACCTCGCGAAGCAGGCCGGCGTGCCGATGCCGGTCTTCGAGCTGACCGCGCGGCTCGCGACGCAGGCCGCGCGCGCAGCGGGGCTCTACGCGCCCGCGCCATGAAGGTCGGCATCCTCGAATGCGGCGTCCCGCCTGAGTCCGTCGGCGCACGGCACGGGAGTTATGCCGCGATGGTGCGCCGCATGCTGGGCCCCGGGCACGACGCGCAGGTCTTCGCGACCCTGCAGGGCGTACTGCCCGCAGCGGCCGAGGCCTGCGACGCCTATGTGGTGACGGGTTCGCCGGCCGGGGTGATGGACGACCTTCCCTGGATCCCGCCGCTGCTCGACTTCCTGCGTGACGCGCGCGGGCGGGCGCGCCTGGTGGGGCTGTGCTTTGGCCACCAGGCCATGGCGGCGGCCTTCGGCGGGCGGGTACAAAAATCCCCTCGCGGCTGGGGGCTCGGCCTGCACGGCTACGACGTGGTCGCGCGCGCTGCCTGGATGGACGACGCCACGACCATCCGCGCGCCCGCCTTCCACCAGGACCAGGTGGTGGCCGCCCCGCCCGGCGCGCGCCTGCTGCTCGCGAGCGCGTTCACGCCCCTGGCCGCGCTCGACTACGGCGATGCCGTGTCCTTCCAGTTCCATCCGGAATTCACCGTGCCCTACGCGGTCGCGCTGACCGAGGCGCTGCAGGATCGCTTCGGCGCGCACGCCGCGCCGGCGCTGGCGAGCTACGCGGGGCCCGACGATGTCGCGCGCGTGCAGGGCTGGATCGGGCGGTTCCTGGACGGCGGGTAAGGCACCGCGCGGCAGTTCAGCAATCGTTGGCCGACAGCACGATGCGAATCTCGCCGCCGACGATATCCGCATAGCTGTAGACGAAGCGGTAGCCGGCACGCAGCGCAAGGCCCTGGCGCGGGCATACCTCCCGGTAGTGACGCTCGCGCAGCCGGGCGGCGAGCTCGGCCCGTTCGCCCGGCGCCACGAAGCGGTTCATCATGAAGCGGGTCAATACGGTGCGACCGGACAGGCTTGCGCCGAGCGCCTCCGTCTGCGGCGTGCTGAAGACCCTCAGGTTGGCGTTGTAGGCCGCGATCTCGCGCTGCAGCCGCTCATCGAAGGCCGACAGGTCGCCCGCCAGCTCGCGCGACGCGCCTCCCCAATCCGGGACAAAGTACGTCCGCCAGACATACGCCGCCCCGAGGTTCGCGGCGAGCATGGCGACACCCCAGGCCAGCACACGGATCAGTATGTCCACCCGGCCTCCCGCGCCAACTCCACCCCAAGGTCCGCCATTCGCGTTTGCATCGGCAAGCCCGATGATGCGGCCGAGGGAGGTCGGACACGCCCCTGCTTCCCGGACCCCGTCAGTGCGGCCGACGGGCTCCGCATGCCGGTCAGGGGCGCAGCACCCCCAGCCTGGCGCCGCCCGGATGCGACGCTGCCGACCTGCGCGCCACGGCAGGCGCTCGCGGCGCTTCCGCACGGGCACATGCCGCTCGGATGCCCGGCGCTCGGCCGCCGGGCCTTCGCCTCACGCGCTCTCCGGCAGCAGCCCCGTCCGGATCACATGCGGCCAGGCGGCGTTGAAGCCGACCTCCTCGGCGCGGCGCGCCGCCGCATCCCAGTCGTAGCGCACCGCCAGCGCTTCCACCCCGACCTCCGGTCCATCGAGGTGCAGCACGGCATAGCGCGCATGCGGCGTGCCGGCCTCCTGCCGGTGCACCGGCTCGCGCGAGATGCGGAAACCCGGCAACCCGCAACTGCCCGGATTCACCACCAGCGGCCCGCCCGGCACCTGCACCATCCCGGTGCGGTGCGAATGCCCGCAGACCACCACGCGCGCGGCCATGCCGGCCTCGCCCAGCCGGTCGCGCAGCACCGCCATCGGCGCCTCGCGCAGGCGGCCCTCGACCACTTCCTCGATCAGGTTCTGCACGTCCGATTGCGGCGTGCCGTGGCAGGCCAGCACGCCCGGTGCAGGTTCCAGCGTGGCCGGCAGGTCCATCAGCCAGGCGCGGTGGTCGGCGCCGAGCTCATCGAAGGCATGACGGTCCTGCTTGCCCATGGTCGCGTGGTCGTGCTCGCTGATCCAGCGGTCGTGATTGCCGCGGATGCACGGGATGGCGCGGTCCTGCAGCAACTCCACCGTCTCGCGCGGCCAGCCGGCGCCCGACGCGATGTCGCCCAGGCAGACCACGCGCCCGATCCCGCGCGCCGCGATATCCGCCAGCGCCGCCCGCAGCGCGGCGACATTGCCGTGGATGTCGGTGATGACGGCCAGTTTCATGCGCGCTCCCGTGGTCGGCGGGCGGTGCGAAGATGCCCCCGCGCCTCGGCGTAGTCTTCACGCTTCGCGCGCCGGCGTCACCCCCGCGCGCGGTCCGCCAGGCCGCCGCGCGCCGCGTGGTCGCGCATCGCCACGAACACCGAGCGCTGCGCGTGGCTGCCGCCGAATTCCGGCAGGCGCGGCAGCACGGCATCGAGGCACCGGCACGCCTGCCGCGCATCGCCACCCACCGCATCCGCCACGGCGCGCGCCGCGGCGATGCCCAGCTCCGCATGCAGCCGCGCCTGATCGCCGTGGTGCGACCCCGCATGGCCGGCGATCGACCGGATCATGCGCCCCACCGCCGCGTGCCGTCCGGCCCCGGCCAGGGCGATCACGTCATGCAGGTCCGCGAACGCCCAGGCATGCTCGCCGATGCGCCGTTCCGCCACGTCGGCCAGCGCATCCCAGCGCGCCGCACCCACCGGCACGCCGCCGGCCTCCAGCCGCCACAGCAGGTGCGCGGCGTTCATCAGGTCCCGCACATCCTCGCTCGGTTCCGCCCAGACCTTCGCGTCGTGCAGCGCCAGCGCCGCATCGTGCTCGCCCAGCGCCAGGTGGAACAGCGCGCGGTGCCAATGCACGTGCCGCACGAAGTTCGACCCGCCGGCCAGATGCGGCTCGAGCCAGCGCAGCCAGGCGAGTCCTTCGCGCAAGCGCCCCTGCGCGCCCAGCGCATGCGCGACGGCGTGCGCGCCCCACAAATCGCCGGGATCGAGCGCCACGGCCGCGCGCCCCACCCGTTCCGCGCGCGCGGCCTCGCCGGTCTCCTCCAGAGCGAAGGCGTGGCAGCCCAGCAGGTTCGCGTAGCCCGGCATCGACGCATCCCAGCGCGGCAGCGCGGCCTCGATTGCGTGGCGCATCTCGAAGGCCTCGCCCAGCATGAAGCGGATGCCGTGCGCCAGGCGCAGCGCGAGGATGTCGTGCGGGTCCTCCTGCGCAATCGCCTCGAGCCCTGCGGCGGCGCGGGCCATGTCGCCGCCCTCGGCCCAGGCCGCCAGCGACTGCACCAGCGCGCGCTCGCGCGGCGTGCCGCCACGGTCCACCAGCGCGGCGCGCGCGCGCCCCAGGCTGCCCATCGCCTGAATCGCGAGCGGCCGCCGCGCCGCCAGCATCAGCGAAAAGCCGGCCAGCGCCTGCCCCGCCACCAGCAGCGGATCGGCCGCGAGGGCGGCGCCGAGCCGCGCGCCCGCCTCCTGCTGCTGGCCGAGCAGCGCCATCACCGCCGCGTCCAGTTCGCGTGCAGCCACGGCGCTGCCGGTCGTGATCGCCATGCCGCGGGGGTCGTAATGCATCGCCGCTCTCCTGCTGCGTCCGTGGATGGGTTCGTCCGCGGCAGGCGGGCGGTTACGCGGCGCGGAGGTCGCGTGCGGCGCCCGGTGCGCGACTGCGCTGCTTGAGATGTCGGTGGTGGCGTGCACGCATGCGTGGGCGGTGGGCGTGCGGTGATCGATGCGCCTGCAGCGCGTTGTCGCGTTGCGCGGCGGCGCGCGGTCCGAGTCGCGCGGCGGCGCGCGGTCCGAGTCGCGCGGCGGCGCGCGGTCCGAGTCGCGCGGCGGCGCGCGGTCCGAGTCGCGCGGCGGCGCAAAGAGGCGTAGTTCGCGCGCACGCCGCGCAGTCCTCACGTGTTCGCCGTCCCGGTCGCCCCGGGGCGGCCTGGCAGCGCCCGCGCGCTACGCGACCGGCAGCGCGCTTTGCCCGAGCACCCAGCCCTCCCAGCGGCGCACCGCGTCGTCGTGCGGCACGAAGTCCGCGCGCGCACCATCGAGCACGCCCACCAGCCCGAGCAGGCCGATGACCGAATCGAAGCGATCCTCGCCGGCCGGGTCGGCGCCGAAGCCATCGGCCACCATGACGCGCAGGCAAGGCTCGGGGACGACGCACCGCGCCGCCATCGCGCCCAGCAGCGCATCCCCGATGGCTGCGCGGTCGGCCTGCACGCGCTTCGACCCGCGCAGCACCAGCCCGCAGTGGCGGAGCGCCTCCGCCGGATAGACCTCGGCCAGCACCGCGCGGCCGGGCGCCAGCAGCGCATGGATACCGCCCTCGAAGGGCCAGATCGCATAGGGCGCGCCCCGCGCGAGCCCCGGCGCCAGCCAGTCCCGCCACGCCGCGATCGCGGCCTTGCCGGACTGGTTCGCCCCCAGCGTCCAGAATACCGGCGCGCCGGCGGGGCGTTCCGCTGTGGCGCGGTCGCACAGCCGCGACAGGCCGCGCGCATCGCCCAGCCCGAGCGCCGCCGCATGTGCCGCGCGCGTCATGCCCTTCACGCCGCGCGCGGGGTAGAAGGGGCGCTCGCGCGATACCTCCGCCAGCGTCGCGGCAACCTCGAAGAAGGCGGGCCGTGCCACCAGGCAGCGCAGGAAATCGACGAAGCCCGCTTCCGGGCGATCCTGCGCGAAGCCGCGCGGCACGCCGAGCGGCAGGTCGAGCCCGATCGCGACCGGCACGCCCTCGGCCACCAGCGCCGCCGCCAGCGCGGCGGGATCGCCCACCGGGACCGGCGCCTGCGCACGCCACCCATCTGCGCCGCGACGCGCGATGCTGACCCAGCGCTTGCGCGGATCGGTGCTCCAATCCGCATGGGCGGCGATCATCCTCACGTGCGGAACATCGCGGCCATGCGATAGACTGCCCGCGACATGCACGGGAGACCCAACATGGACGCCAGCACAGCCGGCCCTCTGCCCGGCCAGGACGCCGCGCACCCGCATGGGCAATACGGTCGCGCGGCGAAGTGGTTCCACTGGATCACGCTGGGCCTCATGCTGGTGGCGCTTCCGACCGGCTTCGTCATCAAGTTCATCACCGGCGAGGCCGATGGCGCCTACAAGATGGGCTTCTACGCCATCCACGAAAGCGCGGGCCTGACCATCCTGTTCGCGGCGATTGCGCGCATCGCGTGGAAGGTCCGCCACCCGCCGCCGCCGCACCCGGCGGACCTGCCGCCCATGATGCGCAAGGCCGCCGCCGCGACGCATCACGGCCTGTACGCGCTGCTGATCCTGCAGCCGCTGATGGGCTTCTTCATGACCAACGCCTTCGGCTTCCCGATGCAGGGGCGCACCGCCTATCTGGGCTTCATCGACCTGCCGAAGTTCATGGAGCCGTCGGAAGGTCTCGCGAATGCGCTGTCCTGGGGCCACACGATCGGTGGCTACCTGTTCGTGGTGCTGCTGGTCGCGCATATCGGTGGCGCGGTGTTCCATCACGCGATCCGGCGCGACGGCACGCTGATGCGCATGCTGTGATGCGCGAACCGATCGAATGCCCGCATTGCGGGGAACCCACGGTGCCGAACGAACGCGCGGATGGATCGGTGGTGTGTTCCTGCGCGGCGGCGCGGGAGTTGCCGCCGCGGACGGACCGCCAGGGCGCAACCGCCTGACCGGGGCCGGACGTCGCGGAAAGCGCCCCGAGGGCGACGCCTGCAACGGAGTCTAAGGCGCGTCCTTCGCCTGCGGCACCACATGCAGGCGGCGCAGCGCGCCGGGGCCGATCTCGACCTCCGCACGTACCCCGCCGGCGAGGAACTCGCTGCGCCGCGCCGCGCCGTCCTGCGCGCCCAGCGCAGCCAGCACAGGTGCGGCCGGTGCATGGCCGAACAGGTCCAGCACCGCCGCTGCCGGCGCGTTCCAGCCGCCCCGCGCGCCGCCGCGCCATTCCAGGATCACCGCCACGCGCCGCGTGCCCGCGATGCGCAGAACGCTCAGCGACGGCACCTCCGTGCCGGCGGGGCAGGCGAAGGGTGGAGGGACCAGGGCCCCGCGCGGCACTTCGGGTTCCGGACAGCCCAGCGACCGCGCCACGCGCGGTGCCAGCGCGGCCACGAAGGCCGGCACCACCACCGCGTCCATGGCGCGGGCCTCGGCCTCGGCCACGCCGGCCAGGCGTGGGCCGGGGCAGGGGAACAGCTCGACGCGGTCGTTCATCGGTTCCGCCTGGCCGGGCGGTGTCAGGCGCACCGGTTGCGCATCGCCGCGCGATTCGACCGCGATGTCGCGCGAATCCACGCCCTGGCGCTGCATCATCGCCGCGACCGCATGGGCGCGGGCCTGCGCGAACGACGCGGCGCCGGCGTCGCGGTCGGCATGGCCGGTGATGCAGTGGCCGCGGAATTCCGGCGGGCGCGGCGGGCGCAGGAAGGCCAGCAGCGCGTCGCGCGCCTGCGGCGTGACCTCGGCGCTACCTGGGTGGAACAGCATCACGGTGCCGAGCGGCGCGTAGTCCTGCGCCGCCGCCGGCACGACGGCCGCGGCGACCAGCCCGAGCATCCCGGCCACAGTACTGCGCATGGGGCGCAGCCTAGCGCGTTTTCCGATCCGACGGCCTGCTGATCCACCTGGCCGCCCAACGACAGTGGCCAGGGTGCGCGAGCGGGCCGATACCGACACCTCGCAAGACGCGCTTGCCCGACGCGCGGCCGGGCGCAGCAGCCTACAGCGGCTTCTGCGCCTTCTCGAGCAGCCGGCCGAAGAAGCCCGGCTTCTTCGCCGGTTCGGCCGGCTTCGGCGCGGCGGCGGCGGCCTCGCGGGCATCCTCGGCCGCGCGGCGTTCCTTGGCGACGAGCCACTTTTCGAGGCTCATGCCCGCCTTGGCCGCGCGCTTCGCCTCATAGGCGCGTTGCGCATCCGTCATCTTCCGATCGCTCATGGCCGACCCCCGCTCGATCCGCGGTGAATGGCGCGCGGCGCGCCTTCCGGCAAGGGGTGGGGCGTGCGACCTTGGCGCGATGACGCCCCCCGCCACCGCAAGCCGCCTGCCGCGCCAGCACCCGCAACGGATCGCGTCGCGATCCGGGAGCGCATGGCGCGACCGCGCCCAACCCGGCCCCTGCGCCCGGCGCATCAGCACACGGCGCGCAGCCAAGCCGGCGAAGGCCGGCGCCCGACGCTTGAGGGCTATGTAAACATGGAACCGAAGGTCAAGGCCGGCATCTGGGTCTCGATGGCCATCCGCCTGTCCGACATGGCCGGCCGCCCCGCCGCCGTGCTGCGCCGCGGGGACCCGGATTCCGGCGGCATCCTGTGCGTTCTGCGTGGGCGCGAGGGCTGCGTCGTGCTCGCCCAGGCCCGCGACGCCGAAGGGCGCCCCGCCTGGGTCCGCGGCACCGGCACGGCCCCGATCGAGGAAGCCCTCGCGACCGCCTATGTGGACCGCCAGGTGAAGCGCGACCCCGACCTCTGGGTGCTGGAATTCGAGGCGCCCGACCTGATGCCGCCCTTCGAGGCGCGGATGATCTGAACCCTGCGCCGCCGGCCGCCGGCCGCCATCGCGGCGACGCACGACGCGCCCAACTCGGATACGAAAATCTCTCGCGGTCGTGACCTCGCGACGGCTAGTCTCCCGCTCGCCGGAGCAACCGCGTCATCGCCGCGTTCCATGGAAGCCACTCGATGCTGAAACGAGACATTCTTCGCGCCTCCGCCCTTGTCGGGGCCAGCGTGCTTTCCATGCCGCGCCCCGCGCTGGCCCAGGCCAGCCGCCCCGGCCTGATCGGGTCCTTCGAAGCGGCCGAGGCTGCCTTCGTCTTCGGACTGCCGATCGTGATGAACTACGCGGTGATGTACGAATTCGCCATCGACCGCGCCGGGTCGCAGTTCAAGGCGCCGTTCAACGCCATCTACAACGAGGCCAACGTCGCCACCTGGCGCGACACCGCCGTCGTCACGCCCAACAGCGACACGCCCTATTCCATCCTGTGGCTCGACCTGCGCGCCGAACCGATGGTGATCTCGGTGCCCGAGGTGCCGGCCGGGCGGTACTTCTCGGTCCAGGTCTGCGACGGCAACACCTACAACGTCGGCTATATCGGCAGCCGCGCCACCGGCCAGGGCGCGGGGTCGTGGCTGGTGGCCGGGCCCGGCTGGCAGGGTGCCACGCCGACCGGCGTGAAGGGCGTGATCCGCTCCACCACGCATCTGGCGCTCACGCTGTTCCGCACGCAGCTCTTCAATCCCGCCGACATGCCCAACGTGGCGGCGATCCAGCGCGGCTATTCCGCCCAGCCGCTCTCGGCCTTCCTGCGCCAGCCCGCGCCGCCGGCCCCGCCCGCGATCCGCTGGCCGCGCGCCACGGCGGAGCTCGTGAAACACCATTTCTTCGACTACCTGGATTTTGCGCTGCAGTTCAGCGCGCCTCAGCCCGAGGAAGCGGCCATCCGCGCGCAGATGGCGCGCATCGGCATCGGCACCGGCAGCCCGATGCCGATGTCGCTGGCCGACCGGCTGGAACTCCTGGCCGGCGCCTTCGAGGGCGAGCGCAAGGTCGAGGCGGGCGTGGCCGCCGCCGGCATCGCGATGAATGGCTGGCGCGTGACCAACGTGCCGGGCACCCAGCAGGCCTATAACGGCGACTGGATGCTGCGCGCGGTGGTCGCCAAGGCCGGCGTTTACGCCAACACCACCGAGGAGGCGACCTATCCCTTCACGCGCGAGGACGCCACCGGCGCCACGCTCGACTGCAGCACGAACCGCTACACGCTGACCTTCGCGGCCGGCCGGCTGCCGCCGGTCAACGCCTTCTGGTCGGTCACGATGTATGACGGCCGCACGCAGCTGCTGATCCAGAACCCGATCGACCGCTACCTCATCAACACGCCCATGCTCGACCAGATGCGCCGCAACGCCGACGGGTCGCTGACCATCCACATCCAGAAGGACGACCCCGGCGAGGCGCTGCGGGCGAACTGGCTGCCGGCGCCCAATGGCCCGGTCTACATGGTCATGCGGCTGTACTGGCCAAAGACCGAGGCGCCATCGCTGCTGCCGGTCGGGCGCGGGGCGTGGCAGCCGCCGGGGATCGTGAAGGTCGGCTGAGAGCCCCTTCGAGAAGGCCAGCGCCGGACGCTCCCGGCGTCGGCGCTATCGCCGCGCCGGTCGCCCGCGGGCCGCCAGCGTCTGCGACGGCGTCTCGCCGAACTGCGCCTGGTAGGCCTGCGCGAAGCGCCCGAAATGCCAAAGGCCGAGGTCGAGCGCGACCTGCTTCACCATCACGCCCGCGCCGCCCTCCGTCAGCCGCCGGCGCGCCTCGGTCAGCCGCCGCAGCCGCAGGTAGCGGTGCACGCTCATGCCGAGGACCGCGCCGAAGCACTGATTGACGAAGCGCGCGCTCACCCCCGCCGTGGCGGCGATCTCCTCGCTGAAGACGGGCCGCCCTTGCGCCGCCTCGAGATACGCCACCGCCGTCGAGACGATCCGCATGGCGCGCCCTTCCGCCCGCAGCCGCCCGGCCGGCGCCACCGCGTTGAGCTGCGCGGACAGCTCCTCGACCACCTCCTCGGACACCGCGGCGCCGGTCGCGCCCGCCGCGACCGCGGCCGCGGCCTCGTCCAGCCGCAGCAGCCCCGGCGCGCGCGCCAGCAGGCCCGGCAGCTGCACCGCGCGCCCCTCGCGCGCCACGCCCAGCCTGTCGAACACGGCGCGGAAGCGCGCATCGCCGAAGACCGCCATGGTCCAGCGCTGCCCGTCCGCGACCCGCGCCTGCAGCTCCGCCCCCGGCCCGAACAGCACCGCATCCTCCGGCCCCGGCAGCAGGCCGTTCAGCCGGCTCGCCCGCGCAGGCCCGCCGGTCGGGAAGAACAGTGCCCAGGCACCGTCGGGCACCCGCGCCAGCCCCAGGTAGCTGCCCTCCAGCACATTCGCCTGCGCGCGCAGCGGCCCGAAATCCACCAGCCGCAGCCCGTAGCGGAACCGCCCCGGCGAGAGCTGCACCATCTCCGCCTGGAAATCGCGCTGCGCCGCGGCCAGCGGCTCGACGCAGTCCAACTCGGCCGACCAGGCGGCGGGGGCGATGCACTCCAAGCGCGGATCTCCTCGGTGCGGGACGCCCAGTGCCGCAGCGTGTTCCGAAAGCGGATAGCGGTTCAACCCTCGCCGATGCGCAACCTGCGATAGCCTCTCCCGGCGGCGCTGCCGCCCTGGCCTCGTGGCCAGAACGATGAGGGGGGATGGCTTGCGCGCGGGCTGGGCAACAGGCCCGCCAGGGCGCGCCGGCACCGCCCGACCATGCGGAAAGGTTCGACCTCCATGACCACACGGCGCGATCTCGCGATGCTTGCGGCGGCAGCATCTGCCTTGCGCAGCGCCTTCGGGCCCGGCACGGCGCAGGCCCAGCCGCTCACCGGCACGCCCACACCGCCGGTGTTCCGCTACACCACGCCGATGCCCCCGGGCGTCGCCTCGCCGCCGTCGGTCGACACCCGCTTTGGCCGGCTGAACTTCTTCGACGGCGTGCCGGACGGCCCCAGCACGGATGCGATCTACGACAACCTGATCTTCCAGCAGGCGGTGCAAGCCTATCTGCTCGGCATCCCCGCGGTGAACCAGGCCTTCAACCGCCAGGCCATCCGCAGCTTCGGCCCGGACAACACCACCATCCCCATCTGGGAACAGCTGGTCGACAGCCGCACGGTCGAACTGACCGCCAACGACAACACGCCCTACACCTGGTTCTGGATCGACCTGCGCGGCGGGCCGCTGGTCATCGAGGTGCCGCCGCGCGTGCTCGGCATCATCAACGACATGTTCTACTTCTGGGTGACCGATCTCGGCCTCACGGGCGCGGATCGCGGGCGCGGCGGCAAGTACCTGATCCTGCCGCCGGGCTACCGGGGCCAGGTTCCGCAGGGCTACACTGTCATCCGGCCGCGCACCTTCGGGAACCTCGTGATCTGGCGCAGCTTCCTCGAGAATGGGGACCCGCGCCCGGGTGTCGCGGTGGTGAAGCAGCGCACCAAGGTCTATCCGCTGGCCCGCGCCGCCAACCCGCCGCGGCTGAATTTCGTGGACGGGTCGGGGCAGCCCTTCAACATGGTCGGCCCCGCCGATTTCCGCTTCTGGGAATTGCTCAACACGGTCGTGCAGGAAGAACCGCTGGCGGCGACCGACCCGACCAGCCTCGGCTACTTCGCCGCCGTCGGCATCCAGAAGGGCCGCCCCTTTCAGCCCGACGACCGGATGCGCCGCATCCTGACCGAGGCCGCGGCGACCGGCGACGCCACCGCCCGCGCGCTGTTCTACCGGATGCGCGACCCGGAAGGGATCATCTTCCCCGATCGTCGCTGGAAGTTCGCCTTCGTCGGCGGCTACAAGTTCGAACGCCAGCCCGGCGTGCCGAACCTCAACGCGCGGTCCTTCTACTTCTTCGCCGCGACCGGCGTGACGCCGGCGATGGACACGAAGGTGGTGGGCGAGGGCTCGACCTATCCCTGGACCGCCGAGGACTCGCAGGGCAATGCCTTCGATGGCGGCAAGACCTACCGGCTGCGCCTGCCGGGCCCGGTGCCGGTGCGCACCTTCTGGTCGACCATCGTCTACGACACCCAGACGCGCTCGATGCTGCAGACCGACAATCGCTTCCCCTCGGTCAGCAGCCAGAAGCCGGACCTCCAGGTGAACCCTGACCGCTCGGTGGATGTGTGGTTCGGCCCGACCGCGCCGGCGGGCCGCGCGAGCAACTGGGTGCAGACCATCCCCGGCAAGTCCTGGTTCGTCATCCTGCGCCTGTACGGCCCGCTGCAGCCCTGGTTCGACAAGACCTGGAAACCGGGCGACATCGAACTGCAGCCCTGACCCCGTCCCGGCGTTCCAAGGGCCACTGGCCCTTGGCGGGGAGGTCCGGAGGGGCAGCGCCCCTCCGGTGACGCCCGTGGTCAGCGATCGGTCAGCCGCACCTCGATCCTGCGGTTGCGCGCAAACGCCGCGGCCCCTTCGCCCGGGTCGATCGGCTGTGTATCGCCAAACGACGTCGCCGCTACGCGGTTCGCCGGAAGGCCTTCCGCGATCAGCAGCTGTGCCACCGCGATCGCCCGCGCCGCCGCCAGTTCCCAGTTGCTCGCGAACCGCCCGCCGCGCAGCGGTGACCGGTCGGCATGGCCATCGACGCGTACCACCCAAGCGATCTCATTCGGGATCTGCGGCGTCACCTCCAGCAGCACGCGCGCCAGGTCACGCACCTGGCGCCGGCCTTCCTCGCTCAGGTCGGCCGAGGCGGGCGCGAACAGCACCTCGCCCTGGAAGACGAAGCGGTCGCCGACGATGCGCACCTCGGGCCTTTCGCCCAGCACCTGGCGCAGCCGCCCGAAGAAGTCGCTGCGATAGCGCTGCAATTCCTCGACCCGCTGCGCGAGCGCGGCGTTCAGCCGCTGGCCCAGCTGCGCGATCGTCGCCTCCTGCATCTGGCGCTCTCCCTGCGCGAGGTCGAGCGCGGCCGACAGCCGGGCCAGGTCTGCCCGCAGCGCCTCGATCTGGCGCGACAGCAGCGCCACCTGTGCCCGCGCGCTCTCCGCGAGCCGCACCTGTTCGGCCGCCTGTGCCTCCGCGAGGCGCCGCTGTTCCTCGGCATAGCCGGCGCGTTGCGCCGCCTGCGCGGCGGCGGTCTCGGCCTGGCCCGCACGGCGCGCGGCGGCCTGCGCCTCGGCCTCGGATGCGCCGGCGCGCGATGCGGCGGCGGCGGCGGCGCCGTCGGCCTCGGCGCGGCGGCGCGCGGCCTCGGCGGCCTCGGCCACGGCGCGGGTGGCAGCGGCCTCGGCGGCGGCGCGGGCACTCTCGGCCTCCAGCGCACGGGCGGCGGCGGTGCGCGCCTCGGCCTCGCGCGCTGCCCGCAGCCGTGCTGCTTCGGCCGCCTGCGCCTCGGCGGCCAGGCGGGCGCGCTCAGCCTCGGTGGCACGCGCAACGGCGGCCTGTTCGGAGGCCGCGAGGGCCGCGCGCCGGCGCTCCACCTCGGCGGTGGCGGTGGCGGCCTGGGCGGCGGCCTGCTCGGCGGCCAGGCGCAGCCGTTCCTGCGCGCCCGCGCGCGCCAGTGCGGCAGAGGCCTGGCGCTCGGCCTCGTCGCGCAGCGCGGTCAGCGCCTCGACCTCGCGCCCCAGCCGCGCGACATCGGCCAGCCGCGCCTCGATGGTCGCGCGGTCGGCGCGCATCTGCTGGTCGAGCGCCAGCGCCTCGGCCTGCACGCGCGAAAGGTCGGCCCGCGCGGTGGTCAGTTCCGCCGCCAGCGCGCCGGCCTGGCGTTCGGTCGTGGCACGGCGCTGCTCGGCCTCGGCCAGGCCGCGGCGCGCCTCGGTCAGGTCGCGCGCGACACGCGCGGCATCGCCGCCGGCGGCCTCGGCGCGGGCCAGCGCCTCGCCCAATTGCCGTTCGAGCGCGGCGACGCGTTCCTCCGCCCCCCGCCCGGTCAGGCCGAGGTCGGCCAGGCGCGCGGCCAGGCGGTCACGCTCGGCGCGCGTGCCGTCGCGTTCGGTGGCTATCCGGTCGCGCTCCTCGCGCAGCGTGGCGAGCGAACGCTGCGCCGCATCGCGCGCGGTGGCAGCGGCGGCCAATTCCTCGGTCGCACGCGACAGGCCGCCGCGCAATTCCTCGGCCTGGCCGCGCTCGAGCGCCAGCATCTCGGCGAGCTCCGCGACCTGGCGGTTCAGCCTGTCCAGCGCCCGGTCCCGCGATGACACCGCGACCGACAGGAACCCCTGCGCCAACGCGAACACCAGCAACACGAAAATGATGACCATGAGCAACGTGGACAAGGCATCCACATACCCAGGCCAGGGATCGAACCCACCACCCCCACGTCGCCGATCGGAGGACCGCGCCATGGTGCGTCAGGCCGCGACAGGCGCGTGGCGGGAGGGCTCCGCCCTCCCGGACCCTCCCGCCGGGGGCATACGTGCCCCCGGACCCGCGTGAACGGAAGGGCCGGTGTGGTGGAGGGGCTCTACGGTGGGCCTTGCGGGACCGCCGTTCCACGCCCCTCCACCAAACCGGCCCTTTGACCCAGGGTCTGGGAGGCGGTTGCCTCCCAGCGGGGGGGCCGGGGGGCTGGCCCCCCGCCTTGCGCCTGTCGCGTCCGGTCTCACCGCGGCTGTTCCTCGGCGATCGCGGCGATGGTGCGGGTCAGGATCTTGATTTCGTTGCGCAGTTCCGCGGTGGCCTGGGTGCGGCCCTGGGCCAGGTCTTCCGCGAGCCGCACCAGGTGGATGTCGAGGTTGCGGATGTGGCTGCGGGTGGCGTCGTCGATCGCTTGGCTGTCCGCCAGGCGCGTCAGTGCCGGGGCAATGCCGGCCTGTCCTTCCGCCACGCGCAGCATAAGGGCGTTGTTGGCGCGCATCTGTTCGGTGAGCACCGTCAGGCGTTCCGTCAGCGTGACCAGCGCGCGCGACGTCTCGGCGCGCCCTTCCTCGCCCCGCGCCAGGATCGCCTGCAGCCCGTCCAGGTTTTCCGCCGTCTGTTCCAGCAGGGCGTTGACGTAGGCGGGGATGGATCCCTCGCCGTCCTGCCCCGACGGCCCGGAGGACAGCCGCGTCAGCCCCGCCAGCCATTCCTCGAGTTCATTGGTGAAGCGGTTCTGCGCCTGCCCAGCCGTGAGGTCCATGAACCCCAGCACCAGCGCCCCCGCCAGCCCCAGCATCGAGGTCGAGAACGCCGTCCCCATCCCCTCCAGCGGCCGCGCCAGCCCGGTCTTGAGCTGGTTGAACAGCGCATTCAGGTCCCCCGACCCGACCGACATCGACCCGATCACGTCCGCCACCGACCCGATGGTCAGCAGCAGCCCCCAGAAGGTGCCGAGCAGCCCCAGGAAGATCAGCAGCCCCACCATGTAGCGCGAGAGTTCCCGGCTTTCGTCCAGCCGCGACAGGATCCCGTCCATCACCGACCGCAGCGCGATCGCCGACAGCGACACCCTCTCGCTCCGCCGCGCCGAGAGCATCGACGCCATCGGCGCCAACAAGCGCGGCTGCACCGGCGCATCCGCCCCGCGCACCGACCGGAATCCCTCGATCCACGCGACCTCGTGCCGCAGCGACAGCACCTGGCGCAGGTTCCAGCCGATCCCGAACAGCAGCACCGCCAGGATGACGCTGTTCAGCACCGGGTTCGCGGCGAAGGCATGCTGCAACTGGTCGAACACCAGCACCGTCACGACCAGCACGAAGGCGAGGAACCCGACCATCCGCCACACGAACACCATGGGCTGCGTCATGCGTCGCATCCCACGCGTGGCAAGGGTGGTCGATCGGCTGGCTGCGGCATCATCGGCCCCGGACTTCCGCACTGGGGCTTGCCACGCCGGGCGGCAGCACGTCCACCCGGTCGGTCGCCGCGGGCAACCGGCCGAGCGGCCGCAGGTCGATCCGCGTCGCCGGCAACCCGCCCGCGACCAGCGCCGCCTTCACCGCCTGCGCCCGGGCCAGCGACGCCCGCCGCGCCAACGACGCATCATTCGCCGGCCCGCTCACCTGCGCCTCGATGGTGATGCGCCCGGCCGGCAGCGCCGCCAGCGCACGCCCCAGCACGGCCAGCGCCGCCGCCTGCGCCGGTTCGAGCGTGGCGGTGCCGAGCATGATCCGCACACCCCCCTCCGGCATGGCCTGCATGCCTGGCGGCAGCGGCGGCCCCGCGGCCGGCGCGCTGGGCACCAGCGCCGCCCCCTCCGTCGCCAGCCGCGGCGGGGCAGGGGGGGCGGGCGGCGGTTCGGGCGGCAGCGGTTCGGGCGCTGCCTCGGGCCGCGCCGCCGGCGCCTCCTGGGCCCGCAGCGCGCCAGGCGCCGCCAGCAGCACCAGCGCCAGCGCGCCCGCGGCCACCCCGCAGCGCATCATCCGGCCTGGTGCGCCTTCACGGCGGCGATGCCCTCCGCCACCACCTCCCGCAACTTCGGCTGCAGCGCCTGGTTGCCGGCGACGACCAACCCGGTCTCATACGCATCCCCGCCATCGGGGCAGGTCACGAAGCCGCCGGCCTCGCGCACCATCACGATCCCCGCCGCCATGTCCCACTTCTTGAGCCCCAGCTCCCAGAAGCCGTCGTAACGCCCCGCCGCCACCCAGGCGAGGTCGAGCGCCGCCGCGCCGAAGCGCCGCACACCCGCCACCTGCGGCATGACGCGGTGAAGAATGGACGAAAACTCCGCCTTGCGCGGCACGCCGGCGAAGGGAATGCCGGTGGCGAACACCGCCTCGCGGATGTCGCGCCGGGCCGAAACCCGCAGCCGCTTGTCGTTCAGGAAGGCACCGACACCCTTCTCCGCCCAGAACAGCTCGTCCGAGGCCGGGTTGTAGATGACCCCGGCCATGATCTCGGTGCGGTCGGCATCGATGCGCTTCTCGATGCCCACGCTGATCGCCCAATGCGGAATGCCATGCAGGAAGTTGGTCGTGCCATCGAGCGGATCGACCACCCAGCGCCACTCCCACGTCTCGTCGCCCGACGCGCCCGATTCCTCCATCAGGAAGGCAAAGGACGGGCGCGCCTTCGACAGCTCCTCCTTCAGCGTCTGCTCGGCCCGCAGGTCGGCGGAGGAGACGAAGTCCGACGGACCCTTCACGGAGACCTGGAGCTGCTCGACCTCCCCGAAGTCGCGCAACAGGCGGCGGCCGGCCTTGCGGACGGCGGAGGTGACGACCTGCATGGCAGGAGATAAGCGCTGGGACATGGGCGCGACGTAGCGGAAGGGACACCAGGGGGCCAGCCCCCTGGACCCCCGCTGGGGGCATGCGTGCCCCCAGACCCGCGGGAACGTGGGCGACCGGAGGAGGGCAGCTATCGGCGCCGCTCGCGCACCAGCGCGTCGAGCACCTCCCGCTGCTCGCGGGTCAGGCCGCCACTGATGCGTGCGCCGCCAAGAATGATCGGCGGACCGCCGGACCCGACAGCGACATTCTGCGGCCGAAGCGTGCCCAGTGTCTCAGGCGGGTTGCACGCCGCGCTCGTGAGCAGGATCGCGATCTGGTTGCCGCGCGATGCCGTCTGCGTCTGCTCCGTTGTCGCGGTGAGACCCAGGGCACCCTGGACGATGCGCGCGGGCGGCGTGACATTCGCATCGAGAACGATTTCGCGCCGATCCGTCCCGCCGGCAGTGATGTTGAAGGTCACGGTGACGGTGCAGGGATAAAGCCCGATCGGCTGGCCCGTCGCCGCCGAAACCTCCTGGGCGGCGCGGAACGCGCGGACCACGCTCACCATCGCACCCTCAAGCCGGATGTCGGTGGGCTCGGGCACCACGCGATCGGCAGCGCCCGTGCATCCCGCCATCGCCGCCAGGCTCACGACCCACAAGCCACGCACCATAGCCTTGCCCTCCCGGATCGAATTGAGGCGGGAAGGTTGGCGGGGAGCGCAAGAGCGCGCCAGAAAAATCTACCATCTGGCGAAACGCTCGGCCGCGAATACGCGCGGCCGGGCGTGACGCGTGCGGCTACTTCGCGCGTTCGTAGTAGGTGCCGTCCGCGGTCTTCACCACGATCTTCTCCCCTGCCGTGATGAAGGGCGGCACCATGACCTTCACGCCGTTCGACATGACGGCGGGCTTGTAGGAGGAGGAGGCGGTCTGGCCCTTCACGACCGGATCGGCCTCGATCACTTCCAGCACGATGGTCTCGGGCAGGTCCATCGAGACGGGTTCGCCTTCGATGAGCTTGACGTTGACGGTCATGTTCTCCTGCAGGAAGGGCAGGCGGTCGCCCAGGATGTCCTTGGGCACGATGGTCTGTTCGTAGGTGGACGGGTCCATCAGGACCAAATTGTCCTCGTCGGCGTAGGAGTAGGTGAATTCCTTGTCCTCGGTCATCAGGCGTTCGACCGTGTCGGCGGTGCGCCAGCGCTGGTCCTTCTTGGCGCCGGACTTCACGTTGCGCATTTCGACCTGGATGACCGCGGCGCCCTTGCCGGGGATCATGATGTTCTGCTTGAGGATGGTGTAGCGAGCCCCTTCGAACTCGATGACCATGCCGGCACGCATTTGGTTGGCTTGCATCTTTGCCATGGGAGTGTCCCTAGGGGGTATTGAGGTCGTTCGCACTGACCGCGGGGCGTCGTAATATCTGCGGGCGCAAGCCCAGACAACCGTGTCGGGAGCAAATGCGCGCCGCTGCGGCGCTAACCCCCTATCTGGCGCTGCCCGACGGTGGTGGGCCGAACAGCTGGTACAGGGCGTGCCCTGACGGGTCTCTCAACATCAGAACCCTATCCTTAAGGGATTTTACTTTTGGGGCTTCTGAAATCGCGATGCGGCCTTCAGAAATTTGGTAATCGTATATCTCTACAATCGAGATACAGTCTTCTGCTTTTATTATGTTAGCGCTCAGCAATGAGCCAAGAATAGCAGATATTTTCTCGATATTCATAGAGGGTCCGATACTTGAAAGTCGCTCCACGAGAAAAAACAACTCAACATTAGTTAGTTGTCGTCGACGTGCCTCATTTACAAAAATCTGTGGGAAAAAATATTGAAATGCCTTATCTACACCGACGACATTTTTCGAGAAGCGAACTGAAACTAGATAATAGTCTAATATCTGCTTCTTTTCAAAGGCACGCTCAGCCCACAAACTGAATAGAAGCTCGGCAATCTTGCGGCGATACTTCTTTCGATAAGAAATAAAAAAATTTGATCGAACAAATTGTTGAGTTATTGTTGATCCTCCGCTTAGTTTCTTGCTGCGGGCGTAGCGAATTATCGGCGCGACAAGCGTGCGGATGGAGAATCCTCTGTGACTGAAGAATGATCTGTCCTCAACGTGCGTCAAGATCGGATAGAATTGCTCTAAAGGCAATCCGATGCGGCGCGACTCTTCGACAGCTAGCTTTATCCGATACAGTACATATGGCCAATTAGATTTGATCTGAAACCTCATCAAAGCAGACGCTGCGGCCGCTAAAGACCAAAATATATTCTCGTTAGATTCGTACAGTTTGGCGCGAAATGCGCCAACCACAAGGACAAAACTCAATATTCCAGCGAGTATAGGTGTCATAGATATTTGAAAAAATGGAACATTAGTCAAATTAACGATAGATTTAATGCTATTCGCATCAGTGTAAATAAACGAAATGAACCTTGAAAATAAAATAACTGATAAAAGTGCGGAAAATATTCCGATTATGTAGGCAGGAAGTATTTTATAGGACAGCCAACCGTCAAACATTCGAATTTGAAATGGCTCGTCGGCGCCCTCCACTCGATTAGACGGAAGTACCATATCGACTGATCCATAGCTAATGCCGAGCATTCTACGCAGAACAATAACCTTTCGTGCGGCGTGAACGACGGCTGCGGTCTTGTCCGCAAAATATGTTGCAGCGAGCATAGATAAGATTATTATAAGTAGCCATCCGATGTATAAGACAGTTCTATCACCAAAAATAACCCCGACTGCTGTAAATATTTCTGAATTTGCCTGCGATAGTGCGGCAAATAAGATGCCTGCGCCGCCAATAAAAAAGCCAGTTGAGGCAGCGAATATACGCTCATCATTCTCCAAAATCTTTACAGCGGCCTCATATTCTTTGAGGGCGGCCTCGCTGCTTCCTGCACGGAAGCGATATGTAGGAAAATACTGTTCGTGGGGAATCGTGTCGGGCGGGTTCATGAGCCGTAAAATATGCGGGCTGGGCTTTGGTGTTGTCTAGAATCGTTCGGGTCGCGGGAAAAAGGGGCATGCGACAGCGACTTTATGGGCAATTAGCTCGAACTCGGGACCATAGGCGCATCCCCCCCGGTCGGCGCCGTCAGGTCGAGGTCAGGCGGCACGATCACGCTGCCCCGCAGGAACCCGTGCAGGTCCCCGGCCTCGGTCGCCGGCGGCTTCGTCACCACCGCCACCACCTTCCCCCGCTTGGTGACTTCCAGCCGCGCGATGGTGCCGGTGTTCACCTGATCGAGCAGGTCGAGGCACTTGGCCTTGAATTCCGTCGCGTTCACTTCGCGCACATCGTCCATGACCACATCTCCTGACCAGTCACCCATACCGGCCATATAAGGACCCGCCCTCTGGCCTGCACCGGCGGGGGCTTGGGGGCGGAGCCCCCATTCTCCTGGACTTTCGCTCCCCTGGATGCTTACCTAGGAATTCAGTCCGCCTCGGCGGCCTGCCGCTCTTTGAAGCTGCGCATCCGTCCTCCCAGCCCATCCTCCGGGCCGCACGCGCCTGCGGCGTCCCCCGCCCCTTTGTCCGAAACCGACACCCGTGCCTCGCCGGACCATTTGTCCGAAACCGACACTCTTTGTCCCGGGCCGACCATTTGTCCGAAACCGACAGGTCTCGCGCTTCCGGCCGCGCTACGCGGAAACCGGCTTCTTCCCGCCCCCATTCTCGCTCTCCCGCACGAACACCGGCACCGCGAACCCCGGCACCTTCCCCCGCAGCCCCTCGACCAGCGCCACCCCCTTGGCATCCGGCACCGAGAACCTGCCCACCCCCGGCGCCGGGTCCAGCGCATGCAGGTAGTATGGCCGCACCCGCGCGCGGACCATTGCCCGCACCAGGTCTTCCAGCGCGCCGCCCGAGTCATTCACCCCGCGCAGCAGCACGCTCTGCCCCAGCAGCACCACCCCCGCATCGGCCAGCCGCGCCAGGGCCTCCAGCGCCGGCCCCGCGAACTCCCGTGCATGGTTCGCATGCACCGCCACGAACACCGGCTTGCCCGCCCCGCGCAGAGCCGCCACCAGCGCGCCGTCCACCCGCCCGGGGTCGGCCACCGGCACCCGCGTATGCACCCGCAGAGTCTCGATATGCGGCACCGCCCCCAGTCGGGCCAGGATCGCCCCCAGCCGCCGGGCGCTCAGCATGAAGGGGTCGCCGCCGGTCAGCACCGCCTCGCGCACCGCCGGCGTGCCCTCGAACCAGGCCAGCGCGGCGTCCAGCTCGGCCTCGGTCAGCACGCCGCCATCCGGCCCCACCACCTCGCGCCGGAAGCAGAACCGGCAATAGACCGGGCAGGCCAGCAGCGGCTTCAGCAGTGCGCGGTCCGGGTAGCGGTGCACCACGCCGCGCACCGGCGTGAACGGCCCATCCGCGGTGGGGTCATCCAGCTCGCCGGGCGCGGTCACCAGCTCGGCCGGGTCCGGGATGTATTGCAGCCCGATCGGGTCGCTGGCGTCCCCGATCAGCCCCGCCACATGCGGCGTGATGGCCACGGCATAGCGCGCCGCCACCTGCGCCGCATCGGCCTCGGCCCCGGGCGGGATCAGCCCGGCCGCGACAAGCCCGCGCGCGTCGCGGATGCTGCGTCCCTGGCGTGTGGTGGTCCCGTCCGGCATGGTCGCGGCGGTTACCGGAAGGCCCCGCCGCGCACAATGGACAAAGCCCCCTGGCACCCCGACCGCCTGGCGGCGCGGCTGCCCTTCCTGGCCGCCCGCGCCCGCCTCACCGCCGCCACCCGCGCCTTCTTCACCGGGCGCGGCTACACCGAGGTCGAGACCCCCGCCCTGGTCGAAGCCCCCGGCGCCGAGGTCCATATCCGCGCCTTCGCCACCCGCTACGACGCGCATCTGGGGGCCGGCGCGTCGCGCCCGCTCTGGCTGCGCACCTCGCCCGAACTCGCCATCAAGAGGCTGCTGGCCGGTGGCGCCGGCCCGGTCTTCGAACTGGCCCGCGTCTGGCGCAACGGCGAGCAATCCGCCCGCCACGCCCCAGAATTCACCATGCTGGAATGGTACCGCCCCGGCCTGTCCTTCGAAGGCCTGATGGAGGAAGCAGAGGCCTTCCTCCGCACCGTCTGCCCCCACGTGGTCGAACACGATGGCGTGCGCACCGACCTCCGCCAGCCCTTCGAACGCCTGACCATGGCCGACGCCTTCGCCCGCCACTGCAACGGCCTGGATATCCTCGCCACCGAAGGCGACGCGGCTCGCCTGCACGAAGCCGCCGCCCGCGCCGGCTTCCCTCCGCGCCCCGATGAATCCTGGGAAGACCTGTTCTTCCGGCTGCTGCTGGAGCGCATCGAACCCGCCATCGGCCGCGACCGCGCCACCTTCCTCACGCACTGGCCCGCGCCCCAGGCGGCCCTGGCGCGGCGCGACCCCGCCGACCCGCGCGCCGCCTTGCGCTTCGAACTGTTTGCCGCCGGCCTCGAACTCGCCAACGCGTTCGACGAACTGACCGACCCTGGCGAACAGCGCGTACGGTTCCACGAAGCCAACGAAGACCGCCGCCGCATCACCGGCGACCCCGGCTGGGACATCGATGAAGATTTCATCGCGGCCCTCGCCCATGGCCTGCCGCCCACCGCCGGCATCGCGCTGGGCTTCGACCGCCTGGCCATGCTGGCCGCCGGCGCCCGCAGCATTGACGACGTGCTGTGGCTGCCCATGGCTTGACCCGCCGCACCTGCGTCGCGTCTATACGCCCGCGCGGAGACAAGCACGGGACGCATGGCGATCGGATCCAGAATGAGCCGGGAAAGGCGCCGCCGCCGCGGGCAGTTCGCCCTGCGCGCGACGAAGTGGCTGGTGGTGGCCGGCGTCCTGACAGGGCTCGGCGTGGTGGCCTACCAGAGCGGCCTCGAACTCGCCGGCACCGAGGTGACGCGCCTCGAAACCCGCCTGGATGAGGTGGCGACCGAGGCGCGCGACCTGCATCTGCGCAATTCCCGGCTTGAGGCGGACCTGCGTCAGGCGCGCGAGGCCAACGTCGCGCTGCAGCGTCGCTACGACCGCGACGTGCCATCGGGTGCCTCGGCGGCGGTGTTTTCGCTGGCCCAGCAGCGCATCGCGGCCGGCATCCCGCGCGAGCGGATCGAGCAGGTGCTGCGCGACGCCGGCCCAGTGCGCCGCTGCGAAGCCCGCGGCACCTCGCGCCGCTTCGCCATCGCCTATGGCGCGCGCGTGCCGGAGAATGCCGGCATGGAACTGGCCGAGGGCCTGGTGCGCGTCGTGGTGAGCACCGCCACGCAGACCGATGACATTGCCCGCACCGCGCAGGTGGTGGTGACCGTGGCGGGGCAGGACCCCGTGACGTACACGGGCCTGCCGCAGCGCCAGGTCGTCACGCTCGGCAATGCTGAGTTAGCGCTCAGCGTGGTTTCGGAAATCCGCGGCTTCGCCACCGCATCGCTGACGAGTTGCGGCGGGTGAAGATGCGCACTGCCCTTCTGCCGCTGCTTCTGCTGGCCGCCTGCGCGCCCCCAGCCCCTCCGATGCCGCCGCCCGATGCCGCCGCCGGTCAGCGACTGGCCGAGCAGCGCTGCGCCGCCTGCCACGCCGTCGGCCGCACCGGCGCCAGTCCGCGCGCCAATGCGCCGGCGTTCCGCGACCTGCACAACCGCTATCCCGTGGACCAACTGGCCGAAGCACTGGCCGAGGGCATCGTAACCGGTCATCCGGACATGCCCGCCTTCACGTTCGACCGCGCCGAGATCGAGGCTTTCCTGGCCTACCTGCGCAGCCTGGAGCGGTAGGTCAGCCCGGCACGTCCCCGGCCAGGGTGATGCGGTGCATCTCCCGACGATGGCCGTGGTAGTCGTTGACCGGGTAGTGCTGCACCGAACGGTTGTCCCACAGCGCCAGCGACCCCGGTGCCCAGCGGAAGCGGCAGGTGAACTCGGGCTTCGTGATGTGTGCGAATAGGTAGTCGAGCAGCGGCTTCGATTCCTCCGCGCTCCAGCCCTCGAACTGCGTGGTGTGCCCCAGGTTGACGTACAGCGCGCGCCGCCCCGTCTCGGGATGCGTGCGCACCACGGGATGGGCGGCTTCCAGCACCTCGGCATTGGTCACCGCGCCGCGTTCCTTCTGCCGGTCCTCGCGCGTCTTGGACGCATCCGCCTTGCGGGATGAATTGATCGCGCGCAGCCCATCCAGCGTCGCGCGCAGCCCGGGCGAAAGCGCGTCATAGGCGGCGCGCGCATCGGCGAACAGCGTATCCCCGCCGGCGGGCGGCACCTCGCGCGCGACCAGCATGGTCGCCATCGGGGGGCGTTCCAGATACGCCGTGTCGGAATGCCAGACGCCGCCGAAATTGATGCGCTCGTGCGGTTCCTTCACCACCGGCGTGATCTGCGGAATGCCCTCGAGGCCGCGCACGAAGGGGTATTCCACCGGCGTGCCGAACTGCGTGGCGAAGTGAAGGAAGTCGCGCGGGGGCAGGTGCACGTCGCGCAGGAACAGCACCCCGTGGTCGAGCCAGATGCGCCGCAGTTCCGCCACCGTCGCGGCATCCACGACGTCGCGGAAATCGATGCCGGACACCTCCGCCCCGCAGGACCCCGAGGCCCGCGTCACGGTGATGCGCTGCGTGGTGATGGACATGGCGGCCCCTCCGTTCCGGTCAGGCTACGCCGCCGCCTGCAGGCGCGCCAGCATGGCCGGCGCGTGTTCGCGCGGCAGGGCGTAGAACACGAAGACGTAGGGGTCGGACGCCTCGAACACCGCAGGATCGGGCGAGGCGCGCTGCATCGTCGCGCGATCGAGCGCGCTCATGGGATGCCAGGCGCCGCCCAGTTCGAACAGCACGTCGTAGCCCAGCGCATCGAGGTAGGCGGGCACCGACCAGGTGCTGCCCTCGCGGTGGCGTTCCTCGACTTCCAGCGTGATGACCGGCCGGCAGCGCAGCAGCGTGGCGCGCGCGCCACGCAGGATCTCGTACTCCGCGCCCTCGGCATCGACCTTCAGGCCCGTGAGGTCCGCGATCGTGTGGTCGTCCAGCCGCTGAACGGGCACCGCGAAGCGCTGCACGTCCACGCGCGCCGACAGGTGCGCGGCGTAGTCCTTGGCGGTGCTGGCCCATTGTTCCTGCGCAACGCCATCCAGCACGGGCATCGCGAGCGTGATCTCGCCCGCCTGGTCGCCGAGCGCGGCGGCGATGCACTCCACGTTCGGATGCGCATCGCCCAGCGCTGCGCGCAGCCGCGCCATGGCCGGGGGCAGTGGTTCGAAGGCGAGCACGCGCGAGCCCGGCAGCCGCGCCAGCGGCACGGTGATCAGCCCGTCATGCGCGCCGACATCGACCAGCGTGCCCGGGCGGTGCAACCGCGTGTGGAAGGTGATCTCGTCCAATCTGGCGTGCCCCTGCATCCGATGCCTCGGCACCACCGTATCGCACCTGGAAGCCCCCCGCGACCGGGCGGCAGGAGGAACGCGCGATGCGGCGATGGATGATGGGCGCGGCGCTGGCCGCATTTGCCGGCGGCGGAGCCCTGGCGACGCAGGAGCCCGACTACAACGCCTGGCCGCTGCTGCCCGCGGTGTTCGAGAGCACCGGCGGCGGTGGCATCATGATCGGCGAATACGAACCGGTGGTGATCGAGGACCGCTGCCTGACGCGCTTCACCGCGACAACGCCGGACGGCGCAGTGTACCGCAACATCGTGCTGTTCCGCGCGGTGCCGGCGCAGGGCGGCATCCTGTGCACCGACGGCGCCTGGCGCGCGCTCGATGGCGATGCGCAGGGTACCACGCCCTTCCGGGTGTTCATCCGCGACGGGGTGCGCCGTCGCGCGCCTTAGCGCGCGCCCGTGCCAAAGCGTGCCTTAGCGCAGATCCCGATCAGATGAACGCATCTGATCGGGGGAAGATGCTTGCGAAGACAAATGCCGAGGCGAGCCGAAAGGGCTCTAGCGCGCGCCCCTCGCACCGCGCGCCGTGAACGCCCTCGCCACGCCCGGGCGCTTGCGCGATGATGCGCGCGACCCACGGGAGGGCCGCCATGCATCTGACGCAGCTGATCTATACCTCGCGCCCCTTCGGCTTCGACGAGAGCGTGCTCGACAACATCCTGCTGAGCGCGCGCGCCAACAACGGCCGCCGCGACATCACCGGTGCGTTGATCTGCCGCGCCGACCTGTTCATGCAGTTGCTGGAGGGCGAGCGCGAGGCGGTGACCGCCACACTCGCGCGTATCCTGCAGGACGACCGGCACGTGGACGTGGCGGTGGTGCATTGCGGCGATGCGCCCGAGCGCCTGTTCCCTACCTGGACCATGCGCGACGACCCGCCGCAATCCTGGATGTGGACGCAGGACGAGGTGCGCGCCGGCGCGGCCCGCAACGCAACGGCCGCCGAGGTGCTGGCGATCTTCCGTCGGCTCGCCGCGCAGCCCCGCGCTGCGTGACGTCAGCCTGCCAGGCGCTGCGAGAACCGCACCAGGTAGCCGTCCGGATCCTGCACGATGAACTGCCGCACCCGCGCCGCGGCCGCGCCGATTCGGTAGGATTTTTCTTCCGCCGCCAGGAATAGCGGCCAGCCGGCGGCGGCGCAGGCGGACAGCAGCGGGTCCACGGCATCGACCGCGATTTCGAGGTTCATGCCCCGGCCGAAAGGGCGTTCCAGCGGCGCGGCCACCCAGTCCCGCGTGGTGCCCAGCCGGTCGAGCATGAGACGCGCGCCGTCGCGCTCGATGCAGGCGAAGCCATCCTCGGGGCGGTCGTAGAGCACCGCGAAGCCGCAGATGTCGCGCCAGAAGCGCAGGCTCGCATCAAGGTCCGTGACCAGCAGTTCGGGCACCAGCACCGGGCGCGTCATGCCGCGTCAATGGCCGCGTTCATGGCGCGCACGCCCGCGGGGGCACCGTCGGGGTGGTTCCACACGGCGCCGACCACCGCCAGGAAATCCGCCCCTGCGCGCACCAGCGGGGCGCAGTTCTGTGCCATGATGCCGCCGATCGCCACACACGGGATCTCCATCATCTCGGACCACCATTCCAGCAGGTCGGTTCCGGCAGTGTGCACCGTCTCCTTCGTGTCGGTGGGAAAGAACGCGCCGAAGGCAACGTAGTCGGCACCCTGTTCGCCGGCCGTCATAGCGAGGTGGCGCGAGGCATGGCAGGTGATGCCGAGGATCTTTCCATCCAGCAGCATCCGGGCCCCGGCATGGTCGCCGTCGGATTGCCCGAGATGCGCGCCGTCGCAGCCCAGGCGATGCGCCAGGATGGCGTCGTCGTTCAGGATGAAGGCGACATCGTGGGCATGGGCCACGGGCATCAGCGCGTCCACGGCGCGCTTCACGTCATCGGGCGACGCATCCTTCAGGCGCAGCTGCAGGCAGGCGACGTCGCCGGCGTCCAGCGCGGCGGCCAGCGTCTCGCGGAAGGCGACGGGATCGAGCTTCGGCGGGGTGATCAGATAGAGCCGGGACCCGCCGCTACCGCCATCGCCCTTCGTCATGCACGCTCCCTTCCTGCGGCGTCGCCTCGGCGCCGCTCCGCTTTCTGGCCGAGCGACCCGGCCGCGTCGAGCCCCGCGCCATGCGCGCCATCGCCCGCCATCCGCGCGGCGGGCATGGTCGCCGCGCACGCCCAGCGGGCCTGCAGCGCGACCCATAGCGCCGGCACGACGACCAGTTCCATACCGAGGGCGGCCAGATGCGGCCAGGGCGGGGCGCCGTCGGCCAGCAAGCCGACCAGGCGCGCGGTGCCACCCAGCACCACCATGGCGCAGAGTGCCTCGAACACTACGCGACGCTGCGCCAGCGCGCCGGCGCACCACCACGCCAGCAGGCCCAGGCCGAGCAGCAGGCCGGAGAGGTAGCGCAGGTGGCTCGCGGTCGCCGGCCCGGCCGCCTCGCCCAGGAGGGCCGGCCCGAACAGCGCGCCACCGCCGCCCGCGACGATCGGCACCAGGGCGGCCAGGCGGATGGCGATGGGGAGCATGCCAACGCTACGCGCGCGGCGGAGCAACGGATGCAGGGCGCCATGTGCGGGATCAGGGCGCGGCGCGGCCGGTCGGGAAGATCTGCTCCAGGATGGCGGTGATGGTCGGCAGGCGCGCCCGTGCGTCCGCGGCATCGGCCGCGCTACCCACGGCATCGCCGAGTCGTGCACGCACCAGGGCGCGAAGCTGCAGGGCGTGGGGGTTGTCAGGGTTGCGCCGCACGGCCTAGTTGGCGTCCTCGGCCGCGGCTTGCGCATCGCCGTCGAGCAGCGCCAGCCCGGCGCGGGCCGTGTGCGGCCAGGGATTGTCGTGGGCCGCGGCTTCGATCGCTGCGGCGCAATCCGCCTGCGCCTGCACTCTTTCCCGAATCCTGTGGCGGACGATGCAGCGATTGGCCGGGGCGTGGGCGTTGCGAGGGTTGAGCCGTAGTGCCTGGTCGTAGTCGGCGATCGCGCCGTTCAGGTCGCCCTGTGCACGGCGCTGGTTGCCGCGGTTGTTGTAGGCGTCGCGGCTGCGCGGGTCGAAGTGGATGGCGGCATCGTAGTCGACCATGGCGCCGATCCGGTCGCCGAGGTCGCTGCGGACCGTGCCGCGGCCATTCAACGCGATGGCATTGGTCGGGTCGATCCTGACCGCCTCGTCGTAGTCGCGCAGCGCGTCCTGGTGCCGGTGCAGCACCTGCGCGAGGTAGTAGCCGCGATTGGCGAGCGCGATCGAGATGTTGCGTGGTTCGAGCATGCTCGAGCGGACCAGCCAGGTACACCCGGCGATGGCGCGCTCCACAGGCGTGGTCGGGTCGCGCCGCGCGCACCAGGCTGCGGCCTCGGCGAAGCCCGATTGCGCCCGGGCGGGCAGCTGTTGGGTCAGGATCGCCGCCAGGACGACGCATGGAAGGCGCGCGGCACTGCGTGGTGGCATGGCGTGTCGCACCGGGCAGGCGCGGCGGGGGCGCGTGTGGCGCCCCCGCCGTGGCATCACGCCTTGGTCTTGTAGACCTCGATCATCGCGGCCAGCAGCTTCAGCGCATCCTCCTTGGGCCGCTGGAAGGCGTTGCGGCCGACGATGGAGCCATTGCCGCCGCCGGCATGGATCGCCTTCGCCTCGGCCAACAGCGCGTCGGTGCCCTTCGCTTCGCCGCCCGAGAAGACCACCAGCCGCCGCCCGTTGAAACAGGTCTGCACGATGTGGCGGATGCGCGCGGCCATGTCGGAACCGTCGATCTTGCGGTCGATGTAGACCTTCTTGGCCGCCTCCAGCGACAGCGGCTCCATCGGCGGCTTCACCTTGATGATGTGCGCGCCCATGAGCGCGGCCATGTGCGCGGCATAGGCGCAGATGTCGAAGGCGGTCTCGCCCACCTTGTCGAGCATCGGGCCGCGCGGATAGGACCACACGACGACGGCGAGGCCGGCGGCCTTCGCTTCCTCGGCCAGTTCGCGCAGCTCCTCCATCATCTCGAACTGGTATTCGCTGCCCGGGTAGATGGTGAAGCCGATCGCCGAGCAGCCGAGGCGCAGCGCGTCGGATACGCTGCCGGTCACCGCCTGGTCCTTGGTGGTGGACAGGCTGTTCGACGAATTCACCTTGAGGATGGTCGGGATGGCGCCCGCGAAGGTGGCCGCACCCGCCTCGATCATGCCGAGCGGCGCGGCGTAGGCGTTCAGCCCCGCCTCGATCGCCAGTTCGAAGTGGTAGTGCGGGTCATAGGCGGCGGGGTTCGGCGCGAAGGACCGCGCCGGGCCGTGCTCGAAGCCCTGGTCGACTGGCAGGATCACCATGCGGCCGGTGCCCCCCAGCTTCCCCTCCATCAGGATGCGGGCGAGGTTCGCCTTGGTCCCGGGATTGTCGCTCTCGTACCAGGAGAGGATTTCCTTCACGCGGCGGGTCAGCTTCATCGGGCGTCCTTCCTTCGGTTCGTGATCGGGCCGGCGCGCGATAGCGCAGGGCGCGCGGCCTGTCACGCCATCGGCGATGTGGCGCCCGGCTGTGGCGCTTCCAAGGCAAGCCAGGCGGAAAGCCGGGCGAGGTCGTCGCGCCGCTGCAGGTCGAGCCGGCCGAGGTCGAGGCTGGGCGGGCGTTCGGGCAGCAGCCGCGCCCCGCATCCGGCTGCCGCGGCCGCGACCGCGGCGAAGGACGGGCAGCCGCCCTGCAGCACCACCAGCCGGGCGCCCGCGCGCAATGCGGCAAGGGCGGCGCCGGGCGCGTCGGCGCAGTCGATCGCCCCCTGGTGCGGCACGCCCGGCCTGGCGGCGGCCGCGACCACGCCCAGGAACCAGGCGGCCCCGGCGAAGGCCCCCGCGCCGGGTGCGGAGAGCAGCAGCACCCCGCGCGGCCCCGCCGCGGCCAGTGCCGCGCGCGCGCCGGCCAGGCCATGCACCGTCACCGCCGGAGGCAAGCTCACACGCGCCGTCACCGTTGACCCCGAGGCCCCTCTCTGCCAAGGCTTCCGATAGGCCGGCGGGGCAACGCCGGGCAAGCAATCCGTGGCTTCCAGGGGACCGATGAACGACGCGGCAGGGGATCCGGTGACTGAGGCGACCGCCCGGCTGGAAGCCGCGGTGGAACGCCTTTCGCGCGCGCTTGCGGCCCGTCCGGCGCCAGCCGCGACCGGGGAAGGTGCGGACCGCGAGGCGGTGGCCGCGCTTGCCGCGCGCCTCGATGACACCATCGCCCGGCTGCGTGGCGTGCTGGGCGAGGACGCCTGATGGCCCAGGTCACGGTCCGCGTCGGCGGCTACTCCCACCCCGTGGCGTGCCAGGACGGCCAGGAACGGCACCTGACCAACATGGCCGCCGAGGTCGACAAGCGCATCGGCGCGCTGAAGGCCATGGGCATGCAGTTCGGGGAGACCCGGATGCTGCTGCTCGCGGCCCTGCAACTGGCCGACGAGACTGCCGACCTGACCGCTGAGAACGCCGCGCTGAAGGCCGGCGGCGCGGTCGCCGCCGTGGCGCCGGCGCCGATGGAGGGCGAGGCCGCGCCGGTGGATCCCGCGGTGCTGCGCCGGCTGCATCGCGTGGCCGAGGCGATCGAGGCCATTGCGGCGACCCTCGAGGCTCCCTAGGTTCAAAGGGTGAGGCTGGCCGGCGCGCCAGGCAATTCATCCCCGGGGCCAATGCACATCCTCCGGGAGCTGGCTCTGTTCGGATCTTGGTCCGGATACCTGGTGCCCACCTGCGACAGCAGGCCTTGGGAGGGTGAGACGCCAGCGGCCAGGGTGGCTTCACACTCTCTTTTTTTGGCCCTCAGGCGCCGGGCGCCCGCGTCCGCGGGCTTGGCTTTCGCGCCGTGCACTCGCGCGCTTTACGCGGCGGGCGGGTTGGGCGCGGTCGCGCTGTGCGCTCCCGGATCGCGGTGCGATCCGTTTTTTTCCCGCGGGTTTTTGGGGTAGCGGCCCGTGCGGGGGGGCATGTCGGCCGTCGACGGCATTGCCTTGCCGCACGGGACGCCCATGATCCGCGCGGCATGACCAGTGACGTCACCGGACCGCATTGCGACGTCCTGCTCGCCGCGCTGAAAGCCGAGGCGCGCCAGGTCGCGCTTGCGCGGCGCGCCGGGATCGACCCGGCCGGCGCAGGGGAGGCGCTTGCCAGCATCGTGCTCCGCGACTGCCCGCCGCCGGCCGGCGCGCTCGTCTCGGGCTTCTGGCCGATGGGGCCAGAGATCGACCTGCGCCCACTGCTGCACGCCCTTCATGCGCGCGGGCAGGCGCTCTGCCTGCCGGTCACCCCGAAGCGCGGCCAGCCGCTGCGCTTCCGCCGCTGGGCCCCGGGCGACCCGCTCGCGCCGGGCCCGATGGGAACCCGCCAGCCTGCCGAGGGCCCGGACGTCACGCCCGACTGGCTGCTGGTGCCGCTGCTGGCATTCGACCGCGCCGGCCGGCGGCTTGGGTATGGCGGGGGCTACTACGACCGCACCCTGGCCGCGCTGCCACACGCGGGCGTGACCGGTGTTGCCTATGCCGCGCAGGAGATGCATGACCCTCCGGGGGTGCCCGCCGGCCCCCTGGATGCGCGCCTGCCGCGCGTGGCGACGGAGACGGGCGTGGTGATCTGCGGCGGGGTCTCGTGAGGCTCCTGTTCCTCGGCGATATCGTCGGGCGGTCGGGCCGCGACGCGGTGATCGCCGCGCTGCCGGCACTGCGGCGCGACCTGGCGCTCGACCTGGTCGTGGTGAATGGGGAGAACGCCTCGCACGGCTTCGGCCTCGCGCCCGATATGGCGCGCGCGCTGTTCGCCGCCGGTGCCGACGCGATCACGCTCGGCAACCATGCCTGGGACCGCAAGGAGATCGTCCCCTACATCGAGGAGGAACCGCGCCTCATCCGCCCGCTGAACTACGCGCCGGGCACACCGGGGCGCGGCGCGACCGTGGTGCAGGTTGCCGGTGGCCGGCGTGTCCTGGTGGTGCAGGCGATGGGGCGCCTGTTCATGGAGCCGCTCGACGACCCTTTCCGCGCCGTGCAGGCGGAACTCGCGAAGCAGACCCTGGGTGCCGCGGGCAGCGTGCAGGCGGTGATCGTGGACATCCATGCCGAGGCGACCAGCGAGAAGCAGGCCATGGCGCATTCCTTCGACGGGCGCGCATCGCTGGTCATCGGCACGCACACGCATGTGCCCTCGGCCGATCATCGCGTGCTGCCGGGCGGCACGGCCTTTCAGTCCGATGCCGGCATGTGCGGCGACTACGACAGCGTGATCGGCATGCAGAAGGGCGGTGCCTCGCTGCGCTTCTGGCGCAAGGTGCCGGCCGAGAAGCTGGCCCCGGCCGAAGGCGCCGCGACGGTCTGCGGCCTGTTCGTGGAGACCGACGACGCGACGGGACTGGCGCGGCGCGTCGCGCCGCTGCGGATGGGCGGCACGCTGGACCCGGCGATGCCGGCCGGCTGAAACCGGACGCGCGGGTGCTTCCCGCGCGGCGTGATCCGATCCAGCCTGCGCTTCGACGGGGGAGGAGTCTGCACATGGACCTGGGCTTCACGGGACGGCGCGTGCTGGTGGTCGGCGCCTCGGCCGGCATCGGATTCGCGACCGCCGAAGCGCTGGCGCGCGAGGGGGCGGAGTTATTGATCGCCTCGCGCGATCCGGCCGGCATCGCCGTGGCGGCCGCGCGCATCGCGGCCGCCACGGGCCGACGGCCTGCGAGCCTCGCGGCCGACCTCACGCAGGCCGGCGCGGCCGAGTCCCTGGTCGCGGCTGCGCAGGCGCGCTGGGGCGCGATCGATGCGCTGGTGGATTGCGTCGGCGGGTCGATCCGTTCGGGCTTCGAGGCGCTGACCGACGAGGACTGGCTGGCGAATTACGGCTTCAACGTGTTGTCGGCGGTGCGCATCGTGCGCGCATCCCTGCCGCTGCTGCGGCGCGGCGACGCCCCGTCGATCGTGCTGATGGGGGCGGCAGCTTCGCGTATGCCCTATCCGAACCAGATCGTGTCGAACGTGCACAAGGCGGGGCTGCTCGGGCTGACCAAGACGCTGGCGGGCGAATACGCGGCCGAGGGCATCCGGGTGAATTGCGTGGCCCCGGGGCGCACGCTCACGCGCCTGTGGACCGACCGCGCGGCCAGGATGGCGGCCGAGCGCAACGTGACGGCCGAGGAGGTGATCGCCGAATTCGCCCACGAGATCCCGCTCGGGCGCTTCGGCACGCCGGAGGAAGTGGCGGCGATGGTGATCTGGCTGTCCAGTCCGCGCGCGGGCTACGTCACGGGCCAGACCGTGAATGTCGATGGCGGGATCGCGCGCGGGCTTTTGTAGATCGGACGGGCCGGGCGGACCTTCGCCCGTGCCGCAGATGCAATACGCCGGTCGGGCGGTGCAGCCCGGGGCGTTTCGCACCACGCGGCGGGCGTTGCTTTCGCCGATGGCCGTCGGGCCGACCGGCGCTCCCGGCCGTGGCGTCAGTACATGGTCTGGTTGAGCCGCTCCGGCGCCTCGCGGTCATAGGCGGCGGGGTCCACCTGGCCGTCGGCGCGGTGCGAGGCGATGAGCTGGCCCATCGTCGGCAGCCCGGCCGGGCGGGGCGCGCCGCCCCAAAGGCGCGACCGCATGATCGACTTGGCGCATTGCATGAACAACTCGCTCACGGTCACCACCAGGACCGTGGCGGGCGCCTTGCCGCGTTCGACGAAGCGGCTGCACAGCGCCGGGTCGCTGGTGATGCGCGCGGTGCCGTGCACGCGCAGCACCTCGGACGCGCCGGGGACGAAGAAGATCACCGAGACGCGGTTGTCCTCGAGGATGTCGCGATAGGCATCGAGCCGGTTGTTGCCGCGCCGGTCGGGGATCAGCAGCGACCCATCCGGTTCGACCGCCACGAAGCCCGGCGCATCGCCGCGCGGGGTCGCGTGCACGCCGCGTGCGCCCACGGTGGACAGGATGCAGAACGGGGAGGCGGCGATCCAGGCGCGCGCCGTCGCCTCGACCCGATGGGTCACCTTCTTGAGCGGGCCTTCCAGCGGCTGGTCATAGACCGCGCGCAGCTGGTCCTCGGTGGTGACGGCGAAGGGGTCGATGGGGGCTTGCGTGTCCATCCGCCAGTTTCACCCGGTCCGGGCGCGGTTTGCCAGCCCCGGCTTGCCCGCGGCCGGGCGCGCCGCGTAGAAGCCCGGTCGAACCCCCGGATTGATCGAGAGAGAGACGGCCATGGCCGGCCATTCGCACGCCAAGAACGTCATGCACCGCAAGCAGGCCCAGGGGGCGAAGCGCGCCCAGGCCTTCAGCAAGCTGATCCGCGAGATCACCGTCTCGGCCAAGCAGGGGCTGCCCGACCCGGCCATGAATCCGCGCCTGCGCGCGGCGGTGAAGGCGGCGCTGGTGGCGAACATGACGCGCGACACCATCGACCGCGCGATCAAGCGGGCGTCCGAGGCCGGGCAGGGCGAGGGCTACGAGGAAGTGCGGTACGAGGGCTACGGCCCGCATGGCATCGCGATCATCGTCGAAGCGCTGACCGACAACCGCAACCGCACCGGCGGCGACCTGCGGTCGATGTTCGCAAAGAATGGCGGCGCGCTGGGCGAGACGAATTCGGTGGCCTTCCAGTTCGAACGCAAGGGCGTGCTGCGCTTCAAGGCGGCGGTCGCGACCGCGGATGCCATGCTGGAAGCGGCGATCGAGGCGGGTGCGGCGGATGTGGAATCCGACGAGGAAGGGCACGAGGTGTCCTGTTCGGTCGAGGATTTCGCGACCGTGCGCGACGCGCTGGAAGCCGCCTTCGGCCAGGCCGAGGCCGCCAGGCTGGAATGGTGGCCGAGCACGACCATCGACCTCGACGAGGACCGCGCGCGCGAGGTGCTGAAGCTGGTCGATGCGCTGGACGATCACGACGACGTCCAGACCGTCTATGCGAATTTCGAGGTCGACGAGGCGGCGGCGGCGCGGCTCTCGGCGGCCTGAGTCATCCGCCTCGGCGCTGCAGGTCGCGCAATGCCAGGAAGCCGATCCGCGTCACGCCGTGCCGCGTGATGAGCGCGGCGAGGTCCGGGTCGACCAGCGTTTGCGCATCGTCACAGCGCAGCGTGTGCGCCATCGAGCCGTGCCCGCGCAACTCCTCGCCGTCGAAGGCGGGATGGGCAAAGACCTCGGTCACGCCGGCGGGCAGGCGTGGCAGTTCCGCCCGCAGCGTCGCACCTGTCGGCGTCGGCCAAGCATAGAGCATGTGCTCGTTGAACAGGATTCCGCGCGCGGTTGCGCGTTCGCGTGGGCCGAAGTCCTGCCGGTCGGTGTGGTCGGCCGGCGCCATCCTGACAGGAATGCGGAAGCGCGCGGCCAGGTCCAGATACACGTCGAACAGGTCCGCGCGGTCCTGCATGACGCCCATATGGGCGTCGAGATGCGTGACATCGACGCCCCAGGACAGCGCCGTTTCGATCTGCGCCAGGCATTCGGCGCGCGCATCCTCTGCGGTGAGGCGATCGAGCACTTCCGCGCCCGTGCGCGGCAGGAAGCCGGCCGCATCGTGCAGCGTCGCGCCGCGGGTCAGGCCGCGCCAGCGATAGCCTTCGTATTCGCTGGTCAGGGTCAGGTGCACGCCGATCGGGAAGCCGCGGCATAGCCGCACCGCCTCGGGCGCCCAAGGGCAGGGCACCATGAGCGTGGCATCGGTCGCGATACCGTGGACGAGCGCGCGATGCGTCGCGAGGTTGGCGGCATGGCAGTAGCCGAGGTCGTCGCAGTTCACGATGAGCAGCCGCGCCGCCTTATCGAAGCCCAGTCGCCCCGCGAGATCCGAAACTGCCATTCCTGCATCCCCGCCTGCCGTGTCGCGCGACGGTAGCGGCGACGCGCGTGTCGGGCCAACCGCGTCAGCCCGGCAGGCTGTCGTGGAAGGTGATGCACATCCGCATGGCGCCGATCGGCTCCGCGTAGTGCGGCTGGTCGGGCAGCACCACCGCGCTGTGGCCGGGCGACACGATCGCTTCGCCCGGCGGGTCGAGGAAGACGAGGCGCATGCGTCCCTCGATCACCTCGACCACGCCCCAGACGCCGGGCTTGGTGCGGTGTTCCCGCCGCAGTGCGGCGGGCAGCGTCGTCTCGTCGAAGACCGGCGTCGTGCGATAGGCGGCCACGCTCAGGCCTCCGGCCGCAATTCGGCGGCGTGGTCGGGATAGGGCGAGACCGGTCCCGGCTGCCCGCCGCCGAGTTCCGAGGCGAAGCCGTGGTTGACGTCGCGGTGGTGCGCTTCGTCGGCGCGGATCACGACCACCACGTCGCGCAGCGTCGCATCGGCTGGCAGCTTCCAGTAGTGCCGCGCGATCGCCGGCGCGGGTGGGTTCTCGGACCGCCCGGCATCGATGTCGGCGAGGTAGTGGGTGTAGCTGATCACCGCCTCCTCCTCGAAGTAGCCGACGACGCGGTGCGCGGTCTTTGGGCTCGCCAGGTACAGCAGGAAGAAGCAGACGTAGAACACCCACTGCACGCCCAGGATGACGATGCGTTCGAAGACGGTGGGCTTGGCGACCTCGATGAAGGTCATCAGGTGCATGCGCTCGTTCTCCGCCTCCTCCATCAGGGTGCGGATCCAGCCTTTGTCGTCTTCCATGCGGCGCAGGCAGCGCAGGTGGGTCAGCGTCGCGCCGACCATGCCGGGCACGGCGGCGACGGTCTCGAGCACGATGGCGCGGTGGCCGTAGCGTTTCGCGAAGAAGGTATCGGCGCAGAAGCGCAGCACCTTGGTGAAGCCGAGCGCGATGCGGTCGGAGATGCCCCGCGGCGCGTGATGGACGCCAAGGGCGACCTGCGGGTTGGACATGGGGGACGCTCCTTTGGTCAGGCTGCGCCGGGCAGCGGCAGGGGGGAGAGAGCGTATTGCAGGCTGCGGGCGATGCGTGCGGCCTTGGCCTGCATCGCGCAGGCAGCGTCGGGCGGCAGCGATTCCGCCGTCGCCTGCGCCCAGAGCTCCAGCCAGCGTTCGAACAGCGCGGGCGTGATGCGCGCCTGGTGCTTCAGGTGCGCCGCCATCGGATTGCCCTTGTAGCGGCCGGAGGTGAGCATGACCGACGACCAGAAGGCCGACAGCGTCTGCAGATGGCCTGGCCAGTCGTGGATGGCGTCGTTGAAGACCGGGCCGAGCACGGCATCGGCTCGGACCCGGTCGTAGAACAGGGCGACCACGCGCTGGAGGGTGTCGTCGTCGATACCGGGGCTGTCGTGCATCGCACACCTAAATCATGCATCGTGGTTACATGTATCGAGAGGGCTGGAAAGATGCAAGAGAAAAACATATATAAAAAAAGCATGATTTGAGGTCAGCGCATGCGGCTCACCCGCTACACCGATTACGCCATGCGGACGTTGCTCCACCTGGGCACGCGGCCCGACGAGGTCTGTTCCATCGCCGAGATCGCCCGCGCCTACGGCATTTCGCAGAACCACCTGATGAAGGTGGTCAACGAGCTCGGACGTGCCGGCTTCGTCACCAGCCTGCGCGGCCGGTCCGGCGGCATCCGCCTGGCGCGGGCGCCCGCCGAGATCAGCGTCGGCGCCGTGGTCCGCCACATGGAGGGGGATTTCGACCTGGCCGATTGCCCCACCTGCGTCATCGCCCCCGCCTGCGGCTTGATCTCGGTGCTGGACGAGGCGTTGCGCGCCTTCCTGGCGGTGCTGGACCGCGCCAGCCTGGCGGATCTGCTCGACCGGCGTGCGGCGGCGCTGCGGAGGCTGCTCTCACTGCCGGGCTGAGCGCGCCGGCGCAGGTCTGCTAGACCCGCGGCCATGTCGCGCCGCCCGATTCGCATCCTCGGCCTCGACCCCGGCCTCCAGCACACCGGCTGGGGGCTGATCGAACACGATGGCTTCCGCCTGCGCTTCCTGGCCGAGGGCGTGATCTCCACCACCCCCGCCGAGGACCTGCCCGACCGCCTGCTCGCGCTGCATCGCGGCCTCGCCGCCGTCATCGACCTTCACGTGCCTGAAGAAGCCGCCGTCGAGAACACCTACGTCGCGCGCAATCCCGACAGCGCGCTGAAGCTCGGCCAGGCGCGCGGCGTCGTCGTGCTGGCCCCGGCCCTGGCGGGCCTCGCCGTCGCGCAATACGGCGCCATGGAAGTGAAGCGCGCCGTCGTCGGCAACGGCCACGCCGCCAAGGACCAGGTCCAGGCCATGGTGAAGCACCTGCTGCCCGGCGTGACCTTCAAACGCGCCGACGCCGCCGACGCGCTCGCCGTCGCGATCTGCCACGCCCATCACCGCCAATCGCGCGCTGCCCTCGCACGCGGGTATCAGCCGGCATGATGGGGCGGCGCGCGGCGGGGGAGGGCTTTGCCCTCCCCCGGACCCCCTCCCACCAAAGGCCTAAGGGCCTCTGGACACCAATACTGATCGGGGGAGTTGGGGAGGGGCATGGCGCGCCTGTCGCGTCAGTCCGTCCCGACGATGCCCCTCCCCAACTCCCCCGATTAAAATCGAGGGATCCAAGGGCCTTAAGCCCTTGGTGGGGGAGGTCCGGAGGGGGCAAAGCCCCCTCCGCCGGAGCGCCCGCCCCATGATCGCCGCGCTGAAAGGCCGTGTGGAGGCCACGCACGAAGGTGGGTGCGTGTTTGATGTGAATGGCGTGGGGTATTTGCTGTCGTGTTCGCGCAAGACGTTGGATGCGTTGACGGGGCGTGAGGGTGTTCAGCGGCTGCTGGTCGAGACGCGGGTCAGCCAGGATGCGATCACGCTTTATGGCTTCTTCGATGCGGCGGAGCGTGAGGCGTTCCGGGCGCTGATCGAGGTCAAGACGGTCGGGCCGCAGAAGGCGTTGATCGTGCTGTCGTCGCTGTCGCCCGATGGGCTGGCGCGGGCGATTGCGGGCAAGGAGCGCAAGCGGCTGTCGGAGGTGAAGGGGCTGGGCGCGGCGACGGCGAACCGCATCGTCGATGAACCGGCGATGCAGAAATGGGCGGTGGGGCGCGCGACGCCGGATGCGGATGGCGAGGGTGCGCTGCCCGCGGCACTTCCCGAACAGGGCGCGGAGGCAGATGCGGTTTCCGCGCTGGTGAACCTGGGCTGGAAGCAGCCGCAGGCGGCGGCGGCGATCGCGCGCGCGGCGAAGCGGCTGGGTGACGCTGCGACGCTGGATGCGCTGATCCGTGACGGGCTCAAGGAAATGGCAAGATGAGTGGCGGGCCCGCCGCGGGCGGGACGAGCGGCGATCGCATCACCGACCCCGAGCGCCAGGACGACGACTATGGCGAGCACGCGCTGCGCCCGCAGACCATCGCGGACTTCACCGGCCAGCAGTCGCTGCGCGAGAACCTCGGCGTGTTCATCGCGGCGGCGAGGGCACGCGCGGAGCCGATGGACCATGTGCTGTTCCATGGCCCGCCGGGGCTGGGCAAGACCACGCTGGCGCAGATCGTCGCGCGTGAACTGGGCGTGGGTTTTCGCGCGACCTCGGGGCCGGTGTTGCAGCGTTCGGGCGACCTCGCGGCGATCCTGACGAACCTGCAGCCGCGCGACGTGCTGTTCGTCGATGAGATCCATCGCCTGCAACCGGCCATCGAGGAGACGCTCTATCCCGCGATGGAGGATTTCTGCCTCGACCTCATCATCGGCGAAGGTCCTGCCGCGCGAACCGTGCGGATCGACATTCCGCCCTTCACGCTGATCGGCGCGACCACCCGCGCGGGGCTGCTCGCGACACCGCTGCGCGATCGCTTCGGCATTCCGCTGCGCCTGGTGTTCTACACGGCGGCCGAACTGCACGGCATCGTCAGCCGCGGCGCGCGAAAATTGAACTTTGCGCTGTCGGATGATGGGGCGTTCGAGATCGCCAAGCGCTCGCGCGGCACGCCGCGCATCGCGGGGCGGCTGCTGCGGCGCGTGCGGGATTTCGCGCTGGTGGAGAACCGTGCCGCCGACCGCGCCATGGTCGATGGTGCGTTGTTGCGACTGGAGGTGGATGCGCTCGGCCTCGATGCGATGGACCGGCGCTATCTGCGCCGCATCGCCGAACACCATGGCGGCGGGCCGGTCGGCATCGAGACGCTGGCCGCGGCGCTGGCCGAAGGCCGGGACACGCTCGAGGAAGTGGTCGAGCCCTTCCTGATCCAGGAAGGCCTGGTGCTGCGCACGCCGCGCGGGCGGATGCTGGGCGAGGCCGGCTGGCGCCACCTGGGACTCGCCCCGCCGGCGGGGCTGGTGGCGCAGCTCGACCTGTTGCGGGACACCGATCCGTGACCGGCCCCGAACCAAATAAGGCAAATGCACCGCATCGATACCCGCTGCGCGTGTATTTCGAGGATACCGACGCCGGCGGGATGGCCTATCACGCCCGATATCTGCATTGGGCGGAGCGCGCGCGGACCGAATCCTTGCGTGCCATAGACTTGCCGCACCAATTTATGATGGAACGTCACAATGCGTTGCTGGTGGTGCGGCGCGTCGAAGTGGAGTACTGGCGGCCCGCCCGCCTGGATGAGTCCGTTGTGGTCGAGACGTCGGTGCTGCGCGTGACCGGCGCGCAGGTGGTCCTCGGGCAGGTGGTCTGCGCCGCGGATGGCGGGGCGGACAGGCTGGCGGGACTGAAGGTCGGCCTGGTCTGCGTGGGCCGGGACAGCCTGAAGCCGGTGCCGCTGCCGGAGCCTTGGCGGTCGGTGTTGAAGGGACTCGTCGTGCCGGGCTGACCCCCGGTGGCGACGATGCACAGGCCCCGCGGGGCCTCGGAAGGAGAGACGGCGTGAACGGCAACGTGACCGCCCAGGCGCTCGGGCAGGCAGCGCACGATCTTTCGCTCTGGGGGCTGTTCCTCCAGGCGGACTGGGTCGTGAAAGGCGTGATGATCGGGCTGCTGATTGCCAGCGTCTGGGTCTGGGCGATCGTGTTCGACAAGGTGACCGGACTGCGCCGGGCCAACCGTGCCGCCGATGCCTTCGAGGACCGCTTCTGGTCCGGCGGCAGCCTCGATGACCTGTTCGCCCGCGAAGGCGAGGAGCCGTCCCACCCCATGGCTGCCGTATTCGGAGCGGCGATGCGCGAATGGCGCCGCTCCGCCGGTGCCGGCAGCATCATGGGCGGTGCCAAGGAACGCGTCGAACGTGCCATGACGGTGACGATCGGGCGGGAGATGGAACGGCTCGAACGCTGGATGGTGTTCCTCGCGAGTGTCGGTTCCGTCGCGCCCTTCATCGGCCTGTTCGGCACGGTCTGGGGCATCATGAATTCCTTCGCCGCGATCGCGGGGATGCAGAACACCAACCTCGCGGTGGTCGCCCCCGGCATCGCCGAGGCGCTGTTCGCCACCGCCATCGGCCTGGTCGCGGCCATCCCGGCGGTGCTGGCCTACAACAAGCTGAATACCGACCTGGCGCGCTTCGCCGCGCGGATGGAATCCTTCGCCACCGAATTCGCCGCCATCCTGTCGCGGCAGACCGAAGTGGCGGCGAACGACGCGGCGGCCCCGGCCGCGAGCGCGGCGGAATAGCCACGATGGCCGGGTCCCTGATGAACGGCGGGCGCGATCGCCGGTCGCGCTACCGGCCGATGGCCGAGATCAACGTCACGCCCTTCGTCGACGTCATGCTGGTGCTGCTGATCATCTTCATGGTGGCCGCGCCGCTGATGACGGTGGGCGTGCCGGTCGACCTGCCGCGCACCGCGGCCACGCCGCTGAACCAGGAGACCGAGCCGCTCACCATCACGGTCGATCCGCAGGGCCGCATCTTCCTGCAGGAGACCGAGGTGCCGATGGAGGAACTGGTGCCGCGCCTGCGCGCCATCATGCAGAACCAGCCACAGGGCGCGCCGGAACGCCGCATCTTCGTGCGCGGCGACCGCGCCATCGCCTATGGTCGCGTGATGGAGGTGATGGGCACCATCGCCGGTGCCGGCTTCACGCGCGTGGCGCTGCTGGCCGAACAACCCTCCGGCGCGCCCGCCGCGCAACCCGCCCGCCCTGCCGCGCCCGCCCGCCCGGCCGGACAGCCGCGCGGCTGACGGCCGGGGAGCGGAAGGATGGGCCGGCCATCCTCGACCGCCGGGATGACCCTGAACCGCTGGGGCGTGGTCTCCGCGGCGCTGCATGCGGCCGTGCTGCTGACCGGCGCGCTGTTCGTGCTGGCGCGCCCGATCCCCGAGCCCGAAGAACAGGGCATCGCGGTGGAACTCGTGGCACCTGGCCCGCCGCAGATGGCACAGGCCGACATCCCGCGCCCGCTGCCCGCCCCGCCGGCGCCCGAGGCGACGCCCACACCCCCGACGCCCGAACCGCCCGCGCCGACGCCGCCGCGCAACACGCCGCCCGAGCCCCCGCCACCGCCGCCCCCGCCGCCGCCCGCGCCGGCGCCCACGCCATCGCCGCCGAGCCCCACGCCCGCGCAGCCCACGCCGCCCGCACCCACACCGGCACCCAGCCCCGACCCGGTGCCGGCGCCGCGCGTGACGCAGCCAATCCCGACGCCGCCGGCGCCGCCGCAACAGCAGCAGGCCGCCACCCCGCCGCGAGCCGACCCGCTGCCGCTGCCGCCCACGCCGGTGCCTCCGCCGCCCGAGCCGTCGCAGCAGGCGGGCACCGGCCAGACCCCGCCGGTGGCGCGCCCGCAGGAACGCAGCACATCGGTGCAGAACACGCTGGAACGCCTGCGCACGGCCCAGCAGCAGGACCGCGCGCCGACCGCGCGGCCCAACCCGTCAGGCGCGCCGCAGCAGGGTGGCGGGTCGCCCACCGGTTCGGCCGCGCTGACGCAGGGCGAGATCATGGGCCTGGCGAACCAGATCGCCGAATGCTGGAACGTCGATCGCGGGATGCTCGGCCTCGATACGATCGTGGTCGAATTGCGCGTCGTGCTCGACAGCCAGGGCACGGTACGCAACGTGCTGCCGTCCTCGGGCGTTCCAGCCGATCCTCGTGCGCGATCGGTCTACGAATCGGCGCGCCGGGCGCTTATGTCCCCGCAATGCAACCCGCTGCGCGTGCCGCCCAACAAGTATCGGACCGTCATGGATTCCGTCTTCCGCTTCAACCCGAGGGGCCTCGTGCGATGAACCCTTGCTCTCCCTTCGCGCTGACGCGCCGCCGCATGCTGGCGGGCGTGGGCGCCGGCCTGGTCGCGCCGGGCATCTTCGCCACACCGCTGCCCGCGGCCGCCCAGCAGGCCACGCAGGGTGCCGTCATCGACATCACGCGTGCGCGCACCGATCCGATTCCGGTCGCGATCCCTGATCTCGCGGGCGGTGGTGATGCGGCGCGCGTGGGGCGTGACATCGCCCGCGTGATCCAGAACAACCTGCGCAATTCCGGGCTGTTCCGCCCGATCGATCGCCAGGCGTTCATCCAGACGCCCGAGAGCGCCGCGCAGACCCCGCGCTTCCAGGACTGGCGCGTGATCGGCGCGCAGGCGCTGGTGACCGGGCGCGTGGTCGAACAGGGCGGCCAGCTGCGCGTCGAATTCCGCCTGTGGGACGTGCTGCCCGAGGCGCAACTGCAGGGCACCGCCTTCACCGCGCCGGCGGCGAACTGGCGGCGCATCGCGCATCTGATCAGCGACGTGATCTACGAACGGCTGCTGGGCGAGAAGGGCTACTTCGATACGCGTGTGGTCTATGTCAGCGAGACCGGCCCGCGCGATCGCCGCACGCGCCGCCTCGCGATCATGGACCAGGATGGCGAGAACCACCGCTTCCTGACCGATGGCCGCTTCGCCGCGCTCACGCCGCGCTTCCATCCCTCGGCCGAGCGCATCGCCTTCATGTCCTATCGCGACCGCGGGCAGCCGCAGGTCGTGCTGTTCGACATCGGCTCGGGCAGCCAGCAGGTGCTGGGCAATTTCCAGGGCATGACGCTCTCGCCGCGCTTCGCGCCGGATGGGCGTTCGGTGGTGCTGTCCTCGACGCGCGGGGGCGATGCGAACATCTACGTGGTGGATCTCGCGTCGCGGCGCGAACGGCAATTGACCAGCGGTGGCGGGCTCGATGTCTCGCCCTGCTATTCGCCCGACGGCAACCAGATCGTGTTCAATTCCGACCGCGGCGGCGACCAGCAATTGTATGTGATGGATGCCGGCGGCGGAAACGTGCGGCGGATCTCCTTCGGGCGCGGCCGCTACGCCACGCCAGTGTGGTCGCCGCGCGGCGACCTGATTGCCTTCACGCGCTTCGGCGGCGGCGGCTTCGCCATCGGCGTGATGCGCCCCGATGGATCGGGCGAGCGCATCCTGTCGGAAGGCTGGGCGATGGAAGGGCCGACCTTCGCGCCGAACGGGCGCATGCTGATGTTCTACCGCGAGAGCCGCGCGACGGATTCGCGCGGTGGTGGATATTCGGCGCGCATCGCGTCGATCGACATCGCCGGCTTCAACGAACGCCCGGTGCCCACGCCCACCGACGCGACCGATCCTGCGTGGTCGCCGCTGCTTTCGTGACCGGCGTCGCGCTTGACCCCATGGGCCGTGGGCGCTTACCCCACGGCCTGAAAATCACTGCACCAGGAGACCCCCCGATGAAAACCCGCCTGTTCGGCGCCGTGGCTGCCCTCGCGCTGCTCGCTGCCTGCTCGAACACTGACCAGAACGCGGCGGCGACGGGGGCCGGCGGCACGATCCGCCCTGGCAGCCAGGAAGACCTGGTGGCCAATGTCGGCGACCGCGTGCTGTTCGACTTCGACCGTTCCACCATCCGCGCCGACCAGCGCCCGATCCTGGAGCGCCAGGCTGCGTGGATGGGCCGCAACGCCGAGGTGCGCGTGCAGGTCGAAGGCCACACCGACGAACGCGGCACCCGCGAATACAACCTGGCCCTGGGTCAGCGCCGTGCGAATGCGGCGCGCGATGTGCTGGTGGCCGGCGGCGTCAACGGCGCGCGCATCACCACCATTTCCTATGGCAAGGACCGCCCGGCGGCGCTCGGGTCGGACGAAGCCGCCTGGGCGCAGAACCGCCGCGCCGTGACCGTCGTCCAGTAACCGAAGGGGATGGCCCGGCGTAAGCCGGGCCGCGCCGCCATGGCCCGCAGCATCGCGCTGACCGCCGCCCTGATCGCCCTGCCGCTGCTGGCCGCCCCCGCGCGCGCCCAGATGGACAGCCGGGAGGGCATCGCGCTGCAGAACCAGATCCTGGAACTGCGCCGCGACCTTGATGCCGTGCGCCGCGGCGGTGGTGCTGCCGCGCCCGTCCCGCGCGGGGGCAGCGGTGGCGCACCGCCCGAGACGGTGCAGGCGCTGCTTGGCCGCGTGCAGGAGCTGGAGGAGACGGTCCGCCGCCAGCGCGGCCAGCTCGACGTGGCCGAGAACGCCAACCGCCGCATGGCCGAGGAAATCGAGAAACTGCGCGGCGACATGGATTTCCGCCTGCAGCAGCTGGAAGGGGGCGGCCGGCCTGGCGCCACCCGCCCTCCGCAGGGGCCGCCGTCCGCCCAGGCGCCGGCCCCGCAAGCCCAGCCGGCCGCACCGGGCAGCCCCCCGGCGCCGGGCGGCCCCAGAACCGCTGAACGCGCCCTGGCGGACGGCCAGGCGGCCCTGGCCCGTGGTGATTTCCCCACCGCCGAGGCAGCAGCGCGCGAGGTGATCGCCGGTCGCTCCGGCCCGCGCGCGCAGGATGCGCAGTTGCTGCTGGGCGAGGCGCTGCTCGGCCGCCGACAGTTCCAGAACGCGGCGCTGGCCTTCGATGAGGCGTATCGGCGCAACCGGCAGTCCGGCCGTGCGCCGGAAGCGCTGCTTGGCCTGTCGAACGCCTTCATCGGCTTCGGGGCGCGGCGCGAGGCCTGCGACACGCTCGACCAGCTGGCCTCGGAGTACACCCGCCTGGCGCAGCCGGTGGCGACCCGTGTGGCGGATGCGCGGCGGCGCGCGCAATGCCGGTGAGGGCGCGCCGCGGCGCGGTGTCAGGCGCCGGCGCCCAGTCGTCTGGCGCGCCATGGCGCCTCGCCCGCCCATGGGGATAACGCGCCGCTGAACGCCCGGGCCTTTGCCGCGCTGATGGCGCCGCTCGGCCCATTCGGCGAAGCGCCGCGGATCGCGGCGGGCATTTCGGGCGGGCCGCACAGCTTGGCGTTGGGGCTGCTTGCCGATCACTGGGCGCGCATGCGCGGCGGCGGGCTCCTCGCGCTGGTGGTGGACCACGGGTTGCGACCCGAAAGCGCTGCCGAGGCGGATCACGTTGCGGCGATGCTGGGATCACGCGGGATCGCCGCGCGGGTGCTGCGGCTGCACCTGCCTGCCGGGCCAGGTTTGCAGGCGCGCGCCCGGGCGGCTCGGCTGGCGGCGCTGACCCAGGCCGCGTCGGCGGCCGGGCGGCCCTGGCTGCTGCTGGGCCAGCATCGGGCCGACCAGGCCGAGACGCTGCTGTTCCGTGCGCTGCGCGGCAGCGGGCCGGCCGGGCTCGCAGGCATGGCGGCGGTGCGCGAGGGCGGTGCCGCATTGGTGCTCCGGCCGTTGCTGGGCGTGGCACCGGCCACCCTGGAAGCGGTGGTGGCCGAGGCAGGCCTCGTGCCCGTCCGCGACCCGAGCAATGCCGATGCGCGCTTCGCCCGGGTCCGGCTGCGCGCCGCTCTGGCCGATCCGGGCGGGGAGGGGGCTGGCGTGGCCGCGCTGGCTGCTGCTGCCGCCGCCTTCACGGCGCGCCGGGAGCGCACCGAGGCCGAGGTCGCCGCCCGGCTGGCCGCCGCGGCCGAGTTGCGGCCGGAAGGCTTTGCCTGGATCGATCCGGCCGTTTTCGGGCAGGACCGGGTCGCGGCGGCGGGCCTCGCGTGGCTGGTACGTCTGGTCGGCGGCGGTGCGATGGCGCCCGCGCCGGTGCAGGTCGCGGCGATGCTCTCGGCCGGCGGCGGGACGCTGGGCGGGGCCTGGCTCCGGGCTGGTGCGCGCGGTCGGTGGCTGCTGGCGCGCGACCCGGGCGGCCTGGCGCCCGAGGTCGAGGCGCTGGCCGGCGCCACCTGGGACCGGCGGTTCCGGCTGGCCGGGCCTGGCCGCGCGGGGTGGCGGCTGGGGGCGCTCGGCACGGCGGCGGCAGCGCTGCGCGGGGGCGCCGGGCTGCCCTCGGCCGTGCTGCGGGCGTTGCCCGCCATCCGCGACCCGAACGGCGCGCTGGCCGCGGTGCCGATGCTGGACTATCCTTCATCCGAGGCGTGCCGCCCCTTCGCGACCGTGTTCGCGCCGGGGGTGGGCGGAGAGTTTTCGGCGCGACCATTCAAGGCTGGTCAACCCGACCTTATGTGTAGTGCCAACGCCGGCGGACCCTCCCGACCGGCACGGAGAGAGACAACCGCACGTGAATAATTTCGGCCGGAATCTCGCGCTCTGGGTGATCGTCGCCCTGCTGCTGGTGGCGCTGTTCAACCTGTTCCAACCTTCGGGCGGCGGGCGCACGACGGCGCAGCAGGTGGCGTATTCGGACTTCCTGAACGAAGTGAATGCCGGCCATGTACGCGAGGTCTCGATCCAGGGCCGCACGCTGACGGGCCAGCTGAGCGACGGTCGGTCGTTCCAGACCTACACGCCGGAAGACCCGACGCTGGTCTCCCGCCTGACCGAGAAGAACGTGCGCGTCGTCGCGCGGCCCGAGGAAAGCGACGTCAATCCGCTGTTGCACTACCTGATGTCCTGGTTCCCGATGCTGCTGCTGATCGGCGTCTGGATCTTCTTCATGCGCCAGATGCAGGGCGGCGGCGGGCGCGCCATGGGCTTCGGCAAGTCCAAGGCCAAGCTGCTGACCGAAAAGCAGGGCCGCGTGACGTTCGAGGACGTGGCCGGCATCGAGGAAGCCAAGGGCGAGCTCGAGGAGATCGTCGACTTCCTGCGCGACCCGCAGAAGTTCCAGCGCCTGGGTGGCAAGATCCCGAAGGGCGTGCTGCTGGTGGGCCCGCCGGGTACCGGCAAGACGCTGCTCGCGCGCTCGGTCGCCGGTGAAGCGAATGTGCCCTTCTTCACCATCTCGGGCTCCGACTTCGTCGAGATGTTCGTGGGTGTCGGCGCATCGCGCGTGCGCGACATGTTCGAACAGGGCAAGAAGAACGCGCCCTGCATCATCTTCATCGACGAAATCGACGCGGTCGGCCGCCATCGCGGCGCCGGCCTGGGTGGCGGCAACGACGAGCGCGAGCAGACGCTCAACCAGATGCTGGTCGAGATGGACGGCTTCGAATCCAACGAAGGCGTCATCATCATCGCGGCCACCAACCGGCCGGACGTGCTCGACCCCGCGCTGCTGCGCCCGGGCCGCTTCGACCGCCAGGTGGTCGTGCCGAACCCGGACGTGAACGGGCGCGAGAAGATCCTGCGCGTGCACATGCGCAAGGTGCCGCTGGCGTCCGACGTCGATCCGAAGGTGATCGCGCGCGGCACGCCGGGCTTCTCCGGCGCGGACCTGGCCAACCTGGTCAATGAAGGCGCGCTGCTGGCCGCGCGCACCGGCCGTCGCACCGTGGGCATGGCCGAGTTCGAGGCCGCCAAGGACAAGGTCATGATGGGCGCGGAGCGCCGGTCGTTGGTCATGTCCGAGGACGAGAAGCGCATGACCGCCTATCACGAGGCAGGCCACGCGCTGGTCGCGATGCACGAACCCGAATGCGACCCGGTCCACAAGGCGACGATCATCCCGCGCGGCCGCGCGCTGGGCCTGGTGATGTCGCTGCCGGCCGGGGACCGTTATTCGAAGCACAAGTCCAAGCTGAAGTCCGAGCTCGCGATGGCGATGGGCGGGCGTGTCGCCGAGGAACTGATCTTCGGCGCCGACAAGGTGTCGAACGGCGCCTCGGGCGACATCAAGATGGCGACCAGCCAGGCCCGCATGATGGTCATGGAATGGGGCATGTCGGACGTGATCGGCATGATCGCGTACGGCGACAACAGCCAGGAGGTCTTCCTGGGCCATTCCGTGACGCAGACCAAGAACCTGTCCGAGGAGACCGCGCGCAAGATCGACAGCGAGATCCGGTCGATCATCGACAGCGCCTACCAGCGTGCGAAGACCATCCTGTCCGAGCACATGGACGAGCTGCACCTGCTGGCCAAGGGCCTGCTGGAGCACGAGACGCTGTCGGGCGACGAGATCCGCAACGTCATCCGTGGCGAGCCGATCGTGCGTAACCGGCCGGATGAGCCTGTAAACATGGGCCGCGGTTCTGTGCCGTCCGCCGGGCGGCCGACGCCGCGCCCGCCGGGGCTGAACCCCGGGGCCGCGCCGGCCACCTGAAGCCCCCACGCGGGCAGCGAAGTCGAACAAGGGCGGGTTCCGCGGGTGCGGGACCCGCCCTTGCCATGTCCGGGCCCGATTTCCGGCGCGGCCGAACCGGTCTATGGCAGCGCTGCCACGCAACCGGTGCCACCCGTGATCCTGTCCCGCCGCGCATGACCCGCCTTGTCGAACCGATGGGCCTGTTGACCGGCCCGGCCGCCTTCCATGCCCTGCGCCAGGGCCATGCGCTGCCACTGCAGGGCGGCGACATCGCCTTCACCTTCGTCCGGCTGGTCGAGGACGGAGAGGACCTGGGTGTCGGCCCGATCGGCCAGGTGCCGGAGGATTGGCACGACGCGCTGCACGCCATCGCCGAGCGCCCCGCGCCCTTCGCCGGCCTGCAGGCCGACCGGCCGCTGGTGATGGGCGTGGTCAACGTCACCCCCGACAGTTTCTCGGATGGCGGGCGGCATTTCGACCCGCAGCGGGCGATCGCGGCCGGGCATGCGATGCTCGAGGCCGGGGCCGACATCCTGGACATCGGCGGGGAATCGACTCGCCCTGGTGCGGGCGCCGTGGCCGTGGAGGACGAGATCGCGCGCGTGCTGCCCGTGGTGCGCGAACTGGCCAAGGCTGCGCCGGTCAGCATCGACACGCGCCATGCCGCGACGATGGATGCGGCTCTCGATGCGGGTGCGGAGATCGTCAACGACGTCTCGGCGCTGCGTCACGACCCGGCCGCGCTCACGCTTGTCGCGAAGTCGCACGCGCCGGTGATCCTGATGCACATGCCCGGCGATGACCCCGGCACCATGCAGTCGCTCGCGCAGTACGACGATGTGGCGCTGGAGGTGGCGGGCTTCCTGCGCGACCGGATCGCGACCTGCGAGGCGCTCGGCATCGCGCGCGGGCGCATCGCGATCGACCCCGGGATCGGCTTCGGCAAGACCATCGCGCACAACCTGGCGCTGATCGAAAGGCTGCCGCTGCTGGCCGCGCTGGGCTGCCGGGTGGTGCTGGGGGCCTCGCGCAAGCGCTTCATCGGCACGCTGTCGGGTGTGGAGGAGGCCGGGGCGCGCGTGCCCGGCAGCATCGCCGCCGCCCTGGCCGGTGCTGCGCGCGGCGCCTCCGTGCTGCGCGTCCACGACGTTGCGCAGACGGTCCAGGCCCTTTCGGTCTGGCGCGCCTGTGTGGCCGGCCGCGCCCCCGAGTAGATCGCGGTCCAGGGGGCCGTAGCCCCCTGGTGGGGAACGCGAGGGGCAACGCCCCTCGCATCCTGTCCTGCCCCGCTGTAGGGATTGCCCATGACGAACGCCCCTGCCCGCCGCCTGTTCGGCACCGACGGCATCCGCGGCACCGCCAACCGCGCCCCGATGGATGCCGCCACGGCGCTCCGCCTCGGCCAGGCTGCCGGCCGCTACTTCAACCGTGGCACGCACCGCCATCGCGTGGTGATCGGCAAGGACACGCGGCTGTCCGGCTACATGCTGGAACCCGCGCTGACCGCGGGGTTCGTGGGTGCGGGGATGGATGTCGTGCTGGTCGGCCCGCTGCCCACGCCGGCGATCGCCTTGCTCACGCGGTCGCTGCGCGCGGATCTGGGCGTGATGATCAGCGCCTCGCACAATCCCTACGAGGATAACGGCATCAAGCTGTTCGGCCCCGACGGGCTGAAGCTGACCGACGACCAGGAATGCGCGATCGAGGCGCTGATGGACGGCGACCTGGATGCCGCGCTGGTGGCGCCGTCGCGCCTTGGCCGTGCCAGCCGGCTGGAGGATGCGCCGGGCCGCTACATCGAGGCCGCGAAGGCATCCTTCCCGCGTAGCCTGACGCTGGAGGGCCTGCGCATCGTGGTCGATTGCGCGCATGGCGCCGCCTACAAGGTGGCGCCCACGGTGCTGTGGGAACTGGGTGCGGACGTGGTGCCGATCGGCGTCTCGCCGGACGGCTTCAACATCAACAAGGGGGTCGGCTCCACCGCACCTGCCGCGCTTGCCGCGCTGGTCCAGGAACGGCGCGCCAACCTCGGCATCGCGCTGGACGGCGATGCCGACCGCGTGGTGCTGACCGACGAGACCGGCCAGGTGGTCGATGGCGACCAGATCCTGGCGCTGATCGCGCGGTCCTGGCTTTCGCGGGACCGGCTGCGCGGCGGTGCCGTGGTGGCGACCGTGATGTCCAACATGGGCCTCGAGCGTTTCCTCGCTGCGCGCGGGCTGGACCTGCTGCGCACCGCGGTGGGCGACCGGTATGTCGGGGAGCGCATGCGCGAGGTCGGCTGCAACCTGGGCGGCGAGCAGTCCGGCCACATGATCATGCCGGAATTCGGCACGACCGGGGATGGGCTGATCGCCGCCTTGCAGGTGCTGGCGGTGCTGGTCGATGAAGGGCGGCCGGCCAGCGAGGCGCTGCGCTGCTTCGCGCCGCTGCCGCAGCGCCTGGTGAATGTGCGCTACGCGGGGCCCTCGCCGTTGGCGGATGCGGCCGTGAAGGAGGCGATCGCGGCGGAGGAGGCCGCGCTTGGCACGCGCGGGCGCGTGCTGATCCGCGCGAGCGGTACCGAACCGGTCATCCGCGTGATGGCCGAGGCGGAGGAGGAAGCGCTGGTCGATGCCACCGTCGCGCGGCTCGCCGACACCATCCGGGCCAAGGCGCGCGCCGCATGAAGGGGCGCGTGCTGATCGTGGCCGGCAGCGATTCCGGCGGTGGGGCCGGCATCCAGGCGGACATCAAGGCGGTGACCGCGCTGAATGCCTTTGCCATGACGGCGGTGACGGCGCTGACCGCGCAGAACACGCAGGGCGTGCATGGCGTGGTCGGCGTGGACCCGGCCTTCATCCGCCAGCAGATGGCGGTGGTGCTGGACGATCTGGGCGCCGATGCCATCAAGACCGGCATGCTGCACAGCGTGCCGGTGATCGCGGCCGTGTGCGACGAACTGGCCGCCCGCGCGCGGGGCATCCCGCTGGTGGTCGATCCGGTGATGATCGCCAAGGGCGGGCATCCGTTGATCGCGGCGGACGCCATCGCGACGCTGAAGGCGCGCCTGCTGCCGATCGCGACCGTGATCACCCCCAACCTGCCCGAGGCCGAGGCGCTGGTGGACCGCCCGATCCGCACGCTGGCGGAGATGCGCGGCGCCGTGGACGCGCTGCGCAGCCTGGGCGCGCCCTGCGTGGTGCTGAAGGGCGGGCACATGGACGGCGACACGCTGACCGACCTGCTGGTGACCGCCGATGGCAGCGAGGAATTCACCGCGCCGCGCATCGACACGCGCCACACGCATGGCACGGGTTGCACGCTGGCGAGCGCGATCGCCGCGGGGCTCGCGCAGGGCATGGCGGTGCGCGAGGCGGTGGTGCGCGCGCGGGCCTACGTGCAGGCGGCGATCGCGGCGGCGCCGGGGTATGGGGCAGGGCACGGGCCGCTCGACCACGCCATCACCTTCGACCCGGCGCGGCTGCCGCGTTAACGCCGGCTTCACCCTGGCCGTGGCAGGCTGTGGCATGGCTCTCACGCTCACCCAGGTCCAGTCGCTGTTCGGCGTGCAGGCCTCGGCCGGTGCGGCGGGCAATGCGGCGAGCGCAATCCCGGCGCTGCGGCGCGCCACGACTGACGGCGCCGAGGCCAAGGGCATTGCGCGCGAACAGAAGGACCCCGTCACGCTCACGGCGCTGGCGCAGTTCCGGGTCGCGCTCGACAAGGCCGGCAGCATCGAGCAGGCGCTGCAGGACCCGCGTATCCTCAAGGTCATCATGCCCGCGCTCGGGCTGCCGGATCAGGTCGGCAATCCCGGCATGGTGCGCCGCGCGCTGCTGTCGGACCCGGCCGATACCAAGGGGCTGGCGGCGCAGCTCGGCAGCACCTGGCAGGCGGCGGCCGCGACGCTCGGGGTCTACCAGACCGGCCTCGATGTGCTGCGCGACCCCGCGATGGTGCAGCGCATGTCGGACGCCTTCCTGAAATACCAGTACCGCTCCGGGCTCGACGACCAGCAGGCCGGGCTGTCGGATGCGTTGTACTTCCTGGAATCCGCGAAGAACGCCGAGGATGTGTTCGACGTGCTGGGTGACCCGGTGCTGCGGCGCGTGGTGACCGGTGCGCTCGGCCTGCCGCAGCAAATCGCCGTGCAGTCGGTGGAAGCGCAGGGCCGGGCGGTGACGGCGCGGCTGAAGCTGGATGACCTGCAGGACGACCGCGCCGTACGCAAGCTGGCCGAGCGCTACCTGATCACCGCCGCGACGAATGCGACGTCGGCTGCGGGGCAGGCGGACCCGATGACATTGCTGACCACGCTGTCCGTCCGTGCCTGATCCGCGCAAATCCCGATCGGGTGGCCTGGTCTAGCGCGTCGGCGGGCGGCCGAGCCAACCCTCCGCATAGGTTCGCCGGACGATCACCGCACCGACCGCGGCCAGCGGCGCCGCCAGCGCCACGCCCAGCAGCCCGAAGGCACCGGCCATCAGCACCTGCGCCAGCAGCAGCGCCGCCGGCGGCAGGTCCGCCACCTGCTGCTGCACCAGGGGCGTGAGCACATTGCCCTCGATGAACTGCACGACCAGGAACAGCAGCGCCACCCACAGGGCCAGCCAGGGCGAGACGGTCGCCGCCAGCAGCATGGCCGGCACCGCCGCGATCACCGGCCCGATATTGGGAATGAAGCCGAGCAGCGCCGCGATCACCGCCAGCACGCCGGCCATGGGGACGCCCAGCAGCATCAGCCCGACCCAGGTGCACAGGCCGGTCACCAACATCGCGAAGCCCTGGCCGAGCAGCCAGCCGCGCAGCACCTGGCCGCATTCGGCGAGGGTCTCGGCGGCCTCGCGCTCGACCGCGGGGTGCAGCAGGGCGCGCAAGCCGGCGGCATAGTCATGCGGCGCGACGGCCAGGTAGACGCCGACAAGCGCGACCAGCACGGCATTGCCGATCCAGCCCAGCGTGGCGCCGGCGGCGGTCGCGGCCATGCCGGCATCCAGGTCCGGCGTATCCGCGGGCGTCAGCCGGTCGGCGACCCAACGGAGGCTGTCGCTGCCCGCCAGGCTATCGCGCAGCGCCGCGAAGCTGCGCGGCAAGGCCTCGGCCAGCGCGGCGGCCTGCTCCGCGAGCGGCGCGGCCGCGGTCAGGCCGGCCAAGCCCGCGAGTGCCAGGATGCACACCACCACGCCCAGCACGGCGACCCAGCGTGGGCAGCCGGTCAGGCGCATCAGCCAGAGCGCCGGCACGCTCAGCGCCACCGCCAACAGCAGCCCGGCGAAGCCCAGCAGCGGCACGGCCGGTGCGAAGACGAACAGCATCGCCGTCACGGCCAGCAGGACGAGGACGGATCCCTGGATGCGGTTCATGCCGGTCGTAACGACGCACCCACGGCCGGGGTTGCAGGTGCTTGACCGGGTGGCGCGCCGGCGCGTATCCGGGCTTCGGGCCACGCCCCCCCACCGGGGCGCATCTGCTTCTGGAAGGGAGCTGCATCATGGCGAACCCCGCCGTCACGCCGGACATCCGTCCGGCCACCCTGCGTCCTGCCGCCAAGCCGGCGAACCCCCGCTTTTCATCCGGTCCCTGCGCGAAGCGCCCCGGTTGGACGCTGGCCGCGCTGGAGACCGCGCTGCTCGGGCGCAGCCATCGCGCCGCCAACCCCAAGGCGCGCCTTGCCGAGGTGATCGACCGGTCGAAGGCGGTGCTCGGCATGCCGGAAGGTTGGCGGCTGGGCATCGTGCCAGCCTCGGACACCGGCGCGGTCGAGATGGCGCTGTGGTCGCTGCTCGGCCCGCGCGGGGTCGACATCCTGGCCTGGGAATCCTTCTCGAAGGACTGGGCGACGGATGTGGTGAAGCAACTGAAGCTCGCGGATGCGCGCGTGCTGGATGCGCCCTATGGGCGGCTGCCGGACTTGTCCAAGGTCGATCCTGCGCGTGACGTCGTGTTCGTGTGGAACGGCACGACCTCCGGCGTGCGGCTGCCGAATGCCGACTTCATCAGCGATGCGCGCGAGGGGCTGGCGATCTGCGACGCGACCTCGGCCGCCTTCGCGATGGAATTGCCGTGGCACAAGCTCGATGTCGTCACCTGGTCCTGGCAGAAGGTGCTGGGCGGGGAGGCGGCGCATGGGATGCTGGCGCTGTCGCCGCGCGCCGTGGCACGGCTGGAATCGCACAAGCCGGCCTGGCCGATGCCCAAGATCTTCCGCATGACCAAGGACGGGAAGCTCAACGAGGGCATCTTCAAGGGCGAGACGATCAACACGCCCTCGATGCTGTGCGTCGAGGATGCGCTCGATGGGCTGCGCTGGGCGGAATCCGTCGGCGGGTTGCGGGGCCTGGTGGCGCGGAGCGAGGCGAACCTCGCCGCCATCGCGCGGTGGGTCGCGACGAAGCCGGGCTTCGACTTCCTGGCGGAGGATGCGGCGACGCGGTCCTGCACCTCGATCTGCCTGACCATCACCGCGCCGTGGTTCACCGCGCTGGCGCCCGACGCGCAGGCGGCGGCGGCGAAGAAGCTCGCGTCGCTGCTGGAGAAGGACGGCGTGGCGCTCGATGCCGGCGCCTATCGCGATGCCCCGCCGGGCCTGCGCATCTGGGGCGGTGCGACCGTCGAGACCGCGGATATCGAAGCGCTGATCCCCTGGCTCGACTGGGCGCTCGCAACCGTGGAAGCGGGGGCCTGAGCGGTGGTGAAGGTGCTGATTTCCGACAAGCTGTCGCCCGCCGCCGTGCAGATTTTCCGCGACCGCGGGATCGAGGTGGATTTCAAGCCCGGCCTGTCGCCCGCCGACCTGCGGGGCATCATCGGCGACTATGATGGCCTCGCGGTACGCTCCGCCACCAAGGTCACGCGCGAACTCATGGAGGCCGCGCCGCGGCTGAAGGTGGTCGGGCGTGCCGGCATCGGCGTGGACAATGTCGACGTGACCAGCGCCACCGCGCGCGGCGTGGTCGTGATGAACACGCCCTTCGGCAACGCCATCACCACGGCCGAGCACGCCATCGCGATGATGTTCGCGCTGGCGCGGCAGTTGCCTGACGCGTCAGCGTCAACAAAGGCCGGCAAGTGGGAGAAGAACCGCTTCATGGGCGTCGAGCTGTTCGGCAAGACGCTCGGGCTGATCGGCTGCGGCAATATCGGATCGATCGTGGCGGACCGCGCGCTCGGGCTGAAGATGAAGGTGATCGCCTTCGATCCCTTCCTGTCGGAGAAGCGCGCGGTCGAGATCGGCGTCGAGAAGGTGGAACTGAACGACCTGATCGCGCGTGCCGATGTCATCACGCTGCACACGCCGCTGACCGAGCAGACGCGCAACGTGATCTCGCGCGACGCCATTGCGCGCATGAAGAAGGGCGCGCGGCTGATCAACTGCGCGCGCGGCGGGCTGGTGGACGAGGCGGCGCTGTACGATGCGCTGAAGTCCGGTCACCTGGCGGGTGCCGCGCTCGATGTGTTCGAAACGGAGCCCGCGACCGACAATCCGCTGTTTGGCCTCGAGAACGTGGTCTGCACGCCGCACCTGGGTGCGGCGACCGCCGAGGCGCAGGAGAACGTGGCGCTTCAGGTCGCCGACCAGATGGCGGATTTCCTGCTGTCCGGCGCGGTCTCCAACGCCATCAACATGCCCTCCGTCACGGCCGAGGAAGCACCGCGGCTGAAGCCCTACATGGAACTCGCGCGGCTGCTGGGCGGCATGGCCGGGCAGCTCACCGCCGCGCAGGATGGCGCCATCCGCGCCATCCGCGTGGAATACGAAGGCCATGCGGCGGAGCTCAACCATCGCCCGCTGACGGCGGCCGCGCTCGCCGGCGTGCTCGCGCCGCTGATGGGGGCGGTGAACATGGTCAACGCCCCGGTGCTGGCGAAGCAGCGTGACATCGAGGTGGCCGAGACGACCGTCGAGCGCAGCGGCGAATACCAGACGCTGGTGCGCCTGACGGTGGTGACTGACAGCTACGAGAAATCCATCGCCGGCACGCTTCTCGCCGAGAACAAGCCGCGCCTGGTCGAGATCAAGGGCATCGCCGTCGAGGCGGACTTCGCCCCGCACATGCTGTACGTCACCAACCAGGACCGGCCCGGCTTCATCGGGCGCTTCGGCATGGCGCTGGCCGATGCGGGCATCAACATCGCGACGTTCCACCTGGGGCGGTCGGCGCCGGGCGGGGATGCGATCTGCCTGGTCGGCCTCGATGGGCCGATGCCCGATGGCGTGCTGGCCGGCGTGCGGGGCCTGCCGCTGGTGGTGCAGGCCACGCCGCTGGCGTTCTGAACCGCTACTCGATCCGCGCGCCCGAGGCGCGGATCACCGGCGCCAGGCGCGCCTCGCTGGCCCGGCGGAACTCCGTCAGGTCCGCCGAGGTCATCGGCCAGGCCGTCGCCCCGTTCTCCGCCAGGCGCGCGATGAAATCGGGGCTAGCCAATGCTGTGCGTGTCAGCGCCGACAGGCGTTCCACGATCGGCGCCGCGAGCCCCGCCGGTCCCATCACGCTGCCCCACGACGTGATGTCGAAGCCCGGCAGGAATTCCGCCATCGCCGGGATCTCGGGCGCATAGGGGCTGCGTTCGCGGCTGGTCACCGCCAGCGCGCGCGCCAGGCCGGTGCGCGCGGACGCCAGGCTCTGCGGAATATTGTCGAAGATCATGTGGACGCGCCCCGCCTGCACATCCAGCTGCGCCGCCGCGCCCCCGCGATAGGGCACGTGGACCATGTCGAGGCCGGCGGCCTGCTTGAACATCTCGCCGGCCAGATGGACCGTGGTGCCCGAACCGGGGCTGGCGAAAGTGTATTGGCCCGGGTTGCGGCGGATCAGCGCGATCAGCTCCGGCACCGTCTGCGCCGGCACGTCCTTGTTCACGATCAGCAGGTTCGGCAACTGCCACAGCCCCGCGATGTAGGTGAAGTCGCGCTCCACGTCGAAGGGAAGGCTTGCCCGCATGGTCGGCGAGATGGCCAGCGAGGAAATCGACCCCAGCCCGATCACCGTGCCATCCGCCGGCGACCGCGCGATCGCCGTCGTGCCGATGGTGCCGCCGGCGCCGGCGCGGTTCTCCACCACGAAGGACTGGCCGGTCAGATCCGCGAGCTTGCTGCAATACAGCCGCACCAGCGTGTCCACCCCGCCGCCCGGCGCGAAGGGCGTGATGAAGCGCACCGGATTGGCCGGCCAGGGCGTCTGCGCCATGGACATGGATGGAATGGCCGCGCCGGCCAGCAGGCTGCGCCGTTGGATGAACATCGCTTCCTCCATGATGCGGCCGGGCTTGTGCCGGCCTTGCACGGCCGAGCCTACCGCAGCACGGCAGGCCCGGAATAGACGCTGCCCGCGGCGCGTGTGAGGTAGGGCGCGACCGATTCGACATCCGACAGCCGCGGCAGGTCGGTCAGCCGCGCCAGCGTCGCGTCCGGCCCCAGGGTGAAGATCGGGTTGGACAGCGCGGCGCGGATCGCCGCCTGGTCGTTGCGCACCAGCGGTTCCACCGCCGCCCCCAGCGCGGCCGCGACGGTCTGCGGCAGCACGTCGATCGGCACGCCGATCGCGGCGCGGGCCTGGCGGATGCCGGCGACCAGCAGCGGCGCGAAGCGTTCGGGGAAGGCGAGGCCATTGGCCGGGTCGCGCAGCCCGGCGACGGAGGCCTCGAACTGCGCCAGCGCCGCGGCGGCTTCCGCGGGCCGGCCGCGATAGCGCGACATGTCGCCCAGGTTGCGCCAAGCGTATTCCAGGTTCAGCCGCGCATTGCCCGGCTGGAACCCGGCGCCGCCGAAGCTGAAATCCGGCGGCTGCGGCGGTGCGCAGCCTGCTGCCAGGCCAAACAGCCCCGCCAAAAGGATCGACCGTCGTGCCGCCATGGTCCCTGCCCCTCGTCGCTTTGGTCCCGGCGACGCATCCTGGCCCGGCGGAGGGTTGGCGGAAAAGGGGCGTCCGTCGTCGATTGTAATCCGATCCCGGAACGGCCCCGCGTCAGAACATCGCCGCGAAGGCACAGACGATCAGCGCCCACAGCGGTATCGACAGCAGCAGGCCGTTGACCAGGCCTCGCGCCATCGCGGTGTCGTCGTGGCGCGATGCCGCCGCCGCGGCGGGCGCCACCGAAAGTTGTGTGATGGGGGTGGCGTCGGCCATGGCCGCCTCGCTTCGGTTTCCGCCCGCAAGCTGCGGGAATTCCGTTGATGGAACGTGAAGATCGCCACGATCATCCTGCACCCGCGCCTGGGCCGCGGCGCGGCTGGCCCGTGGCGCCGGCGCGCCTGCCCGCCCGGGGGTTGCCCCATTCCGGCGCCCCTGTCACAGACTGCCCCCGCGATGACCGACGACCTGCCCAACCCCGCCCTGCTGCCGGCGGGCCTGGCCGACCTGCTGCCGCCCGAGGCCGAGCGCGAGGCCGCGTTGGTCGAGGCGATGATGGCCATCTTCGCCGGCCACGGCTACGAACGCGTCAAGCCGCCCTTGCTGGAATTCGAGGACAGTCTGCTCGCGGGTTCGGGTGCGGCGGTGGCCGAACAGACCTTCCGCCTGATGGACCCTGTCAGCCAGCGCATGATGGGCCTGCGCGCCGATACCACGCCGCAGGTGGCGCGCATTGCGGCCACGCGGCTCGCCACGCAGGCCCGCCCACTGCGGCTGTGCTACGCCGGCCAGGCCCTGCGCGTGCGCGGGTCGCAGTTGGCACCCGCGCGGCAGGTGCCGCAGGCGGGGGTCGAGCTGATCGGCGGCGCCGCGCCGGCGGCCGATGCGGAGGTCGCGACCGTGGCGGTCGAGGCACTGGCGTCGGTCGGCGTCCGTGCCGTCAGCCTCGATGTCACCCTGCCCACCATGGTGCCGGCGCTGCTCGAGGCCGCGGCGCCGCCCGATGCGGCGCGCGCCCGCCTGGCCCGCGCGCTCGACCGCAAGGACAGCGCGGCCGTCAGCGCGCTGGTGAAGGACCTGGGCGGCGTGCTGTCGGTGCTGCCCGCGCTGATGGCCGCGGCGGGGCCAGCCGATGGCGCGCTCGCTGCGCTTGAAGCCGCCGCGCTGCCGCCGCCCGCGCGCGCCATCGCCGAGAATGCGGCCGCCGTTCTGGTCGCGATCCGCGCGCGGGCGCCGGGGCTGCGCATCACGCTCGACCCGGTCGAGTTCCGCGGTTTCCGCTACCACACCGGCGTGGCCTTCACGCTGTACGGGCCGGGCATGTCCGGGGAACTCGCGCGCGGCGGGCGCTACGTCTCGCAGAACGACGAACCGGCCACGGGCATGACGGTCTATCCCGATGCGGTGCTGCGCGCCGCACCGCCGGTGCCGGCGCGCGCGCGCGTGTTCGTCCCGCTCGGCGGCGATGGTACGGGGCTGCGCGCGCAGGGCTTCGCCACTGTCGCGGCACTGGCACCCGAGGACACGGCTGCGCGGCTGCGCTGCACCCATGAACTGAAGGACGGCCGGGCCGTTCCTGTCGTTGTGAAGGACTGAAGCACCATGGCCAATGTCGCCGTGATCGGCGCCCAGTGGGGCGACGAGGGCAAGGGCAAGGTCGTCGACTGGCTGGCCTCGCGCGCCGAGATCGTGGTGCGCTTCCAGGGCGGCCACAATGCCGGCCATACGCTGGTGGTGGGCGACCAGACCTACAAGCTGTCGCTGCTGCCCTCGGGCGTGGTGCGCGGCAAGCTCGGCATCATCGGCAATGGCGTGGTGCTCGACCCGGACGCGCTGCTGAGCGAGATCGACCGCGTGACGAAGCAGGGGTTGAAGGTGACGCCCGACAACCTGCGCATCGCGGAGAACGTGCCCCTCATCCTCCCGCTGCACCCGGCCCTGGACAAGGCGCGCGAGGCGGCGCGGGGCGAGGACAAGATCGGCACCACCGGCCGCGGCATCGGCCCGGCCTACGAGGACAAGGTCGGCCGCCGCTCGATCCGCCTGTGCGACCTGGCCGAGCCCGAGACCCTGTCCGCCAAGCTGGACGAGCTGCTGCTGCACCACAACGCGCTGTTCCGCGGCCTGGGCGCGCCGGAATTCGGCAAGCAGGACCTGCTCGACGCGCTGCTGGCCCTCGCGCCGAAACTGCTGCCCTTCGCGGAGCCGGTCTGGGAACGCCTGGACGAGGCACGCCGCACCGGCAAGCGCGTGCTGTTCGAAGGCGCGCAGGCGGTGATGCTGGACGTCGACCACGGCACCTACCCCTACGTGACCTCGTCCAACACGGTCGCGGGCAATGCAGCGGCGGGGTCGGGCTGCGGGCCGGATGCGATCGGCTTCGTGCTCGGCATCGCCAAGGCCTACGCCACGCGCGTGGGGTCGGGGCCTTTCCCGTCGGAATTGTTCGACGAGACCGGGCGGCTGCTGGGCGAGCGCGGCCACGAATTCGGCACCGTGACCGGCCGCCCGCGCCGCTGCGGCTGGTTCGATGCCTGCATGGTGCGCCAGGCCGTGAAGGTGGGCGGCGTGCAGGGGCTGGTGCTGACCAAGCTCGACGTGCTCGACGGCCTGCCCGAACTGAAGATCTGCACCGGCTATCGCATCAACGGCGAGGTCGTGAAGCGCCTGCCGGCCGCCATGCGCAGCCAGGCCGCGGCCGAGCCGATCTTCGAGACGATGGCGGGCTGGTCGGGATCGACCCGCGGCGCGCGGTCCTATGCCGAACTGCCGGCGGAAGCGGTGAAGTACGTGCGGCGGATCGAGGAACTGGTGGAGGCGCCGATCGTGCTGCTGTCCACCAGCCCGGAGCGGGATGACACGATCATGATGCGGGATCCGTTTGCGGGGTAAGCGCGCCCGGGGGCGCTGCCCCCGGTCCCCCACCGGGGTGACAGTGTCACCCCGGACCCCGCCGTGAGTTGACCCGGGGGGCGAGGGCGGCGAGGAACGCGCCATGGCTGCACCTCCTCTGCTCATTCTCCAGGATATTCGCCACGGCTTCGGCAGCCACCGACTGCTGGAAGGCGCGACGCTCTCCGTCTCGCCGGGCGAACGCCTGGCGCTCGTCGGGCGCAACGGGTCGGGCAAGTCCACGCTGCTGAAGGTCGCGGCCGGCCTCATCGAAGCGGAGGGCGGCACCCGCTTCGTCCAGCCGGGAGCGACGATGCGCTACCTGGAGCAGGAACCGGATCTCTCGGCCTTCGCCAACGTGATGGCCTATGTCGAAGCCGGTCTCGGCCCTTCCGACGATTCGTACCGCGCGCGCTACCTGCTGGGCGAACTCGGCATGACCGGCGAGGAAACGCCCGCCGCACTGTCGGGCGGGGAGACCCGCCGCGCGGCCCTCGCGCGCGCACTGGCGCCCACGCCCGACATCCTGCTGCTGGACGAACCCACCAACCACCTCGACTTGCCGGCGATCGAATGGCTGGAAGGCGAACTCGCGTCGCTCAACTGCGCACTGGTGCTGATCAGCCACGACCGGCGTTTCCTCGAACGCCTGTCGCGCGCGATGGTCTGGCTGGACCGCGGCACTACGCGCCGCATCGAACAGGGCTTTTCCAACTTCGAAGCCTGGCGCGACCAGGTGCTGGAGGAGGAGGAACGCGACGCCCACAAGCTCGCCCGCCAGATCGTGCGGGAGGAACACTGGCTGCGCTACGGCGTCACCGCCCGGCGCAAGCGCAATGTCCGGCGGCTGGAGAACCTCCACACGCTGCGTGCGAAGCACCGCGAGCGCGTGGGCGCGCAGGGCCGCGTGGCGATGTCCGCGAGCGAGGCCGCCGGATCGGGCAACCTGGTCGTCGCCGCCGACGCCATCGGCAAGTCGTACGGCGATCGCGTCATCGTCCGCGACGTCACCACCCGCATCATGCGCGGCGACCGTGTCGGCATCGTCGGCCCCAATGGCGCGGGCAAGACCACGCTGCTGAACATGCTGACCGGTGTGTTGCCGCCCGACACCGGCGAGGTCCGCCTGGGCACCGCGATCGAAATGGTGGGCCTCGATCAGAAACGCGCCAGCCTCGACCCGTCCATCACGCTCTCGGCCGCGCTCACCGAGGGCCGCGGCGACCAGGTGCATGTCAACGGCCAGCCGCGCCACGTGATCGGCTACATGAAGGACTTCCTGTTCACCGCCGACCAGGCGCGCACGCCGCTCTCCGCCCTTTCGGGCGGCGAGCGCGGGCGGCTGATGCTGGCCCGCGCCTTCGCCCGGCCGTCGAACCTGCTGGTGCTGGACGAACCGACCAACGACCTCGATCTCGAGACGCTGGACCTGCTGCAGGAACTGGTGGCGGAGTATTCCGGCACGGTGCTGCTGGTCAGCCACGACCGCGACTTCCTGGACCGCACCGTCACCAGCGTCATCGCCTGGGAGGGGGACGGGCGCTGGCAGCACTATGCCGGCGGCTATTCCGACATGGTGGCGCAGCGTGGCCATGGCGTGCGCGCCCGGACGGGCGAGGCGAAGGCGGCGACTGCCCCGAAGGCCGACCCCGCCCCGCGCGCCGCGTCGCCAGCCAAGCGCCGCGGCCTCAACGCCAAGGACCAGCACGAGCTCAAGACGCTGCCGGCGCGTATGGAGGCGCTGGGCAAGGAGATCGCGGCGCTGGAACGCAAGGTTGCGGACCCGGCCTTCTACACGCGTGACGCTGCGGGCTTTGCTGCCGCGACGCAGGCGCTGGCCACCGCGCAGGCTGCGCTGGCGGCGGCGGAGGAGCGTTGGCTCGAGCTCGAGATGCTCCGCGAGGCGGCGGAGTAGGCCTCTGCCGCCGTCGCGTCGGCATGACTGGCGGGATGTTCCGCGCGGCCAAGCGCGATGCCCTGGTCGCCGTTGCGCCACGGCCCTGTGCCGCGCGCCGCGCCCCGACGTCACGCCGGTCGATGAGGCGTCCGGCCTGCTCGGCCCCGCAAGGCGCGCGGATAGCTGCGGGCAGGCTGCGCGTTCAGGTCGCCTCGGCCAGCAGCGCGTTCAGGTCCAGCCGGCGCGTGACCATCGCGAGCCGCCCGTCGCCGTCGCGCGGCCATTCGGCCTCAGGCCGGTCGCGATACAGCTCCACGCCGTTGCCATCCGGGTCGCGCAGGTACAGCGCCTCGGACACGCCGTGGTCGGAGGCGCCTTCGAGCGGCCAGCCGGCATCCAGCAGGCGTTTCAGCGCCACCGCCAGCGCCGCGCGGTCGGGGTAGACCAGCGCCACGTGAAACAGCCCGGTGGTGCCCGGCGGCGGCCAGGCGCCGTCGCGGCTCTCCCAGGTGTTGAGCGCGATGTGGTGGTGGTAGCCCCCGGCCGAGAGGAACACCGCCTGATCGCCCAGGCGCTGCTGTTCTTCTAGCCCGATGACGTCGCGCCAGAACCCCAGCGCGCGCGCCAGGTTGGCGACCTTCAGATGGACATGGCCGATGCGCGCGCCGGGATGGATGGCGGCGCCGGCCGGGGAGGGCTGGGGCAGGGTGTCGGGCATGGCGTGTTCCTTCTGCCCGCCTATGTCGGCCGGCTTGCGCGGCGGTGCCAATGGGAAGTGCGGATCGGCTTCATGCGCGCCGGCGATGATGGCGGCGCGGCGCCGGTGTGACCTTGCCGGTGTCCCGCCCGTGGCCCCCTTGCCGGCCCTGCGGTACAGGCGCCAAAGGACGGGCATGACCGAAACCGCGACGGATGTGCTGGTGCTGGGCTCGGGCTCGGCGGGGCTGGTGGCCGCACTGACCGCGGCCGCGCAGGGGCTGCGCGTGACGGTGCTGGAGAAGACCGGGCGCATCGGCGGCACCACCGCCATGTCCGGCGCGGGCACCTGGATCCCGGCCAATCACCACGCCGCCGCCGCCGGCATCCCGGACAGCGAGGCCGAGGCGCTCGCGTATATCCGGGCCGCCGCACCCGAGGGCTGGGCGGCGGAGGAGGACACGCTGTGGCAGGCCTTCGTGCAGGCCGCCCCCGAGATGCTGCGCTTCGTCGAGGGAGCCACGCCGCTGCGCTTCGCGCTCACGCCCGAACCCGACCCGCTGCGCGGCCTGCCCGGCCACAAGGCGGGCGGGCGGATGCTCAGCCCGCTGCCGCTCAGCCGCTGGCGGGCCGGGCGCTTCGCGTGGCGGATCCGCACATCCACCATCCCCGAACTGTTCACCTATCACGAGGCGGTCGAGACGGACCTGTATCACCACCCCTATCGCACGGCGGCGTCGCTCTGGCCGCGGCTGCTCTGGCGCATCCTCACCAATACGCGGGGGAAGGGGACGGCGCTGGTGGTTGGGCTGCTGCGCGGCTGCCTCGACCGCGGCGTGCAGGTGCTGCTGGACGCGCGGGCGGTGGCGCTGACGCAGGATGCCGATGGCGCGGTGGTCGGCGCCGAGGTCGAACGCGGCGGCGCTCGCGAGACCTGGTCGGCCCGCGCCGGCGTCGTGATCGCCACAGGCGGCTTCGAATGGGACGAATCGCTGCGGGCCGAGCACTTTCCGGGGCCGGTCGATTGGCTCGGCAGCCCGTCGGGCAATGCCGGGGACGGTCAGCGCATGGCCGCGGCCGCGGGCGCGGCGCTGGAGCGGATGGACCAGGCCACGCTGACCCCGTCGGTGCCGACGCGCTACGAGGGCCGGTTGATGGCGCGGCCCGTGCCCTTCCACACCGAACCCAATGCGTTGCTGGTGAACCGCCACGGGCAGCGCTTCGTGAACGAACTCACCTTCAACATCGGCGAGGCGATCGACGCACGCGACCCCGGCACCGGCCAACCGCTGCACCTGCCGGCCTGGGTGATCAGCGATGCGGCCATGCTGGATCGCCTGCCGCCGGTCCGCTGGGCGGCGCGTGCGGCCCCCGGCTGGCTCCGCCAGGCCCCCGATATCGCGACCCTGGCCCGGCTGATCGAGGTGCCGGAGGCGGTGCTGGTGGCAAGTGTGGCGCGCTTCAACGCCGCCGCCGAGGCCGGCGCGGACACCGATTTCGGCCGCCCGGCCCGGCCCGACCCGGCGGCGGCCGGCGACAAGCGGCGCCGTGCCGGCATCGCGGCCCTGGTCCGCCCGCCCTTCCTGGCGCTGCCCTTCAACCGGGCGATACTGGCGACCAAGGGCGGGGCGCGCACAAACGAAAATGGCGAGGTGCTGCGGCCGGATGGCAGCGTGATCGCGGGGTTGTTCGCCGCGGGGGTGGCGATGGCGAATCCGATCGGCACGCGCGGCGTGGGGACTGGCACCACGATCGGGCCGAACATGGCCTGGGGGTACATCGTCGGGCGGCGGCTGGCGCGGCGCAATCGCGGCTGAAGCGCCGCAGAGGCGGCAATCATTCTTGCGGAGCGTGCCGGGGCGCCGGATGATGACACAATCGCGAGGGAGGGAACCCCGATGTCCGACTCCGTGTCCCGCCGGTCTGTCCTCGTCGCAGTACCGCTGCTCGGCGGCGCGTTCGTGCAGGGCTGCGCCGCCCCGCCCGCGCCGCCGCCGACACCGGTGGTGGAGCGCATCGCGGCCTACGGCACCGTCCGCGCCGTGACGCCGAGCACCCGCCAGGTCGCGGTCACGACCACCAGCGGAGCATTGTTCGACCTGACCGCCGGCCCGGAGTTCCGCGATCTGCCGCGGCTGCGGGCGGGCACGCAGGTAGTGGTGGCCTATGGCGAAGACGGCACGGTGCGGATCGTGACCTTGCCGCTGCCAGCCGGCGTCGGCGGGCGCCCTTGGTTGCGCGGGACCATTGTCGCGGTCGAGCCCGGCGGCGCGCTGCTGCGCGTCACTGGCCTGCCGGAGGGCAACGGCGTGCTGTCGATCCCGCAAGCGGCCATGCGCGCCTTCGCGACGCGGCTCGGTCCGGGCGACGAGGTCGGGGTGGTTCTCGCCGCCACCTGAGGCGGGCGATCTGTCGCACCGGCTCGACCGTCTCCTGCGCTCGGTTGCCGGCGCCGCCATCCGACGGCATGGCGCGCAGGATTGCCGGCGGCCCCTGGCTGACGATCCTGCCGCGCAACCTGCTGCGCCACTCGTCCAGCGCTAAGTTCCAGCGTTTGGTCGACACTCTCGTCGAGGACTCGGCCGGGGCGATCGCGGCGCTGGCGCTCAGTCGTCGCTGCCTGCGCGGGCCGGTGCGCGCCTGCCTTGATGCGTTGCGGCAGGCGGCGCCCGGGATGCCCGGCGTCGCCCCGATCGGCTGATCGGTCGCGCGGGTATCGGCGGCCGCATGCGGTCCGCTGGCCGCCTATTCGGCCCGGATGCCGAGCCGCCGCACCTCCGGCTCCCAGAGGTCGATCTCCTCCCGCACGAATTGCGCGAAGCGGGCGGGCGTGTAGCCGCGCATCGCCGGGGTGCCCATCTCATCGAACCGCCCGCTGATGGCCGGGTCGGACAACGCCTGTTCGGTCGCCGCCGCCATGCGGTCGACGATCGGCTGCGGCGTGCCGGCGGGGGCGAAGAAGCCGTACCAGGAATAGGCCTTGTAGCCCGGGATGCCAGCCTCGGCCGCGGTCGGCACGTCGGGCAGCAGGGATGATCTCTGGTCGGTCGCGACGAAGATGACCCGCGCCGTGCCGCCCTCTTGGAAGCCTTTCAGGATCGAGGGGATGTCCGAGCAGAACTGGATTTCTCCGGCCGCGAGCGCGGCGAAGACCTGGCCGCCGCCGCGATAGGGCACGTGCACCGCCTCGGTCCCGGTCCGGATGCAGAAGGAGGCCGAAGCGATGTGCCCCGAACTGCCGATTCCCGACGACCCGTATTGGTAGCGGCCCGGCGCCGCCTTCAGCGCCGCGATGAAGTCCTGCGCCGTGCGCGGGGCGAAGTTGCGGGTGGTGATGGCCATGGCGATCGGCACGAAGACCGTGGGCGCGATTGCCACCAGGTCGCGCCGCGCGTCGAAGGGCACCGGGGCCGGCAGGCCGCGCGCCAGGCCAATGGGCGAGAGGGTGGAGAGCACGAAGACATCCCCGGTGGGCGGCAGCTTGGCCACGTAGTCGGTGCCGACCACCCCGCCGGCGCCGGGGCGATTCTCCAGCACCACCGGCTGGCCCAGGATCTCGGCGAGTTTCGGCGCCAGCAACCGGGTGGTGATGTCGGTGCCCCCGCCGGTGCCGAAGGGGATGACGATGCGGATTGGCCGGGTCGGCCATGACCCCTGCGCGAGGGCGGGGGTCGCGAGGAGCGGGGCGGCGAGCAGCGCGCGGCGGCGGAAGCGGGTCATCACGATCCTTTGCGGGGCGGGGTCACGGGGCAGCCTGCCCTGCCCGCAGCCTGTGGAAAAGTCTGGACTTGCGGGCGGGGCGGCGCTGCGCGCTAATGAACGAAACGGGAACATGTTTCCGCCTGTGACAGCGGCGATGGGTTTGGCAAGGGGTCTCTTTGCCACCCGATGTGGTGGTTGTCGGACTGTGGCAAGACTACATCTTGTGTTCCCCGGCGAAGCGACGGCACGATGAGGGGTAGGGGATGACTGACTCAGGGGGTGTATCCGTGTTCGACGCAGCGCAGCTTGGCGATACAGTTCGCAATACCGCCCAGGCGGATCCGCAGCCGGCCATGTTCGACGCGGCCGTACAGCTGGAAGGGCATGGGCAGGTCCGCATCGACCGGTCGCGCGACGCATTGCTGACCGATTTCGGCAAGGCGACGCTCGACGACCGGTATCTGCTGCCGGGCGAATCCTACCAGGATTTGTTCGCGCGTGTCGCGAGCGCCTATGGCGACGACGCCGCGCATGCGCAGCGCATCTACGACTACATCTCCCGCCTGTGGTTCATGCCCGCCACGCCCGTGCTGTCGAACGGCGGCACCACGCGCGGCCTGCCGATCTCCTGCTTCCTGAACGAGGCATCCGACAGCCTCGATGGCATCGTCGGGCTGTGGAACGAGAATGTCTGGCTGGCGGCCAAGGGCGGTGGCATCGGCTCCTACTGGGGCAACCTGCGCGGCATCGGCGAGAAGGTCGGGCGCAACGGCAAGACCTCGGGCGTCATCCCCTTCATCCGGGTGATGGACAGCCTGACGCTCGCGATCAGCCAGGGCTCGCTGCGGCGCGGTTCGGCGGCCTGCTACCTGCCGGTGAACCACCCGGAGATCGAGGAATTCCTCGAAATGCGCCGTCCGACCGGCGGCGACCCGAACCGCAAGGCGCTGAACCTGCACCACGGCGTGCTGCTGTCGGACGCCTTCATGCGCGCGGTCGAGGCCGACGAGGATTGGGCGCTGGTCTCGCCCAAGGACGGGGCGCTGATGCGCAAGGTCTCGGCGCGCTCGCTGTGGATCCGCATCCTGACCGCGCGCATCGAGACGGGCGAGCCCTACATCATCTATTCCGACCACGTGAACCGCGCGCGGCCGGAGCACCACAAGCTCGCGGGGCTCGAGGTCAAGACCTCGAACCTGTGCTCCGAGATCACGCTGCCCACGGGGCTCGACCAGCATGGCGAACAGCGCACCGCGGTGTGCTGCCTGTCGTCCTTGAACTGCGAGACATGGTTCGAGTGGAAGGACGACAAGCGCTTCATCCCGGACGTGATGCGCTTCCTCGACAACGTGCTGCAGTCCTTCATCGACACCGCGCCCGATTCGATGGCGCGGGCGAAGTATTCCGCGATGCGCGAGCGGTCGGTCGGGCTCGGCGTGATGGGCTTCCACTCCTTCCTGCAGATGATGAACGTGCCCTTCGAGTCCGTGGTGGCGAAGGTGTGGAACAAGAAGATGTTCAAGCATGTGCGGGAACAGGCGGACCTCGCCTCGCGCATGCTGGCGGAAGAACGCGGGCCCTGCCCGGACGCCGCCGAATACGGCTTCATGGAGCGGTTCTCGAACAAGATCGCGATCGCGCCGACGGCGTCCATCAGCATCATCTGCGGCGGTGCGAGCCCGGGGATCGAACCCATCGCGGCGAATGTCTACAACCACAAGACGCTGTCGGGGTCGTTCATCGTCCGCAACCCGTATCTGCAGAAGCTGCTGGCCAAGCACGGGCGCGACGACGACGAGACCTGGACGACCATCACCGTCACCAAGGGTTCGGTCCAGCACCTCGACTTCCTGACCGAGCAGGAGAAGGCGGTATTCAAGACCGCCTTCGAACTGGACCAGCGCTGGGTGATCGAGCACGCCGCCGACCGCACCCCGTATATCTGCCAGTCGCAGTCGGTGAACCTGTTCCTGCCGGCCAACGTGCACAAGCGTGACCTGCACCAGATCCACCTGTCCGCTTGGAAGAAGGGCGTGAAGTCGCTGTATTACTGCCGGTCGCTGTCGATCCAGCGCGCTGACACCATCAGCGAGAAGGTGGTCGGCCAGGGCGACATCATGGCGGCACATGTGCCGACCGGGGGCGAGGCCTCGCTGCCGATGGCGGCTTCGGCCGCGTCGGGTGCAGCGGGCAATTCCAACAACTACGAGGAATGCCTCGCCTGCCAGTGAGAGCGTGACGCGTGGGCGGCGGCGACCGCCGCACACGCCCTGGGGTAGTGCGTGACCACGCACCGCGCAACGCCGTGTCGCAGGGCAGCGATCCAAAGGTCACGCCTGCTGCCGCTGCGTGCCCGAGCGCTGGTTCGGCAAAGCCGTTGAACGCTGCGATGCCGCGGGTCGGCCCTCGGCTGCGCCGGGGCCGTGCTCCGCCCTGCGCATGCGGTGATCCTGCTGGCTTGCGCTCCCGCCTGATTGGGGCGCGCATAGGCCCATCGACGCCCGCGGCGATCTCCCGCTAGCCTTCCGTCCGAACGGGCCACAAGGGCCCGCCATCGGGAGAAGCGTCCATGATCACACGGCGGAGCCTTGCGCTCGCGACGGCCGGTCTGCCAGCTGCAGGCGGCGCCCGCGCCCAGGGGCAGTGGCCCGAGAGGCCCGTCCGACTCATCATCGGCTTCCCCGCGGGCGGGCCGACCGACCTTGGCGGACGCCTGCTGCAGGACCCGCTCGGTCGACTTTGGGGCCAGCCCCTGGTGATCGAGAATCGCGCCGGCGCCAGCCAGGTGATCGCCTCCGAGGCCGTCGCGCGGTCGGCGCCGGATGGCTACACGCTGTTCCTCGCCGCCAGCACTCACACCAGCAACGCGGCGGTCTATACGCGGCTGCCGTACGATACGCTCAACGACTTCACGCCCATCGTGAATCTCTACGCCTCGCCGACTGTGCTCTTTGTCGGGCGGAATTCGCCGATCCGCACGGCGCAGGACCTGGTGGCCGCCGCCAAGCGCGACCCGGGCATGACCTTCGCGACCTCCGGCAACGGCACCTCCGGCCACTTCGCGACCGAAATCTTCCGCCGCAAGGTCGGGATCGAGGTGACGGTGGTGGCCTTCCGCGGGGCCGCGCCGGCGCTGCAGGAGGTGATCGCGGGCCGCGTCGCCGCGACCTTCAGCACCCTGTCGGGCGCGATCGGCCTGGCGCGCGAGGGCGCGCTGCGCCCGCTCGCGATCGGCGGGCCGCAGCGGGTCGAGGTGCTGCCGGATCTCCAGACGCTCGACGAACTCGGCATGGGCATCCCGGATACCAGCCCCTGGTATGGCTTCATTGCGCCGCGGGGATTGCCGCGGCCGATCGTGGATCGCGTATCGACCGATGTGATCGGGCTGCTGCGCGACCCGGCGATCGCGCGGCGAATCGTCGATGTGGGCGGCATAGTGCTGGCGGAGGGGCCGGAGGTCTTCGACCGGCGAATCCGCAGCGAACTGGCGGAGAACGCGGTGATCGCGCGCGAGGCGGGGATCCGGGTGGAGTAGGGCGGCGCGCCGGAGAGGGGCTTTGCCCCCCTCCGGACCTCCCCCCACCAAGGGCTTAAGGCCCTTGGATCCCGTGATTTTAATCGGGGGATTTGGGGAGGGGCATCATCGGAAGCACCGACGGGACGGGCGCACCATGCCCCTCCCCAAATCCCCCGATCAGGTACTGGTGTCCAGAGGCCTTTAGGCCTTTGGTGGGTGGGGTTCGGGGAGGGCAAAGCCCTCCCCGGCGCCCCCTTGCGCCTCCCAGCCTCACCACAACATCTTGCGTCTGCCCATTGCTGCGACCACCAGTCGTGGTAAAAGCGGCGTCACGAGCACCTGCGGGGATTGACCTATGGCCGATGGCATTGCGACCGACGAACTGCCGATCCGCTTCGACCTTCTGACCTCGAATCCGGTCTACAAGCCCTTCCGCTACCCCTGGGCCTATGACGCCTGGCTGACCCAACAGCGCATCCATTGGCTGCCCGAGGAAGTCCCCCTCGCCGACGACGTCAAGGACTGGCAGAAGAACCTCACGGAATCCGAGCGGAACCTGCTGACACAGATCTTCCGCTTCTTCACCCAGGCGGATGTCGAGGTGAACAACTGCTACATGAAGCAGTATTCCCAGGTGTTCAAGCCAACCGAAGTGCTGATGATGATGTCGGCCTTCTCGAACACCGAGACCATCCACATCGCGGCCTACAGCCACCTCCTTGACACCATCGGTATGCCGGAAATCGAGTACACGGCATTCCTGAAGTATAAGGAGATGAAGGACAAATACGACTACATGCAGACCTTCTCGGTCGAATCCAAGACCGAGATCGCCAAGACCCTCGCCGCCTTCGGCGCGTTCACGGAAGGCCTGCAGCTGTTCGCGTCCTTCGCGATCCTCATGAACTTCCCGCGCTTCAACAAGATGAAGGGCATGGGGCAGATCGTGTCCTGGTCGGTGCGCGACGAGACGCTGCACTGCCTGTCCGTGATCCGCCTGTTCCGCACCTTCGTGCAGGAAAACCCGGAGATCTGGACGGCCGAACTGAAGCGCGACCTGTACCTGATCTGCGCCACCATCGTGGAGCACGAGGACGCCTTCATCGACCTGGCCTTCGAACTGGGCGGCGTGCAGGGCCTCGATGCCAAGCAGACCAAGGAATACATCCGCTTCATCGCCGACCGGCGGCTGCAGCAGCTCGGCCTGGAGCCGCTCTACAACATCGAGAAGAACCCGCTGCCCTGGCTCGATGAAATGCTGAACGCGGTCGAGCACACCAACTTCTTCGAGAACCGCGCGACCGAATACTCCAAGGCCAGCACCGGCGGGACCTGGGAGGAAGCCTTCGCGGACAGCGTCTTCTCCTCGCCCCAGCCCGAGGGCGCGATCGAGGGCGTGCGGCACTGAAGCGCGCACCGGAGGGGCGCCGCCCCTCCGGACCACCCCGCCAAAGGCCGGAAGGCCTTTGGAAACCCTGACTTGGCGCCAGGGAGCGCGGTGCGCACTTGTCGCCGCGGCAGGCTGCGGCCTATCTGCGCCGCATGATCCGCACCGTTCGCATCGCCTCCGTCCTGCTCGTGCTGCTGCTCGGCGGCGTCTGGGCCGTCGCCTGGTTCGGCCGCGCGCCGGGTGAATCCGTGGCCGACGCTTTCCTGCGCCGCATCGCCGCGCTGACCGGCAGCGACATGCCCGCACCGTCGACCGGCGGCATCCAACTCGCGCAGGGGGTGGCCCTCGGCGGGCCCTTCACGCTGGTGGACCAGACGGGCCGCGCCGTGACGGAACGCGACTTCTCCGGCCGGCCGATGCTGGTGTATTTCGGCTTCACCTATTGCCCGGATGTCTGCCCGACCGAACTGGGCACCATCGCCGCTGCGCTGGATGCCATGGGGCCGCTCGGCGAGCGCGTGACACCGGTCTTCATCACCATCGACCCCGAGCGCGACACGCCCGCCGCGATGGCCGACTATGTCTCGCGTTTCCACCCCCGCATGGTCGGGCTGACCGGGTCGGCCGAGCAGATCGCCCAGGCCGCACGCGCGTATCGCGTGTATTACGCGAAGGTGAGGCCGCGTGATTCGACGGACTACCTCATGGACCACTCGTCCTTCATCTATTTCGTAGGCCCTGATGGTCGCGTGCGGAGCCTGTTTCGTCCCGAAACGACACCCGAGGCGATCGCTGCTGCGATCACTTCGCAACTTCGCGCTTTATGAGACACGGGGTTCCGCAACCCGGGGGGCGGCGGTAAGGTGCCCGCGCCAAACTACGCGGAGCCTGCGAGGCAGGCGCGCAATGGCGGAGGGGCTGAATGTCTGACGACCTTGACGATGGTGCTGGCCTTGAGGGCGGTCGCGGCAACGCGCCAGCCCCGCGCCATACGCGCCGCCTCTCCGACAAGATCCTGATCGCCTTCCACCATGCGTGCGACCAGGGCGACTTCGAAGTGGCCGAGGACCTGCTGCGCATCCTCGAGATGATGCTCACCCGCCGTCCCACATCGCCCGACACCAATCGCCGCAAGAACCTCGAGAGTCTGGTCGCGGCGCATGAACGGCTATGGCTGCTGCGTCACCCCGAGGTGAAGGACCAGTAGCAGACCCCGGCCGTGCCGGTGCCACACGGCAACCGCCGGCTGCAGCGCCATCGCCGCGGAGGGCTTGGCCGTGCGGCATTCGTAGCCCGTCGGCGCCTTGTACGCTCTCGGGTGCACTGCGCGACGACGCGTAACTTCTAGTCGTCCAGCGCCGCGGCATCGCGCAGCACGGCCTGCGCCGCCGCGGTGAAACCGCCATCCGCCCCGTGCAGCACCAGCGGCGGCAGGATGCGCGCCGGCCCGCGCCCGCCGCGCCGCCCCCGCAGCAACACCCGCTTCGCTGCCTGTCCTTCGTGCGGGGCCACCGGCAGCAGCGTGATCGCCCCGCATCCCGCCGCGCGCAGCGCCGCAGCGCCGGCATCGAAGCGCGCCGCCGGCAGCACCAGGCTCGCCGTGCCGCCGGTGCGCAGCCTGGCCGCCAGGAAGCGCGCCCAATCGGCCAGCGCGGCGCCGTCCTCATGCGTCGCGGCGCGGCGGATGGCGCCCGGCGGCGGCGTGCCGCCCGGCCAATAGGGGGGGTTGGCGAAGGCGTGGTCGCAGGGCAGCAGCCCGCGCGCTGTCGCCAGGTCGCCGACATCGCCCGCGATCACCTGCGCGGCCACGCCATTCGCCGCTGCGTTGTCGCGCGCGAGCGCGGCCATGGCCGTCTCGCGCTCCAGCGCCACCACGTCGAGTCCCGCTACGCGCGCCGCCAGGCAGAGGAAGGCGGCGCCGGTGCCGCAGCCGGCTTCCAGCACGCGCGCACCCGGGCGCGCCGGCACGAAGGCCGCCAGCAGCACCGCATCGAGTCCCGCCCGGAACCCGTCGGCCGGCTGGCGCAGCAGCACGCGCCCGCCGAGCAGCCGGTCCTCGGTGGTGGCGGTCACCGGCGGCGCGCGGGCTGGCGCGCAGCGACCGCGACGGCGCGGTTCCCGCCGCGCGTGGCGCAGCGCGGCGCCGCGTGGCGCGCGCGCAGCCCCGCGGCCATGCGGCGGGTCGCGGTGGGTTCGCTCACGCGGTTTCCTCGCCGGCCTCGGTCAGCACGGCACGTGCGCGACGCTCGTCCTCGGTCGCGACAGCGAGCCGCCGCGGAAAGGCACCGATGCCGCCCTCGATCGCGCTGATATGCGCATCGAGCACCAGCGTATCGATCCCGGCATCGGCCAGCAGCACGCGCAGGAAGGACAGGCGCACCGGGTCCGTCGTGGTGGCGATCACGCGCATCGCAAGTGCAAATCCCTTGTTTTTCCAACGCTTGCCGCACCGGCAGGCGCTGACTATGGTGCCCGCCGCATCAGGAGAAGAGCAAGGGTGAGTGCCGCCGCCACGCCGCTTGTCGCCCCGCCGGCGCCGCGGGGGGAGGACGCGCTTTCCGCGCTCATGGCGCTGCTGCGCGACGATCTCGAATCGTGCAATCGACTCATCGTCGAGAAAATGCAGAGCGACGTCGCGCTCATTCCCCAGGTCGCGGCGTATATCGTCGCCGCAGGCGGCAAGCGGCTCCGCCCGCTCCTGACCATCGCGGCCGCGCGCATGTGTGGCTATCGCGGCGAACGCCACGCGGTGCTCGCCGCCTGCATCGAATTCATCCACACCGCGACCCTGCTGCACGACGACGTGGTGGACGAATCCGCCCTGCGCCGCGGCCAGGCGAGCGCCAACGCGCTGTTCGGCAACAAATCCTCCGTGCTGGTGGGGGACTTCCTGTTCTCCCGCGCCTTCCAGGTGATGGTGCAGGACGGGTCGCTGGAAGTGATGCGCATCCTCTCCGCCGCCTCCGCCACCATCGCGGAAGGCGAAGTCCTGCAGCTGATGACGCAGAACGACACCACCACGACCGAAGCGCAGTACCTCGCCGTCATCGAAGGCAAGACCGCCGCGCTGTTCGCCGCCGCGACCGAAGTCGGCGCCGTGGTGGCCAACCAGCCGCCCGCCCGCCAGGCCGCGCTGCGCGACTACGGCATGGCGCTGGGTGTCGCATTCCAGCTGGTGGACGACGCGCTCGACTACAGCGCCGACCAGGAAGCCCTGGGCAAGACGGTCGGCGACGACTTCCGCGAAGGCAAGATCACCCTGCCCGTGCTGCTGGCCTTCGCCCGTGGCAGCGACGAAGACCGCACCTTCTGGCGCCGCACCCTGGAAGACCGCGACCAGTCCGACACCGACCTCGCGCATGCCCAGGCCCTGATGACGCGGCACAACGCCCTGTCCGACACCATCGAACGCGCCCGCACCTACGGCGACCAGGCCCTCGCGGCCCTGGCCAGCTTCCCGGACACGCCGGAGCGTCGCGCACTGGCGGATGTGGTGGCGTTCTGCATCGAGCGGGCACGGTAGCGCGGAGGGGGCTTTGCCCCCTCCTGACCTCCCCCACCAAGGGGCAACGGCCCCTTGGATCCGCGGGCTATTGAATCGGGGAGATTGGGGAGGGGCATCGTCGGTGGTGCCCTACGCGACGGGTGCGCCATGCCCCTCCCCAATCTCCCCGATCAAGTCGAGGGGTCCAGGGGCCTTTAGGCCCTTGGCGGGTGGGGTTCGGGGAGGGCAGAGCCCTCCCCGCGGCACCGCACCAGCCCGGCGCACACCGCCGCCGCAAGCAGCATCGCCACGACCCACCAGGCTTGCCAGACGCCGAAGGACAGCATGGCCGTGACGGCGGCTGACGCCAGCGCGCCGGCCGCGGCGGGTGGGCAGGGGCTGCGGGTGGCCGCGGTGCCGAGGCACCAGGCCAGGGCGGCCGCGATCAGGGCGCCGATCGCGCCGAGTTCCAGCCAGATCTGCAGGGCGCCGTTGTGTGGATGCAGGGGCAGCACCTGGATGCTTGGCATGCCGAACCACCGCCGGTGTTCGGTGTCGGTCACGCGCATCCGGTCCAGTTGTGCGGCAGGGGGGGCGTCGCGGCCACCGGGCACGGTGCGGCTGGCCTCGAGTCCCCAGCCGATGATCGGGCGTTCAGCGATCCGATCGGCCGTGAAGTCCCAGATCAGCATGCGGTGCAGGGCGGTGATCGGCAGGCGTTCGACCGGCAATGACGGGATGGCGGCGACGAACATTGGCATGGCCAGGATGGCGGCGGCGAGGCCGGCGCCGACCAGGCGCGGCACCAGGCGCGGCGCGGCGATGGTGGCGGTGCCGACGGCCAGGCCAAGCAGCGCGGCGAGCTTCGCGGTGTCCCCCGGCAACGCGACCAGCACGCCGGCGCCGCCCAGCAGCAGCAGCGCGCGAAGCAGGGCGGGCCAGGGCAGTGCGAAGGCAAGGGGCAGCAGCAGCGCCATCACCGAGGCCGCCGGCTTCAGCCCGAAGGCGAGGGTGGCCGGCGCTTCCGCCAGGCCGCGCACGGCCGCGCGGATGGCGTTGCCGGTTACCGCGTCGATCGCCGCTGCCGCCAGCCCGATGCACAGGCCGATGGCGATGCAGAGCGTCAGTGCGCTTCGTGTCGTGTCGTCGGATGCATGCAGTGCCTGGGCGGCGCCCCCGGCGAGCAGCGCCATGGCCGCGACGGAGGCGCCGGTGGTCAGCGCGCGTCCCGGTTCCGCCGCCCAGACCGCACTCGCCATGCCCCAGGCGCCGAGTGCGACGGCCAGCCACAGCGCTGCGCCGCGCGGCCACGGCAAGACGCGCGTCATGCGGATGTGCGCGACCACGCATAGCGCCAGCGCCACCAGCCCGATCGGCGCCATCGCCTTGGATTGCAGCACCACCGCCAGCGGCGCGACCAACAGCGCAACCGCCAGGGGCAGGGCAGGGGAGGTGAAGGTCACGCGGGCCGTCTCCACGGGACCTGGCGGGAACGCGTTGGCGCACCGCGCCGCTGCCGCGCGTCACGCCCCGCACCATCGGACGCGATGCGCCCCGCCGGCGCATCGCACCCCGCGCGCGCAGACGCACAACGCGCGCCGGTCACGCCAGGCATCGGCACGGCGCGCAGGCGCGGGCTCAGACCGCCGCGATGCTCTCGCGCCGCATCTCGACCGCGAGCGCATCCAGCGCGCGGCTGACGCGGTCGAGCATCTCGGTCACTTCGTCCTTCGAGATGATCAGCGGCGGCGAGAAGCCCATGCTGTCGTTGATCATGGCGCGCAGGATCACGCCCTGTTCCTCGCCATGCTTGACCAGGCGCGCGCCGGCCTTCTTGGCGGGCTCGATCGGCTTGCGCGCGGCCTTGTCCGACGTCAGTTCGATGGCGCCGATCAGGCCCACGCCGCGGACCTCGCCCACCAGCGGGTGGTCGGTGAAGCGGGCGCGCAGTTCGGCCTGCATGTGCGCGCCGACCTCGGCGGCATGGGCGATGATGTTCATCTCGTCGTAGATCTTGAGTGTCTCGATCGCGACGGCGGCGGGGACCGGGTGGCCGGAATAGGTGAAGCCGTGGCCCCAGGTGCCGACCGTGCTGCTGCCTTCGGCGATCCCCTGGAACACCGCCTCGTTCACCATCACCGCCGAGATCGGCAGGTAGGCCGACGACAGCGCCTTCGCGCAGACCAGGATGTCGGGCTGGATGTCGAAGGTCTGGCAGCCCCAGTAGGAGCCGGTGCGCCCGAAGCCACAGATCACCTCATCGGCCACGAACAGCATGTCGTACTTCTTCAGCACGGCCTGGATCTTCGGGAAGTAGGTGGCAGGCGGGATGATGACGCCGCCGGCACCCATCGCGGGCTCGGCCCAGAAGGCCGCGCATTCCTCGGCGCCACCTTCCTCGATGATGCGCGCTTCCAGCTCATCGGCGAGGCGCGTCGCGAAATCCTCCTCGGATTCGCCGGGCTTCGCGTTGTGGTAGTGGTGCGGCGTGCCGACATGCACGAAGCGCCCGCCCGCGATCGGCGCGTCGAACAGCTTGTGGTTGGCCGGAAGCCCGGTGAGCGACGCGGCCGCGAGCGTGATGCCGTGGTAGCCCTTCAGGCGCGCAAACAGCTTCTTCTTCTTCGGGCGCCCCAGCGCATTGTTCATGTACCAGATCATCTTGATCGCGGAGTCGTTCGCCTCGGACCCCGAATTGCCGAAGAAGACCTTGGACATCGGCACCGGCGCGCGCTCGATCAGCATCTCCGCCAGGTCGATCATCGGCTCATGCGACTTGGCCGTGAACGAATGGTAGAAGGGCAGCTTGCGCATCTGGTTGGTCGCGGCCTGCACCAGGCGCTCATTGTCGAAGCCGAGCGACGCGCACCACAGCCCGGCCAGCGCTTCGATGTATTCCTTGCCCTGGTCGTCGTAGATCCGCACGCCCTTGCCGCGGGTGATGACCAGCGGCCCGTTCACCATGTGTGCCTTGGCATCGGTGTAGGGGTGCAGGACGTTCGCGATGTCGCGGGCGGCGTTGGAATTGCGGGGCGGGGTCATGGGGCGCGGTCCTCGGCGGGCTGAAGGGGCAGTCTAGGCGCGGATCGGCGCGGCCCCAAGGGGCGCGGTTGCGGGGGCGCCATGCGCGCGCCACCTTGTCCGGCGAAGGGAATACGCCATGACCGAGTTGAAGCCGCATGCCGCCCATTGGGGCAGCTTCGATGCCGTGGTGCGGGACGGCCGCGTCGTCGGCGTGCAGCCCTTCGCACGCGATCCCTTCCCGGGTTCGCTGATCGAGAGCGTGCCCGACATCGTGCACGCCCCCTGCCGGATCGACCGCCCCTATGTTCGCAAGGGTTGGCTGGAAGGCCGCCGGAAGGGCGCATTGCGCGGCGGCGACGCCTTCGTGCCGGTTTCCTGGGACCGCGCCGTACGGCTGGTGGCCGACGAGACCCGCCGCGTGCGCGCCGAACACGGCCCTACCAGCATCTTCGGCGGCTCCTATGGCTGGTCCTCGGCCGGACGCTTCCACCACGCGCGCAGCCAGCTGCAGCGCTTCCTGGGCCTGGGTGGCGGCTATACCGGGCAGATCAACGCCTATTCCTATGCGGCGGCGCAGGCGCTGCTGCCGCATGTGCTCGGCACCAACGAAGTTCTGCTGGGCCGTACCACGGACTGGGCCGCCATCATCCGTCACGCGAAGGTGATGCTGTGTCTCGGCGGGCTGCCGCTGCGCAATGGCCTGGTGACCTCGGGCGGCGCGGGGGAACACGCCAACGAGATCAACCTGCGTCGTGCCGCCGCGGCTGGGCTGCGCTTTATCCAGGTCTCGCCCAATCGCGCCGACGTGCCCGACTGGTGCAACGCGGAATGGATGCCGATCCGCCCTGGCACCGACACCGCGCTGCTGCTGGCGATGGCGCATGTCGTGGTCAGCGAGGGCAAGCAGGACGACGCCTTTCTCGCCACGCATTGCGTCGGCTGGGACAGGCTGCGCGCCTATATCCTGGGTGAAGCCGACGGCATCGCGAAAACCCCCGCCTGGGCCGCACCGATCACCACCATCCCGGCCGATCGCATCGTGGCGCTGGCGCGCGAGATCGCCGAAGCCCCCGCCATGCTCACCGCCACCTGGTCGCTGCAGCGCGCCGACTACGGCGAGCAGCCCTACTGGATGCTCGCTGCGCTCGCCGCGATTCTCGGCAAGGTCGGCAAGCCCGGCGAGGGCGTGGCCTATGGCTATGGCTCCGTGAACGGCATGGGCAATCCGCGCCGCGACGTGCCGTCCTTCGCCATGCCCGCGGCGCGCAACCCCACCGGCGCCTTCATCCCTGTCGCGCGCATCACCGACATGCTGGAGAACCCCGGCGGCGCCTATGACTTCAACGGGCGCGAGCAACGCTACCCTGACACGCGTATCGTCTGGTGGGCGGGCGGCAATCCCTTCCACCACCACCAGGACCTGAACCGCCTGCTGCGCGCCTGGGCCACGCCCGAGACCATCATCGTGCAGGAGCAGCACTGGAACGCGCTGGCGCGCCACGCCGACATCGTGCTGCCCGCGACCACGACGCTCGAGCGCAACGACATCGCGAGTTCCGGGCGCGACCGCTTCGTCCGCGCCATGCACAAGGCGATCGACCCGGTGGGGCAGGCGCGGAACGACCACGACATGCTGGCCGACATCGCGGAGGAACTGGGCTTCCGCGACCGCTTCACCGAACAGCGCAATGAGGACGCCTGGCTGCGCCACCTGTTTGAACAGTGGCGCCAGAACTGCGCGCGCACCGGCGTCGAAACGCCCGACTTCGACAGCTTCTGGTCGAAGGGCTGGTGGGAAGCCGATGCGCCGCCGCGCGGCGAGGAATACACGCAATTCGCCGAGTTCCGCGCCGACCCGGACGAACACCCGCTCGACACACCCACCGGCAAGGTCGAGCTGTTCAGCGAGACGATCGCGTCCTTCGGCTATGACGATGCGCCGGGCCATCCGGTCTGGATCGAACCACGCGAATGGCTCGGTGCCGTGCAGGCCGATCGCTTCCCGCTGCACCTGCTGTCCTACCAGCCGGCCACGCGCCTGCACGGGCAGCTCGACCCCGGGCGCGTCGCCGCGGCCGACAAGATCGAAGGCCGCGAACCCATCACGCTGAACCCGCAGGACGCCGCCGTGCGGGGTCTCAAGCCCGGCGACATCGTACGCGTCTTCAACGATCGCGGCGCCTGCCTCGGCGGGCTGCGCACCGATCCGGGCCTGATGCGCGGTGTCGCGATGATGGCGACCGGCGCCTGGTTCGACCCGCTGGAACCCGGCGTGCCTGGCAGCCTGTGCGTGCACGGCAACCCGAATGTGCTGACGCCGGATGTCGGGACGTCGCGGCTGGGGCAGGGGCCCTCGGCGCAGTCCTGCCTGGTACAGGTGGAGAGGTTCACTGGCGCGCTACCGCCGGTCCGCGTCCACCTGCCGCCGCACATCGAGGTCACCGCGGCATGACCACGCGCCGCGCCGTGCTGGCCGCCACACCTGCGCTTCTGGCGGCACCCGCGCTGCGCGCGCAGTCGCTGACGATCCGCCAGGACGACCAACCCGCACCTGGCTGGCGCCGCGGCGTGCTGATCCGCTGGGGTGACCGCGTCGTCTTCGATGCGCTGCCCTGGGACCCGACCCAGCCGTCGGTCGATGCCGCGGCGGCGCAGTTCGGGTGGGATGCACGCATTCTCGCGGTGTTTGCATCGGCCAGCCCGGATGGTGTCGCGCGCGCGGTGCTCGCGGTGGCGCATCCCACGGTCGATCCGCGCATGGCTTTCCCCGACGGGCGCGACCGGCCGGACGTGGCGGGTGCGATGCAAGGCGTGTCGCTGCTGAACATCGAGAATCGCGGTGACTGGGTGGTGGTCGACGGCGGCTTCCAGAACCGCCGCCTGACCGCCGGCACGCTCAGCCGCGTGGGGTCGGACGGCACGCTGGCCTCGGGCCTGGTCGGCGTGACCGGCGGCTGCGCGACGCCCTGGGGCAGCCTGCTGCTGACCGAGGGTGATGCCGCAACCTGGCGTGCCAGGCTGCCCGGGATCGATCCCGCCACCACCGGCATGGTGGTGGAGGTCGACCCGACCAACCCGCTCTGGGTGCCATCCAAGCGCGCCGCGCTGGGCCGCTTCGCGCCGGCCGATGCCGCGGCCGCGCTCTCGGCAGACGGCCGCGCGGTCGTGTGGCTCACCGATGGGCGCGCCGGTGGGCACCTGTACCGCTTCGTCTCCGACGATCCGGCGGGGATGGTGGCGCTGGATGCCGGGCGCATGGCGGCCGCCAGGATCGAGGGCGGGTCGCTGCGCTGGCTGTCGCTGCCCGAGGGCGATCCGGTCGCCGGCGCGCGCGCGGCGGGTGCCACCAGCCTCGATCGTCCTTGGGGCCTCGCCTTCGATGCGGCGCGCGGGCGGCTCTGCGTGGCCCTGCGCGGCGGTGCCGGCAGCGTGCTGGAACTGCGCGCCGCGGCCGGCGACGCCGCGGCCGAGACTGGCGTGGCGGAAACCCTGATCGACGGCATCGCGGTCGCCATGCCCGACCCGCGCGCGCCGGCCGCGCCGGTGCCGGCCTGGCCCTGGGCGCCAGCGACGCTCGGCTTCGACCGCGACGGCTCGGTGTTGCTCGGCACCGATCGCGGCGCGGTGCCCGGCCCGCTGCCCGAGGCGCTGTTCCGCGTGCCGGTCGAGGGTGCCGACCGCGGCCGTGCGGCGCTGGTGCTGGCCGCGCCGGTGGGGGCCGCGATCGGCGGCGCGCTGCCGGCGCCGGACGGCACGCTGCTCGCGGCCATTGCGCATCCCGGCGCCGCGCCGGGTGCGAGCTTCGCGCAGCCGGCGACGCGCTGGCCCAACCTGCGCCCGGGCGAACCGCCGCGCAGCACGGTGGTGACGCTCGCGCGCTGAGCGAGAGCGGCGAAGACGCGGACACCGGGCACGGTCCGTCGCGGTCCGGGGCGGCAAGCGTGCCGGCGCGCCCGGCGTCGCATCATCGGCCCGGCGCAGCGTTTCCCTGGCTTGGCTGATCGGGTTTCGGCATTGGCCGCCGCCGATCTCGTCCGGGCTTGGCGGCCCGTCCCTAGCCCCGGCGACGCCGCCGGCCGCATCGCGTCGTCCTCGATCCCCTTTGCAACACATTCTTCATGCGCCGGCCGGTTCCCGGTGAGGCTGCGCGCGGCCACATTGCCCGCGCCGCCGGATATCCAGCCGGCGCCTGCCCAGACACGGACGGACGCCATGCCCGATACGCACCTCCCGCCGATGCCCGAGGACGCGAAGATCGACGTCTCGGAGGAATTCGGCACCTCCAACCCCGACCCGCGCCGCCCGATCGGCGAGATCATCGAGGCGCGCTACGGCCGCCGCGCGCTGTTCGGCGCCGCCGCTGCCGCGACAGCGCTCGCCGCCCTGCCGCAGGACGCCGCCGCGCAATCCGCACCGCGCACCGGCGGGCCCTCGACGCTGACATTCCCCGAGTTGCGCCACCAGCTTGCGCAGACCGAAGCCGTGGCCGAGGGCTACGAGGTGCAGACCGTGATCCGCTGGGGCGACCCGATCCTGGCGGATGCGCCCGACTTCCAGTCCGGCCGCACCACCCCCGACCAGCAGGCGCGCCAGTTCGGCTACAACAACGACTACCTGGACTTCTTCCCGCTGCCGGCCGGCAGCAACACGCCGGACCACGGGCTGCTCGCGGTCAATCACGAATACACCAACACCAACCTGATGTGGCCGGGCATGGGCACGGGCCGCACCGCCGCGCTGCGCGCGAGCGCGGAACAGGCACGCACCGAATTGCTCGCGCATGGGATGTCGATCGTCGAGGTCCGCAGGACCAACGGCCGCTGGGGCTACGTCAAGGAAAGCCGCTTCAACCGCCGCATCACCGGCGAGACGCCGATGCGTGTCGCCGGCCCCGCGGCCGGCCATGATGCGCTCAAGACCAATGCCGATCCGACCGGGCTGCGCGTGCTCGGCACGCTGAACAACTGCGCCGGCGGCAATACGCCCTGGGGCACGGTCCTGACGGCCGAGGAGAACTTCAACGGCTATTTCGGCGGTCCGGAGATCGCCAACCAGCAGAACCCGCAGCACGCCGCCTGGCGGCGCTACGGCCTGGCCCAGCAGGCCTGGTATTCCTGGCCGCAGCACATGGACCGCTTCGACGTGGGCAAGGAGCCCAACGAGCCGAACCGCTTCGGCTGGATCGTGGAATTCGACCCCTACGATCCTGCCAGCGAGCCGGTGAAGCGCACCGCGCTCGGCCGCTTCAAGCACGAGGGCTGCCACCACGCCGTGAACCGCGACGGCCGCGTGGTGATCTACATGGGCGACGACGAGCGTTTCGAATTCGTCTACCGCTTCGTCACCGCGCGCCCGTGGAACCCGAATGACCGCGCCGCCAACCGCGACCTGCTGGATGACGGCGTGCTCTCGGTCGCGAAATTCCTCGACGACGGCAAGGTCGAGTGGGTCGACCTGGTGCACGGCCAGGGCCCGCTCACCGAGGCGAACGGCTTCCGCAACCAGGGCGATGTCGTCATCAACGCCCGCCAGGCGGCGACGCTGCTGGGTGCGACGCCGATGGACCGGCCCGAGGATGTCGAGCCCAACAAGGCGACCGGGCGCGTCTATGTGCTGCTCACCAACAACGACCGCCGCACCGCGCAGCAGTTGAACGCCGCCAATCCGCGCCAGCGCAACACCCAGGGCCATGTGGTCGAGATCGTCCCACCCGGCGCCGGCACGAACGAGGTCGATCACGCTGCCAGGGAAATGCGCTGGGGCCTGTTCCTGGTGGCCGGTGCGCCGGGCATCGATGCCGGCGCGCAGTACCATCGCGCCACCAGCCAGAATGGCTGGCTGTCCTGCCCGGACAACTGCGCCTTCGACAGCAAGGGACGGATCTGGATCGCGACCGATGGCGCGCCGACCGCGGCGGGCGTCGCGGATGGCCTCTATGCCGCCGATACGCGCGGCCCGGGCCGGGCGCTGACGCGCCTGTTCTACCAGGCGCCGACGGGGGCGGAGGTCTGCGGGCCGCTGTTCACGCCGGATGACCGCACGGTGTTCCTGGCGATCCAGCATCCCGGCGAGGACAGTGGGTCGTCCTTCGAACGGCCCTCGACACGGTGGCCGGACTTCGCCGAGGGCGTGCCGCCGCGGCCTTCGGTCATCGCCATCGTGAAGCGCGATGGCGGGGTGATCGGCGACTGACACGCCGACGCGATGTCGCCCCACCTCCGGGGCGCATCGCGCGCATCCCGTGCGTGGAACGACGAAGGGGGCCTCGCGGCCCCCTTTGCCATGTGCGCCGCGTGCGGCGGGCGGATTACTGCGTGTCGGCGACCGGGGCGGCGCCGCTGCGCGCGCCACGGCGCGTGCCGCTGGCCGAGGCCGTCTGGGTGCGGCGCTGCCGGGTGCTGCTGGCCTCGCCGCGGGCGCGGCGGCTGGTGGTGGCTTCGCCGCGGGCCCGACGCTGGCGTTGTGCCTCGGTCCGGCGGGTGCGGCGCGTGGAGGTCGCGCGCGGCGCTTCGGCCGTACCGGCGGCGGCCTCGGTGGTGGCTGGGGCGCGGGAACGGGTGCGCGCGGCGTCGGCGGTGCTGAAGCTGCCCAGCGCCAGCAGCAGGCCAGCAGCAACGATCAGGGTGCGGAACATGACGACGAGGTCCTTTCGACAGGGCGGATGACAGGACGACTCGGTCGGGGGCCCGCAGCGCTCCTGAGGGCCTTCTACGCCTGCGGTCCTGTCTCAGCCCTCGCCGCCAAATGACTGATTCGCCATGTTTCGCGGTCGCGTCAGTGCCGCAGGGCCATCCGTGCCTGGCGTACCGACTTCAGCGCCTGGCCGGGATGGCCGGCGCCCAGTTCCTGCGCCGCGTCGCGCAGGTGCGCCGCCAGCCATTCGACATGCGGGGGCTGCGGCGCGCCGCGCATCGCATCGAGGCTCATGCGCGTGCCAGCGAGGCCCAGCGCGGTGCCGGCTGCCTCGGCGCGGCCTTCCAGCAGGTCGTCCTCGACCTCGGCCAGCAGGCCGTCCAGCAGGCTGTGCGGGCCCTCAACGCGCGTGGCCAGGCGACGGGTCGGGTCATAGGGGTCGATCTCGGCCGGCCTCGCATCGGCGGCGGGCAGGCTGATATGCGACAGCAGGTCGAAGATCGACTTGGCGAGCGGCGTATTCGGCATGGCGTGAACGCGGGTCCCTGGCTGCAGTGCGGGGCGTCGGCCCCAAGGTCGATGCGCAGTCTATACCCCGCGGCCGCGCCGGCGCACACCATCCGCGACCAGGGTGCAGCCGGCGACGGTCGCCATGATGGCAAGGCCCGGCCAGACCGCCGCCCAGGGCGCGCTGAACACCAGTTCCTGCGCATTCGCCAGCATGTTCCCCCAGGAGGGCGCCGGCGGGCTGATGCCGAGGCCCAGGAACGACAGCGTACTCTCGGCCAGGATGGCGCCGGCGACGGCGAGCGCTGTTGCCACCGCGATGGGCGGGGCCAGCGCGGGCAGAACGTGGCGGCGCAGGATGCGCGCCTCGGTCGCACCCAGGGCCCGCGCGGCACGGACATGGTCGCGCGCGAAGGTTGACAGCGCGGCCGCGCGCGCGAGCCGCGCCACGCCCACCCACCCGAACACCGCGAGGATGACGACGATGCGCAGCACGTCGCCGGCAGGTTCACCGCGTGCCGGCAGGCCGATGCGCGACGGGTCGGCGGCGGCCAACAGCACCAGCAGCGGCAGGGCAGGCAGGGCCAGCATGAAATCGGCGAAGCGCATCACCAGCGCATCGGCCGCGCCGCCGCGCCACGCCGCGAACAGCCCGGCGGCGGTGCCGATGACGGTCGCCGCGAGCGCCGCTGCCAGGCCGACCGCGAGCGACACCCGCGCGCCGAACAGCAGCCGCAGCAGGATGTCGCGCCCGAGGTCGTCGGTGCCGAGCGGGTGCCGCGCCGAGGGCGGTTCGAAGCGCGCCATGAGGTCCGGCGCGAAGGGGTCGTGGCCTAGCGCCGCTGCCATGATGGGTGCGGCCAGCGCCCCGACCGCCAACGTGCCGAGCAGCGCCAGGCCGAGGTGCAGGCGCGTCATCCTTCGCGCAGCCGGGGGTCGAGGGCGCGCTGCGCGAGGTCGGCGCCGAGAGTCGCGAGCATGGTGGTGAGCGCCACCAGCAGCAGCGCCACCAGCGCGAGATTGGTGTCGTTGCCCATCACGGCGTCATACAGCAGCTTGCCCATGCCCGGGCGGGCGAAAACCGTCTCGGTGACCAGCGCGCCGCCGGCCAGCGCGCCGGCATCCAGCGCGGCGATCTGCAGCACCGGCAGCGCAGCGTTGGGGAAGGCGTGGCGGACCAGCACGCGCGCTTCCGATGCGCCGCGCGCGCGGGCGGTGCGGATCCAGGGTTCCGTCAGCGTGGCTTCGAGCGAGGCGGCGCTGTGCCGGGCGTAGGCGGCGAGGTGCGCAATCGCGAGGGTTGCGACCGGCAGCACCAGGTAGGTCAGGCCGGCCCCGGCTTCGGGCGCGCCGCCGGCCGGCAACCAACCGAGTGTTACCGCGAACAGGATGATGAGCAGGATGCCGAGCCAGAAGGTCGGCATGGCCTGGCCCATGACGGCGATGGCATCCACGCCGGGGGCGGTACGCGGGCGCGATGCGGCGAGCGCGCCGAGCGCCACGCCCAGCGTCAGCGCGATCAGCAGCGCCGAACCCGCCAGCGCCAGCGTGGACAGCAGCGCCGGGCCGAGCAGCGACGCGACGGGTTGTGCGAACAGCCGCGAATAGCCGAACTCGCCCTGGACCAGGCCGGACGCCCAGGCGAGGTAGCGTTCCACGAAGGGGCGATCCAGGCCGTGCAGCGCGCGCATCCGCGCGGCGTCCTCGCTTGTCAGGCGAGGGTCGCCGGCGATGGCGACCTCGATCGGGTCGCCGGGCATCAGCGCGATGAGGGCGAAGGCGCAGAAGGAGAGGATGGCGAGGGTGAGCGCGATCTGCGCGAGGCGGGTGGCGAGGATGCGGGTCATAGGGCGCGGTGGCAGACGGCCTCGACCCGGTTGCCGTCGGGGTCGAGCAGGAAGGCGGCGTAGTACTGCGCGTGGTAGTGCGGGCGGAGGCCGGGCGCGCCGTCGTCCGCGCCGCCCTTCGCGAGACCCGCCGCATGGAACGCATCCACAGCTGCGCGGTGCGGCGCGCGGAAGCACCAGTGGCGGCGGTCGGCGTGGATCGCCGCGCCAGTCGCGCGGATGGTCAGGTAGCTGTGGCTGTCATCTTCGTCGGTGTTGCGCAGCCCGTAGCCGATGGCGGCGTGTTCACGCCACACGCAGGGCACGCGCAGCGCCACCATCACCGCGTCGTAGAAGCGCGCCGCGCGCGCGAGGTCGCTGACGGTGATGGAGACGTGGTCGAGCATCACCGCACCCGCCACTCCTCCGCCCAGAGCGGCGAGGCGTTCAGGTGCCCCGTCGGGCGCACGCCATCGAGCCATTGCGGCCAGACATGCGCGTCCGAGCGGAACCACAGCGGGATGGCCGGCAGTTCCTCGGCGTAGATCGCCTGCAGGCGGCGCCACATGTCTCGGCGTTGCGCGACGTCAAGTTGTTCGGGGATGGTGTGGGTCAGCACATCCATCTCGGCATTGCGGAAGCCACCGTAGTTCTGGCCGGACCAGTTGCGTTCCTCGCGCGGGATCTCGTCCGAGTGCAGCGACGACCGCGGCACGGATTCCGGCGCACTGATCCAGGCGAACAGCGCCAACCCCTGGAAGCGGCGGCGCGAGAGGGTCTCGGCGAAAAACACGCGCGGCGGCTCGTTGCGGATGCGCGCCTCGATACCGGCGTTGCGCCACATGCCCTGGAGCACCTGCTGGACCTGTTCGCGCGCGCGGTTGCCGGCGGTGGTCATGAACTCCAGCGACAGGCGCTCGCCGGCCGCGTTGCGGCGGATGCCGTCGGGGCCGGGCGTCCAGCCGGCCTCATCCAGCAGCGCGCGGGCGCGGGCCATGTCGAAGGGCCACTGCCGCACCTGGGGGTCGTGCATCGGGTCGAGCGGGTTCACGGAGGTATGCGCCACCGGCTGCCGCCCACCGAAGAGGCGTTCGGTGATCTGCGCCCGGTCGGTCGCCAGCAGTAGCGCCTGGCGCACGCGACGGTCGGACAACGCCACATGGTCGTGGCGCAAATCCATGTGCTCGTAGATCAGGCCTGGCTGGTAGGTGAAGCGGAAGCGGTTGCCGGTGCGCCGTTCCAGCGCGATGGCCTGTTCGATCGGCAGGCCGAGTTCGCCCGCGATCATGTCCACCTGACCCGCAAGCAACTGCGCTTCCAGTGCGGGCGTGTTTTCCACCGTGCGGATGGTGATGCGGCGGAAGTGCGGGGCCGCACCGGACCAAGTCGGATTGCGGTCCAGCGTGACTGACGCGCCCGGCTGCACGCCGGTGATGCGATACGGCCCATTCCACAGCGCGGGGTTGGTCGTCTCGGTGTCGTAGGCGGTGCGGGTGCGATAGGCGCGCGGGTCGGCCTGCCAGCGCGCGCGCTCGATATGCGCGGGCAGCGGCTGGAAGTCGCCCATCGAGGCGTATTCGAAGGTTACGCGGTCGAAGCGCAGCGTGATGGTGCGCGGGTCCACCACGATGAGTTCATAGGCGCTGCGGTAGAATTCTGCGGGGCCGAAGCCGGTCGCGGCATCGCGCCCGGCTTCCCAGGCGAAGCGGAGGTCCTCCGACGAGACCGGCGTGCCGTCGCCCCAGCGCAGGCCTTCGCGCAGGCGGTAGGTGACGCGGATGCCCTGCTTGCCGTCGGGGGTCGTCTCGCGCTCGGCGCCGCCGTTCTCGAGGGTGGGCAGCGCTTCACACGACAGGCAGCTAAGGCGCCAGTCGGCGCCATAGGCGGTGAGCGGACGGCGCGCGAAGCCCAGCACGTAGGACTTCGCGGCCATGTTCTCGATGTTGGGGTGGAAGGTCGATGGATACTGCGTGATGCCGATGGTGAGCGTGTCGCGCGGCTGGGCGGCGGCCGGTCCGGCCAGCACCAGCAGCGCCGCGGCGACGCGAAGCCTCATTCAGCGGCGTCCTTCGCCCGCGCCTCGCCCACCCCGCCATGCGCGACCGACCACGCCACCGGGTTCTCCAGGAACTTCCGCACTTCCTTCAGCGCCGCGTCCGAGAAATACGGCTTCTCGCGGCACACCTCGAGCACGTCCCACCAGGTGCACAGGTGGTGCAGGTTCAGCCCCATCTCCTTCAGCTTCTCGAAGGATCCGGGGAATACGCCGTAGTAGAACACCACGAAGGTGTGGTCGCAGACCGCGCCGGCCTCGCGCAGCGCATTCGCGAAGCGGATCTTGGAACCACCATCCGTCGTCAGGTCCTCGACCAGCAGCGTCCGCTGGCCGACCGGCACCTCGCCCTCGATCAGCGCGTTGCGGCCGAACCCCTTCGGCTTCTTCCGGACGTAGGCCATCGGCGCCATCATCCGGTCGGCGATCCAGGCACCGAAGGGGATGCCCGCCGTCTCGCCGCCCACCACCACGTCGATCGATTCGTAGCCCACGTGCCGGCCGATCTTCTCGACGCCCAATTCCATGATGCGGTTGCGCGCGCGCGGGAAGGAGATGATCTTGCGGCAGTCGATATACACCGGCGAGGCCCAGCCGCTGGTGAAGGTATAGGGCTCCTCGGGCCGGAAGTTCACGGCCTTGATCTCGAGCAGGATGCGCGCGGTGGTCAGGGCGGCGTCGCGGTCCCAGTCGGAGGCGTGCAGCGCGGTCATGGCGGTCTGTCCTGGTGGTGGTGCGGTGTCGCACCGTCCTAATCGGCGGGGCGGGCCGCGTCCATGACGGAGAGCGTCTGGGTCCTGGCCGACCCGCGCGCGGGCACGGCGGCGCAGGCGCTGGGCATCGCGGAACGGCTGGGCCAGCCGCTGCGCACCGTGCCGCTGGCCTGGGGCGGGCTTGCGCGGCTGCCGTTGCGCTGGGGCACGCTGGCGGGGCTGGCGCCGGCAGCGCGCGGGGCGTTCGCGGGGGAATTGCCGCGGCTTGCGATCTCGGCCGGGCGGCGCAGCGCGCCGGTCGCGCTCTGGCTCGCCGCGCGCGGCGTGCGCACCGTCCATTGCATGCGCCCGGGCTTCGCCGAGGCACGCTTCGACCTGCTGGTGGTCGGCCGGCACGACGACCCGCCGACCGCCCCCAACATCCTGCCGATCCTCGGCGCTGCGCACCGCATGTCGCCGCAGCGCCTGGCGGCGGCCCGGGACGAATGGTCGGCCTTCGCCACGCTGCCCGCCCCCCGCGTGGCCTTGCTGCTGGGTGGCCCGCCGCGCGCCGAGGGGATGGACCCCGCCATTGCCGCGGCCATGGCGCAGAAGGTCGCGGGCTTCGCCGGCAGCGTGCTGGCCACCGGATCGCGGCGCACGGGACGCACCGCGGAAGATGCCGTGGCGGCCGCCATCGCCGCGGCGCCGCACCGCCTGCATCGCTGGGGGGATGGCGGCGCCAACCCCTATGCCGGCATGCTCGCCTGGGCCGATGCGGTGGTGGTCACGGGCGATTCCGTCTCGATGCTGTCGGAGGCGCTGGCCACGGCCGCGCCGGTCTTCATCGCCGATCCGGGCGGGCTCGGGCCGCGCCACCGGCGCCTGCACGACAGCCTGCTGGCCGCCGGCCAGGCGCGGATGCTGGCGGATGCGCCCGCACCCTTTTCGCGTGACGCGCTCGACGAGACCGGGCGCATCGCCGCCGAGATCGCGCGTCGCGGACTGATCTGATCAGCGCGGCGCCGCCAGCACCATCGTCCAGAACAGCCGCGGCACATTGCCCGGCATCATCCCCGGCCCGGCCGCGAAGCCGAGCCCGACCTGCGTGACATCGGCGGCGAGGATGTTGTCGCGATGCCCCGCGCTGCCCATCCAGCCCGCCATCGCCTGGCGCAGGTCCTGGTAGCCGGCGCCGACATTCTCGCGATAACTGCGCCAGGCATAGCCGGCGCGGGTGATGCGCCGGCCGGGGTCGCTGCCGTCGCTGCCCGTATGGCCGAGCTGCCCCGCCCGCAGCATGTCGATCGAATGTTCGAGCGCGGCGCGCGACAGCCTTGCATCGAGCGCCACCGGCGCCCGTCCGGCGCGGGCCCGGATGGCGTTGACCTCGGCCAGCATCGCTTGCTGCAGGCCGGGGTCGGCCGCCTGCGCGGGCATGGCCAGCAGCGCCAGGATCGCCAGGATGATCGCCTTCACGCCGTGCTCCTTCGAGTGTCGTCAGCGCGACAACGCAGCGGATGGCCTTGGCATTCCCGTGACGCAGGCTCAGCCGCGCGCGGCGAGGAGTGCGAGGTATTCCCATCCAATCGTCGCCGCGGCGAGCGCGGTGATCTCAGCCACGTCATAGGCTGGTGCGACCTCCACCACATCTGCCCCGCGCCAGTCGACCGCGCCCAGCCGCCGGAGGATGCCCTGCGCCTGCCAGGTCGCCAGCCCACCGATCTCGGGCGTGCCGGTGCCCGGCGCGAAGGCGGGGTCTAGCCCGTCGATGTCGAAGGACAGGTAGGACGGGCCATCGCCCAGCACCGCGCGCACCTGCGCGGCGACCGCGGCCGGCGTGCTCTCGTGCACATCCTGTGCGGCCAGGATCGTGACGCCCTGGCTGCGCGTCCAGTCATACATCTCGGGCCAGGCGGGGGCGCGGATGCCGACCTGGATCATCCGCTTCGGATCGACCAGCCGCTCGGTGATGGCGTGCCAGAACACCGCGCCATGGGCGAAGGGCTGGCCGAAATTGTCTTCCGAGGTGTCGAGGTGCGCGTCGATGTGCAGCAGGCCGACCGGCTGCCCGATGCGCTTCACCAGGGCGCGCAGCAGCGGCAGGGTCACGCCGTGCTCGCCGCCGAAGGCGAGCAGGTGGTTCAGTCCCGCCGCCTGCTCCTCGATCCGCGCGAGGCTGGCCGCGATATCCCCCAGCGCGATCTCGAATTCACCCAGGTCCGACAGGTCGAGCCCGGTGGGATCCACCCCCGTCACCGGATGCCGCCCATCGGTCAGCATGCGGGCGGCAGCGCGGATGGCGCGCGGCCCGTCGCGCGTGCCGGCCCGGTTGGTCGTGCCGATGTCGAGCGGAATGCCCGCGACGCAGACCGCCGCCGCGCGGTCGCCCGGCCGCGCGCCGAGGAAGGCATGGGGGGCGGCGAAGGTGATCGGGGTGCTCATGCGGCGCTCCATGCCCGCCGGCGGGGCGGCCTGTCCAGCCGCCTCTGCGCCCGCTAGATGCGTTCCATGACGCCCTTCGCCCCCGCCCCGCGCCCCGCCCTCGATGCCATCGAGGGGTCCTTGATCCGCGAGGTGTCGGAGGCCGGGCGCGGCATTCCGGGCCTGATCCGCCTGTTCTTCGGTGAACCCGACACCGTCACGCCGCCCTTCATCCGCGACGCCGCCAAGGCGGCCCTCGATGCCGGGGAGACCTTCTACGCGCCGAATGCCGGCATCGCGCCGCTGCGGGAGGCGGTGTCGCGCTACCTGACGCGCAACGGCCGCCCGGTGAAGCCCGGGCGCATCGCGGTCACCGCCTCGGGCGTCAATGCGCTGATGCTGGTGGCGCAGGCGCTGCTCGACCCCGGCGACGAGGTGGTCATCCCGATGCCCGCCTGGCCGAACATGGACGGGATTGCCCGAGTGCTGGGCGCGCGCGTCTCGCCGCTGCCGCTGCGCATCGCCAATGGCGTCTGGCGCGCCGATCTCGATGACGTGCTGGCGGCGATCACGCCGGCCACGCGCCTGGTCTTCCTCAACAGCCCGGGCAACCCGACCGGCTGGACGCTGAGTGCCGAGGAACAGCGCATCATCCTCGACCACTGCCGGCGCACCGGTACCTGGATCCTGGCCGATGACGTCTATGAACGCCTGTATTTCGCCGGCGATGCGGCGCCGTCCTTCCTGTCGATCGCGACGGACCAGGACCGCGTCGTATCGGTCAATTCCTTCAGCAAGTCGTGGTCCATGACGGGCTGGCGGCTGGGCTGGATCGTCGCCCCGCCAGCGCTGATGGACGCGATCGCGAAGCTGAACGAATTCAACATGTCATCCGCGCCCACCTTCGTGCAGCACGCGGGGGTCGCGGCGCTGGATCACGGCGATGGCTTCGTGGCGGAGACGCAGGCGCGCTACCAGGCCTGCCGCGACCTGGCGCACGGAATCCTGTCTGCCGTGCCGGGTGTGACGGCGCCGCGGCCCGATGGGGCGATGTACCTGTTCCTGCGCGTAGCGGGCTGCACCGACAGCGTGGCGCTGGCGAAGGCGCTGCTGCAGTCGGCCGGCGTCGGCCTGGCCCCCGGCGCGGCCTTCGGTACAGGCGGGGAGGGGCATCTGCGCCTGTGCTTCGCGCAGAGCGAGGACCGCCTGCGCACCGCCTGCACGCGCCTCGCGCAGGCGCTGTCCGACGTCGCCGCAAAGGGCTGACCGGCGGGCTTCCCTGGCGCGCGCCGGGGTCCATACTGCGCACTCCCGACGCAGGAGCCCGCCGCCATGCCCGACCCGATGGACAAGCCGCAATTCGACGCGCTGATCGCCCGCCACGGCATCCCGCTGACCGAGGCCGAGAAGGAAGGCATCCGCGCCGTCTCCGGACATATCCTCGCGATGGCCGCGCGCGTGCGCACCCCGCGCGACGCCGGCGCCGAGATGGCCGTGACCTTCGCCCCGAAGGCGCCCACGCCATGATCCCGACCATTGCCGAGGCCGCGCGGCAGATCGCCGCCAAGGACATCTCCCCGGTCGAGTTCATGAAGGACCGCCTGGCCAAGGCCGAGGCACTGAATCCCGAGATCCACGCCTTCATCCGCTTCACGCCGGATGTCGCCATGGCGCAGGCCAAGGGCGCCGAGGCGCGGCAGATGGCGGGCACGCTGAAGGGGCCGCTCGATGGCATCCCCATCGCGCACAAGGACATCTACGAGACCGCCGGCATCCCCACCACCGGCCATTCCCGCGTGCTGGAACACCACGTGCCGAAGGCGGATTCCGCCGCCGTGCGCGCCTGGGCCGATGCGGGCGCCGTCATGCTGGGCAAGCTCGCGACCCACGAATTCGCCTTCGGCGGGCCGTCCTTCGACCTGCCCTGGCCACCGGCGCGCAACCCCTGGGACACGGCGCGCTTCACCGCGGGGTCGTCCTCGGGCACCGGCGCGGCGGTGGCGGCGGGCGTGATCCTGGGGGGCACGGGGTCGGATACCGGCGGGTCGATCCGCGGGCCATCCGCGCTGTGCGGCATTGCCGGCATCAAGCCGACCTACGGGCTGTGCTCGCGCATGGGCGTACTGCCGCTGTCGCACACGCTCGACACCGTCGGGCCGATGGCCTGGACGGTCGAGGACTGCGCGCTGCTGCTGCAGGCGCTGGCGGGCCACGACCCGGCCGATCCGTCTTCTGCGAACCGTCCGAAGCCTGACCTGCTGTCGGGCCTGAATGGCGGCGTGAAGGGCCTGCGCATCGGCGTGATCCGCCATTTCCACGAACAGGATTGGCCGGTCAGCGCGGGCGTTGCCGCCGGCATCGCGGATGTGGCGCGCGTGCTGCAGGCGCAGGGCGCGACCGTCACCGAGGTGACGCTGCCCTCGCTGCAGGATTTCAACGCCGCGGGCTGGCTGATCCTGGCCGCCGACGCCTTCGCCGTGCACGAACCCTGGCTGCGCACGAAGTACCGCGACTACGGCGAATTCCTGCGCGAGCGCCTCGCCCTCGCGAGCACCATATCGGCCGCGGACTATGTGCAGGCGCAGCGCCGCCGGCGCGAACTGAACGACGCGGTCGCGAAGGTCATGGAAGGCTGCGACCTGCTGCTGACCGCGGCGCAGCCAAGCGAGGCACCTCTCATCACCGTGCCCGGCAAGTGGACGTCGTTCGAGGTCGCGAACTTCACCATCCCCTTCAACCTGACCGGCCAGCCGGCGCTGACCGTCTGCGCCGGGTATGGGGAGGGCGGCCTGCCGGTCGGCGCACAGCTGATCGGCCGGCCGTTCGAGGACGCGACGGTGCTGCGCGCGGGCCATGCCTATGAACAGGCGACCACCTGGCGGGCGCGGCGCCCGGTCATGGCGGGATAGTGACGGGCGGCGGCGCGGGTCCTGCGCCCGCGCCGCCAGGCTCAGCGCAGCAGGATGGGCTTCACCGCGTATTCCCACAGGGTGAAGACCACCTCGATCCCCACCAGCACCACCACCGCGACCTCGAGCCCGAGCGCGCGGCGGCCATGCAGCAGCGACAGCACGCCCTCCGTGGTGTCGCCGATCAGGGCCAGCTTGCGGTCGAGCGCGGCGGAGCGTTCCTTCAGCTCATACTCGTCCGCCAGGCGCGCGTGCAGGCGTTCCAGCGAGGGATGGTCCCACAGCAGTTCGGGCTTGTCCTCGGCCTCGACCCGCGCGGTGGTGCGGCTGCGCGCCGACAGCGCATGCCCGATCTGCCGGTGCAGCGCGCGCGAGGATGCCGCGAGCCGCCCCTCGGTCTTCAACGTGGTCACCACCGGTTCGAGCCGGTCGAGCGCCGCCGCCAGCAGCGCCTCCTGGTGTGCGAGCGCGGCCGACTTCGCCAGCGCATCCGCCACCACCGCGAGCCGCGGCACCGAGAGGTCGCGCAGGCGGATCACGCCGTCGGGGTCGATGCCGTCCTGCTCGGCGCCGGTCTCGATCGTGGCATTCTCCTCGATCGGCGTGGGCAGCGGCGCGGTCAGGCGGGGCTTCAGCATCTCGATCACCGCCGCCTCCTGCGCGGCGGTGGCGCCGATGAAGACCACGGCGCCCCAGCGGAAGGCGAAGGCGGTGAAGCCCTCGGGCGTGGCGAGCGGCACGGGGTCGGCGAGCGGCGCGCCCTCGCGCGGCAGGCCACGGTGGTCGAGCCTTTCGCCCAGCAGCAGGGCGCGTGCCTGGACCATGGTCAGCGCGTCCCGCCGCCGGTGCGCCGGCCGGCGGGCCCGGCGCACCAGGCGGCGGGCTGCGCCAGGCCAGGCGGGGCGCTGACCGGTCCGCGAGGGTCATCCGCGCCGGGGATGCGCGGTGCCGGCAGCAGCGGCCTCGCCCCGGTGCCACGGCTGGTGAGGCGCATCGTCGCGGCATGCGGCTTCCTGGCACTCCTGCGATGGGGCTGGTGGTGCTCCGTCACCTGGCCGGCGACGCCGTGGCGGGCTTTCGCACGCTGACACGCCAGTCCGCGATGCGCGTGCCCCAAGACCGGCACGCCGGGTCCGCCGGCGGTATCGATGTATTCACCGCCGTCGTCCTTCCATGCGCGCGTGTCCGTCGCGCGGGTCCATGAAACTGCACCTGTCGCGCGAGAGTGGGCGACCGGGTGCGGCTGCGCGGGGTGCGTCTCGTGCGCCCCGCCGCCGGGGTGCTGCGGGCGCGCCCGAACGGGTGCGGCCACTTGGCCCGGGGCATGGGGGATGACGGCGGCGATGATGGGCGGATCGGTCGGCGGAATCGCGGTCATGGCAGGCCTCGGCGCAACGGTCCCGGACGCAGCCTGCGCAGGCCGCCCTGCACTGTCCATGGCACGGAAGCCCCGAAATGTGGTGTGAATCCCGCCGCCCTATCCCCATATGCTGGGTGCCCCGGACCCGATGGCCGGGGCGCGAGGACAGCATGGACGGCTCTCCCCCCGCGCCGGCGCCCGCGCCGGCCGCAGCAACACTGGCAGACCCGCCGGGGGCCGCTTTCGGCACGGCGGCGGTTGCTGCACGCGCTTTCGACCCGGGCATGGGCCTGGCGGTGGCGCGCCGCACCGTCCTGCGCCCCGAGGACCAGGAGGATTTCGGCCGCGTCGCCGATCGCGTCGCCGCGGGCAACATGGCGCTGCTCGGCCGCGCCCCCACCATCGCCGATGCCGCCGAGCAGGCGCGGTTGCGCAACGCCATCGCCACCGGCGCGCTGGTCACCTCGGGCCGTCACCTCCAGCACGGGGATGCGCGGCAGCCGCGCCGCAACATGGAGGTCTTCACCAACTGCGCCACCGCCGGCGCCTCCTTCACCAAGTTCTATTTGCTGCTGAACGGGGCCGGGGTGGGCCGCGCCTATGACGACGCGCTGTGCCCGGTCGATTGGGCGCAGGCGCCCGACATCCTGCTGCACCTGTCGCCCGCGCATCCGGACTGGCCGCATGACCGCGCGGCGCTGCATCGCTTCGGCGCGGAATTCGGCCTGCTGCGCTGGGGCATGGGCGCCGATGCCTTCGGCGCGAGCGAGGAGGCCGACGTGCGCGGCTTCATCGCGCGCGAACTGGTGCACGACCTCACGCGCGTGCCGGCCGACGCGATCCGCCACCGCATCGCCGACACGCGCGAGGGCTGGGCGCGCGCGGTCGAATTGATCGAGGGCCTGGCCTACCAGGGCGCGCGCGGGCGGACCCTGTTGCTGGACCTGTCGGATATCCGCCCGCTCGGCGAACCCATCCGCGGCATGCAGGGGCGCCCGGCCTCCGGCCCGCTCTCGCTGCTGCGCGCCTTCATCACGCTGCGCCGCGATGTCATCGAGGCGGCGCGCGGCCGCGACCCCGGGGCCGAGGCGATGCGCCCCTGGGAACAGGCGCTCAGGGCCGACCACATCCTGTCCACCGAGGTTCAGGTGGGTGGCGCGCGCCGGGCCGCGCGCATGGCCACGAAATCCTGGCGCGACCCCGGCGCGCTGCGCTTCGTGCGGCTGAAGGCGGAGGGCGGCCTCTGGACCGCCAACCATTCGCTGATGGTCGATGCGGAATTCTGGTCGCGCGTGGTGCGCACCGACGACGAACCGCTCACGCGCCACGCCCGCGCGTTGTTCGCCGCCGCCACCGCCTGCGCCTACGTGAACGGCGAACCAGGCTTCATCAACGGCGACCGGCTGGAGGATGCGCGGACCGGCTTCGCGCGGGCCAAGCCCGCCATCGCCGACGCCGCGTCCGCGCGCTATCGCGTGCAGGAGGGCGCGCCCCTGCTGGCCGATGTCGCGCGCCGTGCCGCCACCGCCGATTTCCCGGTCACCACCAACCCCTGCGGCGAGGTCGTGCTGCATGTCACCGGCGGGTATTGCGTGATCGCGGATTTCGCGCCGCTGCTGGCCTGCCCGGTGGCGCTGGATGCGCTCACGCCCGGCGCGGTCCCACCGGAGGTCGCGCGCGACTGGGATGCGCGGGTCGAAGCTGCGGTGCGGCTCGGCGTGCGCTTCCTGATCCGGGTGAACCGGATGGATGCGCTCTACGCCGTGGAGGTCTCGCGCACCAACCGCATCGGCATCGGCCCGACCGGACTGCACGAATGGGCCTGGGCGCGCTTCGGGCTCGGCTTCCACGACCTGCTCGACGAGGACCGCGCGCGGCCGTTCTGGGATGCGCTGGCGCGGCTGTCGGATGCGGCGAAGGATGAGGCAACGCGCTACGCCGCGGCCCTCGGCATGGCGCCGCCGGCGACGGTCACCACCATCAAGCCGGCCGGCACCACCAGCAAGCTGTTCGGCATGACCGAGGGCGCGCATTTGCCCGCGCGCCGGCAATACCTGCGCTGGGTGCAGTTCCGCGCGACCGACCCTCTGGTGGCGGACTATGCCGCGCGCGGCTATCCGATGCGCCGTCTGCAATCCTTCCCTGGCGTCGCGATCGTGGGCTTCCCGACCCTGCCGCTGATCCAGCGCCTGGGCCTGGGCGATCGGCTGGTGACGGCGCCGGAGGCGAGCCCGGCGGAACAGTATCGCTGGCTCGGCCTGCTGGAACGGCACTGGATCGGCGCGGCGCGCGGCAACCAGGTGTCCTACACGCTCAAGATCGCGACCGAGCGCTTCGGGCTCGAGGATTTCCGCGCCATCCTCCTGCAGCACCAGCCGCATCTGCGCTGCTGCGCTGTGCTGCCCTCGCGCCCGGATTCCGAGCTCGGCTACGAGTACCTGCCCGAGGAGGAGGTGGATGCGGACCGCTTCCGCTCCATCCTGGCCGGCATCGACGACCCCGGCGTGGCGGAGGCGGTGGACCTCGCGCGGCTGCAATGCGAGGCGGGGGTCTGCCCGATCTAGCGCGTTTCCGGCCTGCCGGTATCCGCCGTTGGCCCGCTCCACCACCAATGCGGGGCGCGTGCGGAGCGGGCCGGTGCCATCCGATGGGAGAACGCGCTAGCCTTTCAGCGGCTGCACAAGCAGCCGATCGATCCGCTGCTCCGCCTCCTCGCGATACCCTTCGACCCCGATCACCATGCCGAGCTGCCCGGCCGCAGGTTCCGCCACGTAGGTCCCGAACATCCTGTCCCAGACCGACAGGCAGAAGCCGAAGTCGCTGTCGGTTTCGGCACGGATCTCGGAATGATGGACGCGGTGCATGTCGGGCGTCACCACCACCCAGCGCAGCGGGCGGTCGACCCAGGCCGGGATCGCGATATTCGCGTGGTTGAACAGGCTGGTCGCGTTCAGCAGCACCTCGAAGACCAGAACTGCCTCCGGCGGCGCGCCGAGTGCCACCACCGCCAAGCCCTTGATCGCGAGAGAGAGCAGGATCTCGACCGGATGGAAGCGCAGGCCCGACGATGCATCCAGCTCCGGGTCCGCGTGATGCACCCGGTGCAGCCGCCACAGGATCGGCACCGCATGGAAGATGCGATGCTGCGCATAGATCAGCAGGTCGAGCAGCAGCACCGCCGCGGGGGCGGCCACCCACCACGGCACGCCGAGTACAGGGAAGAGCCCGAGCCCCCGCGATTCCGCCCAGAGCGCGACGCCCACCGCGCCCGCCGGCGCCACCAGGCGCAGCAGCACCGTCGCGACCGCGACCAGGCCGAAATTCGACGGCCAGCGCCGCCAGGCCAGGCGCTGCGGGCGCCGCGGGAAGGCATGCTCCAGCGCCGCCATCGCGACCAGCACGGCGGCGAAGACGGACAGCCGGATGATCGGTTCCTGATCGAGCATGCGTTTCATGTAGCGCGCCCGCGCCCCGCGTGCAGGGGCGCCCCCTTGCCCGTCCGCGCGCGCAGGGTGACGATGCCGCCAAAGGAGACCACCCGATGATGCTGCGCCTGATCGCCCTGCTGGCCCTGGCACCCTTGCCCGCACTGGCGCACCACCCGATGGGCGGGGCGGTGCCGGCCACGGCGTGGGAGGGCTTTGCCTCGGGCATCGGGCATCCGGTGATCGGGTTCGACCACCTGGCATTCCTGCTGGCAGCGGGCGTGCTGGCGGCGACGCTCGGCGTGAGGCGCGGGGCGGTGGCGATCCTGGCCTTCGTCGCGGGCGGCTTCGGCGGCAGCCTGGCGCATATGGCGGGCATCGGCTTCGGGCCGGTCGAGGCGCTGGTGGCGCTCAGCGTCGTCGCGGTCGGGTTGGCGCTGCTGTGGCGTGGCGTACCGACGGCGGTGGTGCCGGTGGGCTTCGCGCTGGCCGGCCTGGTGCACGGCCATGCCTTCGCCGAGGCCGTGATCGGTGCGGAGGCGACGCCCATCCTCGCCTACCTGCTTGCGCTGGCGCTGACGCAGGCGGCAATCGGGCTGGGTGTGATGCTCGCGGCGCGGCGCCTCAGCGCGGATGCGGCGCTGCTGCGCATCCCGGCCGGTGCGGCGGCGGCCTGCGCGGGCGCGGTGTTCCTGGCGCTGGCCGTGTAGCGGGCTGCACGCCCGCCAACGACCGTCTCCTGGGTCCTGGGTGGCGGGCCGGGCTGGGGCCAGGTCGGGGCCGTTACAGACAGGTCGCACCGCGCGCTAGCGCGCCTGGCGGCCGATCACGCGCAACACCGCGAAGCCCGCCAGCACGACCAGCGCGACATGGCCGAAGGCCAGGCCCCAGGCCAGCGCGCCCTCGCCCCCCGCGGCATCCAGCACCACGCCACACAGCAGCGGCCCGACGAAGCCGCCGGCGTAGCCCGCCATGGAATGCAGCCCCATGGTGGCACCGCGCAGCGCCGGATCCGCGGCCTGCACCGTGCCCGCGGTGAGCGCGGAGGAATCCAGGTAGATCGCCGCGTTCCAGGCGAACACCGCAGCCACCGCGACCAGCGGCGGCGACCCCATCGCGAAGCCCGTCACCGCCGCGAAGCCCGCCCCGCCCAGCATCGCGACCGCCACGACGCGGCCGCGCCCGAAATGCTCCGAGGCCTCGTTGCCTGATAGCGACACCGCAATGCCGACCAGCCCTGCCAGCGTGAACAGCACGGTCGGCCCCGGCAGCCAGGCGGGCGGCGCGGTAATGGCGAAGGACGCCGCGAGAAAGGCCACCGCCCAGGCGCGCAGCACCGCCATTTCCAGCGTGTGCACGCAGTATCCCGCGATCCAGGCCATGGCGCGGCGGTTCGCCAGCACCGGGCGGAAGTCGAGCAGCCGCCCGCCCGCCTTGCGTGGCGGTGGCGGCGTCCCGGGCATGACGAGCAACGCGATCGCGAAGGCGCAACCGGCCAGCAGGCCGCCCACCAGGAAGGCGAAGGACGGCCCGCCGACCGCGGCACAGGCGCCGGCCAGCGCGAAGGACGCCGCGCCAGCGATGCCGACCCCCGCCGCATGCCACGACACCGCACGCGACTGCGCGGTGCCACTCAGCGGATCGGCGATCGCCTTCAGCCCCGGCATATAGGCCCCCGCCCAGCCGATGCCCGCCAGCGCGCGGAAGGCGAGGCCGGACCAGAACCCATCCGCCAGCAGCGCAAAGCCGAGATGCGCGAGCGCGGTCGCCCCCGTGCCCACCAGGTAGATGTGCCGCGCCGGCACGCGGTCGGTCAGCGCGAGCAGTACCGGCACGGCCGGCACGTAGGCGGCAAAGAAGATGCCGATCAGCCAGCCGGCCTGCGTGCCCGAAAGCGACCAGGCGTCGATATAGGTCGGCAAGAGCGCGGGCAGGGTGAAGGCGCCGATCTGGGTGAGCACCTGTGCGGTCACCATGGCGGCGATGAAGCGCGGCGTGCCGGGGGCGACCTGCATGTACGCAAGGCTAGGCCGAGCGTCGGCGCGCCGGAAGCGGGGTTGATCGCGCCGCGGCCCCGCCCGACACTCCGCCCGCAATCACGGAGGAAAACCATGCGCGTGGTGGAAACGCCCGAGGCGCTGAAGGCGCTGGTCGGCCAGGAACTCGGCGTCGGCGACTGGCTCGAGGTCACGCAGGAGATGATGGACCGCTTCGCCGATGTCACCGGCGACCACCAGTGGATCCATGTGGACGTGGAGCGTGCGAAGCGCGAGATGCCTGGCGGCAAGACCATCGCGCATGGCTACCTGCTGCTGTCGCTGCTGCCGAAGCTGGGCGCCGGCGTCTACAAGGTGTCCTGGCCGTCGCGCACGCTGAACTACGGGTCGGACAAGGTGCGCATCATCAACCCGGTGCAGGCTGGCGACCGTGTGCGGCTGCGCCAGGCGCTGGTGGCCGTGGATGACGGGGCGGGTGGCACCCACCGCATCGTGGTGCGCCAGACCATGGAGATCGAGGGCAAGGACAAGCCCGCCCTGATCGCCGACACCATCCGCATGACATTCCCTTGAGACCGAGGCCCGCATGAAGATCACCTGGTTCGGCCATTCCGCCTTCCGGCTGGAATTCGGCTCATCGGTCGTGATGATCGACCCCTTCCTGACCGGCAACCCGGCCTTCGGCGGCGATGCCGAGGCGGCCAGCGCGGGGGCCACGCATGTGCTGCTCACGCACGGGCATGGCGACCACATCGGCGACACGGTGGCGATCTGCCAGCGCACGGAGGCGAAGCTGGTCACCAACTACGACCTCGCGATGCACCTCGCGCGCAAGGGGGTGACTGCGCTGGATCCGATGAACACCGGCGGCAGCACCGACCAGGGGGACTTCACCGTCTCGCTGACCCAGGCGCTGCATTCCTCGGTCGAGCAGGACGAGAATGGCGTCTCGCATTGCCTGGGCAATCCGAACGGAATCGTGGTGACGCCGAAGGACAAGGCGGAGCCCGTGGTCTACCACATGGGCGACACCGACATCTTCTCGGACATGGCGCTGGTCGATGAGCTGTATCGCCCGGCGGTGGCGATGGTGCCGATCGGCGACCGTTTCACCATGGGCCCGCGCGCCGCCGCGCTGTCGGTGAAGCGCTTCCTGCCATCGGTGCGCGTGGCGATCCCGTGCCACTACGCGACCTTCGGGCTGTTGCTGCCCGATGCCTCCGGCTTCGTGGCCGCGATGGAAGGTGCGAACGCCAAGGTCCTGGTGCCCGAGAAGGACAAGGCCTTCACGCCGTGAGCAGCCTTCCCGGATTGGAGGACCTCGCGACCCTGCGGGTCGAGGTCGCGGAGGGCGTGGCGACGGTGACGATCGACCGCCCGCCGGTGAATGCGCAGAACAGCGCCTTCCGCGACGACATCGTGCGCGTCTTCGACGTGCTGCACGAATCCGACGCGGTGCGCGCCATCGTGCTGACCGGGGCGGGCAAGACCTTCTCGGCCGGGGCGGACCTGAAGGACCGCCCGGATGCCGCGCGCCCCGGCGCCTTCCCGCGCCATTCGCGCGCCGTGCGCGCCGGCTTCGACTGCGTGATGGAATGCCGCAAGCCGGTGATCGCGGCGGTGAACGGGGCCGCGATCGGCGCCGGCTGCGTGCTGGCGCTGGTCTGCGACATCATCCTGGTGGCGGACGACGCCTTCATGTCGATGACCGAGGTCGATGTCGGCCTGGCCGGCGGCGTGGCGCATGTGCTGCGCCATTTCGGGCAGTCGGATGCGCGGATGTTCCTGCTGACCGCGCGGCGGCTGTCTGGCACCGAGCTGTACCGGATGAACGTCGCATCGGGCTTCTACCCGAAGGCCGACCTGCTGCCCGCGGCGCAGGCCATGGCGCGCGAGATCGCCGGCAAGGTGCCTCTCGCGGTCGAGGCCGCGAAGCGCGCCTTCACCCTGAACGAATACATGCCGCTGCGCGAAGGCTACGTCTACGAACAGACCCAGACGGCGCTGCTGGCGAAGACCGAGGACACGCAGGAGGCGCTTGCGGCCTTCGCGCAGAAGCGCAAGCCAGTGTTCAAGGGGCGGTAGCGGCGGCTGCGCGACGCTGACGCAGACGCCGGCGGGATGGACTCATCCGGTCGGGTGAAGCCGCTCGCGGGCAGATGCCTGGTGCCGTTGCAGCGCGCCAAGGCGAGCGGGCAGGGGGTCAGGCCCGATCCCTGGCCGGCGCCGGTCAGAACAGCGCCTGATTCCATTCCGGCCGCCAGTCGTGCTGCACCACGGCCTGCACGGCGTGGCCCGGCGCGAGGTGGATCGCCTCGGCGAGGCCTGGCGCCTCGGCCAGCGCGCCGGCCAGGGCACGTGCCAGGAAGCCGGGGCCGGAGCGCAGCCAGGGGTGTTCCTCGTCGCCGCGCGCCAGCGCCTCGATCAGCCGGTCGACCGCGCGACGGGCGACCGGATGCCCGGCGGCCGCACCGAACAGCAGCGGCTGCGGCGCCCCCCACAGGCCGGGGGTCGCGACGAGATCGGCCCCGCCGGCGGCGAGCGTCGCGATCGGCGCGGCCGGGCGCGCGCCGGGGGCCACGGTCCAGCCGCCGACCGTGGCGATCCACGCGAGGCGCAGCAGGTCCGCGCGCACTGACCCTTCCCAGGCGCGGGCCCAGGCCCGGCGGCCTGCCTGGCCGAGCCTCGCGTCGATGAAGGCGGCACCGGCCTCGCGGTCCATCGCAACGACATCGACGCCCGGATTGGCGCGCTGCCATGCCTGCGCATCGGCCTCGCCGGGCGCGCCGCGGGGCACCACCAGGAGCAGCCGTGCCGGCACGGCGCTGCCCTGCGCGCGCGGTCGCGCCAAGGCGCCCGATTGCACCAGCGACAGCAACAGCCACAACGCGGTCGCGGTCGAGTCCGGCAACCGCCGGACGCGGTCGATCAGTGGCAGTATGCGGGCCGTGGGCGCCAGCGGCAGCAGATCGCGCAGTGCCGCAGCGCCCGGTTGATCGAGCCTGAATTCGAGCGCGATCTGCCCGGTATCGGTCTGACTCGGGTTCAGCGAACGGCCCTGGCGGCGGCGCAGCGCCGCCTCGGCCTGGGCCTGGGCCGCCAGGAAGCCGCGCGCGGCGACGTCGTCGAGGTTCAGTGCCGCAATGCGCGCGCGGCCATCCAGCGCTGCGCTGTCGGCCGCGTCGATCGCCAGCGCGGCGGCGAAGGCCTCGTCCGCGGCGGCGAAGTCGAGCTCGGCCTCGGCCGAGCGTGCCGCGAACATCAGCCGCGCGTGCCGCTCGGCCGGCGATGCCTCCGGCGCGGCCGCGAGGCAAGCCGCACGCTCCGCCGAGTCGCCCAACACCAGAGCAAGCCGCGCCCAGGCCTCCCAGCGGCCGTGTTGGACCGGGGATTGCGCCAGCGCGGCCTCTCGCAGCAGGGCCAGCGCCGCGGCGACCTCGCCCCGTGCCCGCAGAAGCTGGGCCCGGGGGCCGATGAAGTCCGGCCTTGGGCCGAGCCTGGCCTCGGCCGCGTCCAGCACGGCCGCGGCGGCATCCGGCGCGCCGTCGCGCAGGTGGCATTGCGCGAGGCCGGAGGCGGCATTGGCGAGTCCCGGGTCGCGCTGCAGCGCCTCGGTGAAGCAGTCGGCGGCCTGGTCGGTGACGCGCTCTGCGAACCACAGCCATCCGCGCAGCAGCGAGATGGCGGGCGCGGCGGGGTCGCGCGCCTCGGCCTGGTCGAGCAGGTCGTGCGCCGCGACCAGGTCGTCGCGCGCGCGCGCAGCCTGCGCGAGCGCGACCAGCGGCGCGGCCGCGGTGGCATCGAGGCTTGCGACCTGCCGAAGCGCCTGGTGTTCGGTATCCGCATCCCCGGCGGCCTTGGCGGCAGCCGCGAGCGCATTCCAGGCGGGGATCGCGGCGGGGTCGTGTTCGGTGGCGGCGCGCGCAAGGTCCAGCGCGCGGGCGTGCTGCCCGGCGGCGCGCGCCTGGTTGGCCATCGGCACCAGGATGCGGTGGGGTTCGCGCAGCTTGGGCAGGGCGATGTCGAAATGCGCGAGGGCCTCGGCCGGGCGGCCGCGGGCGGACTTGGCCCAGGCGGCCTCGAGATGCGCGTGGTGATTGTTCGGGTGTTCGGCCAGCACGGCCGCGATCAGCGGCAAAGCGCTGTCGGCCTGGCCTGACTGGGTGAGCGTGCCGATCCGTTCGAGCCGGGCCTGCATGTTGCCCGGCTGCTGTTCCAGGATCCGGTCGAACAAGGTCACGGCCGCGTCGAACTCGCGGTTACGGCGCGCGGCCCGGGCAGCGGCCAGCATCCCCGGGATGTCGACGGTCAATCGAGCCCTCCGCTGGGCGGTCGGCGGTGCGGGGCCGCCAGGGCCCCGCGCCGGTTCAGGCCGCCGCCTGGTCCGGGGCGGTGCCGATCGCCTGGGCGCGTGCGTCGATCCGCGCGAGCGTCGCGGCGGGCACCTGGCGGCGGGACTTGGCGTGCGGCAGGTCCATCTCGCCGACCTCGCGGCCGTGCGGGAACAGCGCAACAAACTCCGCGTGGTTGGAGAAGCGTTCGCGCGGCACGTGGTCGCAGAAGGATTCGACCGGCTGACCCTCGGCGATGATGACGTCGTGGCGCGCCAGTTCGAGACTGAAGTACTCGAAGGTGTCCGCCGGGGCCGGGATCTGGCGGATGGTGCTGCCGTTCACCAGCGCCTGGGCGAAGCAGAGCACGCCGTCCAACACGATGGCATGGTGCGGGGACACCCGCAGGTCGCGCTCGGGCAGGTTCTCGTCGAGCGCGCCGGCCTGGATCAGGATGGGGTCGCGGGTCTCGGCATTGCCGAAGCGGCTGGAGACGGTCTGCCGCCCCACGAACAGTACCGGTTCGGCACTGCCATCGGCGGTCAGCACGAGGTCACCGGGGCGCAGGGACTCGATAGCCACGTCGCCGGTCGGGGTGCGGATGGCGGTGCCGGCGAGAAAGCACACGAAGATCGGGCTCGAATCCGGGCCGGTGATGTCCGGCGAGATCAGATTGTCGGCCGAAACGAAGAACGTGTAGTTCCCGGACGGCAGATCATCGATGCTGTTCGGGTTGAACGTCACGGTGCGCGCGCCATTCCCGACATACGCGCGGTCTTCCTGGGCGACCGCCGTGATGATGCCATTCTCGTCGCGCGCGAAGAGCGTGAAGCGGGTCAGTGCGGCCCCATTCGTCACGCCGATGCTCACCGTCGGCGGTGTGCCGGCCGGATCAGCAGGGTTCACCACGGGCGCGTTCACGGACGTCACAGGCATGGTCGAAAATCCCCCCACATCGGCGGGGAGCCATCTGCCCTCGCCGCCGCACCAGACGCCGAAGTGGCGACCCAACTTGGATCGTCAGAATCGGGGTCTGTTGGCGACGAGTCAATCATTCATGATGACGCAACCAAGTTAAATAACATCCACAACCCAAGCGTGCAATCTTTTTGTTACTTCGCGCCCGTGGAGTCTATCAGGCCGTCACGCGCCGCCGCTCACGCGGCCTCCGCGTCCGCCAGCCCGGCCAGCCGGGCAGCGATCTCCGTCGCAGCCGCCGCGCAGGCCGGGGCCTCCTCCTCCTCGATGAGCACCTCGGCGACAATGCGCGGCATCGCGACGGCGATCGCCGCGACCAGCGTTGTGTCGCGCCCCAGCGCGATCCGATCGAGACCCACCACGCGCTCCGGTTCGACCACCAGCACGAACTTGTCGCCATAGGCGTCCGATTCGGTGCCCGGCCAGGTCTCGAAGGCGCGGGGCCAGGACGGGGCCCGGCGGAACTCCAGGACGGCGTTGCTGCCGGCGATCCCGAACTTAAACTTCAGCTCGCGCCAGCGCTCGCCGCGCCAGGCCAGGTCGCGCACGCGCAGGTCCAGCAGCTCCCAGTCGGTGCCGCGCTGGCGCGCATCGAGAACCACCTCGGTGTAGCCGGCCACGCGCTCGGCGTCGTCGTCCGTGCCGGTGGCCTCGGCGCCCGTTTGCAGTGCCGGCGCGCGTGGCTCGGCCGGGACCGCGGCCTCGCGCGGGTAGGTCCCTTCGATGGCGCGCAGTGGCGGCGCGCGCAACGGGGCGTCGGCGAGGTCGAGGCGGACCGGGACGATCCCGGCCTCGGCACGGTCCATCCGGGCGGGAAAGACGACCGGCTGGCGCAGCACCAGACTGGCGGGATCGGCGCCGCGCAACTCCAGCACGGCGGACCCGTCCGGGCCGATCGGCAGGGCGAAGGGGCGAGCCTCGCCGGGCGCCAGCAGGCGCCACTCCGTCATCGGGCCAGCCGGCTCCACGGCCAGCCTCGCTTCCAGCAGCCCGGCCTCGAGCTCGAGATCCCAGCGCAGCGCGGCGATGCCCTCCGGCAGGGGCCCCAGGACGATGCGCGCCTGGTCCCAACCCTCGGGCAGTTCGGCGAGGCTGGCACGCGCGGATGTCGCCACGAGTGTGCCGGGACCCTCGAGCCGGGCACCGGCGAGCGCCGCGGCGGGGGCGAGGCGCGGGATGCCCGGCGGCGCATCGCCATGCCAGGATTCCCAGTCGAAGTGCAGGGGCTGCACCAGGCGCGCCCCGGGCGGCAGCACCGCGACCGCAAGGGCGGGGTCCGCGGCGGCATCGGCCGCGCGCGACAAGGCCACGCTGCCCTCCGCGCCCTCCGCCGCCACCAGTACCAGCAGCGTCTGGGCGCGCCCGGCCAGCGGTTCGGGAGTCTCGAGGTGGATCCAGCCGCCGGGGAGCGCCGCGGCGGGCACCCGCCAGGCTGCAAGCACCCGCCCGGTCTCGGCGGCGACCAGTTGTGCCGCGAGGCCGGCAGTGGCCGGGCGCTGCAGATGCAGGGACAGCTGCGACGCGCCGCTGGTCGGCAGGCCGGGTTCGACCACAATGGGCGGGTCGCCCGGCTGCAGCAGGAGGGCGGGCGCCGCCGGATCGGGCGCTGTTTGTAGCCGCATCTCGAGCGTCGGGGGCGGGTGGCCGCCCAGTGTGGTCAGCAGCGCGGCCACGGCACCTCGCAGCTCCTCGCCCTCGCTGCGCAGCGCCACGAGCTGCGCCTCGAGCGCGGCGACCTGGAGCAAGGCCTCGGTGGCCTGGGCCAGGCTGAGGCCAAGCAGCGCGGGCAGGGCTGCGAGCCCGCTCTCGGCCACGATCAGCGGCGGTACCGGGACGCCCTGCGCCGCCCACCAGGCCTGCAGCGGCGCCAGGCTGCGCGGCGTCTGCGCCACCAGCGCCAGGACGCCGGACGGGGCGTGGTCGAGCGTCACGGTCTCCTGGTCCGGCACGGCGGCGTGGCTGAGCCGCAGCGTCACCCCCGCCGGCGAAACGACCGCGCGGCACAGCCGGGCCCCGGCGCCATGCAGGGCGACAGCGTCCGGCAGGCGCGCATCAACCAGGATCACGGGCTGCGCATCCATCAGGGTTGCGAGGTCCGGACGGGCGACACGGACGCCGAGCGGAACGGAATGGTGGGCGGCGAAAGGTGCGGAGGACGATGCCGTCATCATGCGTTCATTCGCGGGTAGGCGCTGCGGACCATGCTGCAAGTATGCACGTATCTGTCATGAAGGCGCCAAAAACAACGTCGACAATTTTGCACGTCTGCACTACGCCAAGCCAAGTGCCGACACTGGAACGCCGCGAATGGATGCCCTAGCGCACAGCGTCGCCAGTGAATGCGACGTCAACGTCATCATTCCGCTGTACGGCCAGCCCTCACTGTTTTCGGAAGCCGTCGCCTCGGTGCTGCGCCAGGTCGATCCGCCGCCCTTCCGCATCACGGTGGTGCTCGATGGGTGCGTGCATCGGCAGTCGCTCGCCAGCGCGACCGCCTGGGCGCGGGCGCATCCCGGGCGGATCGTGGTGCTGGCGCAGGCCAATGGCGGGGTCGCGGCGGCGCGCAATGCCGGCATCCGCTTCGCGCTCAAGGCCTGGCCGGCGTGCCGGGCGCTGTTCTTCCTCGATGCTGACAACCGGATCGGCCCGCATGTGCTGCGCCGCGCCTTCGATGCGCTGACGGTGGCGCCCCCGGAGGTCGGTTGGGTCTATCCGGATTTCGACCTGTTCGGCATGGGCGGCGCCTGGTCGACCGCGGGCAGTCACCACCTGCTGCAGCACCTGACCGAGAATGTCTGCGATGCCGCCGTGCTGGTGCGGCGCGAGATGGTCGAGGCCGGCGTTGCCTTCGACGACAGCCTGAAGGCGGGCTACGAGGACTGGGACTTCTTCCTGCGTGCCGCCGGCGCGGGTTTCCGCGGCGCCCATCTGCCCGCTGCCGGCTTCGTCTATCGCCGCCGGCCCGAAAGCATGCTGCGCGACGCGCGCCGCAGCGGGGGCGCGCTGTTCTCCGCCCTGCAGGCGCGCCACCCTGGCCTCTATGCGCCGCGCCGCATCCTGGAGCTCGAAGCGCAGGAGGCGCCGCGTTTCGGCATCATCACACCCGCCGGCGGGACCGCCTGCCTCGACCCCGGTGTGCCGTCGGAGCCCGACGCGGCGGCGGGGCTGTTCGACCAGGTGGCGCAGGCGCAGGCCGCGCCGGGGCGGCTGCATGCGCCGGCGATGCTGGTCTTCGCCGCGACCGGCGCGGTCGAGGCACTGCGCGGGGCGGGGCTGCTGCGCGGCGCGCTGGCGCATGCCGAACGGCTGCTGGAGGCGGCTCCGCTGTGCACCCTCACGCTGTATCCGTCGATCGACGGGCTGGTGGGTCTCGAGCCCGACATCCGCCCGGATGTCGCCGCGGCTCAGCTGGTCGTGGTGCGGCGCGACGCGCTGGTGGCCGCGGCGCGCCAGGGGCCCGCACCGGCGCTGCTGGCGCGGCGCGGGCTGGCGGCGTCGATCCCCGGGCCGGTGCCGGTGCCGGGCGGGGCGCTCGACCTGGCGGAGCAGGCGGTGTCCGCGCTGACCGACGCGCTGGCCCGGCTGCCGCGCGAGCGCATATGGAGGCCCGACGGACGCGTGCCGCGCGACCGGGCGGCGCGGCGCGTGGCGCGATCGGCCTTGCGGGCCTGGCCGCTGTTGCCGATCCGCTGCGACCCGGCGCGGCGCGACATCGCCTTCGTCACGCCAGTCTTCGGGCTGGGCGGGGTGGAGCGGGTGCTGGTGTGCCTCGCGGCCGCGCTGCGCGAACGGGGCTGGCGCACGCACCTGGTCGTGACCGGGGCTGAGCGCGTCGACGCGCCGCCGCGCGGCGCCTTCGACAGCCTGGTAATGCTGCCGGGCTTCGACAGCGAACGCCATGGCGGCGGGCGCAACGCCTATGCGGGGGCCGCCACGTCCCTGCTGGGCGAGGACACCGAGGAGGCGGACGCGCTGGCCGGGCTGCTGGCGCCGATGCACGCGGTGCTGACCACACATTCCTTCGCCGGCCATGCGCTGGCGGGGCGGCTGCGGCGGATGGGGGTGCGTACCGCCTGCGGGCTGCACCTGGCCGAGCGCGGGCGCTTCGGCGAACCCATCGGCAACCCCCACAGCGCGCTGGCCTACGAACACGCCTACGACCTGCTTGTGACGCATTCGCGCCAACTCGCGGCCTGGTGCGCGGGGGCGGGAGTGCCGCAGGAGAAGATCCTGGCCTTGTCGAATGCACCTGGCTACGAGGCCGACCCCGTGCGGGTGGCCGCGGCTCGTGTGGCGCGGCAAGCGGGCCTGGGGGGCCGAGCGTTGCGGGCGCTGTTCCTCGGCCGGCTCGACCGGCAGAAGGCGCCGGACCGGTTGCCTGCCATCATCGCCGCGACGCAGGGGATGGTGGAGTGGCGCATCGTGGGGCGCGCTGTGCTCGATGAACCGCCGGTGTTGCCGCTGCCGGTCGAGCCGCCGGTGAGCGAGCCGGCGGCGCTGGATGCGCTCTATGCCTGGGCAGACGTGCTGGTGATGCCATCGCGCTTCGAGGGTGTGCCGCTGACAGTGCTGGAGGCGCAGCGGATGGGCTGTATTCCGGTGGCGACGGATGTGGGGGGGGTGAGCGAGGCGGTGGAGAACGGGCGCGACGGAGTGCTGGTGCCTGACGGGAGCGATTGGGAGGTTGCGCAGGGGATGGCGCAGGTGTTGCTGGGTTTGGCGCGGGATGATGGGGTGCGGTGGCGATTGGCGCAGGGCGCGATGCAGCGGGGGGGCACGAGGCGATGGGAGACGGAGGCGGCCAGGTTTTCTGTTGCACTAAACGTCTCGGAAGTCTTACGTTTTACTTGAATCTTCGATCTGTCTTGTGCTGATAGACTGCAGTGACCGACAGTTGTTTTTGCATTGAACGGTAGTGGAGAGTGCGCGTGGTCAAAAATGATGAAGATTCGGTGCCTGGGGCTTCTGAGGATGGGACTTTGCCGCAAAACTCGGTTAAGGCGCCGATGACCGAGCAGAACGCTGCAAGTGAAGATTTTCCAGTAGAATCTCCTGTCGCCGCGTCAAATATTATAGTCGATGCGTCCCGATTTTCGGCGCCGCGTGTTGCGCTGTTGTGGCAGACGCCTTCTCTTGGTCTCTATTCAAATACAAAGTTCGATACGCTGTATAAGGGGATCGGTCATAACAATGGGAATCTGGCCTTTGTTTATGCAATTGCCAGTCATGTTGCCAATACCAAGGTTTTCATGCCTTGGCACTCAAAGCCCGAGGCGCTGCGCGCGGCCGCTGACCTGTTGGTCATCCCGTGCGCGAACCAACTGGGTGCGCACACCGATTTGGGGGTGATGGCCGACAATCTGGCGGCGGCAGGGGTGCCGATCGTGGCCATAGGTCTTGGAGCGCAGACCAAGGGCTATGGCGAAGACATGCAACTCTCCGAGGGGACGCATCGCTGGGCAGAGACGCTCGCGCGACTCAAGGTCAGCTCCGACGCCAACATCCTGACCCGCGGCGCTTACACTGTAGAGCAATTGAACAAGATCGGGATTGTCGGCGCGCAAAGCGGTGGCTGCCCGTCGCACTTCATCAATCCAGCCAGGGATCTTGGCGCGCGGATCGCGGCAAACTGGAATGGTGGAGATACGATTCGGTCCATAACGGTGGCTGCTGGGCATCAGGCCTGGGGATACATGAGGCCGATCGAGCACCAGCTTATTGCGATGATGATGGACCCTCTGTATCCGGGACAGTACGTTGTGCAGTCGATGTCCGACATGATCAAAATATCCAGGAATGAATTCGCGTCAATTCAAGATGAAATATTGGATAGAATCCGAAATCATACGGTTCCGCATTATTCAAGGGAGGAATTTCTTGGGTGGTGCCGGCGATATGCGCGTTCGTATTACGATATTCCCGCCTGGATGGACTCATTGCGTCAGCATGACCTGACGATTGGTGCGCGCTATCATGGGGTGGCGCTCGCGCTGCAGGCGGAAAAGATGGGCCTGACAATTACCATCGATAGTCGTACGCGTGAGCTATGTGAGAACACCGGCGTGCCTCACGTCAGTCACGAACAACTTACCGGGCCGCTCACACGCCAAGCGCTCAAGAAGCTGGTTGCGTTCAATGCCAAAAAATACGACGCATTCCGACGGAGTATGGCACAGAAATATGTTGCGTTCCTGCAGAATAACTCAGTAGCGCCAGCACCATTCTTGCTCAACCTTGCGCGATAGTGGTGAATTGGTCGGGAGTTGCGCGGCGCTGCTGCTGCGCTTTTCGTTGACGTGGTCTGTATGCTCGATTGGGATCACATCTGACCAGGCGCCGCAGCGTCCAGGCGGTGCGCCATCCCGTTCTGTTCGAGGACGAACCTGAACTTGTCGTAGCGAAGTGTATGCACCTTATTGAATTGACTGAAGTCCGTGTTTCGGACCAATGCCAGGACATCAATGTCCTCGGCTGCTGATAGCTCAATGGACGGAATGCCGTGTGTGTAGGCCAATTCCGTACTCCGTGAATCGTAGCGAACCAGAACGCCGGGAATACCGTTCGCGAGTGCTGGAAGTACACCGTGGACACGGTATCCTATGGCGAAATCCTGTGTCCTTATGAACGCATCATAATCGGCGACCTTCAGAAAGAAGAAAAGCCGGTCCCGATAACACGCCTCCATTCGCGCTTCCGTTTCTGGCGTCCACCATCCTTCTTGACGGAATAGCGCACGCGCGCGGTCCATTCCTGCCTCGTCGCCGTAGAAGAAGGCCTTTTCCTCTGGCTCGCCATGTATCGTGATGCGGGTATCGAATGCACCAACGCATTTGAGCATGAAGTCACGCTGAACCGCGCGGTATTTCTTTACATCGGAGGAATAAGCGCCGTCCGACTCACGTCGGATCGAGAACGCCACCCGCTCTGGATCCTGCGGAGCCGTCAGTCCAAGTTCGCGGCGGCGCGTCCGAAACATCGAGGGACAACCAACGATCTCGACATTATGGATGCCACTCGCAGCCAAAACATCGGCAGTAAACGCCCCGCGGACCCCAATGACTCGGCTGCGTTCGGACACGAGCTTCCAGAACCGCAAGTTCATGCCTTCGAGCTTGTAGACACCCCGGCCATGCGCCTGCGCGCCAACGCCCACGGCATAGACAGGCAGATGAATTTGCTTCAGGACATCAATTGCATTAAGCCAATTCATCTCATTGTGGATGAAATTAGATGCTCGGACGATACAATAATCATAACCATATGATTTGATATGATCAATTTCTTTTTCGTCAATTTTGGATATTGTTAAGGATTTTGCTTCAGAAAACGACAGAATCTTTAGTGTAGAATCAAAAACAACCATGTCTCCTATGTTAAAATACCTATCGATATTCTCACGCTGAGAAAAATGTGGGTACCATCGCACATCGTCATGATTATAGATTTCGCCGGCGGGAGAAATAACCAGAATTCGCGGCGCCTTACTGGTTCCCATGATGATCAATCTCCCCAGGGCTCTTTAACGGGACAGGCCGCCCCAAAGCATGCATCGAGACCTGCAAGAAACGTCTCGCACGCCACGCTATCCCCGAGAGAGCGCACCAGCCGCTCAAACGTCTCCGCCCCCGCCGCCTCCTCCAACACCCGCGCCAAATGATGCGCGGACCCCCGCTTGAAGTGCAGCCCATCCACCCCTGGCCGCACCTTCTCCGCCATGCCCCCGATATCCGAAACCACCAGCGGTGTCCCGGCCCGCTTCGCCTCCTGGATCACGACCGGCGAATTCTCCCACCAGATCGATGGCACCACCACCCAGCCCACCGTCTGCATCAGGTCCAGCACCTCGGCCTGGTCGTACCGGCCGAAGAAGTTGATCGCTGTCCCCGCCTGGTCCAGCGCGGGCACCACCTCGGGGAACATGCGCACCACATCCTCCCGCTCGCAGCCGAACACCGACAAGGACAGCCACGAACTCCCCGCCAGCGCCATCGCGAAGCCACGCACCAGCACATCCAGCCCCTTGAAGGGCGTGGGCTGCCCGAAGAAGGCGAAGCTGCCCGCGAGCGCCGGGTCCGCGGTGCGCCGGCGTGGAAACTGCGCCAGCGCGTCGCCCAGGTAGTTCTCGAGCACCAGGTCCATCGCCGGCCGCAGCCCCCAGTCCCGGAAGCGCTGCTGCACGAAGGCCGACGGGTAGATCACCGCGTCGAAGCGCCGCAACACCCCCAGGAAGGCCGCCCGCCGCAGCACGAAATGCGCCGCCGGCCGCTCCGGGAAGCAGGCCGCGCATTGCGTCGGCGCCGCCGCGCGGCACAGTTCTCGCCCCCGCGTCCGGATCATCTGCCCATGATGCGCGCAGATCGGCAGCATCTCGTGAAGCGTGGCCACGAAGCGCGCATCCGGGCGCGCCTCCATCAGCTCCGCCATTAAGTCCAGCCCGACGCGCCACAGGTGATGCACATGGAACACCTGCACCGGCAGTTCGGCCAGGAAGCCCACCAGCGCGCGCCGGTTCGCGATATCCGCCCAGGACAGCCGGTCCTCCGTCATGCCGGCGATGCTGTACAGATGCTCGCCCGGCGCGTGCGCCACCACCGGCGCATCGAAGCCCGCGAGGTCCGCCGCCGCGACGATCACCGCTTGCCTGCCGGCGGCGCGCAGCGTCAGGAACTCGCGATAGGCCGCGGTCTCGCCTCCGCCCTTCGAGAAATCGGGATGCGCATGCACCAGGATGCACACCGCCTCCGCCGCACGCCGCGCGCCGCCCGCGTCAGGCATCGGCCACCTGCGTGACGAAGGCGGGCGCGGCGCGGCGCCAGAATGCCGCCAGGTGCTCGCCCACCAACTGACCGGCCGCCCCCTCCATCCGCCCGAAGCCGCGGATTCCGCCGGCACCCTGCTGCATCAGGCGTGTGACGCGCTCCATCGCATCCGCGCCTTCGATCCGGCCTGCCACGGCGGCCAAGTGGAGCAGCATCGGCAACCGCGTGCCGGGCAGGTTGCGCGCGAACAGCGCATCCATGCCGTCCTCCAGCACCGCCTCTGCCAGGTCCTGCGCGTCGATCGGCACCAGCGCGCAGCGGCGATAGGTGCCGCGCCGCACCGCCGCGGCAAGGTCGAGGCTGGTGCGCGTGGGCACCTGCCCGCGTTCGAGGAAGATGTCCGCCACCGCCGACGCGGCCTGCCGGGGGCCCAGCACGAGCACCTCGGCCGCGCGCCGCTCGATCTCCGGCGCCGCCAGGAAGGCCAGGCGTGCGGCGAAGGGGTCGTCGATGCCGTGCAGCACCGCGATCCGTGGCGCATCCGCGTCCATCGCAGATTCGGCCGGCCCGGCGGCCGGGGCGAGGGCCTCCAGCCGGTCCTCGAGCAGCAGGCGCAGCCAGGCAAAGCTTTCCATGACGTCCGTGCCGGCGGCCCCGCTGGCCAGGCGCCGCAGCGCGTCGAGGAAGTCGGGCGCCGATTTCTGCGCCGGACGAGTGCGGAACCAGGCATCCCCGCCGGGGCCGCGCAGTTGCACCACCAGTTCGCCCGGCGGCGAGGGCAGGGCGGCCGGAACCGCTGGGCGGCCGTGCAGCAGCAGACCGGTTTCGCCCAGCAGCGGCGCGGTGCCCTCGAGCGGGATCACGCGTCGTCCGCCGGGGCCACCCGCCAGCGCGATGGCATGCAGCGTCGTGCCCGCATCGACCGGCGCAGGCAGTGCGATCGCGACCGCATACTCGCCCGACGGCGTCGCGATGGCATCAAGGCGCAGGAACCCGTGCACGTTGTCCACGGCCGCGGGCAGCAGGGGCAGGCCATCGACCCAGCGGGTGAAGGCGCCGAGCCCGCCCTGGTCGTCGTGCATCAGGCTGCCGAGTTCCGGCAGCAGGGCGGCATGGCGCAGCAATTCGAAGACGACACTCCAGTGGCACTGGCCGAACAGTTCGTGGATCGGCGGGCCGACGCGTTCGCGTGGCAGGGCGATTCCCTGCGCGCTGCCAGCGGCGTCGAGGAACAGCCGCTGAGAGCTCGCCGCCGTGCCGGGGGGCAGCCGTGCGACCATGGCGAAGCCTTGCGCCTGGATCGCTAAGCCGAGCCCGTCGCGAAGGTCGGGCCGGTCATGATGGGATTGCGCGAGTGTCGCAAGCGGCCGCCCATCAAGGCTGACCGAGAGTTCGGGCCGGTCGTCACCACGCGGCCAGCCTACCCAGCCCAGCAGCAGCACGCTGCTGGGTGCGACAACCTGAAGGCCATCAAGTCCGACCAGCACATTGCCGCCGAGGCTGGCCTGCATGAAGGGTCCCGGCTGCTGGGTGATCAAGTCTCATACTCCATGCGTCGGACCGTCAACCTGGGGGTGCTTGGCTAAATCGGCTGTCAACGCAGGGGTGCACGAGGCCTGATCACTCCATGCCGGGAAGTTCGGCAAACCCGCCGGCTACCCGCGCACCAGGCCGGCCGAACGCATCGCCGCGCCGAGTGTCGCGTCGGTGCGCTCCATGTGCTGCGCGAAGCCGGCGGCGTCGCCCCAGACCATGCCGAAACCACGCGCGTTCATGAAGTCCTTGAACTCGTTGCTGTTCCAGATCTTCTGCAGCGCGGCGGTGAGTTGCTGCGCGATCGGCGCAGGCAGGTTGAGCGGCGCGGCGATGCCGCGCCAGGCGCCGACGCTGTAGTTGATGCCCAGCGTCTCGTTCAGCGTGGGCACCTGCGCGAATTGCGGATTGCGCTGCGGGGCCATGATCGCGAGCGAACGCGCACGCCCGGCCTCGATGATGGCGCGCGCCTCGGGCACCGAGCAGGTGACGATGTCGACCCCGCCGGCGGCCAGGTCCTGCATCGCCGGTGCCGCGCCGTTGGAGGGCACCCAGCGCACATGGTCCGCCGCAAGCCCCATCGCGCCCAGCCAGCCGGCCAGCGCCAGGTGCCAGATGCCACCCTGCCCTGTGCCGGACGCCTTGAACTGCCCCGGCCGCGACGCCTTGATCGCATCCGCCAGCGCCTTGATGTCGCGATAGGGCGAGCTGGCGTTCACCTGCACGCCCGGCGGGTCCTCGTTCATCAGCGCGAGCGGCGTGTAGGACGTGCGCTTGAGCTCGGTCAGGCCCTGCCAGTGCATCATGCAGATCTCGACCGTGATCATGCCGATCGTGTAGCCGTCGGGCGCCGCCTGCGCGATCGCGCTGTGGCCCACCACGCCCGACCCGCCGGTCCGGTTCACCACGTTGAAGGGCTGGCCCAGTTCGCGTTCCAGCAGGGAGGCCACGATGCGCGCGGTGGCGTCGGTGCCCCCGCCGGCACCCCAGGGCACGATCAGCTGGACCGGTCGCGCCGGATACCGCGGCTGCGCCAGCGCCGGGCGGACGAAGGGAAGTGTCGCAGCGCCGGCAAGCGCCCCGCGGCGGGTCATCTTGGACATGGTTGGTTGTTTCCTCCTGACGATGCCGCGACGCTATCGCGCGGCTTGCGCCGGCTGCAAGCGCCGCAACGCCCACACGCCGGCCGGCCAGAGCAGCGCGGTGATGGTCAGCACCGCCAGCACCGACGATACCGGGCGTTCGAAGAAGGGCAGGATCTCCCCGTCGGACTTGATGAGGGAGCTGACCAGGTTCTGTTCGACCATGGTGCCCATCACCACGCCGAGCACGAGTGCCGCGACCGGATAGCCGTTGCGTTCCATGATCCAGCCGATCACGCCGAAGGCGGCCACCAGCAGCACCGAGAACAGATTGTTGCCGATCGCGAAGGCGCCGACCGCGCACAGCAGCAGGATCAGCGGCATCGCTGCCGACCGCGGCGCCCGCAACACCTGGCGCGAGGCACGGATCATCATGATGCCGAGCGGGATCATCAGCAGGTTCGCCAGGATGAAGATGATGTACAGCGCGTACATGCTGCTCGCCTTCTCGGTGAACAGCGTGGGGCCGGGGTTCAGCCCCTTCATGTAGAGCACGCCGATGGCGATGGCGGTGATGGTGTCGCCCGGGATCCCGAACAGCAGCGCCGGCACCCAGCCGCCAGCCAGGGCCGAGTTGTTCGCCGCCCCGGATTCCACCAGGCCTTCGGGGTGCCCGGTGCCGAATTTCTCGCGCTCCTTCGAAAAGCGCTTCGAGGTGGCATAGGCGACCCAGGCCGCCATGTCCGCCCCCGCGCCGGGCAGCGCGCCGATCAGCACCCCGATCACGTTGCCGCGCCACATCTGCTTCTGGTAGCGCCGCGTCAGTTCCCATTGCCCGGCCAGGATCGACCCGAAGCGACGGTTGGGGATGGGTGGCGGCGGCGCGCTGTTCATCGCACGCATGATCTCGCTGACCGCAAAGACGCCTACCAGGGCTGGCAGCGCCTCGATCCCGCCGAGCAGGTCGGTGCTGCCGAAGGTGAAGCGCGGCACGCCGCCCGGATTCTCGATGCCCACGCAGGCCACAAGCAGCCCGAGCAGCGCCGCCGCGATCGCCTTGATGGGCGAGGATCGCGCGACCAGCGTCGCGCACATCAGCCCGAGGAAGGACAGCCAGAAGTATTCGTAGGTGGAGAAGGACAGCGCGATCTCGGCGAGTGCCGGCGCCATCACCATCAGGCAGACCGTGCCGACGATGCCCCCGATGGCGCTAAACCACAGCGCGGCACCCAGCGCCAGTTCAGCCTGCCCCTTGCGCGTAAGTGCATAGGCCTCGTCGGTATAGGCGGCGGAGGCGGGCGTACCGGGAATGCGCATCAGCGCGCCCGGGATGTCCCCCGAAAAGATCGCCATGGCCGACGACGTGATGATCGTCGCCATCGCCGCGATCGGCGAGAGGTAGAAAGTCACCGGCACAAGCAGCGCCGTCGCCATGGTCGCGGTGAGTCCCGGCAGCGCGCCGATCACCATGCCGTAGACGGCGGAGGCCAGGACGGCGATGGCGACCTCGGTGGTCGCCACCATGGCGAAGGCGTCGAGGATCGCGTTCATGCCCAGGGCGCCGCCAGGAGACCGTCGGGCAATGGCACGCGCAACAACTTGTAGAACATCAGGTGCACCGCCGGCGGCGCGACCAGCGCCATGCCGAGCGCGAGGCGTGCGGAGGCACCGAGGGCCAGCGCCGTGACGCCCACCATGATCGCCGCAGTCGGCAGGAAGCCGAGCCATTCGACCACGTAGACGTAGGCGATCAGCAAGGCGGGCGGCAGCAGCGCGGCGAGCGGCGCGTAGCGGCCGAGGCGACCGGCCAGGCCGGGCAGGGGTTCGGTGTCGTCGCTCTCCGGTGCCTCGAAGGACCGCCCGATGCCGAGCGCGATCAGCGCTCCGCACAACACGAGTCCCGCGCCGATCACCATGGGGAACACCGCGGGCCCGACATCCTGACCCGGCACGCCCGGCAGGCGCGATCCGCCCCAGAAGGCCAGTGCGCCGAGCAAGACGAGAAAGCCGCCCGTGACCCGATCCGACAGATGCATCTGGTGCTTTCCCCCTGCGCGGACGTTGCCGCGCACGGACGCTAGACCATCGTGCGGCGCGGTGTCAGCGGGCAGCTTGGGGGTTGCGGCCGGAGCGCGGTGGTGTCTAGGCTGCTATAGCAAGCCGGTCCTCGCGAATGCCGGCAGATGAGGAAACGGCACGATGAAGCTTGGCGCAGCCATCGCCGAGATCATGAAGCGTGAGGGTATACAGATCCTCACCGGCTATCCCGTGAATCACCTGATCGAATTCGCCGCGGAGATCGACATCCGCCCGATCATGGTTCGCCAGGAACGCATCGGCCTGCACATGGCGGATGCGATCAGCCGCGTCACCTCGGGGCGTACCATCGGCGCCTTCTGCATGCAGCACGGCCCCGGGTCCGAAAACGCCTATGGCGGCGTGGCGCAGTGCTACGGGGAGAGCATTCCCGTCCTGGTGCTGCCGATGGGCTATCCGCGGCGGCTCGCGCATATCGACCCGAACTTCAATTCTTCCGTGCAGATGCGCGGTATCACCAAATCCGCCGAGCCGATCATGTCGGCGGCCGAGGTACCGAACATCCTGCGCCGCGCTTTCTCGCGCCTGCGCAACGGCCGCGGTGGTCCCGTGCTGGTCGAGATCCCGACCGACATGTGGAATGAGGAGGTGCCGGAACCGCTGGCCTACACGCCTGTCATCGCGACGCGCTACGGCCCGGATCCGGTGGACGTTGCGCGCGCCGCGGATGCGCTGGCGGCGGCGAAGCGACCGGTGATCTATGCCGGTACCGGCGTGCATTGGGCGCGCGCCTGGCCGCAGCTTCGGCAGCTTGCGGAACTGCTGGCCGCACCGGTGACGTCCAGCCTCGGCGGCAAGTCGTCCTTCCCGGAGGACCATCCGCTGGCGCTCGGTTCGGGTGGCCTGGCGATCCCGAAGCCGGTGCGGCACTTCCTCGACAATGCCGACCTGATCCTCGGCATCGGGTGTTCCTTCACCGAGACCAATTTCGGCGTGAAGATGCCCGCGGGGAAGAAGATCATCCACGCGACCCTCGACCCCGACCACCTCAACAAGGATGTCGCCTGCGAGATCGGCCTGGTGGGCGATGCGGGGCTCACGCTCGATGCGCTGCTGGCGGAACTCGCGGGCCGCGTGAAGGCGGCGCGCGACCACGCGCCTGTCGCGGCCGAGATCTCGCAGCACCGCGCCGAATGGCTGGCGGCCTGGGCGCCCAAGACCGACAGCGACGCCGAACCGCTGAACCCCTATCGCGTGCTGCGCGACCTGTGGCGAACGGTCGATGTGGACAACACCATCATCACGCATGATGCCGGTTCGCCGCGCGACCAGCTCTCGCCCTTCTGGGTGGCGCGCACGCCGCTGTCGTATCTGGGGTGGGGCAAGACGACGCAGCTGGGCTATGGGCTGGGCCTCGCGATGGGTGCCAAGCTCGCCGCACCCGACAAGCTCTGCATCAATGTCTGGGGCGATGCCGCGATCGGCTTCACCGGCATGGATTTCGAAACGGCGGTGCGCGAGCGCATCCCGATCCTGTCCATCCTGCTGAACAACTTCTCCATGGCCATCGAGCTGAAGGTCATGCCGGTGAGTACGGAAAAGTTCCGCTCGACTGACATTTCGGGCGACTATGCCGCCATGGCGCGCGCCTTCGGTGGATATGGCGAGCGTGTCACGAAGATCGCCGACATCATCCCGGCCATCCAGCGGGGCATCGAGCAGACGAAGAATGGAACCCCGGCGCTGCTGGAGTTCATCACGTCCAAGGAAACCGCCGTCTCGCGCCTGTAGCGCGACATGGCCACGAGGCGGGGCAGTCAACCCGCCCGGCAGATCAGGGGAGGCTGAATGGCGACGGTCGACATCCGCGACGTGCGGAAGAATTTCGGCACCACGAAGATCCTGCACGGGGTCTCCGTCGCGATCGAGGACGGGCAGTTCGTCGTGCTCGTCGGACCGTCCGGCTGCGGCAAGTCCACGCTGCTGCGCATGCTAGCAGGACTCGAGAACATCACCGGCGGCGAGATTTCCATCGGCGGTCGCGTGGTCAACAACGTCCCGCCCAAGGATCGGGACATCGCGATGGTGTTCCAGAACTACGCGCTCTATCCGCACATGACCGTGTTCCAGAACATGGCCTTCTCCATGAAGCTCGCCGGCGCGCCGAAGGAGCACATGGAGCGCGAGGTGCAGAAGGCGGCGAAGATCCTGGGCCTGGGCGAACTGCTGCATCGTTTCCCGCGCCAGCTTTCGGGCGGGCAGCGCCAGCGTGTGGCCATGGGCCGCGCCATCGTGCGCAACCCGCAGGTGTTTTTGTTCGACGAACCGCTGTCGAACCTCGATGCCAAGCTGCGCGTGCAGATGCGCTCCGAGATCAAGGAACTGCACCAGCGGCTGAAGGTCACGACCGTCTACGTGACGCACGACCAGATCGAGGCCATGACCATGGCCGACCTGATCGTGGTGATGAACCACGGCCGCATCGAGCAGGCCGGCGCACCGCTCGAACTCTATGACCGCCCGGCCAACCTGTTCGTCGCGGGCTTCATCGGCTCGCCGGCGATGAACATGATCGAGGGGCGCATTGACGGCGGCGCCTTCCACGGCCCGGGCGGCGTCGCCTGGCCGCTGCCGCCTGGTGCGCCGGCCTCCGGCGAGGTGATCTACGGCATCCGGCCCGAGCACCTGCGCCTTGATCCCGATGGGCTCGAGGGCGTGGTGAACGTTGTGGAGCCCACCGGTTCCGAGACGCAGGTCGTGATGCATGTGGGGGGCGCGCATCTGCTCGGCGCCTTCCGCGAACGCATCCTGACCCGCCACGGGGAGGTGCTGCGCGTCAGCCCCGAACCGTCGCTCATCCATCTGTTCGACAAGGCCACCGGGCAGCGTCTGTAGAACCCGCGGCCGACAAGAAAGGGAGAGGGAACGACAATGGCGAACATCATCACACGGCGCAGCATCCTCGGGGCCGGCGCGGCCACGCTCGCGCTCGGACAGGAAGCGCTGGCGCAGACGCAGGTGCAGGTCGCCTCTGGCGTCGCCGCGCCGAACCTGCCGATCGAGAACGGCGCGACGCTGCGCATGCTGCGCCCGGTGCGCTTCGTGGCGCCGGACGAGGAAGTGTTCCGCGCCAACTGTGCCCGCTTCACGCAGCAGACCGGCGTGCAGGTGCGCGTCGATTTCGTGGGCTGGGAGGACATCAATCAGCAGACCGCGGTCACGGCCAACACCGGTGCCGGCCCCGACATCATCGTAGGCTTCGGCGACGCGCCGCACATCTACGTCAGCAAGCTGGTCGAACTCAGCGACGTGGCGGAATACCTCGGTCGCAAGTATGGCGGCTGGATGTTCGCCGCCGACAAGCTCGGCAAGCGTCACGGGAGCAACAACTGGATCGGCCTGCCCTTCGGCGGCACGGCCGGGCCGCTCGTGTGGCGTAAGTCGGCGGTCAACCAGGTGGGTTTCCAGACGCCGCCCAACGATCTGCCGGGCTTCCTCGATCTGTGCCGCAAGCTGCGCCAGGCCGGCAAGCCGGCCGGCTTTGCGTTGGGCAATGCGGTGGGCGACGGCAACGGCTTCGCAAACTGGCTGATGTGGTCGCATGGTGCGTCGATCACCGACGAGGCCGGCGGCGTCGCGGTGAACAGCCCGCAGACGCTGGCAGCGCTGAACTACCTGAAGGAGCTGTACGCGACCTTCGTCGATGGCGGCACCATCTCCTGGGGCGACATCTCCAACAACCAGGCCTATGCCGCGAGCAACTGCTGGCTCACCTCGAACGGCGTTTCGCTGTACTTCGCGCTGAAGAACGACCCGGCGACGCGCCCGATCGCCGACGACACCGAACACTCCTTCCTGCCTTTCGGCGCCGCGCCGTCCTGGCCCTCGGCGCCGCTCACGCTGAACGCGATGGTGTTCCGCCACAGCCGCTTCCCCAATGCGGCGAAAGCGCTGCTGGCCTTCCTGATGGAGCAGCCGCAATACGAACCATGGCTGAACGCCAACCTCGGCTACTGGGCGCAGCCGCTGAACGCGTATCGCGATGCCGGGGTCTGGAGCAGCGACCCGAAGATCGCGATCTTCCGCGACACCATGAACAATCGCTTCTGGAACGGCTACAAGGGGCCGATCTCGGAAGCCTCCGGCCAGGCCAACGCGGAATACGTGCTGGTGCAGATGTTCGCCTCGGTCGCGGCCGGCCAGGCCACGCCCGAAGCGGCGATGCGCGAGGCCGATCGCCGCGCGCGGCGCATCTTCCGCCGCTGACGTGACCCGCAGCCGGCGGCGCCGCGCGGCGCCGCCGGCTGCACCAGGGAGGATCGCGCATGTCCGTCACCGCCGAACAACAGGTCTGGGTCCGCCAGGCCCGCGCGCAATCCGCGCTGTCGAAGCTGTTCGACTGGAAGCCCTTCCTGGTCGTGATGTGCATGCTGCCCGCGGTCGGGCTGCTGGCGGTCTTCCTCACCTACCCGCTGGGCCTGGGCATCTGGCTGGCCTTCACCGACACCACGATCGGCCGGTCGGGCCGCTGGGTCGGGCTCGAGAATTTCGAATACATGCTCGAGGACCCGATCTGGTGGAACGCCGTCTTCTTCAGCGTGTTCTACACAGGCGTGGCGACCATCGGGAAATTCGGCCTGGGGCTTTGGCTCGCGCTACTGCTGAACAATCACCTGCCGTTCAAGTCCATGCTGCGGGCGATCATCCTGCTGCCCTGGATCGTGCCGACCGTGCTGACCGCGATCGCCTTCTGGTGGATCTACAACCCGCAATTCTCGATCATCTCCTGGATGTTCATCGAACTCGGGCTGCGCGACACGAACATAGACTTCATCAACACCGCCTGGCCGGCGCGATGGTCGCTGATCGGCGCCAATATCTGGCGCGGCATCCCCTTCGTCGCGATCTCGCTGCTCGCGGGGCTGCAGACCATCTCGCCGTCGCTCTATGAAGCGGCGCTGCTGGATGGGTCCACCGGCTGGCAGCGCTTCCGCTACATCACCTTCCCGATGCTGCTACCGATCCTGGCGATCGTGATGACCTTCAGCATCATCTTCACCTTCACCGACTTCCAGCTGGTCTATGCCATCACGCGCGGCGGGCCGGTGAACTCGACACACCTGCTGGCGACACTCGCGTTCCAGCGCGGTATTCCCGGCGGGCAATTGGGCGAAGGCGCGGCGATCGCCGTGTCGATGATCCCGTTCCTGGTCTTCGCGACGCTGTTTTCCTACTTCGCCCTGGCGCGCCGGAAGTGGCAGCAGGGCGAGTCGAACGACTGAGGGGGCGGCCATGAGCGCGACCACCGAACCGCAGCAGACCAACGCCGCCACCGCCCAGCCGGAGACCATGACCTGGGACAGCCGGTCGCGGCGCATGGTGACGATCTACGTACCGCTGGTGTGCTTCCTGATCATCCTGCTGTTCCCGTTCTATTGGATGACGATCACGGCCTTCAAGCCGAACGCCGAGCTGTACGATTACGGCCGGCACAATCCGTTCTGGATCAGCTCGCCCACACTCGATCACATCCGGCTCCTGCTGTTCGGCACCGCCTATCCGCGCTGGCTGATGACCACCATGATCGTGTCGGTCTGCGCCACCGTGCTGTCGCTGCTGTCGTCCACGCTCGCCGCCTATGCGATCCAGCGGCTGCGCTACAAGGGCAGCCAGTATGTCGGCCTGGCGATCTACCTGGCCTACCTGGTGCCGCCGTCGATCCTGTTCATCCCGCTGGCGACCATGGTGTTCCAGCTCGGGCTGTTCGACAGCCCGATGGCGCTGATCCTGGTCTATCCGACCTTCCTCATCCCGTTCTGCACCTGGCTGCTGATCGGCTACTTCAAGTCGATCCCTTTCGAGCTCGAGGAGTGCGCGCTGATCGATGGTGCGACGCGCCTGCAGATCCTGTGGCAGATCACGCTGCCGCTGGCGGTGCCGGGGCTGATCAGCGCGGGCATCTTCTCCTTCACGCTGTCCTGGAACGAATTCATCTACGCGCTCGCCTTCATCCAGAGCAGCGAGAACAAGACCGTCCCGGTCGCGATCCTGACCGAACTGGTGACCGGCGACGTGTACCAGTGGGGCGCGCTGATGGCGGGCTCGCTGCTGGGCTCGCTGCCGGTCGCGATCTTCTATTCCTTCTTCGTGGACTACTACGTCTCCTCCCTCACCGGCGCGGTGAAGGAATAGGGGCGTCCGCACATCAGGAGAGAGAGCCTTGGCGAAGTACACCATCCTCACGCCCGCGGGCGCGTCCTTCACCACGCAGGGCGGGGGCTACGACTACGAAATGGAGGCGCTGGAAGGCACCGGCGCCGAGATCGTGGAATGCCCGGCGACTGAGGCTGGCTTCATCGCGGCCGCGCCCAACGCCGATGCCGTCTACGCGAAGGGCATGAAGTTCACCGCGGCGATGATCGATGCGCTGACCAAGTGCCGGCACATCGCACTCGGCACCGTGGGCGTGGACTATGTCGATGTCGCAGCGGCGACGGCGAAGGGCATTCCGGTCACCAACTGCCCCGATACCTTCATCGAGGAAGTGGCCGACCACGCGATGATGCTGCTGCTGGCCGCACACCGCCGCTGCATCGAACAGGACCGCATGGTGCGCGAAGGGCGCTGGGCGGAAGGCCGCCCGCAACTGCTGCAGATCCCGCGGCTGATGGGCCAGACGCTGGGCTTCATCGGCTTCGGCCGCGTGGCGCGCGCCACCGCGCGGCGTGCCAAGGCCTTCGGGCTGCACATGAAGGCGTTCGATCCGTATGTGGAGGAACTGACGCTCTCCGCCCTCGGCGTCGAGCCTGCCTCGCTGAGAGAAGTGCTGTCCACCTCCGACTTCGTCTCGATGCACCTGCCCGACACGCCCGAGACGCGCGGCTTCCTCAAGGAACACCACTTCCGCCAGATGAAGAAGACCGCGATCTTCGTCACCACCGGCCGCGGGCCTACGGTGAACGAAGCCGCGCTGATCAAGGCGCTGGAGGAGAAGTGGATCGCCGGCGCCGGCCTCGATGTGTTCGAGATCGAACCCACCAGGCAGGACAACCCACTGCACAGGATGCCGCACATCATCCTCTCGCCGCACAATGCCTCGGCATCCTCACGCTTCGATCCTGCGCGCAAGCGGCGCGTGGGGCAGGAACTGGCGCTGACCATGCAGGGGAAGTGGCCGATGTCCTGCGTCAATCCGACCGTGCTGGAGAAGTCGACGCTGCGGCGCTGGCAGCCCTATTCGATGGAACGCGGGCCCAATTCGTAAGGCGGAGGGGCGCTGCCCCTCCGGACCTCCCCGCCAAGGGCCGAGAGGCCCTTGGATCCCGTCACTTGGCGCCTTGCGCGAAGGGCGAACCGCGCTTAACCGCGGACAGCACCACGCACAAAGGACGCACTCATGGCGGACGTCATCATCGATATCGGCGGCGAGATCTTCGAAGCCGTCTACGAAAGCAAGGACGCGCCCAAGACCGTCGCGCGGTTCTGCGACTTCATCCCCTACAGCAACCGCATCATCCATGTGCGCTGGTCAGGCGAGGCGTGCTGGATCCCGATGGGCGACTACGACCTCGGCCTGTCCTTCGAGAACGCGACGTCCCACCCGGCACCTGGCCACGTCATCGTCTATCCGGGCGGGGTCAGCGAGACCGAAATCCTGATCGCCTATGGCCCGACCGCCTTCGCGTCCAAGGCTGGCCCGCTCGCAGGCAACCATGTTCTGACCATCACGGGTGGACTGGATCGCCTGGCAGTGATCGGCCGGTCGGTGCTGTGGGACGGCGCTAAGCCGATCACCTTTCGCCCGGCGTAATCGGGGCGGCGCAAGGTGGCTGGGGGACCTGGATTCGAACCAAGAATGCCCGAGTCAGAGTCGGGAGTTTTACCGTTAAACTATCCCCCAAGCGGGACCGGCACTGGCCGGGGGCGCGCATGTAGCACCGCTGCCCGGCCTCGGCAACACTGCCTCCTGCCAACCCGGAGTGCCCCATGATGCTCGCCCGCGCCGCCCTCCTTGTCGCGGGCATGCTCGCCGCAGCGCCCGCCCGCGCGCAGGACGCCGCCATCGCCACGCTCACCTGTTCCGAGGCGATGGCCGACGGCGCTGCACTGCCCGGGGCGATCCTGCCGGCCACCCTGGCCGGCCTGGTTGCGCTGCGCGCCGGGCGGACCGAGGTGAACCTTGCCCTCGGCCCCGCCATCCGCGACGCGCTGCGCGAAGGCTGCCGCGACCCCGCCAACGCGCAGGCCCGGCTGGCCGACCTTGCGGCCGCGGTGCCGGTGCCGCAGGACGGACCCACGATCGACCTCGCGACACTGACCTGCGCGACGCTCGCGCCGCGCTGGCGGCAGGAGGCGCGGGCGATCGTGCCGGCGGTCGTGGCCTTCATGGCTGGCGCCGAGGGGCGTGTTGGCCGTGCCGCCTTCGACCGGGTCGGCGAGGGGCTGCCGCGCCAGTGCCGCGACCCGGCCAACCTCGATCGCCGTGTGCTGGAGGTGGCGGCCAGCCTGCCGTGACGCTGCCCCTGCGGGTGGAAACACCTTGCCCGGCGGCCCACATCTCGGGATCATTCATGATCGACCGGCTGCCTGGCCGGTCCGGACCCCGAGATGACCGACCACGCGCCCCAGTTCGCCGCCACCGCATTGCCCGAGACGGCGCCGCCGGCGGCTTCGCGCGTGGAGCACGGGCCGGCGCCCTTCGCGGCACTGGACCTCGGGACCAATAATTGCCGGCTGTTGATGGCGGCCCCGACCTCCTCCGGGTTCCGGGTGGTCGATTCCTTCAGCCGCATCGTGCGGCTCGGCGAGGGGCTCGCGAATACCGGTCGGCTCGCGGAACCGGCGATGGAACGGGCCGCGGCGGCGCTGCGCGCCTGCGCCGACAAGCTGGCGCGCCGCCAGGTGCGGCGGCTGGAAGCGGTGGCGACCGAGGCCTGCCGCCGCGCCGAGAACGGCCCGGCCTTCCTCGCGCGGATCACCGCGGAGACCGGGCTGCGGCTGCGCGTCATCTCGGCGCGCGAGGAAGCCGAGCTCGCGATGGAATCCTGCGCGCCGCTGCTGGAAGCCGGCGACCGGCGCGCCCTGCTGTTCGACATCGGCGGCGGATCGACCGAGATCGCCTGGATCCGCGTGCCGGCGGATGGGGTGCCGGAACTGATCGGCTATGTCTCGCTGCCGCTCGGCGTGGTGACGCTTGCCGAGCGCGCCGGCAACTCCTGCTTCACCGAGCACGGCTTCTTCGAGGTGGTGGACGAGGTGGCCGCCTACCTTGCGCGGTTCGACCAGGTGCACAGGATCGGGCAGGAGATCCGCGCCGGCGGGGTGCGGCTGATGGGCACCTCGGGCACCGTCACCACGCTGGCGGGGGTGGCGATGGCGCTGCCGCGCTACCGGCGGCCATTGGTGGATGGCAAGACGCTGGACTGCGAGGCGGCGGACCTGGCGCTCGGCGACCTGTTCGCGCTGGGGCGCGAAGGGCTGGCGGCGCACCCCTGCGTGGGGCCGGAACGGGTGGAATTCGTCCTGCCAGGCTGCGCGGTCTATGCCGCGATCCGGCGGGTGTGGCCGACGCCGCGGCTGACGGTCGCGGACCGTGGCCTGCGGGAGGGAATGCTGACGCGGATGATCCGTGCGGAGCGGGGCGGGCGGCGGCGGGCGCGGTAGCGTCCGGGTGGTCCGTGCGGGATCCGCCCGGCAATCCGGCCGCGGGCATGGCCGGCTGTCTTGGAAATTTGGGTCGCCTGGTGCGGCTCCGACATCGACCACGGTCGCGTCTGCACCGGAGGCCGCCTGCGATGCCGCGTCGGGGGCGTGCTACATGGCGCGTGACGCCCGTGCGGGCCCGAGGACGATACCCATGGCGAAGACCCCCCCCGGCAGCCGGGGCATGACCACGCGGCTGAAGACCGCCGAGGGGCGTTCCACCGCCTCGCAGCGGTGGCTGACGCGGCAGTTGAACGACCCGTATGTGAAGGCGGCGAAGGAGCGCGGGCTGCGGTCCCGCGCGGCGTTCAAGCTGCTGGAGATGGACGAGAAGCTGCACCTGCTGAAGCCCGGGATGCGGGTGGTGGATTTGGGTGCCGCGCCTGGTGGTTGGACGCAGGTTGCGGTGCAGGCGGTGGGGCCGCGCGGCCAGGTCGTCGCGATCGATATCCTGCCGATGGACCCGGTGGCGGGTGCGACCGTGCTGCAGGGCGACTTCCAGGAGGAGGAGGCCGAGGCCCGCGTGATCGCGGCCATGGGTGGGCGGGCGGACCTGGTGCTGTCGGACATGGCGCCGAACACCACGGGGCATACCTCGACCGACCATCTGCGGATCATGGGGCTGGCGGAGATCGCCCTGGATTTCGCGCAGCGCGTGCTGGCGCCGGGCGGGGCGTTTGCGGCCAAGGTGCTGCAGGGGGGCACGGAGGCGGAGATGCTGGCGGTGCTCAAGCGGGATTTTGTCAGTGTGAAGCACGTGAAGCCGCCGGCGAGCCGGAAGGACAGTGCGGAGATGTATGTGGTGGGGGTGGGGTTTCGGGGGGCTTTAGCGCTTTAGGGCTTTAGGATTTTGGGCCAATCTGCGGCGATTGTATGGTTTCGGACAAATGGACGGAGCTTGCGGGTGCCTCTGCCCGAATGTGGGCGCGCCGCCGGTCTGGATCGGCGCGGCGCTTCGGGAGCGCGGATGCGAATGTCAAAGAACAGTCCCGCCGCCTCTCGCGACGATGAAGAAATTTATCCTATCTCGGCCTGGCGTGAATGTCCAGCAGCCTGACGGCCAGTGCGCTGGTGCCAACGGTCGGGTCGCGGTCCGCGCTTGCCCGGCGATGGTTCGGCGGGCAAGAGTCGCGCCATGATCCCGCCCCTGCGCGTGCGCCAAGGAACGGTCCCGCTGCCGGTCCCGTCTGCCGGGCTGGTGGCAGGATCGGCGCGCGCCGAGGCGCCGCCGGCGTGGAAGCGCCGGTCTGATGGGCGCGCGCTCACCGAGAGGGGACAGCGCCCGGCCGTCCCAGCGGGCATGCCCGCTGCACCGGTGCAACGATGACCCGTCGCGGGGAAGCGCCTCGGCTTCTTCGCCGGCGCGACGTCCTCGCGGCCGGCCTGGGACTTGGTTCGCTTCGCGCGGGTGATGCCCGCGCGCACATCGTCAGTCCCGGTATTCCTCAGTATTGGCTCCAGGGGGTGCGGTTCGTCAGTGTCGAGCCGCGAATCCTCGTCCAGGATACCGGCGATCGCCACTGGCGAGCCTTGCGACCGCCGGCCATATCCGGTGATTGGCCGCAGGCGTCACCGGACGGCTTGATCCGCAACGACCTGGACGTTCGGGACACCGGTCCGTCGGTGCTTCAGCAACGGGTGTGCGAGCTCACCGAGCGTCTCCTGGCCCAGCCTCGACCGCCCGGGAGCGTGCTGACTGGTCCCAACCCGGAGCCGTATCGCTGGCACCCCATGATGTCGGAGGAGGAACGCGACGCGGCGGTCTCGATCCAGGTGCAGTTCTATCTGCGTGACATCAGCCAGGACCTGGTTTTTCCGCCACCGACGCGCGTCGCGACCGTGACGCTCACCGAAATCGTCCGCTACTTCCGGCGCATCGGGCGCCCCTCGCATTGGGTGTCCGGGCCGGACGTGTCGGTCGAAACCGTCGTGCGTTCCAGTGCGACGACATGGGTGCTGGGGCGGCTCGACGCGGCGGTGACGCGGACGCTTGAACAGTGGACAGCGCGGTGATCGAGATGGCACGGCGCCGGCGGCCAGGGCGCGCAGACACCGGCGCCAGGCGCGACCATGGCGCCAGCAACTTGGACAACGGCGGCCTGATCCGACCGGAACAGGAGATCGAACGCCTGCGCTGCCTGCTGCGAGAGGGCGCCGCATCGGCGCCAGCCGTGCGGGCCGACGAGGCCTACTTCACGGTGCTGCGTGACCGCCTGCGCCAGCCGCCGCCGGCGTGACGCCCGGGCCGGTCATCGCGCGCGAGGCAGCCTGGCGGGGCATCGGCCAGGCCATCATTCCCGATGGCCACGAATGGCTACAGGCCGGTCGCGCTGCCGTTCCTCGACGCGCTGACGTGCGCCTGGAATCCGCCGCGGCATCCGCGCGCCTCACCCATAGTGATACCTACACTGCACCACCTCGATCCGCTGGTCCTCCCCCGCCTTCCCTGCCACGCGGTACACCAGCCGGTGCTCCCGCGTGATGCGTCGCGACCAGAACCCCGCCAGCGGTCCCTTCAGCGGTTCCGGCTTGCCGAGCCCCGTGCAGGGGTGGCGGCGCGTGTCCTCGATCATGTCGTTGATGCGCTGGTGGGTGTCGCGGTCGGTGGTGGTCCAGTGCAGGTAGTCCTCCCAGCCTTCGGCCGTGAACCAGACCTTCACCGGCGGAGGGTGCGCGGGGGCGGGGCCAGGTCGCGCTCGGCGGCGTCGCCGGCCTCGGCCGACGCGACGGACCGCAGCAGCCGCGCCGCGTTGGCCGGGGCGGAGAGCAGGTGGATGGTTTCCTGCCAGGACCGGAATTCGGCCTCGGCCATCAGGACGACGTTGCCCTTGCCGCCCTGGCGGGTGACCAGGATGGCGTCGCGGGTGGCAATGGCCTCGTCCATGGTGCGGGCGAGGTTGCTGCGCAGTTCGGTGTAGGACAACGTGCTCATGCCTGACGCTCCGATTTCCGTACAGATATATGTACGTCTCCCCCGGTATCCGCAAGCATTGTCCGCCCTGTGCCCGCGCCATCGGCGCTCTGGCGATCGTGCGCACCCGGTACCCCCGCCCAACTCCCCACAGAAGGGAGGGGGATTCGGGGGAGGTTCTCCTCCCCCAACCTTTCTTTTTCCCGCGCTTGCCGCCGCCCCCTCACACGACTAAGGAGGGCCGCCAAGGTACGGACACCGAAAGGTCCCCCATGGCCCCCGACACCACCCCCCCGTCGTCCCGCACTGGCCTCAGCCGGATCGAGGAGGCCTATGCCTTCGACGACGTGCTGCTGGTGCCGGCCTATTCCACCGTCCTGCCCTCCCAGACCGACACGCGCACGCGCATGACGCGGGAGATCACGCTGAACATCCCGCTGATCGCGGCCGCGATGGACACCGTGACCGAGGCGAACATGGCGATCGCCATGGCGCAGTCCGGCGGCATTGGCGTGATCCACAAGAACCTGTCCCCCGAGGACCAGGCCGCCCAGGTGCGCCAGGTTAAGAAGTACGAATCGGGCATGGTGGTGAATCCGCTGACCGTGCACCCCGACCAGACCCTGGCCGAGGTCCGCGCCCTGCAGGACCGGCACCGCATCAGCGGCATTCCGGTGGTCGAGCGTGGGTCGGGCCGGCTTGTCGGTATCATCACCAACCGCGACGTGCGCTTCGCCACCGACCCGAACCTGCGGGTCTATGAGTTGATGACGCGCGAGAACCTGATCACTGCCGGCCCCGAGGTCACGCCCGACCAGGCCCGCGCCCTGCTGCACAAGCACCGGATCGAGAAGCTGCTGGTGGTGGACGATGCCTTCCGCTGCGTCGGGCTGGTCACCGTGAAGGACATGGACAAGGCGCACGCCAACCCGAATGCGGTGAAGGATGCGATGGGCCGGCTGCGCGTCGCGGCCGCGACGGGGGTCGGCGAGGACGGGCTGAGGCGCGCCGAACTGCTGGTCGCGGCCGAGGTGGACGTGGTGGTCGTCGATACCGCCCACGGCCATTCCCACGGCGTGATGGAAGCGGTCGAGCGCATCAAGCGCCTGTCCAACTCCGTGCAGGTGGTGGCCGGCAACATCGCGACGCCGGAGGGCGCGCTGGCGCTGATCGATGCGGGGGCGGATGCGGTCAAGATCGGGATCGGCCCGGGGTCCATCTGCACCACGCGCATCGTCGCTGGCGTGGGCGTGCCGCAGCTGACGGCGGTGATGGAATCGGCCGCGGCGGCGCGCGAACGCGGCGTGCCGGCCATTGCCGATGGCGGCATCCGGTCCTCCGGGGACCTGGCCAAGGCGCTCGCCGCCGGAGCCGATTGCGCGATGATGGGCAGCGTGTTTGCTGGCACGGACGAGGCGCCGGGCGAGGTGTTCCTGTATCAGGGCCGGTCCTACAAATCCTATCGCGGCATGGGTTCGCTGGGCGCCATGGCGCGCGGGTCGGCGGACCGCTACTTCCAGGCCGAGGTGCAGGACAGCCTCAAGCTGGTGCCCGAGGGCGTGGAGGGTCGGGTCGGCTACAAGGGCCCGGTCGGCGCGGTGCTGCACCAGATGGTCGGCGGCCTGCGCGCGGCCATGGGCTATACGGGCTGCGCCACCATCCCTGACCTGCAGGCCAATGCGCGATTCCGCCGCATCACCGGGGCCGGCCTGCGTGAGAGCCACGTGCACGACGTGGCGGTGACGCGGGAGGCGCCGAACTATCGCGCGGAGGGGTAGGGTAGCCTCCAGTCGGAGCGGTTCATCCGATCGGGCGAGATTGAGCGCGATCCCAGGCGCGCCGAGGGGTCGCCGCGGGCCAGGGCGCGCGGAGGCGGGCCGGGCGGGACTCGCTTGTTGCGGCGCGGTCTTCCGGGCCATCCTGGCGGTTCACGTGCCTGGGAACGCCTGCCATGTCCGCGCCCGAAGCGGTCGTCTTTGACGCCTATGGAACCTTGCTCGACATCGATGCCGCCATGGCCGCCCATGCGCCGCGGCTGGGCGACCGATGGCCGCTGCTGTCGGCCGAATGGCGGTCGAAGCAACTTGAATACACCTGGGTGCGCAGCCTGACCGGCGCGGCCCATCACGAGGATTTCTGGCTGTGCACCCGCGATGCGCTGGCCTTCGTGCTGGCGCGGCACGGCATTGCCGATGCCGCGCTGGCGCGCGACCTGATGGAGGCCTACCGCGTGCTGCCTGCCTATCCCGAAGTGCCCGAGATGCTGCGCGCCGTGCGCGAACAGGGCATCTCCACCGCCATCCTGTCGAACGGCACGCCGGGCATGCTGGCCGATGCGCTGGCCCATGCCGGCATCGCCAGGCTGATCGACGAGGTGCTGAGCGTGGAGGAGGTGGGCGTCTTCAAGCCGGACCCACGTGTGTATCGACTGGCCAGCAGGCAATATGGCTGCCCGCCGGACCGCCTGGTGTTCATCTCGGCCAATGCCTGGGACGCGCAGGCGGCGCATGCGTTCAACATGCGCGTGGTGCGGGTGAACCGGGCCGATGCGCCGGATGAATACGGGCTGGCGGCCACGGGCGTGCCGGTGCTGCGCGATCTCTCCGGCCTGCAAGACCTGATCGCGTGACCCCTTCGGCACGGGTGGCGGCGGCGATCGCGCTGCTGGGCGCGCTCGAGGACCAATGCTTCGCCCCCGGCGCGCGGCGGCGCCCGGCTGATGCGGTGGCGGCGGATTTCTTCCGTGACCGCCGCTTCATCGGTGGCGGAGATCGGCGCGCGGTGGCCGAGATGGCCTGGGGCGTGGTGCGGCAGCGGTTGCGGCTGGACTGGCACCTGTCGCGCATCGGCATGGCGGCGACGCCGCGGTTGCTGGTGCTGGCGCGGATGCTGCTCGATGGGGACAAGTCGGGCGCGGGGGATGACCACGGCCGCACGCGCCAGGCCGCCGAGGCCGTGTTCGATGGCACGCATTACGGCCCGCCGGTGCTCGACGCCGGGGAACGGCGCGCCGCGGCGGCGCTGGCCGGTCGGCCGCTGGTGGACCGTGCCATGCCCGACGGGCCGCGGTTGAACCTGCCGGATTGGGTGCTGCCATCGTTCCGGCAGCGCTTCGGCGATGCGCTGGCGGCCGAGGCCGCGGCGCTGGAAGGCGATGCGCCGGTCGACCTGCGGGCCAACCTGCTCAAGACCGACCGCGGGCGCGCGGCGGCGCTGCTGGCCGGGGAGGGGATCGGCAGCACGCCCACGCCCTTCTCTCCCTGGGGGCTGCGCCTGCCGGCGCGCCGCCCGATCACGGGTGCCGCGGCGTATCGCGAAGGCCTGGTCGAGGTGCAGGACGAAGGCAGCCAGTTGATCGCGCTGCTGGCGGATGCGCGGCCTGGCATGCGCGTGGCCGACTACTGCGCGGGCGCGGCGGGCAAGACGCTGGCCATGGCCGCGACCATGGGCAATCGCGGGAAGATCACGGCCTGCGACACCTCGGCCGCGCGGCTCGAGGGGGCTGCGAAGCGGCTGAAGCGCGCGGGCGTGGACAATGCCGAGCGCCACCTGCTGGAACCCGGCGACCGCTGGGCGAAGCGCCGCGCGGGCAGCTTCGACCGCGTGCTGGTGGACGCGCCCTGCACCGGCACGGGCACCTGGCGGCGCAACCCGGATGCACGGCTGCGCACCCAGCCGGCCGACCTAGCCGAGTTGGTGGCGGTGCAGCATGATATTCTCGTCAGGGCTGCAGAATTGGTGCGCCCGGGCGGCCGGTTGATCTACGCTACCTGCTCCCTGCTGCCAGAGGAGAACGAGGCGCAGATGGACCGTTTCCTGGCGCAGGCCGCGGGCTTCGCGCCGGTTCCGCTCGATGGGCTGTGGGGTGCGCTGCTGCCGGGGGTGGCGGCGCCTTGCGCCGGGCCTTGGCTTTCCCTGTCACCGGGCGCGCAAGGGACGGATGGCTTTTTCTGCGCGGTGCTGGAGCGCGCGGCGTGATCAGCATCCGCCGCGCGCGGCCTGCGGATGCGCCGGCGATCGGCGAGATCCATGCGCAGGTCTGGCGGTCGAGCTATGCCGGGATCCTGCCGGAGACCTATCTCGCGTCCCTGTCGGCGGTGCGGCTCGCGGGGTTCTACCAGCGCGCCATCCTGGACCGGCGCGAGGGGCATGCCGTGTTCGTGGCCGTGGCCGGCGGCGCGGAGGCGCCGACCGCCGGACCGGTTGCGGGGTCGGCGGTGGTGGGCTTCGCCTCGGGCGGGCGGGCGCGCCGGCCGGGCATCGCGGATGGCGAGGTCGAGACGCTGTACCTTCTCGAGGATTGGCGGGAACGCGGCGCGGGGCGACGGCTGATGCGCGCCATGGGGGCGCATCTGCGCGTCATGGGCTGCCGATCGGCCATGCTCTGGGTGCTGCGCGAGAACCCCACGCGCTGGTTCTACAACCACCTGGGCGGGCGCGAGGCGGCGCGCGAAGGCATCCGCGTGGGCGGCCAGGCGGTCGAGCAGACCGCCTTCGTGTGGGACCCGATCGAGGCGCTGCTGGCGGCGACGACGCCGGCGCGCGAGGGCTGAGTTTCAGGGCAGCGCCGGCCCGCGCACGTATCCGCCGCCCAGGATCAGGTAGGCCAGCAGCACCAGTAGCAGCAGCCCCAGGATGCCGCCGAAGCCACCGACGCCGTAGTGCCCGGACCGGTAGCCCCAGAAGCCGCCGCCGCCGAACACCAGCAACACGACGATGATGACGATCAGCGTGGTCATCGCGGTCCTCCATCCATTCCAGGACCGCAGCGCGCGGGGACGGGGTTTGGTTGCGCCGCGCCGTCTTGCCCGACTCGCGCGGCCGTGCTTCACGCCGCCATGGCCGACCCCTCCGCTTCCCCCGCCCCCCGCCACGACCACGTCCTGATCCTCGACTTCGGCAGCCAGGTGACGCAGCTGATCGCGCGGCGCCTGCGCGAATCGGGCGTCTATTGCGAGGTCTGGCCCTACAGCAACGCACCCGAGGACCGCATCCGCGCCTTCGCGCCGAAGGGCATCATCCTGTCGGGCGGGCCGGCTTCGGTGAACGAGGGAGCGAGCCCTCGCGCGCCGGACTTCGTCTTCACGCTCGGCGTGCCGGTGATGGGCATCTGCTACGGGCAGCAGACCATGGCGGCGCAGCTCGGCGGCGTGGTGGAAGGGTCCGACCACCGCGAATTCGGCCGCGCCTTCGTGGACGTGACCGGCGAATGCGCCATCACCCAGGGTGTGTGGGCGCCAGGCGCCCGCGAGCAGGTGTGGATGTCCCATGGCGACCGCATCACCGCCCTGCCGCCGGGCTTCCGGTCGGTGGCCAGCAGCGAGGGCGCGCCCTTCTCGGTCATCGCCGACGATGCGCGCCGCTTCTACGGCACGATGTTCCACCCCGAGGTGGTGCACACCCCGCATGGCGCGGCGCTGCTGCGCAACTTCACCCACGGCATCTGCGGCTGCACCGGCGACTGGACCATGGCCGGCTTCCGGGCCGAGGCGATCGCGCGCATCCGCGCGCAGGTCGGGTCCGGGCGCGTGGTCTGCGGGCTGTCGGGGGGTGTGGATTCCTCGGTCGCGGCGGTGCTGATCCACGAGGCGATCGGCGACCAGCTGACCTGCATCTACGTGGACCACGGGCTGATGCGCGCGAATGAATCGGCGCAGGTGGTGGCCACCTTCCGCGACCGCTTCAACATCAAGCTGATTCATCGCGACGCGAGCGACCTGTTCCTTGGCCAGTTGTCCGGCGTCACCGACCCCGAGCTGAAGCGCAAGACCATCGGGCGGCTGTTCATCGAGGTGTTCGAGGAGGAGCAGAACAAGCTCGGCGGCGCGGATTTCCTGGCGCAGGGCACGCTGTACCCGGACGTGATCGAGAGCGTGTCCGCCACCGGCGGGCCGTCGGTGACGATCAAGTCGCACCACAATGTCGGCGGCCTTCCCGAGGGCATGCGCATGCAGCTGGTGGAGCCGCTGCGCGACCTGTTCAAGGACGAGGTGCGCGCACTCGGCCGCGAGCTCGGCATCCCGGAGGAGATCGTGGGCCGCCACCCCTTCCCGGGGCCGGGCCTGGCCATCCGCATCCCGGGCGAGGTGACGCGGGAGAAGGCGGACCTGCTGCGGAAGGTGGACAGCATCTACCTGGAAGAAATCCGCAACGCCGGGCTGTACGACGCGATCTGGCAGGCCTTCGCGGTGCTGCTGCCGGTGCGCACGGTGGGCGTGATGGGCGATGGGCGCACGTATGACATGGCGTGCGCGCTGCGCGCGGTGACCAGCACGGACGGCATGACGGCGGAATTCTACCCCTTCGACATGGGGTTCCTGGGGCGGGTGGCGAACCGCATCGTCAACGAGGTACGCGGCGTGAACCGCGTGACCTACGACATCACGAGCAAGCCGCCGGGGACGATCGAGTGGGAATGATGCGATAGGCTTCGGCATGGTTCGAGACCTATCGCGCCAACGGCGCTAAGTAGCGAAAATTATTGAGATTACCTGGTGATATGCTTCGCGATCTATCGCGCGCAAGCGAGTTGATCTGACGGCATCATTGACGGTATCAACTGGCGGGTAGTGTCGGCGTGTTAAAGCTTACCAGCCTGGAGATCCATCAAGCTCGATCCAGTTTTCACAGGTAAAGCGCTGAATTTATTGAGAATTTGGATAGACTTGACGGTATCGACTCTGACGGTATGGACGGCTCCCGAGCGGGGCGTAGCATAGTCGCTGAGGAGGATGCCATGCTAACCGATATCGCCATCAAGCGGCTGAAACCAAAAGATAAATCGTACAAGGTTGCTGACCGTGACGGTATGTATGTCGCGGTCCTGCCGTCAGGAGCGATCTCGTTCCGCTACGACTATCGGCTGAACGGGCGCCGCGAAACGCTGACCCTCGGCGCCTACGGACTTGGCGGACTGACGCTCGCCGAAGCCCGCGAGCGCTGCCTCATTGCTCGGAAGATCGTTGCGGGTGGACAGTCGCCCGCGCAGGAGAAGCAGCGCGCGAAGCGCCGCGCTGCAGAAGCACTCACCATCGCGGCCGCCGGAAAGCGCTGGTTCGAGGGCGCGCGAATGGCCGAGAGTACGAGGGCCATGCGCAAGGCAATCTTCGACCGAGACATCCTACCAACGTGGAAGAACAGGTTCCTTTCGGAGATCACGCCTGACGACCTGCGCGGGCTCTGCGCCAAAGTGAAGGAGCGAGGCGCGCCCGCAACCGCGATCCATGTTCGCGACATCATCAAGCAGATCTACGGCCACGCGATCCTGCATGGCGAGAAGATCGCGAACCCGGCTGACGAAGTGGGGCCGGCATCAATCGCGACCTTCTTGCCGAAGGATCGCGCGCTTTCGCCGTCGGAGATCCGCATTCTGTGCGACCAGATCGAACACGTCGCAACCTTGCCGACCATACGGCTCGGGCTCCGCCTCATTCTCCTGACCATGGTGCGCAAAAGCGAGCTGCTCGATGCGACCTGGGACGAGGTAGATTTTGAGAACGCTGTCTGGACTATTCCGAAGGAGCGCATGAAGCGCTCGCGCGCACACAACGTCTATCTCGCGCGACAGGCACTCGACATCATGGTCGCGCTGAAAACCTGCGCTGGCAATTCACCGTATGTGTTGCCCTCTCGCTATGAGGCCGACCAGCCGATGTCCCGTGCGACCTTCAATCGCGTCATCTACGCGGTTGTCGGGCGTGCGAAGACCAGCGGGCTGCCGTTGGGCGCCTTCACGGTGCACGACCTGCGGCGCACTGGCGCGACGTTGCTGAACGAGCTCGGCTTCAACAGCGACTGGATCGAGAAAAGCCTTGCCCATGAGGACAATCGATCGTCGCGCGGTGTCTACAACAAGGCGGAGTATGAGCCGCAGCGTCGACACATGCTCCAGGAGTGGGCGGACATGATCGACGCATGGTGCAGCGGCCAGAAGCGGGTGCCCACGCTCTATCCGCCTACGATGCAGCTTGGGCCCACTGACGTCATGCCTTCACTGGCCGCGTCCGCCGCATCCTGACATCGGGTATTGGCGCGCGCATTGACGCACCATGGTCAGCGCCGTGCCGCCGCTCCGCGAGCCATGCTGCGATTTCTGCATAGTCCCAAGCTACGCAACGCGGCGTCAGATGGAACCGTCGTGGAAATTCGCCCCGCTGCTCCATCTCGTAGATCGTCGTGTCCGATAGCGGGACGAGATCCCGAAGCTCGTGCCGTCGAAGAGTGCGGCGAAGGGCGGGGACGCTGCGCTGACTTTCGGACATGTGCCACTCCGTGACGACCGCTATTGCCATGCAGCGGCATCTATCGAGCAGAGAAAAGCCGAGATTGAACGCCGTAGTGCCGCGTCGCGTCGCTGCGTGCAAATCGGATGGTGATCCGCTGGCAACGCAAACGTCTGACCGCGCCGAAGAGGGTGAAAGTTTGGCGGCTGTCGCCGTGACGGGTTTCGGGGCCGAGAGAGAGGCTCGCGGCCGTCCCGTCATGGAGAACCGCCATGACCCGCTCCGCGACGCGGCCGGCCCCGAGCGGCCGAGCCTCGGCTGACCGCGCGAACCTCTACGACGAGATCACCGGAAAGATCATAGGCGAACTCGAGGCCGGGCGCCTGCCCTGGGTCCAGCCCTGGGGAACCTCGGGCGTGGCCGCGCCGCTGGCCCTGCCGAAGAACGCCGCGACCAGCCGACGCTACTCCGGGATCAACGTGCTGATCCTCTGGGGTGCCGTCGTCGAGCGCGGCCACACCGGCCAGAGCTGGCTCACCTTCCGCCAAGCGCTCGCGCTGGGCGGCAGCGTGCGCAAGGGCGAGCGTGGCACCACCGTCGTCTACGCCGATCGGTTCATTCCCGGCGAGGAGCGGCAGCGCGCGCAGGAGACGGGCACGGACGCCCGCGCGATCCACTTCCTCAAGCGCTTCACCGTCTTCAATGTCGAGCAGTGCGATGGCCTGCCGCCCGAGCTCACCGCGACGGCGCCGCCTGCGGATACCTCGCTCATCGAGCCGCGGGTCCAGGCGCTGATTGCGACCTCAGGCGCCGATCTTCGCATCGGCGGGGAGCGCGCCTACTACGACGTGCTCGGCGACTTCATCCGCGTGCCGCCGCCGCAGGCCTATTTCAAGCCGATCGACTGGCACCGGACCGCGCTGCATGAGCTCGGTCACTGGACGGGGCATGCGTCGCGCCTCAGCCGCGAAATCGCCAACAGCTTCGGCTCGAAGAAGTATGCGCAGGAGGAGCTGGTCGCCGAGATGACCGCGGCCTTCACCTGCGCCGCGCTCGGCATCGTGCCGAGTGTGCGCCACGCCGACTACATAGGCTCCTGGCTGGAGGTGCTGCGCGAGGACAATCGCGCGATCGTCCGCGCGGCGAGCGCGGCGTCGAAGACGGCTGACTTCCTGCTCGCCTTCGCCGCCGAGGCAGAACCTGTATGCGGGGACCCTGAGACGGCGGAGGTGGTGTCGTGACCGGCGACGGGCGAAGCCGTACCGTGCGCGACGCCCGCGGCACGATCTGGGAGATCGAGACCATCGTCGCGCCGGCATCCTGGGCGACCGCCCTGGTGAACGATGACTGGTCCGGGCTGGAGCTGGAGTCCGCGGATGCTAAGGCCTGCCGCGCGTGGCTCGCGGCACAGGAACACGACGGCTGGCGCGTCATCGACGTCGCGAGCGATGCGGAGGGACACCCCGAGGAGCCGTGGTTCTCCTGGTCAGCTGACCTCCATGGCTCGTCGTGGCGTGGTGCGGAATTGCTGACCTACTTGCGTGAGCGCGCAGCCTCATCGGGCCCCAACGCCGTCACTTCTTCCGCCGAACAGCGCCGCGATGATCAGGAATGCTAAGCGGCAAGGGCAAGCCCCGCGGCGGCACAGGCGTACTCTGAATGATGCTCGTCGTTGTCTGGCCGTGCGCAAGGAACCGATCAAGCACCGCGTCGAGCCCTTCGATCGACGGGAGGTGCACCTTCAGCACAAGGCAATCCTCGCCCGTGACACGGTGGCACTCCACGACCTGGGGAATCGCTCGCGCCAGCTCCGTCACCTTCGGCAACTGCCCCGGCGCCGGCCGAACACGCACGATGGCGCAGACCGGGTAGCCGAGGGCCACCGGATCGAGCTCGAGCCGCCAGCCGCGGATGACGCCGGCTTCCTCCAGCCGCAGGACGCGCTCGCGCACGGCAGGTGCCGACATGCCGACGCGGCGCGCGAGGTCCGCGATCCCCATGCGTGGGTCATTGCATAGCAGTTGCAGCAGTTCGACGTTGCGCGCATCGGATAGCAATTCCGAGGCGGTGCCGTTTGCGGCCATTCTTCCTCCGTCTCGAAGCCAAAAGCATAGATTGGCCTTCGTCTCGGTATGTAGCACGCGCCACTCGGATGCGACTATGTCTCCGTGTCCGCTCTAACCCCGCCGGCTCCGACCCTCGTTGATCGCGTGCCCCCGCACGCCTTCTTCGTCGTCAGCGCCGTGTTCCATTATCTCGGCCCCAGCTTTGCCGTGCTGCTGTTCGCCAGCCTCGCACCGCCGGGCGTCGCGTGGCTGCGGATTGCCAGCGCTGGGCTCGTCTTTGCACTGTGGCGCCGACCCTGGCGCGCCTGGGCGGCGTTGCCCGCCCGCGATCGGTGGGTGGTGACCGCGATGGGCGCGGTCCTTGCTCTGATGAACACTGCCTTCTACGAGGCGATCGCTCGGCTGCCGCTCGCTACCGTCGGTGCCATCGAGTTCCTCGGCCCAATTGCGCTTGCCGCGCTCGGCTTCCGCTCGCGCCGCAACCTCGCCGCGCTGTCGTTCGCCGTCGCAGGCGTCTGGCTGCTGACGGACGCGCGGCTCGCGGGCGAGCCGCTCGGCTACCTCCTCGCCTTCGCCAACTGTGCCCTCTTCGTGCTCTACATCCTGCTTGGCCACCGCATGTCCGCGGGCGGCGCCGGCGTCTCGGGCGTGGACCGCCTCGCGCTGTCCATGCTCGTCGCTGCCGTAGCCGCGCTGCCTTTCGGCGTGCGTGAGGCCGCGCCCGCTTTCGCTGACTTCTGGCTCCTCGCGGCTGCGGTCGGCGTCGGTGTGTCCTCCTCCGTCATCCCTTACGTCTGCGATCAACTCGCCATGCGCCGGCTGCCGCGCGCCTCCTTCGCCCTGTTGCTGTCGCTGCTGCCGGCGAGTGCGGCGGCGATCGGCCTGCTTGTGTTGGGGCAGGTGCCCACGCCCATCGAGGTGGCGGGTATCGGGCTGGTCATCGTAGGCGTTGCCCTGCACAGGTCAGAGAAGTAGCGGCGGCGGTGCCGGCAAAGAAGCGCCGGGCGGCCCAGCGGTCCGCAGTGCCTGCGCGTGACCGGGGGCTGCGACCCAGTCGATGCTGTCAGAGTAAGAGGGCCGAGGCGGTCCTCGTGACGGGTTGAGGGTCGGGAGAGAGGCTCCCGGCCGGCCCGTCATGGAGAACCCCCCCATGTCGACCAACACTTCGAAGTCCGCCCCCAAGGTCGCGCTCTCCGCGTCGCGTGACATCCCCTTCAACCGCCTCGTCCTCAGCCAGGCGAATGTCCGCCGCATCAAGGCCGGCATCGCCGTCGAGGAGCTGGCCGAGGATATCGCCCGGCGCACCCTGCTGCAGAGCCTCACCGTCCGCCCCGTGCTGGGCGATGACGGCCGCGAGACCGGCATGTTCGAGGTCCCCTCGGGCGGCCGCCGCTACCGTGCGCTGGAACTGCTCGTGAAGCAGAAGCGCCTCGCCCGCACCGCGCCGATCCCCTGCATCATCCGCACCGAGGGCATCGCCGAGGAGGACAGCCTCGCCGAGAACGTGCAGCGCGCGCCGCTGCACCCACTCGACCAGTTCCGCGCCTTCCAGGCGCTGCGCGAGCGCGGCCGCTCGGAGGAGGACATCGCCGCGGCCTTCTTCGTCTCGGGTAGCGTTGTCCGGCAGCGGCTGCGCCTCGCCGCCGTCTCGCCGCGCCTCCTCGACCTCTACGCCGAGGACAGCATGACGCTCGAGCAGCTGATGGCCTTCACCGTCAGCCCCGACCATGAGCGCCAGGAGCAGGTGTGGGAGGCGCTGCAACGCTCCTACACGAAGGAGCCCTACCAGATCCGCCGCCTGCTGACCGAGGGCGCCGTCCGTGCTTCCGACAAGCGCGCGCGCTTCGTCGGCGCCGAGGCCTACGAGACGGCGGGCGGGCTGATCCTGCGTGACCTGTTCCAGCCCGACGATGGCGGCTGGTGGCAGGATGCCGGGCTGCTCGACCGGCTCGCGCGCGAGCGGCTGGAGCGCGAGGCTGAGGCGATCCGCGCCGAGGGCTGGCGCTGGGTCGAGGTCGCGCCCGACTTCCCCTACGGCCACACCTACGGCCAGCGCCGCCTGGTCGGCGAGGCGCAGCCGCTGACCGAGGAGGAGACGGCGCGGCGCGATGCGCTTCAGGCCGAGTTCGACCGACTGGAGCAGGAATCCGCCGAGGCCGACGAGGTGCCGGAAGAAACTGACCGGCGCCTGGCCGAGATCGAGGAGGCGCTCGCCGCCTTCGAAGACCGGCCCGTCACCTACGATCCCGGGGAGATGTCACGCGCCGGCGTCTTCGTCAGCATCGACGGCTCGGGCGCGCTGCGCGTCGAGCGCGGGTATGTCCGGCCGGAGAACGAGCCGCCGGTCGCGGCCGAGCCAGAGCAGGAGCAGGTCGGGGCCGGCCAGCCCTCGGCCGATGCGGAGACGGAGGGCGAGACCACGGACGAGCCCGACTCCGGCACGGCCGCCCCGCCTGCCGAGCCGCCGGAGGAGGACGAGGGCATCCGCCCGCTGCCCGACCGGCTGCTGATGGAGCTCACCGCGCACCGCACCCTCGCGCTGCGTGATGCACTCGCCGCCGATCCGCAGACGGCCTTCCTGGCTGCGCTGCACGCGCTCTGCCTGAGGCTGTTCTACCGCTACGGCCTCGACTCCTGCCTGGAGATCGAGCCGAAGAGCGCGCTGTTCTCCGCCCAGGCGCCCGGCCTCACCGACACCGCCTCAGCGCGCGCGATCGAGACCCGCCACGCGCGCTGGCAGGCGCAGATGCCGCAGGAGCCGGGGGAGCTCTGGTCGGTCCTTGCCGGCTTCGACGCCGACAGCCGCGAGGCACTGTTCGCACACTGCGTCGGGCTGACGGTCAACGCGGTGCACGAGGCCTACAACCGCCGGCCCAAGGCGATCGCGCATGCCGACCGGATCGCGGAGGCCGTCAGCCTCGACATGGCCGCGGTCGGCTGGCGGCCGACGGCGGAGGCCTATCTCGGCCGCGTCACCAAGGGCCGCATCCTCGCCACCGTGCGGGAGGCGCGCGGCGCGCGGGCGGCGGAGCGCCTCGCCGGCCTGAAGAAGGCGGAGATGGCGACGGCGGCGGAGGAGCTCCTCGCCGATACCGGCTGGGTTCCCGAGCCGCTGCGCACGCCGGGCCAGGTCTTCGCCGCGGTGGAGCCGGAGACCGAGGCGGCGCCGGACGGCGAAGCGGAATTGGCGGCAGACGGCGGCGAACAGGCCATCGCCTCGGCGCCGCCGGCCGAGGACACTGAGCCCGCGGCGATCCCCACCGCCGCGATCGCCGCCGAGTAACCGGCCTCCCTGCACCTCGCGGGCCCGTCGCAAGGCGGGCCCGCATCTTCATGGAGGGACCGATGCGCGAGGATGCCGCAGCGATCGCGCGCCGCCTGGCCCGCAACGCCGAAGCAGTCTGCCGCCACTACCTCTTCAACGGCCGGCGCGAGGGGCGCTGGTGGACCGTGGGCGATGTCGCGAACACGCCGGGGCGCAGCCTGTTCGTACGGCTGTACGGGCCCGACACCGGTCGCGGCGCCGCCGGGAAGTGGACCGACGCGGCGACGGGCGAGCACGGCGACCTGCTGGACCTGATCGCCCGGGCGCGCGGCCTCGACAGCCTGCGCGACGTGCTGGACGAGGCGCGGCGGTTCCTGAGCCTGCCGCCACCACAGCGGCCGGAGCCACGCGCGCCGGTCGCGGCCGGCTCGCCGGATGCGGCGCGTCGGCTGTTCCACGCCGGGCAGCCGATCAAGGGGACGCTCGCGGAGACCTATCTGCGCGCGCGCGGCATCACCTACCTGGACGACCTGCCGGCGCTGCGATTCCACCCGCGCTGCTACTACCGCGCGGAAGAGAATGCGCCGGTCGAGACGTGGCCCGCAATGCTCGCCGCAGTGACGGACCTCGACGGCACGATCACCGGCGTGCACCGCACCTGGCTCGCGCGCGACGGCAGCGGCAAGGCGCCGGTCGCGACGCCACGGCGCGCGATAGGGCGGCTGCTTGGGAATGGTGTGCGGTTTGGCGTCGTGCAGGACGTCGTCGCCGTGGGCGAGGGCATCGAGACGATGCTCGCTCTGCGCTGCGTCATGCCTAAGCTCCCGATGATCGCCGCACTGTCAGCAAACCATCTCGTGGCACTGGCACTGCCGCCTGGACTGCGCCGACTCTATGCTGCACAAGACGGCGACCACGCAGGCATCCGCGCTGCTGCAATGCTGACCGAGTGGGCTTGGCGAGCGGGAATTGAGCCCATCGACGTGTGCCCGCGTTCGGATGATTTCAACAGCGATCTGCGCCAGATCGGCCCTCTGGAGTTGGCCGCTTGGGTGCGCGTTCAGATCGCACCTGAGGATACGGTCTGCCTATCGCCTACCGGAATTGGCTGACGTCAGCCGAGGCGTCCATCGCATTGACGCAACCATCGTTGGGCCCGTCCACAGCCAAATTCAATCGAAACATTGAACCGGGCGCGACGTTTAGTTCTCAAGCTTCTTTATAGGGCGCTTTTCGCAAGCACGGCAGGCTATTTGCTCTGACCGCTCGCAATACCGAAGCGACCCAGCAGCCGCAAGAGACCAACCAGCGCCGCCGCCGCGAGTATCGCGCCTGCCAGGAATGTCGCGCCCGGGCCGAACCAATCCCACAGCGCCCCAGCCAGGACGCTGGCGCCCAACATGGCGACGCCGCAGGCGAGGTTGAACATGCCGAATGCCGTGCCGCGTAGGGCAGCTGGCGCGGTGTCCGCCACAAGCGTTGAGAGCAGTCCCTGTGTCAGCCCCATGTGCAGTCCCCACAGCGCGATGCCGAGGGCGATGCCGGCAAGCCCATCGAAGGCGGCCAGCGTCAGATCCGCGGCGATCAGGCAGCCCAGCCCAAGCGCGAGCAGCTTTCCGCGGTCCATCCTGTCGGCCAGCACCCCGGCGGGATAGGCTGAGAGCGCATAGACCACGTTCATCAGCACGAGCACTCCGGGCACAAGAACCAGCGCCAGGCCAGCCTGCTGCGCGCGCAGCACCAGGAAGGCCTCGCTGAACCGCGCCAGCGTGAAGACACCGGCCACGGCGACGACCCACCAATAGGCGGCCGGCAGCCGTCGCAACTCCGCCAGCGAAAGTGGCACCCGCGGCTTAGCCAGGCCGGGCGGTCGCGCCGGCTCCTGCACCGCGAAAAGGATCAGCAGGAACGCGCCAACCGCCGGGATCACGGCCACCCAGAAGACGAAGTGGAAATTGTCCGCGGTCCACCACATCAGCGCGATGGCGAGCAGCGGTCCTGCGAAGGCGCCCACCGTATCGAGCGCCTGGCGCAGCCCGAAGGCGGCACCGCGCATATCCGCCGGCGCGAGATCGGCAACCAGTGCATCGCGCGGGGCACCGCGGATGCCCTTACCGATGCGATCAATGAAGCGAGCGCCGATCAGCCAGCCCACCGTCTCTGCGAGCGGGAAGATCGGCTTGGTCAAAGCCGCCATGCCGTAACCGGTGGCGGCGAGCAGCTTGCGCTTGCCGAGGCGGTCGGAGAGCGCGCCGGAGAAGACCTTGGTGATCGCCGCAGTCGCTTCGGCGATGCCCTCGATGATGCCGACCGTCATGGTCGATGTGCCGAGCACGACGACGAGATAGACCGGTAGCAGGGCATGGATCATCTCCGAGGAGACGTCCATCAGCAGCGAGACGAAGCCAAGCGCCCAGATGCTGCGCGGCAGGCGAGGCCGCGCAGCCTCGCTGCCGCCACCCGGAGTGGGTGCCGTCACGTCGCGGCCTTGGCGCCTCGACGCTTGCGGGCGGCAGTCACGACGTTGACCAGCAGGATGGCGATACACCCCGCCAGCAGCGCAGCCCCCGCCGCTGCCATCGTGACGCCGGGTACGGCCAGCATCACCAGCCCGACCAGCGCGCACCAGACGACCAGGGCCAGGGCGAGCGAGCCGTCATCGACGAACAGGCCGACGATCTCGTGCAGAATGGCGCGAAGCGTTCCCATCAGCGTGCCTCCATCGGTTGCGCAGGCGCTGCGGCCAGCCGGACGGCGAGCAGCGCCGCACCCAGCAGGACCACCGCGATCCCGATCAGCGCCAGGTCGTGGCCTGGCCACTCGATGCCCATGCCCTCGCCAGTCCAGAAGATGCCGAAGGCAGAGATGAGGACGCCCACGGCGAACTTGAGCGTGTTCTCGGGCACGCGCGCCAGCGGCTTGTGGATCGCGACCGCGGCGACCGTCACGAGCAGGGCCGCGGCGAGGGCGCCCAACGCGGCTGGGCCGATCAGCGCGGGGCTGCCAGCGGCAACGGCCAGCACCAGGAAGGCCACCTCGACTCCTTCCAGCAGCACACCCTTGAAGGCCGTGGCCATGGCGATGGGATCGACGCCCCATCGCTCGGTGGTCCGCGCCAGTTTCAGGTTAGCGGTCTCGCTCTTGAAGATCGCCTCCTCGTCATGCAGCGGGATGATGCCGGCGCCGCGCAGGATCGCCTTGCGCAGCCAGCGCATGCCGAAGAGGAGCAGCAAGACGCCGACGAAGAGCTGCAACGCCTGCTCCGGCAGTCGCGAGAGCGCCGGACCGAGCGCCAGCACGAGCACGACCAGCGCCGCGAGCGCCAGGCCGGTGCCGACGAAGGCCGATTTCCAGCCGCGCACGGTGCCGACGGCCAGCACGATGGTCGCCGCTTCCACGCATTCAACGAGCGAGGCGAGGAAGGCAGCCGATACGGTGGGGGCGAGTTCGATCCAGGTCATGGCTTGCGGCTCCAGTTCTGATGCGTGAGGCGGGGCTGGGTGAGCGGATCCTGGAAGGGGATGCCGGCTTCGACCGCGTCGCGGGTCAGGCCGACGTCGTCCAGCAGGCGGTCGTCCAGCCGGGCCAGGCGACGGCGGTCAGTGGCATGGCGCGCCAGGCGCTCGGCCGGGGTTTCCATGGGCAGGCGCGGCGGCGGCCAGCGGCGCGGCGCTCTGCGATCCGCGACGCCGAGCATGGCCATCAGCCAAGCCGGGGCGGTGTCAGCCCACATCATGGCGCCCTCCGGCAATGGCTGCGCGGAGGTCGTTGAGACGGTCGAGCGAGGCCAGCGCACGCTCGCCATCCATCGCCGCAAGACCGAGGGCGATGGCCTCGAGCGCCACCAGTGTCGCGCCATGCAGCGCGACGCGGCGTGTGCGCCCGCGCCGGGCGGGCACCACAACATCGGCGTGCCGTGCCAGAGATCGGTCGAGACTGTCGGTCACGAGGACCACCGGCAGCGCCATCCGTCGGGCCTCGCCGAACAGCGCCACCACCTCGCGATAGGCACGGCCATAGGCCAGCACGAGCAGTGCATCGCCGGGGCCGAGGTCGAGCATCTGGTCGGCCAGCGCGATACCGCTCGCATCCAACGCCCGCGTCGTGCGGCCCGCACGCGCGAGCAGCGTCGCGAGGTAGCGCGCCAGCGCCGCAGAGGGGCCAAGTCCAAAGACCAGGATGCGCCGCGCGGGATGCAAGGCCGCCACCGCGGAACGGAGCGTGGCGCGCGCTTCCGGCGTCGCCAGCGCCTCCACCGCCTCACGCTGCGTGTCGATGGCGAGGTCCACGGCGCGCCTGGATTCCTCGCCTGCCTCCGCCAGGGTGGTGCGCATGGCCTCGGCCGGATTGGCCTGGGGTGCCGCAAGGGCCGCGGAGAGTTCACGCTTGAGGTCGGGCAGGCCGGCGAAGCCGAGTGCCTGGACGGTGCGAACGACGGTCGCGTCGGAGGTGCCGGTGCGCTCAGCCAGTTCCGCGGCGGACAGCGCCAGCGCCAGTGGTCGATTCTCGACCACGAAGCGCGCGACGCGGCGTGCGGCAGGGGAGAGCGTGGACAAGGTCGCGCCGAGGCGATCACCGAAGGGATCTATGGCCTCAGTCGGCGATGATTGGGGCGCGCGTCGCGGCATATGACCCTCCTCAACGCAGTAAATGCTACAGAAAAATCGTTTATGTAGTCAATGCTCCGTCATGCTGAGCGACGATCTGCTTGCCCGGATGCACCGCCTGGCAAGGCAACAAATCCGCGATCCAGTGGATTGATTTCACTTCCCGATTCCCGCGTCGCCGCGGACGCACGCGGCAGTTGTCCATCAGGGAAGGCGTCGAGGCAGGCATGAGACCTGGACTCGGCATTCTTTCGTCCACGCGGAGCACTTCAACTCATGCTCCTCGCCGATCACGGCGCCCACGGCCTTCTCACGGGCGATCGGGCCCGGGCCGCTCCCTCCCCGCAACGCCGTCGCGCAGCTTTCTTCCCCGCGGCCCTGACGGGCCGCTTCCTCGCGAGGCAAGAAAGCCGCGCGCCGCCGTCCTCCGCTGCGCTGCGGCCCTCCGGCTTCGCCTGCGGGTGCCGGTCCGTCCCGCCCCCGGCCGGGTGATCGCCACGAAGGCCGCGATGGGCGCGGCCCGTGACAGCGAGGACCCGGCCATGACCGACCGCTTCGACGACGCCGAACCCACCCACGCCGCCTCCGCCACCGCGCATCTGCTCGACGAGCTCCAGCTCCACGGCTACCGCCCCTTCGCCGACGAGCCCGACCCGCGGTCGCTGCCCGATCCCGACCGCCTCTCCGGCGCCGTCGCCGACATCTTCGACGCCCTCGTCGCGAGCGTCGGCGAGACGCGCCTCGAGCCCGACCTGCCTGACCTGCTCTGGTCGCTGGTCAACCTCTTCCATCGCGGCATCGACCGCATCGGCCGCGAGCTCGACACCAACGAGGCCGCGCAGCAGCGCTCCCAGCGCGAGCAGGACGGCTCCGAGGTCCGCTCCGTCGAGCTGGAACGCCTCCTCGCCCAGGGCCTCACGCTCATCGAGCGCCGCAACGCCTTCGAGTTCCTCCGCGACGCCGCCGCCGAGCACTTCGAGCATTACACCGGCTCCGCCTGGCGTCCGCGCGCGGGATCGATGGTCAGCCGCCGCACGATGACGGCGGCGATGATCGACAGCCGCGACTTCCTCGCCGCCAGGCGCCGCGCCGAAACTGAGCTGCTGCTGCCCGCAGGCGTGCGCATCGCGTTCGCCGGCGGTGTCGAGTGCAACGACCACCAGCGCATCTGGGCCGCGCTCGACCGCGTTCACGCGAAGCACCCCGAAATGGTGCTGCTGCATGGCGGCACACCGAAGGGCGCCGAGCGCATCGCCGCCTGCTGGGCCGACCATCGCAAGGTGCCGCAGATCGTCTTCAAGCCGGACTGGCACCGGCACGCCAAGGCCGCACCGTTCAAGCGCAACGACGCGCTGCTCGAGACGCTGCCGATCGGCGTCATCGTCTTCCCAGGCTCGGGCGTCACCGACAACCTGGCCGACAAGGCGAAGCGCCTCGGCATCCCGCTCTTCGACTTCCGCGGGGGCGGCGGGTAGCGACGCCCGCATGACGATGCGCTCGCGCAAAGGCGAACCGCTGCGCGCCCGCGATCCGCTACAATCGGCGCGCAGCATCGCGCCTCGGCCGAGGAGGGTCGCATGACGCTCGGCATTGTCGTCAGCCTGTTCGGCCTCGGCACGGCGCTCGTGCTGCTGTTCACGCTCGCCATCTACGCCGTGCCGTTCTTCGTCGCGCTGACGATCGGCATGTGGGCATTCGAGACGGGCGCGGGTGTCATCGGCGCGACGCTGGTTGGCCTAGTCGCGGGCGTGGTGGCGCTGTTCGCCGCGCAACTGCTCTTCGCCTCTGTGCGCTCGCTCGTCCTCCGGGCCGTCATCGCGCTGCTGTTCGCCGTACCGGCCGCCGTGGCTGGTTACCACGCGGTGCTCGGGATCTCGGCGCTGCTCGTGCCGTCGGAAGCCTGGCGACACGTGTTCGCGGCAATTGGCGGCTTCGTCGTGGGTGTCTCAGCAGCCGTCCAGCTGGCTGCGTTCGCGGGCGCCGGCGCCCAGCCGATGCAGGTCACCGTTGGCCGTCGTGACGCAGAGTTTGCCGAAGGGGCGGGACCGGATCAGCCTCGCCTGCCATCGCCCTCTACGGCACGCCTGACCGCGCCATCATCGGAACCGCGAGGCTAAGCCCAAGGTGGGCGGCCCTCGTCGGGAACATCAGCGCCGCGACCCTTACAGCCGGGATGATGCGCAACAGGGCCAGCGTTTCGCCTTCCCCGTTTCGGCCGGATCCTCCCTTGTGCACGCCATGGGCGCCGAGACCGCGATGCCTGGTTCATCGCGCTTGTGCCGGGCGCGGCGACCGTCGCCTGCTGTCTCCGTGGTCCGTCCGGTGTCGCGCTGCCACGCTGCCTCGGATGGCCTGATCTGGCCGAGGGACGGCTGACGCCTCGGGCGCCCCGGCCGCAACGGCGCGGATGCGACTTTCTTCCCCTGCGCGTGCCGCGCATTCCTCGCGAGGCAAGAAAGTCTCCCAGCCCCGTCCTCCGCTGCGCTGCGGCTCCTGCGGAGTGCGTCGGCGCCCGCCCCCGGCCGGGCGATCGCCATCGAGATCCTATGAGGGCGGACCGGCAACCTGCTCAGGTGCGGCGGGTGTCATTGGCCGTGAAGGAAAGGAGCGGGAAGTCGATGTCGCAGAACCATGCACGCAGAACAGGTGATGGCGAGCTCGCTGAGGTCGTCGTCTCCGTAGAACTCAGCCGAAAGACATGGCTGATCACCTCGCTGTCGCCCGGCGCGGGCGAGAAGCTGTCGCGTCACACAGTCCCTGGCGGCGATCTCGCCGGCCTGCTGGAACGCCTCGGTCGACTGCGGCAAAAGGCACGTGCGCGAACCGGCCAGGAGTTCCCTATCACTGTCATCCAGGAGGCCGGGCTCGACGGCTTCTGGGTGCACCGGGTCCTGCAGGCGGAGGGACACGAAAGCCACGTCGTTGACGCCGCCTCGATCGCCACGTCGCGCCGGCTCCGGCGGATCAAGACGGATCGGCTCGACGGCGAGAGCCTGATCCGCGCGCTGCTCGCCTTCAAGCGCGGTGAGCCGCGCGTCTGCTCGATGCTGCGCGTGCCGTCTCCCGCCGAGGAGGACCGCCGCCGCATCGCGCGCGAACGCAAGGTGCTCATGCAGGAGCGCATCCAGCACAGCAACCGGATCAAGGGCCTGCTCTTTTCGCAGGGCATCACCGGGTACGATCCCCTCAAGCGCGATCGCCGCGAGCGCCTCGAGGCGCTGCGAACCGGCGATGGGTGCGATCTCCCTCATCACCTGAAACGCCAGGTCGAGCGCGAGCTCGACCGCCTGGAGCTTCTGCTCGACCAGATCAAGGCCGTCGAGGGCGAGCGCGATACCATGCTCGCCGAGGAGCGGCAGTCGTCGCGCGAGGTGGCCGTACTGTCGAACGTCGTCGGCGTCGGCCCGGAGTTCGCCGCCGTCCTCTGGAGCGAGGGCCTCTACCGCCACTTCGACAACCGTCGCCAAGTCGCAGCCTATGCGGGCCTCGCGCCGACACCCTGGCAGAGCGGATCCATTGACCGGGAGCAGGGCATCGGGAAGTCGGGCAATCCCCGGCTGCGCGCCACGCTGCTGGAGATGTCCTGGCTATGGCTGCGCCATCAGCCCGCATCCGCGCTCAGTCGCTGGTTCAACACGCGCGTCGCCCAGAACGGCGGCCGCTTCAAGAAGGTCATGATCACGGCACTGGCGCGCAAGCTGGTCGTGGCGCTCTGGAAATACGTCACCGCCGGCGTCGTCATCGAGGGCGCGGTCGTGCGCGCATGACACGCTGACTCACCGTTCGGCCTGGGCCTGATCAGCCCGCCGGAACCAGGTGGACGACCGCATCGCGGCATGGCCAACACGCCGTCATCGAGAATGGTCTCGTCCTCCTGAGCCCTTGCCGCCGCAGGCGGGATGTTGGTGCAGCCGCAGGCGCGGCGACCGGATGTGAGGTTGATACGTGCACGGGCGCGGATCAGCAGATGGGCTCAGACCTGAGGTTCAGGGCGGGATGCGGGCCGGCGCAGGCCAGCCACGGTTTCGGGCTGCACTGGCTGCCATCGTCTTCTCGGCAGACATGCCGGGCAGCCGCCGTGCGGCCTCTCTGTCGGCTGGTCTGGCGTCGTCCGGCCTATGGCCAGCAACGGCTTCGCCGACCTTCTTCCCCTGCGCCACCACCCCACGCGGCAAGCCGCGTGGGGGCCCCGGTTTTCCGCGCATTCCTCGCGAGGCAAGAAGCTCGGCTGCCGCCGTCCTCCGCTGCGCTGCGGCCCTGCGGGTGCAAGCCGGCCGGCCGACGCCTCTCGACCGCCGTCGAGGCCGCATCGGGCGGCTTCGCACAGCAGTCAGGAGATACGACGATGGCTCAGATCGGCAGCTTCACCCGCGGCGAGGACGGCAGCTTCAACGGCACGATCCGCACGCTGAACATCAACGTCAAGGCAACCATCCGCCCGGTCGCCAAGGACGGCGAGCGCAGCCCCGACTACCGGGTCACCGTCGGCGGCGTCGAACTCGGCGCCGGCTGGAGCAAGGCGGCGAAGGACACCGGCACCGAATACGTGTCGGTCAAGCTCGACGATCCGTCCTTCAACGCCCCGGTCTACGCCAGTCTGGTGGCGGGCGAGAACGGCGAGCACCGCCTGATCTGGTCGCGCTGACCGCGGCCACGGACGCTCCGCCGCCGGCGGAGCGTCCGATCTGCGCGCTACAGCCCTCCGGATCCCACAAGCACCTTGACCTGAAACCCTCATGTGAGGCCGCGATGGGCGCGGCCCGATCGACAGACAGGAGACAATCATGGCGACCATCGGCACCTTCACCCGCACCGGCGACGGCTTCACCGGCACGGTCTCGACGCTCACCCTCGACGCCAAGGTCCAGGTCCGGCCGGCCGAGAAGAGCAGCGACAAGGCCCCCGACTTCCGCATCTTCGCCGGCCGCGCCGAGATCGGGGCGGCGTGGAAGAAGACCTCGAACGAGGGCCGCGACTACCTCTCGGTCAAGCTCGACGACCCGTCCCTGCCGGCGCCGATCCTGGCGAACCTCTTCGAGATGGAGGGCGGCGAGTTCGAGCTGATCTGGTCCCGCCCCAACGGCAACCGCAGCCGGGAGTGAACAGCCAACGGCGCCCCGCCCTGCCGGGCGGGGCGCCTCCCTCCCACCAAAGCCGCGATACCGCCAGTCCGAATCGCCGGATCGTGCTATCCGATCCCTGAGAGTGCCGCCCAGCGTGCCCGTGTTGACACACGGTTCGCCCCTTCCAGCGGCCAGCTGGGACATCATGGCGACGATCTTCTTTTCCTACTCCCACGCCGACGAGGCACTGCGCGACCAGCTCGAAAAACACCTGTCTGCGCTGAAGCACGAGGGCCTGGTCGAAACCTGGCACGATCGGCGCATCCCAGCCGGCGATGTTTTGGACGACGCGATCAGTGCCGAACTTGAGCGCGCCGATGTCATCCTGCTTCTCGTCAGCGCAGATTTCCTCGCTTCGAGATACTGCTTCGACATCGAGATGCGCCGCGCCATGGAGCGACATGCGGCAAGGGAAGCGCGGGTCATCCCTGTCATCCTGCGTCCTTGCGACTGGCACGGCACGCCGTTCGGCAAGATCGCTGCAACACCGGATGACGGAAAGCCAGTCCGGTCGTTCGCCGATATGGACGAAGGCTTTCTCCAGGTGGTGCGCGCTATCCGGCGGGCCCTGCAAGCCAGCGCCCCGACTGCGCCGCCGGCGCCGCCGAGCCGGACGGCTACCAAGCCGCACCCACAACAGCCCGTTCGTCCGGCACCCAGGTCCAGTAATCTTGGGTTGCCGCGACGCTTCACCGATATCGATCGTGACCGCTTCCGTGACGAAACCTTCGAGTTCTTTGCCGCCTTCTTCGAAAACTCCTTGAATGAGTTGGCGCAGCGACACCCCGACGTCGAGGCGCGCTTCAAGCGCATTGATGCCGAAGCGTTCACGGCGGCGCTGTACCGCGGCGGAAAGAAGGCGGCATCCTGCCACATCTTCCTTGGAAAGCTGCCGGACGGAATTGCCTATTCGTCGTCAGAAAGCCAAGCTCGCAACAGCTACAACGAAATCCTCAACGTCGAAACTGATGAACACGGCCTGTTCTGGCGTCCGATCGGCATGAACATTCGCAGCCAGGATGCGGCACGTCTCATGCCGCAGGCGGCTGCCGAGGCGTACTGGGAGCTCTTCCTGCGCGATATGCGGCGGTGACGAGGGCAGGACGCCCATCGGTAGCACGAAAGGCAGCGCATGCATTTGTGGCCCCCGGTGACTCTCCGTCCCATCGAGGAACTGTCCCCAGGCGAAGCATTCCTGCTGCTCGACCTGGCATCACCCGCCGTGGGCTTCTGCGCGCAGGACGCTGCTGGCGGAGCCATGGCGGACGGCGCGCTACTCGTCCTGCTGAACAGCAGCGCAGATGGCTTGCCCGAGTTTGTTTGGCCGCATGCGCTTCAGGCGTCGTCCGTCCTCTCGTTCGGCGCCGCTGTCCGCTTCCACTTCGACCCGACAAGTCCTCGCATCCGGCTCGCAGCGTCAGGCGGTAGCTGCGAGGGCTGCCTGATCGTCCGCAGGTCCGGCGTCGTCCTGCGCGTGCCTCAACGGCGCGGGGGCATGCGGTTGGGGTCGCGCGATGTCGACATCGCATCCGGCAAGATCACCGCCGGCGGGAGTGGAAGTGGGGATGTCGCCATCACGGACTGGGACCTGCGGCTGTTGCCCGCCGACCCTGGCGGACAGCCAATCGTCCTGTTCCGGTTCGCAGCGCCGACCTGAGCCGCGTTTCGGCTGTGGTGCTGGCGATTGGCCACCGCGTCCCCTAGCCTGGGCCGGACAGCAACAATAGCCGAGGTTCCCCGCGCGTGCCCGTGATGACGCTCGCCGACGCCATTTCCCGTTTCGGTGCCTCGCTCAAGGCAAAGCTCTCCGGCAAGGCAGCGGTCGGCGCACCGGAGGACCAGCTCCGCGCGCCGCTCGAGACACTGATCGCCGACCTCGCCGCCATCCTGTTGTTCAAGGCGGGAGACGTGGTCGCGATCGGCGAAACCACGCTGTCCTCCCTGAAGACCCGGCCCGACTACGCCGTCCGGGCCCGCAATGCCCTCGTCGGCTTCATCGAGGTCAAGGCGCCGGGCAAGGGCGCCGACCCGCGCCGCTTCAAGGACGAGCACGACCGCGACCAGTGGACCAAGCTCAAATCCCTACCGAACCTCATCTACACCGACGGCAATGCCTTCTCGCTGTGGCGAGACGGCGCGCTCCAGGGCGAGATCGTCCGGCTGTCCGGCGACGTGGAAACCGCCGGTGCCGCGCTCACCGCGCCGGACGCACTGACCCGCCTGTTCGGCGACTTCCTGCGCTGGGAGCCGATCCCGCCGACCAATGCGCGCGCGCTCGCTGCACTCAGCGCTGGCCTGTGCCGCCTGCTGCGCGACGAGGTCACCGAGCAACTCGATCAGAAGGTCCCGGCGCTCACCGGCCTCGCCGAGGACTGGCGCCGCCTGCTGTTCCCCGAAGCCAGTGACGAAGACTTCGCCGACGGCTACGCGCAGGCCGTAACCTTCGGCCTGCTGATGGCGCGCGCGCAGGGCATCGTGCTCGCCGATGGCCTGGACCGCGTCGCGAAGGCGCTGGCCAAGACCAACACGGTGATCGGTGGCGCCTTCCGCGTGCTGACCGACGATGTCGACGGGCAGGAAGCGCTGAAAACCTCGCTCGGTACCCTCACGCGCGTGCTCGATGCCGTGGACTGGGCCGCCATCGGCGAGGGCGACCCCGAGGCCTGGCTGTATTTCTACGAGCACTTCCTGGAGGCCTACGACAACGACCTGCGCAAGCTCACCGGGTCCTACTACACGCCGCCCGAGGTGGTCACCGCGATGGTGCGCCTGGTCGATGACGTGCTGCGCGACCCGGCGCGCTTCGGACAGCCGGAGGGCCTTGCCTCCAACGAGGTTACGCTGGCGGACCCGGCCGTCGGCACGGGCACCTACCTGCTGGGCGTCCTGCGGCGCATCGCGGAGACCGCGCGCGCCGATGGCGCCGGCACCGTGCCGGGCGTCATCCGCGCGGCGCTGAAGCGCATCATCGGCTTCGAGTTGCAGTTCGGCCCCTTCGCCGTCGCGCAGCTGCGCCTGCTGGCGGAGGTCGCCGACCTGCTCAAGGTGAAGGGGACGGTGCCGTCCGACGTGCATCTGCGCCTCTATGTCACGGACACCCTCGGCAATCCCTATGCCGATGAGGAGTACATCCCGCAGATCCTGAAGCCGCTCGCGGAATCCCGGCGGGAAGCGAACAAAGTGAAGCGGGCGGAGCCGATCACCGTCGTCATCGGCAATCCGCCCTACAAGGAAAAGGCGAAGGGGCGCGGCGGGTGGGTGGAGGCCGGCAGCGCGAATGCGACCGAGGCCGCGCCGCTCGCGCGCTGGATGCCGCCGCCCGAATGGGGCGTGGGCGCGCATTCGAAGCATCTGCGCAACCTCTATGTCTATTTCTGGCGTTGGGCGACGTGGAAGGTGTTCGGCGATGCGGCGGCCGCGCCGCAGGCGCGCGCGGACCGGCGCGGAATCGTGTGCTTCATCACCGTGGCGGGGTTTCTCAACGGGCCGGGCTTCCAGGCGATGCGCGCCGATCTGCGCCGCACGGCGGATGAGATCTGGGTGGTGGATTGCTCGCCGGAGGGGCATCAGCCCGCCGTCGCCTCGCGCATTTTCCAGGGCGTGCAGCAGCCGGTGTGCATCGTGCTGGTGGCGCGCACGGGCAAGGCGGATGCCAGCAAGCCCGCCCGCGTGCGGTATCGCGCGCTGCCGGTCGGGCGGCGGGAGGAGAAGTTCGCGGCGCTGGCGACGCTGACGCTCGACGGCGAGGGCTGGATCGAGTGTCCGGAGGAGGAGCGCGCGGCCTTCCTGCCGGCCGCGACGGGCGGGTGGGCGACCTATCCGGCGCTTGATGCGCTGTTCGCCTACAACGGTTCGGGCGTCATGCCGGGGCGCACCTGGGTGATCGCGCCGGATCGCTGGTCACTGGAAGAACGGTGGAAGCACCTGGCGGCCGAGCGCGATCCGGCGCGGAAAGAACTGCTGTTTCACCCGCACGGAACCGAAGGCGATCTTGGCGATCGCCACACCGGCAAGGTCCTGACCGAGGGGCTATCCGGGCACGACAATCGCCCGCTTTCCGTCGCGAAGGACAAGGGGTCTATCGTCGCTCCGACACGCTACGGCTTCCGATCCTTCGACCGCCAATGGATCATCCCCGACAATCGCCTGCTGAACCGACCGAACCCGACGCTGTGGCGCACGCATTCAGAGAAGCAAGTCTACCTGACGGCGCTGCATAGGACGTCGCCCAGCACCGGCCCAGGCATCTCCTTCACAGGCTTCGTCCCAGATCTCGACCACTACAATGGTCGCGGCGGCCGCGCTTTTCCGTTGTGGGCCGACAGTGCCGCGACGGCCCCGAACATCCCCGCCGCGGTGCTGGCCGCGCTCTCTTCTGCGCTCGGCACGCCCGTCTCCGCGCCCGATCTCCTCGCCTACATCGCCGCCGTCGCCGCGCACCCGGCCTATGTCACCCGCTTCGCGACCGACCTCGTGCAGCCCGGCCTGCGCATCCCGCTCACCACCGACGCCGCGCTGTTTGCCGAGGCCGCACGCCTTGGCCGTCGCGTCATCTGGCTGCACAGCTTCGGCGAGCGCTTCGTCGATGCGTCCGAGGGCCGCCCCGCCGGCGCGCCACGCCTGCCCGCCGCCGAACGCCCGACCATCCCGGAAGACGGCGCTATCCCGGCCGACCCCGCTGCGATGCCGGACACGATCCGCCACGACGCGACCACGCGCCGGCTGCATGTCGGCCAGGGCCATGTCGACAATGTCTCGCCAGCGGTCTGGGACTACGAAGTCTCCGGCAAGCAGGTGCTGACGCAGTGGTTCAGCTATCGCGGCCGCGACCGCTCGCGCCCGATCATCGGCGACCGCCGCAAGCCCTCGCCGCTCGGCGACATTCAGCCATCTGGCTGGCTGCCGGAGTACACGGCGGAACTGCTCAACGTGCTGAACGTGCTCGGCGGCCTGGTCGCGCTGGAGACCGCGCAGGCCGACCTGCTGGAGCGCATCTGCAACGGCGCCACGCTGCCGGCCTCGGCGCTCCAGGCCGCGGTTGCGGCGGAGGCGACGACGGCGCCCCCCGCACGGCGAGGTCGCCGGCGCGTGGCGGCGCAGGGCGATCTGCTCGGCGGCAACGATCCCTGAGACGCCGGCGGCGCGCCGCTCAGCCGTTGCGCTGCGCGTTGCGCCAGGCCGTCCAGTCGACGATGCCGTGGTCGCGCAGGACCTCGACCGCCTCCGGTCCGGCAACGCCGCAGAACACCACCAGGTTGGGATGGGCGGAGCGCGCGCTGGGCACGAACAGGCCGTCGCGGCCGTGGAAATGCGCGGCCTCGGCGATCTCCTGCGTGCGCGGATATTCGAGCTGCCGCTCGCTGTAGGACAGCTGGCCGAAGGCGTTGGTCTTGAGACCCAGGCCCGCGAGCACTTCGAGGGATGCGATGCGCACGCAGGCGTCGAGCGTGACGCGAAGCTCGTGCAGGCCATAGCGCACCTGGGACGGCATCACCGGCTGGCCGCGGCTGAGATGGAAGAACATTTCGGCCCGCGCGCCATCCTCATGCGTCGAGGTATAGAGCACCTCGAAACTGCGATCATCCCAACGGCCGCCCACCGCGCTGCACTGCGTTGGGTCGCGCCCTTCGCGCACGACACGCCACACAGGGCCGCTCCAGGCCTCCCGCGGCAACGCCTCGACGGCGTCGAGCAGATGGTTGTCGCGCGGGGAGCGAGCCGCGGCCATGCGTCAGAGATACACGTCCGAGTCCAGCCGATCGAGGATGCGCAGGATATCCTCGGACCGATTCTGGTTGATCAGGTCAATGGCGCGCTGGCCATCGAGCTGCGGATGGCGTGCATAGAGCCAAGTGCGGATTTCGTCAGCGCTGTAGTACTCCGTGAGGCGCTGGACGATGAAGTGCAGGTCGGACAGCACCAGCTGCGTGTCCGGCTGCGGCTTGACCGTGCCCGACTTCCAGCGCGAGACGGTGGCCTTGGAGACATCGGCGATATTGGCGATGTCGGTGCCCGACAGGCCGCCGAACTCATTCAGATCGTCGATGTAGCGGGGCATTGCGCCCGATTTGCCGCTCACGGCTGCCCCTTTGCGGCCTTGGGTGCTCCTCCACTCCGAAGCGCGGCCACGCGTGCGCGGGGCACGTCGTTGCCGCGGGTCTCGTGAATGGTCTCGAGCGTCGTGCGGATTTTCTCAGTCGTCCGGCTATGCTCTGCGAGTCGCTTCATCAGGGCTTCCGGATCGATGTTGTGGCGCGCTGCTTCGGCGGCGTCCGGGCGCAACGCCTTGATCTCGCGCGCCGTCCGGTCGGCCTTCGCCATGGGCCCGTCGTGGCTGAGAAAGTACGTCTCGCGGCGAAGGTCCGGCACGGCCTCCAGCTTCGCGATGCTGTTGAAGAACTGCCGCGCCGCATGGCCCCGCGGATCGGCGACCATGCTGTCGTACCCATGCTTGCAGCACGCGCGATCAGCGCATCCGCAGATGCGGCGGCCATTCTTCGCGCTGGCGAGAACGTCGAGCTCGCTGCGCGTCAGCGTGCGGTTGAGGCCGGGTATCGAGAGCCGCACCGCGCGGCCGAACTTCGCGTCGTCGGGACGCGGTTTGGCTGGCTTGTGCCAGTCGCCCGTGTCGAAGCGCTCGCGCTCGCCAATGCCCTGCGCAATGCCGGAGACCCCGCCGAACGCTAGGGCCGCCTGGCCTGGCAGCCCGCCCAGTTGATCGGCGATCACGGGCTTGCCGAGGTTGTGCAGCCCCGCCACGGCCGAAAGGTAGCGGCTCAATTGCAGGGGACCGGCATCGGCGCCCAAACCCGCGACGCGCAGCCAGACGTAGTCGATGGGAAGCGCGGCCAGCGTCGCGACCAGGATGCCGCGCTGGTTCGGCTGGTTCAGCACCGCGTTCGGAACGATCAGCGGATAGTCGATCGCGATGCCCTGGCCCCCCTCGCGGTCGAGTGCTCTCCGCAACGCGAGGCAGGCGTCGCGATCCACCGAGAACCAATCGCGGAATGCCGGATCGCCCAGGTGATGCGCCGGCGACAGGACAGCGGTGACGCCTGATGAGACCGCCAGGCGCGCGATCTGGCCGATGACGTCGGACTTTGCGTCGGCCCGGAAATGATCGGGGCCGAGCGGCCCGGCACCTTCGGGCAAGGCCCATGGTGCGGTGCGAACCCGCCCGGAGTGCCGCCCGACGCTGGCGAGCTCTGCCGCTTCGGTGTCCAGGACGATCTCGCCGCCGGCGTCGCGGACTGCCGCGATAAGCTCTTGCTGGTGGCGCAGGCGGGAGGCTTCAACGACCAGGCGGCGGGCGGGCAAGTGCCCTGCTCCATGAAGATCCGCGAGCTTCCGATGGGCCTCGCCGACCCAGAGATAGGTTGCGATCGGCGACGAAGGGGCCGGGGACGGCTTCGGGAAGGGGAGGATCTGGGCGGCCACAGCGCACCTCGCGCATCTGAGTTTCACGAGAAACTATCTGTGAAACGCCAATGCGTCAAGGAAGAGCGGGCTTCGGTGTACCCCGCCTCGGGATTGAGGGGTTGTGGGCATCTACCGCGGCTTGCCCGCGGTGCCGGAGCGACCGCCACGGCGAAGCGGAGCGGCGGCATCGCTCTCGCCGTCCGGCGCGACAAGCGCGACGTGGCTCACTCCGAGCGCGGACGCCAGCTCGAAGAGCGTGACGACCGTCGGGTTACGGCGGCCGCGTTCCAGGCTGCTCAGATATTGCTGGCTGAAGCCCGAGGTTTCGGCGAACGCCTCCTGCGTCAGGCCCTTCTCGAGCCTGATCCGCCGCACGTTCCTCCCCACCAGCCGGCGCATGTCCATGCCGGCACGGTCGGGGCGCTACATACTTTGAGTTTATCACCTATAGTATGTATCGACTGGGACCCCGAAAAAGCGCTTGGGGGATGGCGCATTGCGCACCAGTCGACGACGCTGATGAGGTGCGTGCACCGAGTCGTCGATGCTGAGAGGAGCTTGCATGGGCAGCAGGAAGATCCTCGACAGGCCGCCAGACGAGCCGACCGTCACCGAGTACGATCTCGCCCACAAGGTGATCTATCTCCGTCTGCTTGATGCCGCCGCCGATCAGGCCGATTGGCGCGAGGCAAGCCGCCTCGTTCTTGGCCTGGACCCGGCGCGCGACCCTGACCGCGCAAAGCGCATCCACGACAGCCACTTGGCCCGCGCCCGGTGGATGACCGAGGCCGGTTATCGCGACCTGCTGCGGCAGAGCTCGACAAACTGACCGGCGTTGCACCCACGGCAACACGGTTTGCCTGGCGTGCGCCTGGACAACACACGGAATGGTCGCATGTCTCGGCGTGCTGCGCGCGGAGCGTGTGCTCCGCGCTGTGTCGGAGCCTTGCCATGCCGTCGCGAGACTGGCGGTCGGCGGCCGCCTATGCCGATCTGGAGAACGCCTCGGCGCGCGATCTCGCCTGGGAATTCCTCCGGCGCAACCCGCGCTATGTGCGCGACTGGGAACAGCTCGACGACCGGCGGCCCGACGACGCGGCCAGCGCCGTCGCCGAGCGCTGGGGGTTGCGATTTCGCGGCCGACCCGGCGGTCGACGCGCGCAGCGCAACGGTCATCTGGGCGCCGACCATCTCTACCGCCACCGTTGCGCTGTCGGCCTTGCCGCCGTCCTTCTCGCCTCCCTTGCCGGCTGCCCTGCCGCCCTTGAATTCACCGCAGCTGGGGAGTGACGGGCTGCACGGAACCGTAGGGACGCCGCCGCTGCCGGTCTGGTTGATCGGCGATCCGCCGCCCGATGCGCCGCTCGGCGTCTTGGTGCCGCTCGACGCCCTCACGCCAAAGCGCCTGGCTGCTGCGCTGCAGTTCTGGACTGCGCTCCGGGGTCGACCCACGCGCGAGCGCGCTCTTTCGCGCAACCGCCGACGCGTCCTGATCAACCGCCTGCGCGCACTCGATGGCGATGCGGAGGGCGCGAGCATCCGCGACCTTGCTGTCGGCCTGTTCGGACCGGCCCGCGTTCCCCGGGGCGCCGTCTGGAAGAGCCACGATCTGCGCAGCCGCACCCTGCGCCTCCTCTCGGCTACCCGCGCGCTTCGAGATGGCGGCTACCGCGACCTGCTGACCGCCGGAGGCAGCATACGCCTCTGACCTCCGCACGGGGTCCGCTTTCGCCGGCGCCGTCTTCGGACTCCCCCACTGCGACCACGCTTCGCCAGCCTCCGACCTGACCGCCGCGCCCCATGCGCGGCATCCGACAGCATCACCGGAGGCTCCCGATGCCCGACCCGAATGCCGGCCTGCCGCCGCGCTACCTCCGCACGCCCGAGGCCGCGCGCTTCCTCGGCCTGTCCGGCCGCACCCTCGAGAAGCACCGCACCTACGGCACCGGCCCGCGCTACTCGAAGCTCGGCGGTCGAGTTGTCTACGCCGTCACCGATCTCCAGGCCTGGGTAAACCGCGGCACCAAGGCCTCGACCAGCGATGACACGGGCGAGACCGTGCTGCCCGCCAAGCGCCATGCCGCCGTCTCGCCGGCCTACGCCGGCGCCGCACGTCGCTGACCCGACGATGCACGGCGAGCGCACCCCCAGCGAGCGGCTCAGGCTGAGCCCATTCGACGCCCTGCCGGACGAGGGACCGCCGCGCCGCGACCAGCGCGATCTGATGGAGCGGCCGTTCTTCTCGCTGGCGAAAGGCCGCCGCGTCGCGCCGATCCTCTACCGCGCCGGCGACATCGAGGTGCAGGTCCATGCCGTTCCCGAACACGGCATGGCGACCATCTGGGATGCCGACGTGCTGATCTGGGCCGGCTCGCAGATCGTCGAGGCCGCCGACCGAGGGCTCGCAGCCTCCCGGTTCATGCGCTTCGCGCCGCACCAACTGCTGACCGCCATCGGGCGCGGCACCGGCCAGCACCAGTACCTGCTGCTGAAGGCGGCGCTCGCCCGCCTCCAGTCGACCGTCATCCGCACCACGATCCGGCACGGCGCGCACTGGCGACGCCAACAATTCTCCTGGATCAACGAGTGGGAGGAGCGGGTCACCGCCTCCGGCCGCGCCGACGGCATGGAGTTCGTGCTGCCGGACTGGTTCTACCGCGGCGTCCTCGATCGGCAGCTCCTGCTGACCATCGATCCGGCCTACTTCCGCCTTACGGGAGGCATCGAGCGCTGGCTCTACCGTGTCGCGCGCAAGCACGCCGGGCATCAGCCGTTCGGCTGGGCGTTCGAGTTCCGGCACCTGCACGCCAAGTCCGGCAGCCTCGCGCGCTTCGCCGACTTCGCACTCGATCTCCGCCGGATCGCCGCCCGCCAGAGCCTGCCGGGCTATCGCCTCGCCATCCGCCGCGATGCCGGCGGCACCGAATTGTTGCGGATCACGCCGTGCAGCCGCCACGCCGGCCCTGTGGATAACTTGTGCAGGCCTGTGGAACCGCACGGCAGATCAGGCGCAGGAGATTCGGCAGATCAGGCGCAACCGACACGGCAGATCAGGCGCACGAACCACCCGCAAGCCGTTGCAGCACAAGCGGAAGTCTGGCCCGTAAAGACTCTAATTGAGTCTAATTCTAATGAAGGTAGGCCCAGCGCGGTCGGTGGAAAACACGACCGGGACGGGGAGCGGGAGGCGGCGCCATGGCGGCGCTGACCCGCGTCGAGCTGCTGTGGCTCGAGGGCCGCGTCGAGCGCTGGATCCGCTTCGGGCGGATCGCCGAGGAGACGATCCTCGACCGCCGCCGCCGCGTCGTCGCCTTCGCGGCGGGTGAGGTCTTCGCCTTCGTCCGCTGGGCGTCCAATGGCTACGGAACCGTAGTCAGCCGCATCGACATCCTGCGCGCGGTCGCGCCCGGCGAGGCCTACAGCACGATCGGCTTCGTGGAGCCGGGAGCGGAGATCCTGCTGCGCATCTCCGGCTGGCCGAAGGTCAATGAGGCGCTGCGCGGGATCGGCGCGGTCGAGCAGACGGGCGTCGCGCCCGAGGACGCCTGCCCGGACCACTGGCGGCACGTGATGAACCGCCTCGCGGCGGGCGAGCCGCCACGCGCTTACACGCGCGAGCGCCACCGCGCCTGGCTGCTGCGGCGGAGGATCGACGCGTGACGGCACGGCGGAGAAGGCGCACGGCGCCCGTCGTGGCCATGCTCGCCGGGCTGGGGCTGATCGCCGTCCCGGCGGTCGCGGGTTGGCAGCCGCGCATCATCTGGAACGCGTCGGCGAGCGTGCCGCTCGGCCTCTACGTCACGGTACCTGCTGACCGCATGGCGCTGGGCGACCTCGTCCTCGTCCGCCCGCCCGAGACGCTGGCGGCGTTCCTCGCCGAGCGAGGGTATGTCGCGCGCGGCGTGCCACTGCTGAAGCACGTCGCAGCCCTGCCGCCGCAGATGGTGTGCGTAGAGGGTCACGCGATCATCGTCGACGGCGGGACGGTCGCACACCGCCGCGGCACGGACCGCCTGGGCCGCGTGCTGCCGACCTGGCACGGGTGCCACAGGCTGGAATCCGGCGAGGTGTTCCTCCTCAACCCCGCTGAGCCGGACAGCCTCGACGGCCGCTACTTCGGGCCTCTCCCGCGCACGAGCATCGTCGCCCGGCTGCGTCCGGTCTGGATCACGGGGCGCGGACCATGAGCACGACGCCACCTTCCCACGCACGCCCATTGGCGACGCGCGGCGCTCCGGCAGGGCGCGCTGGACAGCTCGCTTCCTCCCTCCCGTCCCGGTCGTGGCCCTGCATCGCAGCCGTGCTGCTGCTGGTCAGCCTGCCGCTGTCCGCGCTGGCGGCGCAGACGATCCATGCTGCCGAGATCGCTGCCGCATCGCAGCGCTTCGGTATCCCGGAAGGCTGGATCAGGGCGGTGATGCGCGCGGAGAGCGCCGGCGATCGGCACGCCGTGTCGCACCGCGGCGCGATGGGGCTGATGCAGGTGATGCCGGCGACCTGGGCAGGCCTGCGCGCGCTGCACGGCCTCGGCGCCGATCCCTTCGCGCCGCACGACAACATCCTGGCGGGCACCGCGTATCTGCGCGAAATGCTGGACCGGTTCGGATCGGTGCCGCTGATGCTGGCGGCCTACAATGCGGGGCCGCGTCGCGTAGAGATGCATCTGGCCACGGGGCAGCCGCTGCCGGCGGAGACGCGCGCCTACGTCGCAGCTCTCGCGCCGCTGCTCACCGGTGACGCCGGCACCGCTGCGGTTGGCCAGGTTGTGCTGCGTTCTGCACGCAACGCTGACGGCATCTTCGTGCGGCTCGGCGGTGACGACATGGCACCGACGCGGTCGATCTTCGTGCCGGTTGGCGGTGCGACGATCGCAGCCGACACACCAGCCGCGCAGCCATTCGTCGGCCGAGCCGGAGCAGCGGAGGCGCATGAGGCCGACGGTCCGGGGGGCCATCGCGGCTCCATCTTCGCCATCCGTCGCAGCCCGGGCGGTGCACCATGAGCGATGGCGTTGGGCCGCAGGGCATCGTGCGGCCCTGCAGTCTCACCCATGTCACACGTGCGCGCACGCTCGGGTGCGTCTGTCGTGCTGCCGGCTACTCCAGGACCGACCACCAAAGCGATGGAGGCGGCGAACTGAGGAACCCCGACCGCAGATTGCCAGATAAAAGCAGGGCTGGCGGTCGGTCGTATGTGTCTGATCCAGCATGGCAATTCGTGTCCCGCTCCAAAGTGGCGGCTGGCGCTTCCTGCGAAAAACCAAGGCGGATCAACGGCCTAAGCGCCAGCCGCCGCTGCGCGCCGGCGGATCGGCGGCCATGACAGCCCGCGACGACGACCTGCATGTTCGCCCCGGCCGCATCGTCGATACGCGTGCGCCGACCCGCCGCGCGCGAAGCTTCGTCGGCCAGGTCATGCGGGCTGTCCGCAAGGCCGGCCACACCGGCCCCGGCTTTGGTGGCGGGACGCGCGGCAGCAGCCGCTCGCGCTTCGGGCGGGGCCGCGCCGCCGCCGCACAGGCCGCGCTCCGCTCACCCTCGCGACGCGTCGTGATCAAGGCGCGCGTCGTGCGCCACCAGGGGACGCGCTACCGATCCACGTCGCTCGCGACCCACATCAGCTATCTCCAGCGCGACGGGGTGACCCGTGACGACGCCAAGGCGCGGCTCTTCGACGCGGGCTCGGACAACGCCGATGCCCGAGACTTCGCGGAGCGCTGCACGGATGACCGCCACCACTTCCGCATCATCGTCAGCCCGGAGGACGCGCCCGCCCTCGCGGACCTCAAGGCCTGGACGCGCGACCTGATGCGCCAAGCCGAGCAGGATCTGGGCAGCTGCCTCGACTGGGTCGCGGTCGATCACTGGAACACCGACAACCCCCACGTCCATGTCCTGGTGCGTGGCCGCGCCGAGGATGGCGGCGACCTTGTGATCGCGCGCGACTACATCGCGCGCGGCTTCCGTGGTCGCGCCGAGGCGCTCGTGGAACTGGAACTCGGGCCACGGACCGAGAGGGAGATCCGCAGCGCGCTGGAGGCCGAGGTCGGTGCCGAGCGCTGGACGGGTCTCGACCGAGCCCTGCGCGCCGCCGCCGATGAGGCGGGCGGCATCCTGGACCTGCGCCCCGGCGGCGCGGACGCTGCCGATCCGGAACTCCGTCGGCTGATGATCGGCCGGGCGCAGACGCTGGAGCGGTTCGGCCTCGCCGAACGCCATGGACCTGCGGTCTGGACGCTCAGGCCCGGCATCGAGGAGACGCTTCGTGACCTCGGCACCCGCGGCGACATCATCAGGACCATGCACCGCGCCATGCAGGGCCTCGGTGCCGAGCGCGCGGCAGGCGAGTTCGCGATCCATGGTGACCGGCCGGAACCGATCATCGGTCGCCTAGTGGAACGCGGTATCGCCGACGAACTCAAGGGCAGCGGCTACGCGATCATCGACGGGATCGACGGCCGCGTGCACCACCTTCGCTTCGCGGACATCGACGCGACAGGCGACGGGCAACCGGGTGCGGTTGTCGAGCTCCGGCGCTACCAGGATGCCGGCGGGCGGGAGCGCAGTGCCATCGCCGTACGGTCGGACCTGCCGGTCGAGGCCCAGGTCACCGCCGACGGCGCGACCTGGCTGGACCGGCGCCTGCTGGACCGCGAGGCGCTGCCGCTCGTCGGGCAGGGGTTCGGCGCCGCGGTGCAGGACGCGCTCGCGCGCCGGACGGAGCATCTCGTGACCGCCGGTCTCGCGCGCCGGCAGGGTCAGCGCGTGATCTTCGCGCGCGATCTGCTCAACACGCTGCGCCAGCGCGAGCTGGAGGCGGCTGCCGCGCGGGTGACGGCCGAGACGGGGAAGCCGTGGCGGCCGGTGCGGGAGGGGGACAGCGTCGCCGGGGTCTTCACCCGGCGCCTCGACCTGGCCTCGGGGCGTTTCGCGATGATCGACGACGGGCTCGGCTTCCAGCTCGTGCCGTGGAAGCTATCGATGGAGCGGCAGCGGGGGCTGGCCGTGGCGGGGAGCATTGCGCCCGGCGGCAGTCTCGAGCTCGTGCCCGCACGCAAGCGAGGCCTCAGCCTCTGACCGCATGCCGCGCCGCTGGATCGGCCCGGTAGGGTCCCCCGCCGCTTCGCGCGATGCGCTCGCCGTGGCTACGACGCAGGTCCGCGACGACTTGAACACGAGCACGACGATCGCGCACGTCTGGCGGCATGGTCGCTGCGCTCGTCACACACCCATGACCGCCACCAAGATCCTCTGGGGTCAGGTCCTGGTCGTCTTCCTGATCGTGCTCGCCGCGGTCTGGGGCGCGACGCAGTGGGTCGCCTGGCGCCTCGGCTACCAGGCGCAGCTCGGCCACCCAATGGACGTCTGGGCGGGCGTGCCTGTCTACCCGCCGCCCGCCTTCTTCCTGTGGTGGTACTGGTACGACGCCTACGCGCCGCAGGTCTTTTACGAGGGCGCCATCATCGCCGCGGCCGGGGGCTTCGCGGCAATCGGCATCGCCATCGGCATGTCGGTGTGGCGCGCCCGCGAAGCGCGGGACGTCACCACCTACGGCTCGGCCCGCTGGGCGACGGAGCGGGAGGTGCGGGACGCCCGGCTCCTCGCCCCCGACGGCGTGGTGCTCGGCTGGTTCGCCCAGCGCTACCTCCGCCACGACGGGCCGGAGCACGTGCTGTGCTTCGCGCCGACACGCTCCGGCAAGGGCGTGGGCCTAGTCGTGCCGACCCTGCTGACCTGGCCGGGCTCGGCCATCGTGCACGACATCAAGGGCGAGAACTGGCAGCTCACCGCCGGCTGGCGGGCGCGCTTCGGCCGTGTGCTGCTGTTCGACCCCACCAACCCGGCGAGCGCCGCCTATAACCCGCTGCTCGAGGTCCGCCGCGGCGACAGCGAAGTGCGAGACGTGCAGAACATCGCCGACATCCTGGTGGACCCCGAGGGCGCGCTGGAACGGCGGAACCACTGGGAGAAGACCAGCCACTCGCTGCTGGTCGGCGCCATCCTGCACGTCCTCTACGCTGAGCAGGACAAGACTCTCGCCGGCGTGGCGGGCTTCCTCTCCGATCCGCGCCGCCCGATCGAGCGCACGCTGGCGGCGATGATGACGACGCCGCATCTGGGCGACCGGCCGCATCCCGTCGTCGCCTCCGCCGCGCGCGAGTTGCTCAACAAGTCGGACAACGAACGATCCGGCGTGCTCTCGACGGCGATGAGCTTCCTCGGCCTCTACCGAGATCCGGTCATCGCTCAAGTCACACGTCGCTGCGACTGGCGCATCGCCGACCTGGTCGAGGCACGCGAGCCGGTCACGCTCTACCTCGTCGTCCCGCCCTCCGACATCGTCCGCACCAAGCCGCTGGTGCGGCTCGTGCTGAACCAGATCGGCCGCCGCCTCACCGAGGCTCTGGAGAACGAACGCCGCCGCCACCGCCTTCTGCTCATGCTGGACGAGTTTCCCGCGCTTGGGCGGCTCGACTTCTTCGAGAGCCAGCTCGCTTTCATGGCAGGCTACGGCATCCGGTCCTTCCTCATCGCACAGTCGTTGAACCAGATCGAGCGCGCCTACGGGCCGAACAACGCGATCCTCGACAACTGCCATGTCCGCGTCGCCTTCGCGACCAATGACGAACGCACGGCCAAGCGCGTCTCCGATGCGCTCGGGACGGCGACGGAGATCCGCGACAGCCGGAACTACGCGGGGCATCGTCTCTCGCCATGGCTCGGCCACCTCATGGTCAGCCGCCAGGAGACTGCGCGGCCGCTGCTGACGCCTGGCGAGGTGATGCAGCTGCCGCCCACTGACGAGATCGTCCTGGTGTCGGGCTGCCCGCCGATTCGCGCGTGGAAGGCCCGCTACTACGAGGACCAGCAGCTGCGCGCGCGCGTGGTGGCGCCGCCGGACCCCGTGCCGGCTGCGTCGTGTTCGAACCGTGAGGATGACTGGAGCGCGCTGAAGCCGGTCGTGCGTGAGGCAGCACCATCAGCCGCCGGCACGAATGATGATACCGACGGAGGCATCCGACGGGAGCCGACCGTGCCTGAGCACGAGCAGATCGCGCTCGAGCCAGGGCCGCCGCCCGAGAAGGAGTTCGTCTTCGCGGAGGAAGACCAGGAAGACGATGCCGCGCGCACGCGCTCCCTGGCGGCGCGCGCACGCCGCGTGGCGCGCCAAGCGGCTCTCGATCCCGACGACGGCATTGCGCTTTGAGCCGCGATGCGCACGAAGGCGACGTTCCGGCTACCGCCCGACCTGATGCACCGCCTCGCCGACTATGCGGCACGAAAGCGCGTTAGCCAGGCAGTCGTAGTCGAGGCCGCGCTGGCGAGCTTCCTCTCCCCTGACAACGCCGAGCGTCTCGAAGCCGCGCTCACCCGGCGGCTCGACCGCCTGACCCGCAGCGCAGAACGGCTTGAGCGTCACGTCACCGTCGGCAACGAGGCCGTCGCGCTGTTCGTCCGCTTCTGGCTCACCTCCACGCCACCCTTGCCCGACACGACGCAGGCCGCTGCGCAGGCGAAGGGCAAGGAGCGCTACCAGAGTTTCGTCGAGGCCCTCGGGCGACGGTTGGCAAAGGGGCAGGTGCTGGCGGATGAGGTCGTCCGCGAAACGCCCAGCGAAAAGCCAGACGCTACTTGACGGCCGGCAATGGGCCGAAGGCTGCCTGTCCGGTTCGGACGCGATAGGGCTCAAAACGGGCACGTTCGCAGCTTCCGGCGGTCTTGCCCCCGGGCGTGATGATCGCTCAAAGGAGAATTGCGAGCGAGCCGCATCAACATCGGCGAACGGAATAGGGAGGTGCGGGCGATTAAGTCCGCGCCATCAAATATAGAACTTGAAGGGCAGCTTTGGTTCGCCGTCCATCGGCGCGGATATCAGTACGTCGCCCACGGCGTTCGCAAAGCGGATCGTGACCGGCAGACGGTCGTTGTGCAGACACGAATTGAAATTGATCTTGGTCAGACCCAGCACGTCCTGGAGGACCGTATTCAATGGGCAGTCGCCGCGAAGCACCTTCACCGAAATCGGATTGGGGGTTTCCGGTCCCATGTAGGTGTCGAGCCGCGGCGCGTATCCCGAGGTCCACAGGAACGCCTGCCGCTCGCCCACTTGCAGCGCTGTCCCCCTGACGACCGGGTAATTGCCCGGCCGAAAGAGCTTGAGGTCGTCACGAGCCTCGGCGATCTGGACCCCGACCAGATTGGTCGACGTCCCACAGCTCGCCAGGAAGCCTTTCCACTCCGGGTCCGTGAAGGCGGACTTCGCGTGAATGAAAAGCTCGCGCGGCGGCCCGTCATGAAGGCGCGTGTACTCCCCGACCACCATCTCGATGAGAGACTTGGCGGCGGCTTCGTCCAGGTGAAACTGCTTGGTATCGGTCTGAAACCACGGACCTAGCGCGCCACGAAACACAACGCCCTCGCCATCGGCGAGGAACATCTGGGCCGCGCAGCAGGCGTGGCGCTTGTCGCTGGTCAGCTCACTGCGCTTGTAGACCAGACCGACATAGCAGACACCCGGCCGAACGTCCGCGAGCTGCCACGGCTTGCCACCCGCCTTGTAATAGGCGCCCGTACCCAGCTTCCAGGCTATGGTCGCGGCGTCCTCGACGCGCCGAGTCGGCATGCCGTTGTCCCGCCGGAATTCCTCCGGCGCTAAGGTCGTCTCCCGCACGATCTGCGTGACGATCCTCTCCTTCAGCAGCCGCGCCTTGAGCTGACGACGAAAATGCGTCGCGTAGAGGTAGACTTCGGCCTCGCGTTCGTCCTCTCCGAACAAGGTCGGCTGCACTTGCAGCTGGCGTGCCCGGCTCTGGCTGATCGTGACGTCGCCGGCGATGCGCTCGCCCTTGCGCACAGACGACTTGGGTCGGCCGAGTTCGTACACGGCCTCGGGGATGACCACGAACCACACCGCAGGCGGGTGTTCGAGCCGGTTGTTCTCGTTAACCAGCCGGCTGACGAAGAGATCAACGGTCTTGCGAACGGCCTCATGCCTATTGGCTAGATGCAGCGCCTTGTCGATCACTACGGCATCGAGATCAGCCACGACGGCCGCCGGCGTGTCCGGCCACTCGGCGTGAAAGGCCTCCGCGAAGCCCGGGAAGGGCACATGTTGGGGTTCGATCGCTCTCGACCTCCGGCCCGGCGGCGGCACGTCGATAAAGCCTCGCAGGCGCTTCGACCACGCGTTGAAGCGACGAACGCCCTCCGCTGTCCCGATCACGCCGAAGCGAACGGCTTTCAGCTGCCCGACATCGCCCACCGGGCCATAGAGAAAGAGGCCGTCGCGCGGATACGCGAGCTTTTGTCCATAGCGAAACTCAAGCAGCGGCTCGCCGAGATGCATCAGACGCGGCTCGAAAACGTTAGGGCTCTTCCTCACCGGTCGCTTGCGGGCCGTCGAAGCCCTCTTCCGCTTCGTATTCGTCGATGTCGTCATCGTCGCTCGGGTCATCATCGTCGTCCTCAACGGGATCTGCTTCGGTCGGGATGCTGACGGGCGCCATCCACGAGACCGGAGGGAGCTTGAGCACAAGAGCTTCATCGCCGTTGACCGCCGCGCTCAGCACATCGCCGCCGTCCGCAAGCCAGTGAAGAAAGGCCAGCAGCATGTCCCGCCAGCGCCGGTTTCGCCATGTCTTGGCGAAGGATCGGCGTAGCCGGTGCATCTTCGCAGGATCATCGAACGGCTTCTGGCCGTCCTGCGTGAAAATCAGGCGGCTTAGAATGCGGACATGCCGAAACGGCGCGGTGCGTGCCGCCACGCTGACGCCGAAGTGCCAGTTCATCTGGCGCTTCGCGGAGACGCCCTGAATCTGGCGAAGGCCGGCGATATCACCCCAGCGGAATGCCACTTTTGTCGTCGGGGCAAGGTCGACGGGCGGCCACCAAGCCTGCTGCCATCCCGACATTCGGTAGCTCTTCAACCCCTTGCTTCGAAACAGTCCCTCCAGGGCTTGCCGCGCGAGGTCGGAAAACTTGTTTCGGGCATCCCAACGGGCGATGTCGAACTTCGTCCAGCCACTCTCGACGAACCCCTCGGTACATAGCTCGGCCTCAAGCTTGAGCGGAAGATGCGCGCCAAAGTGGTCCTGCAGATCGTGGAAGCGGGCGAATGTCAGGAAGCCGCGTCGGAATGGGACGAGCGGCCAAGGCGCGTCCTTCATGCGCGCTTGCGCCAGGCTTTCGGAGCCGGCCCTGAAATCGAAATACCGAATCCTGGACGGCAGCCGCTCGATCGCCACCCAATTCGAGACGAGCCGCTCGGGCGTGGCGGCGACCGCTCGGCTGTGAAGAAGCTGAATCTCGCGCCATATGGCGCTGTTGTCCGTGGCGCTGCGGGGGACCTGATAGGTTTGATCAAGCGTTTCGAGAAGCTCGGCCAGACCGAGGGCCCAGCCGCGCTGAAAGTCGATGTATTGCGCATGCGCGATCAGGAACGGCGCCTCGAAGGGCGTGAGCCTGAGAGGGATCACGAATTCCTTGTCACCGATGTTGCGCGCGACGTCCGACGCGATCTGGATCTCGTTGCGTACGCCCTGCTTGTCGACGGCGCGCGGATTGGCGACCAGAAGCATCTTGCGCGCCCGGTGCCGGAGCGCGTGCTCCAGTTTTCGCTGCCAGTCGTCACCGCCGCGCAGCCGCAGCACGTCAGCCCAGACCTCATACCCCATGGCCGACAGCTTTGCGCCGAGCCATAAAGTAAAGGCGTTGTCCTCCGGCGCGGCGTGGCTGATGAACAGTGCGGGCCGATCGGCCGCCTCAGTGACTGACCCGGGAGCACGCGCGGCCTGCGGCGGTGAACCCTTCATCGGCTTCGCGCGACTCCTCTCGCTTGTTTAAGTGCGCTTACCTTAGCCGAACCGCTATTTAAGCCAAGCCGTCATTGCTTAAATAAGCTCCCGCCCCCATAATCGGGGCCATGGTCGAGGCTCGTACCGCTTCACGCTTAGGCCGCTACGTCGAAACGCCGGTTGCAGGCGAGATCGTGCGCGCCTTCGTCCCCCCGGCGCTGCCGCCGCAGCCGCAGATCGACGTGCTCGGCCTTCTTGATCGACTGACGCTCGCCGAACGGGCCTTGGGTCGCCTCGACGGCATCACTATGCTGCTGCCCCGCCAAGAGCTGTTCCTCTACATGTATGTGAGGAAGGAGGCGGTGCTGTCCTCCCAGATCGAGGGCACCCAGTCCACCTTGTCGGATCTGCTGCGTTTCGAAACCGAGGCCCAGGCCGGCCAGCCCGTCGACGACATCCGAGAAGTCTCCAACTACGTCGATGCGATGATGTTCGGGCTGGAGCGGCTCGAAACCCTGCCGCTCTCGCTTCGCCTCATCCGCGAAATGCACGCTCGTCTCCTGCAAAGCGGACGCGGTGAGACAAAGGACCCGGGCGAGTTCCGGCGTTCGCAAAACTGGATCGGCGGGACACGGCCCGGCAATGCGCTGTTCGTGCCTCCTCCAACGACCGAGCTGGGCGCCTGCCTCGATGCGCTTGAGCGTTTCATGCACGAGGAGGAGGCCAAGCTTCCCGCGTTGATCAAGGCGGGGCTGCTCCACGTCCAATTCGAAACCATCCATCCGTTCCTGGACGGCAATGGCCGCATCGGCCGCCTTCTCGTCACGCTCTACCTCTGCCTCAACGGCGTGCTGCGCAAGCCGCTGCTCTACCTCAGCCTCTATCTCAAGACGCATCGCGCCGACTATTACCGGCTGCTCCAGGAAGTGCGCGAGCATGGCGCCTGGGAGGCCTGGCTCGAATTCTTCCTGATCGGGGTCGCCGACACCGCCAATCGGGCGTTCGACGCGGCGACGCGGATCGTCGACCTGTTCAAGGCCGACCGCGAACGCATCACTGCTGAGAGCGAACGGCCCGGTTCGGCGCTCCGCGTCCACCACCTCCTCCAGCAAAATCCCTATCTCACCGCCAACCACCTGGTCGCCCACACGGGCCTTTCCGCGCCGACCGTGAACGCAGCGCTCGCCGATCTCGAGCGGCTTGGCGTGGTCGAGGAAGTCACCGGGCGGAAGCGCGGCCGCGTCTTCGGCTATCGCCGCTACCTCGCCATCCTCGCCGAAGGCACCGAGCCACTGCCGGCGGGAAACCCCTGAAAGGACCGACGTGCGTCTCGAGACCGTCACCCTCTCCAACTTCCGCTGCTTCGGGCCTGCCCCGATCACAATGTCCGTCGCCAGCGAGATCACGGCAATCGTCGGGCCGAACGCGGCGGGGAAGACGGCGCTCCTTCATGCCCTGTCGAAACTCTTCGGGGTCTCTCGGGCGCAGCGAACCATGCAGCGATCGGACTTTCACGTCGGCGCCGACGACGATCCCGACGACCGGGCGCCGAAGGACCTCTTCATCGACGTCCTGATCGGCTTACCCGAGCTTGCTGATGATACCGCGACCGCCGAAACGGTCGCCCCCTCCTTCCGCCACATGCAGCTGGAACGGGCCGGCAAGTCGCCGGTCTGCCGGCTCCGCCTCGAAGCGCGATGGGAGGATGACGGCACCGTCGAGGGCGAGGTCTCGCAAGAGCTCTTCTGGGTCGACACGCTGGACAACACGCCGGCGGCCGACAAACGCCAACCGGTTTCCGCCGCCGATCGCGGTCTCATTCAGCTCTATTACACGCCGGCGAGCCGTGACGCGGCCGCGCAGGTGCGGGCCACGGCCGGCGCGCTCGCGGCGCGGCTGCTTCGCGCGATCGAATGGTCAAGCGAGACCGAAGAGGCCGTCCAGGAAGCCGGCGAGAGCCTTTCCGCCGCCTTCGAGGGTGAAACGGCGATCACCGCCATCAGCAAGGCGCTGGAGACACGCTGGTCCGGGCTGCACGACGAGGTGGTCGACACCAAGCCGAGGCTCAGCTTGGTCAGCCGCCGCTTCGAGGAGATCGTCAGCAAAATCGCCGTGATCTTCGAACAGGGACCCGACGGCCGTGAACGGGGGCTCGACGCCTTGAGCGATGGCCAACAATCCCTGTTCTATTTCGCGCTCGCCGCCGCGGTGTTCGATCTGGAGCGCGAGGTTGTCGCCGGCGACGTCGAGGGCTTCCTCGACGATCAGCTTCGTATTCCCGCGCTTACCCTCTTCGCCCTCGAAGAACCGGAAAACCACCTTTCACCCTACTTCCTGGCGCGCATCATCCAGCAGGTCCGGTCGCTGACCGAAAGCGGCAACGCGCAGGCGCTAGTGACCAGCCATTCGCCGGCCGTGCTGAGCCGCATCAATCCGCGCGAAGTCCGCTATTGCCGCTGCGATCCGCAGACGCGCATCTCCACGATCAAGACGATCAAGATGCCGCCCGCCCTCGACGAAGAGGCCAAGTTCGTTCGCGGCGCGGTTCTCGCCTATCCCGAGCTCTATTTCGCGCGCTTCGTTCTGCTGGTCGAAGGCGATTCCGAGCGCATCGTCCTGCCGCGCCTCGCCGAGGCGCTCGGCCTTCTGATCGATCCGGCATTCGTTGCGATCGTTCCGCTCGGCGGCCGCCACGTTCAGCACTTCTGGCGACTGCTCAATCATCTGGGCATTCCCCATGCAACGCTTCTCGACCTTGACCTCGGCCGTGAGGGAGGCGGGTTCGGCCGCGTCAAGACGGCGATCCAAAAGCTGATCGATGTCGGCGTGCCGAAAGCCAAACTGCTCGCGCTGAGCAACGGATCACAACTTTCCGATGGCGATCTCGCGAAGATGCATGAGTGGCAGGGAGCCGACGGGCTCGACAACCTCAAAGGCTGGATCGACTCGCTGAAGCCGCATGGCGTCTTTTTCTCAGCGCCGCTCGACCTCGACCTGGCCATGCTGAACGCATTCCCCGAGGCCTATGCCGCGACGATTCCCAAAGGCGGCGGGCCCAAGATGGCCGTCGACAAAGCTGCCGAGGCGGTGCTCGGCACAGCCGGGCCGGGCCTGGCCCTCTATGCCGGCGCGTTCGAGGCCTATCCGAACCTGCTGCCCGCCTATCGCTACCACTTCCTCACGCACAGCAAACCGGCGACGCATCTGGCGGCCCTGACTCATATCAAGGCCACAGCGCTGCGTGACGGCATGCCTCCGATCCTGGCGGAGCTCCTGAAGCACATCGTCGGCAATCTGCGGCGCGACTGACGTGGCCGTTCTCGCCCGGCGCGTTCGTCCTGACGACTGGACCCCGATCGGGGTTGAGGCCCTCGAAGCGAATGCGATGAAGGTCGTGCGCTCGACCGGCAATCGTTCGGTGATCGCCGGCCCCGGCGCGGGAAAGACCGAGCTCCTCGCTCAACGCGCCGCCTACCTGCTTCAGACCGGCGGCGCGCCCGCGCCACGGCGCATCCTCGCCATCAGCTTCAAGCGCGATGCAGCGACCAACCTCGCCGCACGGGTGCGGCAGCGCTGCCATCGCATCCATGCGGGCCGGCTGGACTCCCTGACGTTCGACGCCTTTTCAAAGGGCCTCGTCGATCGCTTCGGACAAGCCTTACCGCGGCGTTGGCGACCGCGCCCGGACTACGAAATCCTCTTCCCGACCGATGCGATGTATCGCAGCTTTCTGGATGAGCTTCCGACGCCGCCAACCGCGGTCGGCAGCCGCGCGGACATCATGGCGATTACGGTGAAGCGGTTCGAGCGTGGCCATCTGCTCGGCTCACCGCTTCCAGAAGGCGGGTGGCCGGCGACCAATCCCGAACAATGGGCGGCGGACCGGTTCTGGCAGTCGTCGCTGCACGAAGGCAATGCAACCTACCTGTCCTTCCCGATGCTGGGCCGGCTTGCGGAACTGCTGCTTCGCATCAACCCGATGGCGCGCCGCGCGCTGCAACTGACCTATTCGCATCTGTTCATGGACGAGTTTCAGGACACGACCCAGGTTCAGTATGATCTCGTTCGGACCATCTTCCTCGGCACCGACGCCGTGGTCACTGCGGTCGGTGACAACAAGCAGCAGATCATGCGCTGGGCAATGGCGATGGAAGACCCCTTCGCCGCTTTCGATGCGGATTTCGGCGCCAAGCGCACGCCCCTCTATAACAATTATCGGTCGTCCCCGGCGTTGGTGCGCATCCAGCATGTCCTGGCCCAAGCGCTCGACGCGCAGGCGGTCGAGGCTTTGTCCAAAACGGCCGGCACCGTGCCTGGCGATAGCTGCGCGATCTGGGACTTCTCGACGCCCCAAGTGGAGGCCGAACGGCTTGCCACCTTCGTCGCCGCCGAGATGAAGGCTCACAACCTCGCGCCACGCGACTTCGTGCTACTGGTGCGTCAGAAGGCGGCTGACTATGCCGGTGTCCTGGAGCCGGCTTTCCGTAGAGGCGGACTTCCGCTTCGTAACGAAGCCGCGTCCATGGGCAAGGTCGCGCTGCAGGAACTGCTCGCCGAAGAAGCATCGACGCTGCTGGTCTACGTACTACGGCTGGCCATGACCAGGCGCGCAGGTCGGTATTGGACCGAATGTCAGGCGGCGCTCGCGGCGCTGCGCGGCATTTCGACCGATGACGAAGAGATGCAAGCCAAGCTGGCCCGCGAAATCGACGCCTTCGCTCTCGATCTTCTCCGCCGATTTCCCAAACCTGTCGCGACCGCCGCGGAAGCGCGCGTCTTGGTCGACTCGATACTGGACTTCGTTGGACGGGACCGCCTGATCGCGGTTCATCCCGCCTATGCGCAAGGCGACTGGTTCGCCAAGGTGACCGAGGCGACAACGCTTCATCTCCAGGCCTCCTGCGATGGGCAGTTGGCCTGGACAGATGCGCTCGACGCCTATGAGGGCCTGCACGCGGTTCCGCTCATGACCATCCACAAAAGCAAAGGTCTAGAGTATCACAGCGTCATCTTTGTTGGCCTCGACGACGGCGCATGGTGGAGCTTCGCCGGTGACCAGATCGAAGCGACGGCCGGCTTCTTCGTCGCGTTTACGCGGGCCAAGCAGAGGGTCGTGTTCACTTACTGCCCGCGACGCGGCACGCGGACCAGAATAGCTACCCTGTACAATCTCCTGAACAAGGCCGGGGTGCCGACTATTTCGATCGGCTGAAGTGCGGCCGGCCTTTGGATCATTCGAAGGCGCACCTCAAGGCGTTCACCAGCATCCTCCAGGCCGACGGCCATGGCGGCTTCCAGGGTCCATGTGAGGGCGGGCGAGTCGTCAGGACGGCGCGCTGAGCGCATGACCCACACCTGCTGGGACTTGAGCGCGCGCTTGGCGCCCAGGACGCGCCTTGCGATCTACGGGCTACTGCGGCGGCAGATCTATCCCCAGCTGCCCTCGCCGCGGTGCTCATCGGAGTCACGGTCGAGCCCGCCGACACGCCTCTACCTGGAGTTGCCCCGCTTCCATGGACGGTCTGCGGGTAGTGATCAGTCGTTCATGAGCATCTTCGTCGCTTCGTATTCGATGGGGGAGAGGTAGCCCAGGGCTGAGTGGCGCCTGGTGGGGTTGTAGAAGCCCTCGATGAAGTGGAACACGGCCATGCGGGCTTCGGCTTGGGAACGGAAACGACGCCGGTCGAGTAGTTCGCACTCGAGGGTGGCGAAGAACGCCTCTGCCATGGCGTTGTCATAGGCGTCGCCGACCGAGCCTGTGGACGGACGCACGCCGGCTTCGCGGCAGCGCATCCCGAAGGCCACAGAGGTGTATTGGCTGCCCTGGTCGCTGTGATGCACGACATCGGCTGGCTTCCTCGTGGCGACGGCCATGTCGAGTGCGTCGAGCACCAGGCGCGTCCGCAGGTCTGTGGCCATCGACCAGCCGACGATGCGGCGCGACCAGGCATCAAGCACGACGGCCAGGAACAAGAAGCCTGCCGCGGTCGGCACGTAGGTGATGTCGGCCACCCACAGCAGGTTCGGCCCTGGTGCGGTGAAGACCCGGCCGACGAGATCGTTGGCCGGCCTGTGTGTCGGCTCGCGCCGCGTCGTGGTCGGGAAACGTCGCCGTGACACACCGCGCAGCCCGTCCTGGCGCATCAGCCGCGCCACACGCTTGCGGGCGATCGCGGTGCCCTCGGCTTGCAACTCGGCATGCACCCGCGGGGCGCCGTAGGTGCCGTGTGAGGCCACGTGGATCGTGCGGATCCGGCGCAGCAGGATGGCGTCGGCCCGGGCATGGGCCGAGGCCGGCCGGCTGCGCCAGGCGTAGAACCCAGAAACGGAAACCCGCAGCACACGGGCCATGACACGGATGGGGAATTCGGCCTGGTGCGCGATCATGAATTCGAAGACCCCGACGGGGTCTTGTCCTTCGCGAACCAGGCCGCCGCCTTTGCCAAGATGTCGCGCTCCTGGCGCAGCCGATGGTTCTCACGGCGGAGCTTGCTCAGTTCCTCTCGCTCGGCGCTGGTCGTACCGCCGTCGCGGCGCTGGCCGGCATCGCGCTCCGCCTGACGGACCCAGTGCGCGATCGACTGCGCCGTCGGCTCGAACTCGCGAGCGAGGTCCTCGGGCGTTCGACCTGATCGGACCAACTCCACCATTTGCCGCCGGAACTCCGGCGGGTAGGGCACTCTGAACCTGGGCATCTCGAACACCTCCGTCTCAAGCCTCGGGGTGTCCACAAAACCGGGTCAACTCCAACCGCGTGGTTCGAGCGCCGGTGCAAACCCGAACGAATGGCGGCTTCTGGGGGAGGCGCGGACACCCGCCCGCGACCGACATCGGCGCAAAGCCGCCCCGCAGTCTGCCTGCCTTTACGCGAGCCAGCGCTACACCCTTGATCCCTCGTTGATCGACCTTCGTCCGCCCGCCCATTAGTCGTCCCCGCCCGCCGCAGCGCGCTCGCTGCGGCGCAACCCCGGGGACCGCATGCCGCTGCATCCGCTCAAGGCCGAGACGACCGCGCGTGGCGCACGGATGCTGCGCACGGCCTTCGGTCCCGGCATCGCGACATGGCTCGAGGACCCCGCCGTCGTCGAGGTGATGCTGAACCCCGACGGCCGTCTCTGGATCGACCGCCTCGCTGAGGGCCTCGCCGATACCGGCCGCTGTCTCTCCTTCTCTGACGGAGAGCGCATCATCCGCCTCGTCGCGCACCATGTCGGCGCCGAGGTGCATGCCGACCGCCCCTGCGTCTCCGCGGAGCTCCCCGAGACGGGTGAGCGCTTCGAGGGCCTGCTGCCGCCCGTGGTCGCCGCCCCGGCCTTCGCGATCCGCAAGCCCGCCGTCGCGGTCTTCACCCTGGAGGACTATGTCACCGCCGGCATCATGACGGCCGCCCAGGCCGCCGCGCTGCGCACCGCCGTCGCAGAGCGCCGCAACATCCTCGTCGCCGGGGGCACCTCCACCGGCAAAACCACACTCACCAACGCCCTGCTCGCCGAAGTGGCGCGCGAGGGCGGGCGCGTTGTCCTCATCGAGGACACCCGCGAGCTCCAATGCCGAGCGCCGAATCTGGTCGCGCTGCGCACCAAGGATGGCGTCGCCTCGCTCTCCGAACTCGTCCGGCGCGCGCTCCGCCTGCGCCCCGACCGCATCCCCATCGGCGAGGTGCGCGGCGCCGAGGCGCTCGACCTCCTCAAGGCCTGGGGTACGGGCCATCCCGGCGGCATCGGCACCATCCATGCCGGCTCCGCCGTCGGCGCACTGCGCCGGCTCGAGCAATTGATCCAGGAAGCCGTCGTCACCGTCCCGCGAGCCCTGATCGCCGAGACGATCGATGTCATCGCCGTGCTCGCCGGCCGCGGCGCCGAGCGCCGCCTCGCCGAGCTCGCCCAGGTCCGCGGCCTGACCGCAGCCGGCGACTACGACCTCACCCCCACAGGAGACATCCCATGACGCCCACGCTGTGCACGCGCCTCGCCGGCGCGGCCGCCTTCACGCTCTGCCTCGCGCTCGCCGCGCCCGCCCACGCCGCCGGCTCCAACATGCCCTGGGAGCAGCCGCTGCAGCAGGTGCTGGAGTCTATCGAGGGGCCGGTCGCCAAGATCATCGCGGTGATCATCATCATCGTCACCGGCCTGACGTTGGCCTTCGGGGACACTTCGGGCGGCTTCCGGCGGCTGGTGCAGATCGTCTTCGGGATCTCGATCGCCTTCGCGGCGTCGAGCTTCTTCCTGTCCTTCTTCCAGTTTGGCGGCGGGGCGCTGATCTGATGGCCGTGCCGACCGATCCCGTGCCGGGCTTCTCGGCGCCGGTGCACCGCGCGCTGATCGAGCCGATCCTGCTCGCCGGCGCCCCGCGTGCGGTCGCCATCGCCAACGGCACGCTCGCCGCGGCGATCGGGCTCGGGCTGCGGCTCTGGGTCGCGGGCGTGCTGATCTGGCTGGTCGGCCACCTCGCCGCCGTCTGGGCGGCGCGGCGGGATGCGCAGTTCGTCGAGGTGGCGCGCCGGCACCTGCGCTATCCCGCCTGGCTCCGCGCGTGAGGCGGCGGTGCTGAACCTCGCCGAGTACCGCCGGAAGCCCCAGACCCTCGCGGACTTCCTGCCCTGGGCCGCGCTCGTGGCTGCCGGCGTCGTGCTGAACAAGGATGGCTCCTTCCAGCGCAGTGCGCGCTTCCGAGGTCCGGACCTGGACAGCGCCACACCGGCCGAGCTTGCCGCGACCGCCGCGCGGCTGAACGGCGCGCTGCGCCGCCTCGGCTCGGGCTGGGCGGTCTTCGCGGAGGCGCAACGCGTCCCGGCGCGCGGCTACCCCGCCAGCACCTTCCCCGACCCGGTCTCCGCCCTGGTCGACGCCGAACGCCGCGCCCAGTTCGAAGAGGCCGGCGCACATTTCGAGAGCAGCTACGTCCTCACCTTCGCCTGGCTTCCGCCAGCCGACGATGCCGCCCGCGCTGAGGGTTTTCTCTATGAGGGCACGGAGGGCGCCGATGTAACGAGTGGCCGCGAGGCGCTCAGAAACTTCATCGACCGCACCGACCGCGTGCTCGACCAGATCGAGGCCTTCGTGCCGGAGGCGCGCTGGCTCGACGACACCGAGACGCTGACCTTCCTGCACTCGACGGTCTCGACGCGCCGCCACCTCGTCCGCGTGCCCGAGACGCCGATGCATCTCGACGCACTGCTAGCCGACCAGCCGCTGGTGGGTGGCCTCGCGCCACGGCTCGGCGACGCGCATCTGCGCGTGCTCAGCATCATCGGCTTTCCGAGCGCGACCTTCCCCGGGATCCTCGACGAGCTCAATGCGCTCGCTTTCGAGTATCGCTGGTGCACCCGCGCCATCTGCCTCGACCGTACCGATGCGCAGAAGCTGTTGACGCGCATCCGCCGCCAGTGGTTCGCCAAACGCAAGTCGATCGCCGCGATCCTCAAGGAGGTGATGACCAACGAGCAGAGCGTCCTGCTCGACAGCGATGCTGCCAACAAGGCTGCCGACGCCGACGCGGCGCTGCAGGAGCTCGGCCAGGACATCGCTGGCTGGGCCTATGTGTCGGCGACCGTGACGGTCTGGGACGAGGACGTCCGCGCCGCCGACGACAAGCTCCGCCTGGTCGAGAAGGTCATCCAGTCCCGCGACTTCACCGTCATCCGGGAGGGTGTGAACGCCGTCGAGGCCTGGCTCGGCGGCCTGCCCGGCCACCTCTACGCCAATGTCCGGCAGCCGCCGATCTCGACGCTGAACCTCGCCCACATCGTCCCGATCTCGGCGGTCTGGGCCGGGCCGGAGCGGAACGAGCATCTCGGCGGCCCGCCGCTCTTCCATGCGCGGACGGAGGGATCGACGCCGTTCCGCTTCTCGCTGCACGTGGGGGATGTCGGGCACACGCTGGTCATTGGCCCGACCGGCGCGGGCAAGTCGGTGCTGCTGGCGCTGATGGCGCTGCAGTTCCGCCGCTATGCGGGCGCACAGGTCTTCGCCTTCGACTTCGGCGGCTCGATCCGCGCCGCGGCGATCGCCATGGGCGGCGACTGGCACGACCTCGGCGGCGCGCTAGGCGGCGACATGGCAGAGCCGGTGGCGTTGCAACCGCTCGCGCGGATCGACGCGCCGGAGGAGCGCGCCTGGGCGGCGGAGTGGATCGCGGGCCTGCTCGCCCGGGAGGGCGTCGCAATCGACCCGGCGGTGAAGGACCATCTCTGGTCCGCACTCACCTCCCTCGCCTCCGCGCCCACCCATGAGCGCACCCTGACCGGCCTTGCGGTGCTGTTGCAGTCCCAGGCGCTCAAGCGCGCGCTCGAGCCCTATACCCTCGCCGGCCCCTGGGGCCGCTTGCTGGACGCCGAGGCGGAGCGGCTGGGCGAGGCCAAGGTGCAGGCCTTCGAGACCGAGGGGCTGATTGGCACCGCCGCGGCACCCGCCGTGCTCGCCTATCTCTTCCACGCCATCGGCCGCCGCCTCGATGGTCGGCCGACGCTGATCATCGTCGACGAGGGCTGGCTGGCACTGGACGACGCCACCTTCGGCGCGCAGCTGCGCGAATGGCTCAAGACGCTCCGCAAGAAGAACGCCTCGGTGATCTTCGCGACGCAGTCGCTGGCAGACGTCGACGGGTCCGCCATCGCGCCGGCCATCATCGAGAGCTGCCCGACGCGCGTCTTCCTGCCGAACGAGCGCGCGCTGGAGCCGCAGATTGCCGCGATGTATGCGCGCTTCGGGCTGAACGACCGGCAGACAGAGATCCTCGCTCGCGCGACGCCCAAGCGCGACTACTACTGCCAGTCCCGCCGCGGCAACCGGCTCTTCGAGCTGGGGCTGTCCGAGGTCGCGCTCGCCTTCTGCGCCGCCTCCTCCAAGACCGACCAGGCCGCCATCGCCGAGACCCTGGCCACCCATGGCCGCGCCGGCTTCGCGCGGGCCTGGCTGCTACGCCGTGGCCTCGACTGGGCCGCCGAGCTCCTGCCCGACCCTCTGGAGGATATCGCTCCATGATCCGCCGCCCGCTTCGCGCCGCGCTGCTCGGCGCGGCCGTCCTCGCGCTGCCACTCCCCGTCACGGTCACGCCCGTCCAGGCGCAGTGGACGGTCTTCGACCCGTGGAACTATGCGCAGAACATCCTCTCCGCCGCCCGCGCGCTGGACCAGATCAACAACCAGATCGCCTCGCTCCAGAACGAGGCGCAGATGCTGATCAACCAGGCCCGCAACCTCGCGAGCCTGCCCTACTCCTCGCTCATGCGGCTGCAGCAATCCTTCGCGCGCACCCAAGCGCTGATCGCCCGCGCCCAGCGCCTCGCCTACGAGGTCACCGACATCGAGCGCGCCTTCACCCAGGGCTATGGCAGCGCGGCCTCGCTTGGCTCCAGCCAGCAGATGTTCGCCAATGCGCGCGAGCGCTGGCAGACCTCCGTCGCCGGATTCCAGGACGCGCTGATGACCCAGGCGACCGTGGTCGGCAACCTCACCGGGACCCGCGCCGAGATCGAGGCGCTGATCGGCCAGAGCCAGGGCGCGACCGGCGCGCTCCAGGCGGCGCAGGCGGGCAATCAGCTCCTGGCCCTCCAGTCCCAACAGATCGCCGACCTCACTGCGCTGCTCGCCGCACAGGGCCGTGCCCAGGCGCTGGAGGCCGCGCGCGTGGCCAGCGGCGAGGAGCAGGCGCGCGAGCAGCTGGAACGCTTCCTCGCCCCGGGCGCCGGCTACCAGCCGGGCTCGGCGCAGATGTTCCATGGCCGCTGAGGCGGGGTCGTGGCGCCGCATCCTCGCGCATCTCGGGACGTGCCATGAACGGCACCGGCGTCATCGACCGCTTCCTCGACGTCTTCACCCGCTACATCGACAGCGGCTTCGGGCTGCTCGGCGGCGAGGTGGCCTTCCTCGCCGCGACGCTCATCGTCATCGACATCACCCTCGCCGCACTGTTCTGGGCCTGGGGCGCCGACGACGACATCATCGCACGCCTGATCAAGAAGACCCTCTTCGTGGGGGTCTTCGCCTGGATCATCGGTAACTGGAATTTTCTCGCCCTGGTCATCTTCGACAGCTTCGCCGGGCTCGGCTTGGTCGCCTCGGGATCGACCATCACGGCACAGCAGCTGCTCCAGCCGGGACGCGTCGCGCAGGTCGGCCTCGATGCGGGGCGGCCGCTGCTCCAGGCCGTCTCCGGGCTCATGGGCTACATCTCGTTCTTCACGAACTTCGTCCAGATCGCGATCCTGATGTTCGCCTGGGCGATCGTGCTGCTGTCGTTCTTCATCCTGGCGATCCAGCTCTTCGTCACGCTGATCGAGTTCAAGCTCACGACGCTGGCGGGCTTCGTGCTGGTGCCCTTCGGGCTGTTCGGCAAGACCGCCTTCCTCGCCGAGCGCGTGCTCGGCAATGTCGTCTCCTCCGGCGTGAAGGTGCTGGTGCTGGCCGTCATCATCGGCATCGGCTCGACGCTCTTCGCGCAGTTCACCGCTGGCTTTGGCGCGAACCAGCCGACCATCGACGAGGCGATGTCCATTGTGCTCGCGGCGCTGGCGCTGCTGGCGCTCGGCATCTTCGGGCCGGGCATCGCCAACGGGCTGATCTCCGGCGGACCGCAGCTCGGCGCGGGCGCGGCCGTCGGGACCGGTCTCGCCGCCGGCGGTGCCATGGTCGCCGGCGCCGCGGCCGTGCGCACGGGCGCGGCCGCGGTGGGTGCGGCGGGCTCCGCCATCGGCGCCGGCGCGCGGGGCTCCGCCTACGCGCTCGGCGCCACCAGCACCGCCTACCGCAGCGGCGGCGCGTCCGGCGTGGCGATGGCCGCAGGCTCGGGCGCCATGAGCCCGCTGCGCAGCGCGGCGGGCAGCCTTCGCGCGAGCCACGCCGCTGGCGGCGCGGTCGTCTCCGGCGGCGCCTCGCCACCGGCTGACCCGCCACCATCCTCCGGCGCCCCCGCCTGGGCCCGCCGCATGCGGCGCGGGCAGGCGCTGAGCCACGGCGTCACCACCCTCGGCCATGCCATCCGGTCCGGCGATGGAGGCGGCGCCGGCTCCTCCATCCGCCTCTCGGAGGATCGCTGATGTTCCGCCGTCCCTCCGTCCGCTACGGGCGCACCCCCGAGCCCGAGACGCCCTACCAGCGCGCCGCCCAGGCCTGGGACGAGCGCATTGGCTCCGCCCGCGTCCAGGCACGCAACTGGCGGCTCATGGCACTCGGCGAACTCGCACTGATCGCCGGGCTCGCCGGCGCCCTGGTCTGGCAGTCCGCCCGCGGCACCATCGTGCCCTGGGTCGTGCAGGTGGACCGGCTCGGCGAGGCGCAGGCGGTCGCTCCCGCCATCGCCAACTTCCGCCCGACCGACCCGCAGATCGCCTGGCACCTCGCGCGCTTCACCGAGCAGGTGCGCGGCATCGCCGCCGACCCGATCATCGTCCGCCAGAACTGGCTGCGCGCCTATGACTTCGCGACCGACCGCGGCGCGCTCGCGCTGAACGACTTCGCCCGCGCCAGCGATCCCTTCGGCCGTGTCGGCCGCCAGCAGGTGGCCATCGAAGTCTCCAGCGTCATTCGCGCCTCCGACGACAGCTTCCGCGTCGCCTGGATCGAACGCACCTACGAGAACGGTCAGCTCGCAAGGACCGAACGCTGGACCGCGATCCTCACCATCGTCGTCCAGCCGGCGCGCGATGCCGAACGCCTTCGGAAGAACCCGCTCGGCATCTTCGTCCACGCCATCAACTGGTCGCGGGAGCTCGGGCAATGAGGCACGCACACCCCACCCTGGCGCTCGTTCTGCTCGGCCTCGGCGCCTGCGCCTTCCGCCCGCCCGAGATCAGCTACGACGACGAGCCGATCCAGGCGACGCAGATCCCCGAGCCGCCCCGGCCGGTCGAAATCGTCGAGGTGCCGACGCCGCTGCCGCTCCCGGGCCAGCTCCAGCGCATCCCGCCCTCGCGCCGCACGCCCGAGCCGCCCGATCCCACCGTGCGCGTCAACCTGGCCAATGCCGCCGCGCGCGTGCAGCCGGTCCGCGCGGGTTTCATCAATGCCGTGCAGGTCTACCCCTTCACGCCGGGCGCGCTCTATCAGGTCTACACCGCGCCCGGCCAGGTCACCGCCATCATGCTGCAGGAGGGCGAGACGCTGGTCGGCAACGGCCCCGTCGCCGCCGGCGACACGGTGCGCTGGATCATCGGCGACACCGAGAGCGGCACCGGTCCCACACGCCGCGTGCACATCATCGTCAAGCCGACGCGGCCCGACCTCACCACCAACCTCATCATCAACACCGACCGCCGCACCTACCTGCTGGAACTGCGTTCGACCGAGCGCACCTACATGGCCTCCGTCTCCTGGCAGTATCCGCAGGACGCGCTGATCGCGCTGCGCCGGCAGAACGCCGCGGCCCCTGTCGAGCAGGGCCTCGATCTCGCGCGGCTGCGCTTCCGCTACGAGATCGAGGGCGACAGCCCGGCCTGGCGGCCGCTCCGCGCCTTCGACGACGGGCGGCAGGTCTTCATCGAGTTCCCGCGCGGCATCGGCCAGGGCGAGATGCCGCCACTCTTCGTCATCGGGCCGGAGGGTGAGGGGCAGCTGGTCAACTACCGCGTCCGGCAGAACTTCATGATCGTCGATCGTCTCTTCGCCGCCGCCGAACTGCGTCTCGGCGACCGGCAGCAGCGCGTGCGCATCGTGCGCACCGACGGCCGGGCGCGATGAGCGGGACGGCGCCGGACCGGGGCGGGAGCGAGCGTGACATCGCCGCGGCGCTGCGCCTGCGCCCCGATCCGCCGCGCGTGGTGCGGCTCTCCCGGCGGGTGCTGATCGGGCTTGGCGTCGCGGCAGGGCTCGGCATCGGGGCGGCGCTGATCGTCGCACTCCAGGGTCGCAGCGGCGGCGAGGGGCCGCGCGAGCTCTACAGCACCGATCGGAACCCGCAGGCCGACGGTCTCGCGACCTTGCCGCGCGACTATGCCGGCATCCCGCAGCTGGGGCCGCCGCTGCCGGGCGATCTCGGTCGGCCGATCGTGCGGGCGCAGGAGCGCGGCCAGCCGGTGGCGACGCTGGCGGTTCCCACGACCGCCGATCCGGCCGAACAGCGGCGGCTGCAGGAGATCGAGTCGGCGCGCACGAGCCGGCTCTTCGTGCAGGTCGACGCGCGGGGGGAGCCGCTCGGCGCTGCGCCCGCCGGACCGCTGGCGGCGGAACAGGGCGCGATGCCGATCGGCCCCGACGCCACCGACCGGCGGCTCGCCTTCCAGGGCGGGCCTGCCGACCGCCGCACGACCTCGCCGGATCGGCTCCAGGCGCCCGCCAGCCCCTTCGTAATCCAGGCCGGCAGCGTCATCCCCGCGGCGCTGCTGACCGGCCTTCGCTCCGACCTGCCCGGCCAGATCACCGCCCAGGTCACGGCGAACGTCTTCGACAGCCCGACCGGGCGGCACCTGCTCATCCCTCAGGGCGCGCGCCTGATCGGCGCCTACGACAGCCGCGTCAGCTTCGGGCAGCGCCGCATCCTGCTCGTCTGGAACCGGCTGATCCTGCCCAACGGGCGCTCCATCGTGCTGGAGCGCATGCCGGGCGCCGACGAGGCAGGCTACGCGGGGCTCGAGGACGGCGTGGACTACCACTGGGGGCGGCTCTTCCTCGCCGCGGGCCTGGCGACGCTGCTGAACCTCGGCCTGGAACTCGGCCGCGACGACGAGAGCGATATCGCCCGCGCCATCCGCGAAAGCGGCCAGGACACGGTCGGCCGCGCCGGCGAGGAGATCGTCCGCCGGCAGCTCTCCGTCCCGCCGACGCTGACCGTGCGCCCCGGCTTTCCTGTGCGCGTCATCGTCCACCGCGACCTCGTGCTCGAGCCCTATGGAGGCTGATCCATGCCGAAGCTGAAGCTCGGCCCGATCCTCGACGACCGCCCGGTGAAGCTCAGCGTGGAGCTGCCTGCCGAACTGCACCGCGACCTCGTCGCCTACGCGGAAGCGCTCTCGCGCGAGACGGGGCAGCAGGTCGAGCCGACAAAGCTCGTCGCGCCGATGCTGGCGCGGTTCCTCGCGAGCGACCGGGGCTTCCGCTCGGCACGCCGGCCCGCGCCTCGATCGCGCGGGCCACAGGCTCAGTCAGCGCGCGATCCCTGAGTCGCACGCAACTGCGCCAGGAAACGACGCAAGGCGGGGTTGTCGCGTTTGGGGTCCCAGTACGCCGCGGCCTCTACCATCGTCGGCCCGGTCTGGTCGCCAACGGGCCGGAACACGACGCCCGGATAGGACGCGCCTGACGCGGATTCAGCGAGCACGGCGACGCCAAACCCCGCGCCGACCAAATTGAACATGCCCTCCCGACTGACATCATGCGCTGCGAAGCGAGCTGTCGTCCCAGGCGGCAGCAGTCCTTGGACCGTGATGCGGGCCTCTGGTCCGGAACCACGCGACGTGACTATGAATGTCTCGTCCACCAAGTCCCGCCATCGAATGAAGTCGGCGTCGGCAAGGGGATGGCGTTCGGGCAAGGCCACCATGCCGGCCTCTTGCCAAAGCGCCAGGCGATCCAGCGCCGCCTCATCCATCGGCCCCAGCAGCAATGCGAGATCCACCTCGCCGCGGCGCAGGGTCAACAGGAGTTCATCGCGGCTTCCCTCACGAAGCCAGATCTCGACGCCTTGGTTCTGCTCGACGAACCGCATCAGCGCCTCTCGGAACCGTCCGATCGAGGCCGAGAAATATGTGCCTATCACCAATCGGCCCGTCGCTGCCGATCCAGCCCCCCGCGCCCGCAATACGGCAGATTGCAGGCCGCCGAGCACGCGTGTTGCCTCAACAAGAAACTCGTCGCCGGCGGCTGTCAGCTTCACGCCCGACGGACGCCGCTCGAAGAGCGATACCCCGAGCCCGTCCTCAAGCGCCCGAATACTGCGGCTGACGGCCGAAACAGTTCTGCGCGCCTCGCGTGCCGCCAAACGGATGCTCCCGGTGCGTGCGACCAAGATTGCCAACGACATTCCACGCAGGTCAATTTCGCCCCGAAGTGGTTCGCCTCGTTTCGGCCGCTGTAGCCGTTGCGGCACTTGCCCCAGCCTCCAATGCCGGCCGACCCCGATCCCGGTCGTGCGCGGGCCTTGGAGCGCGCTCCAGACGCGCAGGACCGGCCTTCATCTTCTACGATGACGGGAGCATGCCGAACTCAGTTGTCCGTGTGCAATCACAAACGAGATGAAATAACCGTGCCCGAGGTCATCGGTTCTCGGCCCGCTGCTTGCGGTCCTCGGCTGCAGCGTGGGAACCCAGGCCTCGATTGCAAATCCGTAAAGAGCATCGCCAACACATTCACCCGCGCGGTTCGGCGCTGATCCCGCTGTGTCGCAGTCCTCCTCCGGACCGTGAGGCGCGCCTCGCCGAGGGCGCCGCTGGCGGCTCGCGTTCGGAAAGACCCTGCAGGATCGGGCACTCGGGCCGGCCATCTCCGTGGCAGGCTTTGGCAAGGTGTCGCAGAGTCTCACCGACTGCCTGCAACGTCCTGACTTTCTGTTCGATCGCCGCGAGATGGCCAAGGGCGAGACGTTTTACATCCGCACTGCTTCGCTCCCTGTCTCGCCACAGGCCAAGCAGCTCCTCGATCTCCGCGAGCGGGAAGCCAAGGTCGCGAGCATTTCGGACGAACCTCAGCGCGTGCACATCCTCGGGTCGGTAGACGCGGTAGCCGCTTTCCGTCCGGGTCGCGGAGGGCATCAGTCCTATCGCCTCATAGTGGCGGATCATCTTCACCGAGACACCGGACGCCTTGGCCGCATCGCCGATGTTCATCACCGTCCCTCCACCGCCGTGGCTGCGGCGGGTTGGAAACGCCGCAGCCTGAGTGCATTCGCCAGCACGAAGACGCTGCTCAGCCCCATCGCCCCCGCCGCCAGCATGGGCGAGAGCAGCGTGCCGCCGAAGGGCCAGAGTATGCCCGCCGCGACCGGGATCAGCGCAACGTTGTAGGCGAAGGCCCAGAACAGGTTCTGCCGGATGTTCGCCATGGTGGCCCGGCTGATCCCGAAGGCCGTCGCCACCGCGCCGAGGTCGCCCGACATGAGCACCACGTCCGCGCTCTCAATGGCGATGTCCGTGCCGTTGCCGACCGCGAGGCCGACATCAGCGGCGGCGAGCGCCGGCGCATCGTTGATGCCGTCACCGACGAAGGCGACCTTCCGCCCGCCCTCACGCAAGCCCTGCACGGCGGCAACCTTGCCGTCCGGCAGCACCTCGGCGACCACCTCATCGATGCCGAGGCCGCGGGCGATTGCTTCCGCCGTGCGCCGGTTGTCGCCGGTCACCATGGCGATGTGCAGCCCCTGCGCCCGCAGCGCGGCGAGTGCCGCCGGCGTCCCCGGCTTGACCGGGTCGGCGACCGCAAGCGCCGCGACGAGCCGCCCGTCCACCGCGGCGTAGAGCGGCGTGCGCCCCTGGTCCGCGAGCGCGGCGGCCGTGATGGCGAAGGGCGCGACGTCGAGGCTGAGCCGCGCCATGTAGCGGTCTGCGCCGACCGCGACGCGCCGCCCGTCCACCAGCGCGGTCGCACCGTAGCCGGGCACGGCCTCGAAGGCCGTTGCCTCCGGCAGGACCAGCCCGCGCGTCCGCGCCGCGGCGACGATGGCCTGGGCGACAGGGTGCTCGGACTGGGCCTCCACCGCGGCGACCAGCGTTAGGATCGCGGCCTCATCCTCGCCCGGCACGACCGAGAGGTCGGTCAGGGTCGGGCGGCCTTCCGTGAGCGTGCCGGTCTTGTCGAGAGCGACGACCTCAACGTCCCGCAGGGACTGAAGCGCCTCGCCCTTGCGGAACAGCACGCCGAGCTCTGCCGCGCGGCCGGTGCCGACCATGATCGAGGTCGGCGTCGCGAGGCCCATCGCGCAGGGGCAGGCGATGATCAGCACCGCGACCGCGTTGACCAGCGCGAAGGCGAGCGCGGGATCCGGCCCGAACACCAGCCACACGCCGAAGGTCAGCGCCGCGATGGCGAGCACCGCCGGGACGAACCACATCGTCACCTGGTCCACTAGCGCCTGGATCGGCAGCTTCGATCCCTGCGCCTGCTCGACCATGCGCACGATCTGCGAGAGCACCGTCTCCCCACCCACGGCGGTGGCGCGGAACCGGAAGGCGCCGGTACCGTTCACCGTGCCACCGGTCACGCGCGCGCCGGGGGTCTTCTCCACCGGCACCGGCTCGCCGGTGATCATCGCCTCGTCGACGAAGGAGGCGCCCTCGGTCACCTCGCCATCGGCGGGGATGCGCTCGCCCGGCCGCACCAGGACGATGTCGCCGGCGAGGAGTTGCGCGGCCGGGACCTCCTGCTCCTGCCCGTCGCGCAGCACGCGCGCGGTGGCCGGCTGCAGGCCCATCAGCCGCCGGATGGCCTCGGAGGTGCGGCCCTTGCTCCGTGCCTCGAGCCAGCGGCCGAGCAGGATCAGCGTGACGATCACCGCCGCCGCCTCGAAGAACACGTTGCGTGAGCCCTCGGGCAGCAGGGCGGGGCCGAAGGTCGCGACGGTCGAATAGGCGAAGGCCGCCCCCGTGCCGATCGCGACCAGGGAGTTCATGTCCGGTGCGGCGCGCAGCAGCGCCCGCCAGCCCTTGGTCTGGAAGCGCAGGCCGGGGACGAACATCACCAGCGCGGCCAGCACGAACTGAATCTGCCAACTCAGTGCGAAGCCGATGCTGTCGCGAATGGCGTGGTGGACGGCCACCGACAGATGGGCCCCCATCTCCAGCACCAACAGCGGCAGCGTGAGCACGGCGGCGAGGCCGAGGTTGCGCGCCAGGCCACGGATCTCGGCCGCGCGGGCGGCGCGTTCGCGGTCGCCGCGGTCGGCCGGGGCCTCCGCGCCGAGGCGCTCGGCGCCGTAGCCGGCCGCTTGCACGGCCGCGATCAGCGCTGCAGCATCGACAGAGGGCAGGTGCGCGACGCGCGCGCGGTTGGTCGCGAGGTTCACTGCGGCCCCCGTCACGCCGGGCACGGCCTTGAGCGCACGCTCGACGCGACCGACACAGGAGGCGCAGGTCATGCCCTCTATCGCGAGGTCGGTCGCCTCGGTGCCGACGCCGTAGCCGGCCTGGCTGACGGCGCCGAGCACCGCCGGCAGGTCCGGCGTGCCGTCGAAGCGGATTTCGGCCCGCTCGGTCGCGAGGTTCACGGTGGCTGAGGCCACGCCGGGCACGGCGGCGATGGCCCGCTCGACGCGACGGACGCAGGACGCGCAGGTCATGCCCTCGATCGGGACCGAGAGCATGGCGTCCGGCGAATCGGAGGAGGAGGCCGCGGTCGCGGGCGTCCACTCCTTGATGTTGGTGTCGGGGGCCATCGTGCGTGCTCCTGCCTCAGGCCTTTACGGTGTTCGCGTAGCCGGCGGCGGCTATGGCGGCCGAGAGGCTCGCCACGCTCGCGCTGCTGGTCACGCCGATGCTGTGCGTGGCGAGCTCCGCCTGGACCTGCGCCGCCGCGTCAACCGATTGCACGGCCTGCGTGATCGTCTTCACGCAGTGGCCGCAGGTCATGGCGGGAATGTCGAAGCGCTGCATGTGTGTCTCCTGTTCAGCAATTGCTGGAGACGCCTTCGTCACCCCTCCCACGTTGGGAGGGTCAAGCGGAATCTCAACCCTGATGTCGCCTTGCGCGGCTGGGCATCGGTGAACGTCATCATGATGCGCCGCACTGCGTTCGTTCTCTGCCATTTGCGGCAGGGAGGCTGCTGTACCAGGCGATGACGACGCACTGCGGCGTTGCCTGCGCGACTTTGGCGCCTGATCCCGGCGCACCAGCGAGCCTCCCGTTTTGCAATACTTTGTCATGATCGGGAAAAGACCCGTTCGCGTGGGGTCGTCATACCCATCCGCACAGGGGCGACGCGGAAGGGGATTCAGTGCTGATCCGGTTAATCTTGGCTGCCGTGCTGGCGGGCGGTATCGTCACGGCGCACGCCAGTCCGTTGCGCGACGCTTTCGAGGCTGCGGCTGCACTGAACCCCGAACTGCGGACACTCGAGGCGCAGCGTGCAGCGATCGATGCGCGACTGCGCGGCGCCAATGCGCTGACCCCAGGCGCCCCCAATGTTGGACTCGGCTACACCACCGATCGTTTCACCCAGAACCGTGGCTTCCGTGAAGCCGAACTGGAAGTAGGCGTCCCGGTGTGGTTGCCGGGCCAGTCCCGCGCGCAGCGTGGTCTCGCCGATGCTGAAGGCCAACGTCTTGCGGCGCAGATTGCGGCCCGCCGTCTGGCCATCGCCGCTGAGGTTCGCGATGCGTACTGGACCTGGGCGGCCGCGGAGGCCGCCCTGGCCGCGGCACGAACGCGAACGGCGAGCACCGCGGCGCTGACGCGCGACGTCACGCGCCAGGCTCGGGCCGGCCAGGTCTCTCGGGCGGAGGAACTGCTCGCGACCGCAGATGCCAGGGAAAGCGAGGGCGCATTGCGCGAAGCCGAGGCCTCTGTCCGCGAGGCACGGATCGCGTTTCGCGCGCTGACCGGACGTGATCCCGCGCCTGGATCCCAGGAAGTGTTGCGCGACGCTGCCGCGCCTGCCGAGCATCCCCGCATCGTCGCCGCACGGCTCGGGCTCGACGTCGCCCGCGCCGGCATTCGAATTGCCGAGGTCGAAGATCGCGAAAGCCCGGAGATAGGGGCGTTCATGCGGCAGGAGCGCGACGACCGTGATTCCGGATGGGACACCCGGTTCGGCGTGCGCGTGCGGATACCGTTCGCTCATCCGCCGCGCAATGCGGAACGACGCGCGACCGCGCAGGGTGAACTCACCACCGCAACCGCAGAAGCCGGTGCGGTCGATCGCCTCATTGCCGCGGAACGGGATCGGGCCCGCGCAGCCCTCGCGGATGCGCGGGCCGCCGCCCGCCTGGCCGATCAGCGCCATGCGGCGCTCGCGGAAGCCGCGAGCCTGGGAGAGCGCGCGTTCCGTGACGGCCAGACAACCCTCGCGGAGACGCTAAGGCTGCGGACCAGCCTTGCCGGCGCCGATGCCGATCGTCGGCGGATGCAGGTGGCGGTCCGCCAAGCCATATCACGCTACAATCAAGCGATCGGGGTCGAACCATGAAGCGTGCCACGTATCTGTTCCGCCGCCTGGTTGCCACTGCCGCCCTCGCACTGCTGGTCGCGGCGCCGCCTGCGCTTGCCCATCCCGGTCACGGAGACGAGCCACCTCCGCCCGCCAACGCCGCTCCGCGTGCGATCGCGCATTCCGACATCTTCGATCTCGTCGGCGTCCTCGGTCCGGATGCGCGCCTGTGGCTCTACCTGGACCGATACTCATCCGCTGAGCCGATCGACAATGCCGAGATCAGCGCCACGCTCGACGGGCAACCCGTCCAGGTCACCCGCAGTGCGGAGGCGACCTATGTCGTGTCCCACCCCCTGCTCGGGCAGGCGGGTCCGCGCAGCCTGATCTTCACCATCACCGCAGGGTCCGATGTGGATCTGCTGCCGCTCGAGATCGAGGTCCCCGCCGTTGCGACCGCGGCCGCGGCAGCGCCGGGCTGGCGCGAAACAGCGATTCGCGCTGCTGTGGAGCCTATGGTTTGGGCTGCGGGCCTCGCGCTGCTTCTCCTGGGCGTTCTCGTTGGCAGGGTCGCAGCACCGCGCAACCTCCCGCCGCTGGTGGCGGCGGACACCGTCCCGCTCAAGCCCCGCGTCGAACCGGCCTTGGAAACGCCACACAAGGCCGCTGCCGGTGGCGTGCCGGCGCGGGCAGCAGCTGCCCCGATGGCTCTAGTCCTGGCACTCGTGGCACTGCCGGTCCTGGCGCAGCCGTTGGACCAGCCGCGCCGCCAGCCGGACGGCAGCGTCTTCGTCCCGAAGCCGACGCAGCGACTGCTCGGCGTACGCGCGACGATCGTCGATCGCGCCGACGCACCAGTGTCACTACAACTGGTTGGCCAGGTGATCGCCGATCCGAATGCGTCCGGGCGCGTTCAGGCGCCCCAGGCCGGCCGGGTGGAATCGCCGGAGGGTGGATTTCCCGCCCTCGGCAGCCGTGTCGAGCGCGGGCAAACCCTGGCCTATGTGGTTCCGGTGCTCGGGGCGCAGGAGCGCAGCGGGGTGCAGGCGACCCTTGCCGAGCTCGATTCTCAGATCGGCATCGCCCAGCAACGGACCCAGCGTCTTGCGGGCCTGGCGGGCAGCGTCTCCACACGCGAGATCGCCGAAGCACGCGCGGAACTCGACGGGCTGCGCGCCCGTCGGGCAGCGGTGGCCGAGGGCCTCAATGGCAGGCTCGCCGTCCAGGCCACCGCGTCCGGCTTCATCAGCGTCGCGGCCGCCCTCGGCGGTCAGATCGTCGATGCGCGCGAACCGCTCTTTGAAATCGTCGAGCCGACCCGACTGTGGGTCGAGGCCGTAGCCTATGATGGCGGGATGGTTGCCGACATCGCTGGCGCCAGGGCGACGACCTCGGCGGGACTCACCCTGGACCTTGCGTTCATCGGTCGCGGCCTCGCCTTGCGCCAACAGGCGGTTCCCCTGCAGTTCCGAATCGTGAACGCTTCGCCCGGCCTGTCGGTGGGAACGCCGGTGACCGTCACGGTGCAGACGAATCGGCGTGCAGCTGGGATCGTGCTTCCCGGCGAAGCCGTGATCCGCAGCGCGGAGGGTCCGCCCATCGTCTTTGAGATGACGACGGCCGAGCGCTTCGTGCCGCGCCCGGTGCGCGTGCAGCCGCTGGATGGACGCAACGTGCTCGTCCTTGCCGGTCTCGACTCGGGAAAGCGTGTCGTCACTGAAGCGGCCAGCCTCATCGCGCAGATCCGCTGAGGGCCGCATCGGATGTTTAACTTCCTCGTCTCCACGAGCCTGCGCAACCGGCTCTTCGTGCTCGCAGCGGCGGCCATCCTTGTTGTCTATGGGTCGCTCACGCTCCGCCAACTGCCCGTTGACGTTTTCCCGGACCTCAACAAGCCGGTGGTCACCCTGCTGACCGAGGCCGAGGGATTGGCGCCCGAAGAGGTCGAGCTCCTGGTCTCCTTCCCGATCGAGACTGCCCTCAACGGCATGCCTGGTGTGACCCGCGTGCGATCGGTGTCCGGGGTCGGCCTGTCGATCGTTTTCGTCGAATTCGACTGGGGTACCGATATCTGGATCAATCGCCAACAGGTGGGCGAGCGGCTGTCGCTCGTGCGCTCGCAGCTGCCGCCGAATGTCGTGCCGCAGATGGCGCCGGTCTCCTCGATCATGGGCGAGATCATGCTCGTGGCCATGTCCACCGATGGGCGGGCGAGCCCGATGCAACTGCGCGAGCTGGCCGACTGGGTCGTGCGGCCACGCCTGTTGACCATCCCGGGCGTCAGCCAGGTGATCCCGATCGGCGGTGAGGTGAAGCAGTATCGCGTGACCCCGGACGTGTCCCGCATGCATGCGCTCGACATCACGCATGACCAGATCGTCACCGCCTTGCGGCAGTTCGGAGCCAATAGCGGCGGCGGCTACGTCGATCAGGCGGGTCGCGAATACCTCATTCGCAACATTGGGCGCACGACGCGGATCGAGGATCTGGCTAATGCGCCCATCGCGCTGCGGAATGGCCAGCCCATACTTCTTCGCCAGGTCGCCGGCGTGGACTTCGCGGCACGCTTGCGCCGCGGTGAGGCCGGCAGCATGGGGCGGCCCGCGGTGATCCTGTCGATCCAGAAGCAGCCCAACGCCGATACGGTCGTCGTCACCCGCGCGGTCGAGGAAGCGCTGCGCGAACTGCAGCGCGTCATGCCGGCGGGCGTCACTGCCGACAATGTGCAGTTCCGCCAGGCGGACTTCATCCAGGCGTCGATCGGCAATGTCCAGACAGTGCTTCTGGAGGCCGTCGCGGTCGTCGCGGTCGTGCTGTTCCTGTTCCTGTTGAACGTGCGGACCACGGCCATCTCGCTCACGGCCATCCCGCTTTCGGTGCTGATCACGGTGGTCGTCTTCCACCTCCTCGGCCTGTCGATCAACACCATGACCCTGGGCGGCCTGGCGATCGCGATCGGCGAGCTGGTGGACGACGCGGTGGTGGATGTCGAGAACGTCTTCCGGCGCCTGCGGGAGAACCGGGAAAAGGGCAATCCCCTGCCGGTCTTCACCGTCGTCGCGAAAGCAAGCCAGGAGGTGCGGTCGGGCATCGTCTACGCGACGATGATCGTGATCCTCGTCTTCGTGCCTCTGTTCGCGCTATCCGGCATCGAGGGCCGGCTGTTTGCGCCCCTCGGCGTCGCCTACATCGTCTCGATCATGGCGTCGCTGATTGTGTCCATCACGGTCACGCCGGTGCTCTGCTACTATCTGCTGCCGCGGATGAAGCGGATGGACCACGGCGACGGCTGGATGGTGCGCAAGCTGAAGGCCGGAAACGAGCGCGCGCTGCTATGGGCGTTCCGGCGCGAGCGGCTGATGTATGTCATGGCCGGTGGCGCTATCGCGGTCGCGGTGGCAACATTGCCATTCCTGCCGCGCGCCTTCCTGCCGCCCTTCAACGAAGGCACGCTCACGATCAGCCTGCAGTTCCAGCCTGGCATCAGCCTGGCCGAGGCCAACCGCCTGGGCACGGCCGCGGAACGGCTGATCATGCAGGTGCCTGAGGTGCGGTCGGTTGGCCGAAGAACCGGCCGCGCCGAACTCGATGAACATGCTGAAGGCGTCCATTCCTCCGAGATCGACGTCACGCTGCACCCTTCCAGCCGTGGCAAGCAGGAGATTGCGGCGGATATCCGTGCGCGCCTCGGAATCATTCCCGGAAGTCTGAATATCGGCCAGCCAATCGGACACCGGCTCGACCACATGCTCTCGGGCGTTCGGGCGGAGATCGCGCTGAAGATCTATGGCGACGACCTCGACACCCTGCGCACCATCGCCGAGCAGATGCAGCAGCGATTGGCCGGAGTGGCAGGCTTGCGCGACCTGCAGATCGAACGGCAGGTGCGTGTCCCGCAGCTGCAAGTGACGGTCAATCACGAACGCGCGGCGCTTCATGGCGTCTCGGCCGCGACCATCGGCCAGGCGGTGCAGGACATGTCCGGCGGCCAGGTCGTCAGCGAGGTTGTCGACGGTGCCCGCCGCTTCGACCTTGTCATGCGGCTTGCCGACCAGGACCGCACCGGCAGCGGGCTGTCGTCGATCATGATCGAGACACCGGGTGGGCGTGTTCCCCTCTCGCTCCTGGCCGAGGTTCGCGATACCGACGGTCCGAACCAGATCCTGCGGGAGAATGGGCGCCGACGCATCGTCGTGCTGGCAAATACCGATGGCAGCGACACAGCGGCGATCGTGCAGCGCATCCGCACCGAAATGGCCAATGCGCCGCTCCCGCCGGGCTACTTCTTCGCGCTGGAAGGCACATTCCAGGCGCAGGAGGAAGCAACCCGCCTGATTGCGATGCTCTCACTTGTCTCGCTGACGCTGATCTTCATGGTACTCTACAGCCGATATCGCTCAGCAGTCTTGGCGCTGATCATCATGGGTAATGTGCCGCTGGCGCTGGTGGGCGCCATTGCGGCGCTTTGGATCGCGGGCCAGCCGCTATCGGTCGCCTCCATGATCGGCTTCATCACGCTGGCTGGTATCGCCGCACGCAATGGGATCCTGAAGGTCAGTCATTATCTGAACCTGGCCCTGCTCGAGGGCGAACCCTGGGGCCTCGGGCTCGTCGTGCGCGGTAGTCTCGAGCGCCTCACGCCAGTGCTCATGACGGCGCTGTCCGCCGGCTTTGCGCTGATCCCGCTCATGATCGGCGCGAGTGAGCCGGGCAAGGAGATCCTACACCCCGTCGCCGTCACGATCTTCGGCGGACTGGTCACCGCGACGTTGCTCGACACCTTCCTCACGCCCCTCCTGTTCCATCGCTTCGGCAGGCCGGCGCTCGCGAGCCTGATGGATCGCCAGCAGGAGATGAAGGTTGCCGAGGCCTACTGATTCGATGAAAGGACAACACCCATGAACCGACGCATCCTCCTCGCCGCGACAGCGATGCTGCCCGTCCTCGCGCCAGCTGCGCGCGCAAGCATCACCCGCGGCCCGAATGGCGGCCAGCGGATCGACCTTGCCGGCGGACACGCCGAACTTGTCGCCGACGGGAATGAACTCAGGCTCTATCTGAGCGATAATTCGTATCGCCCCCGGTCCGCCGAGGGCGCCAGCGGCCAGGCGGTCGTGCTGGCCGGTGGCCGGCAGACAACGGTACCCCTCACGCCCGCAGGCGCAGATATGCTGCGAGGGCAGGGGGATTTTACCGCGGCTGCTGGAATGCGCGTGGTCGTTACCTTGACCATGCCGGGACAGCGCCCTTCGCAGGGGCGGTTCACGCCGAGGGATCAGGGTTGAGGATGACCGAATGGCGCCGGACCTGCTGACGCCGGAGGCGCATGTGCTCGTCGTCGAGGATGACGGCGAGATGCGTAACCTGATCGCGAAGTTTCTGCGTCAGAACGGCTACCGCGCGACCGGTGCGCGCGACGGCCGCGAGATGTGGGAAACCCTCGCGAATGCCGCGGTGGACCTCATCCTGCTGGATGTGATGCTGCCAGGGCAGTCAGGCCTAGACCTGACTCGCGCGCTGCGCGCGAAGACCCAGGTTCCGATCATCATGGTGACGGCGCGCGGCGACGAAACCGACCGCGTGCTTGGCCTCGAACTCGGTGCCGATGACTACATCCCTAAGCCGTTCTCTCGGCCTGAGCTTCTCGCGCGCATTCGTGCCGTGCTGCGTCGGGCGCAGGGGAGCGACCAGCGTGCCTCGGGACTGGTTGCGGACCGCCTGCTCTTCGCCGGATGGGCGCTCGACACGCGGCGACGCGAACTCATGGCGCCCGATGGCGTCGCTGTCGATCTCTCAGGTGGCGAATACGATCTCCTGCTGGCGTTCTGCGAGCACCCACAGCGCATCCTCAGCCGCGATCAACTGCTGGACCTCGCCCGCAACCGGGTCTCGGACGCGCTTGATCGCACGGTGGACGTGATGGTGAGCAGGCTCCGCCGGAAGATGGAGCCGACCGAGGAAAGCCCGACGATCATCAAGACCATCCGCGGCGCCGGCTACATGTTCGTCCCTGCGGTCGCCCGCGGGTGAGCGGGACGCCTCCTGGCCGATTCCGGCTCCGTCTTGTCCCCGATACCCTTGGCGGGCGCATCGTCCTCGTTCTGCTGATCGGGTTGCTGACATTCCACGTGGGCAGCCTCTGGCTGCACCAGGTCGGCACCGACGCCCTGCTCGGGTCTACGCGTGAACGCCAGACTGCAGAACGCCTCGCCGCGGCGAAGCGCGCCGTGGCCGAGCTGCCCGTCGCCGATCGCGACAGGACAGCGCATGCCCTATCATCCGCCAGCCTCGACATGCATTGGACCCCGGCGCCAACCGTCCGCCTGGTCGATGAGACAAGCCCGCGGATCGAAGCCCTGCGGACCCGGCTCATCGAACTGGTTCCGGAACTTCGGAGCACCGGCCTGCGGCTGGGCTATGCAGAGGACGGCACATCGCCGATGCCTGGTGGCGAGCAATTCCGTCACGTGATCATCGGTGCAGTCGAGCTGCCTGACGGGTCCTGGCTCAATTTCTCGGCCGGCCTGTTTCGCCCCCCTACCGCCGAACATGCGAGCCTGTTGTCCACCAGCGCCATGGCGGCCGGCATCCTGCTCCTGGGATTGCTCGTCGTGCGCCTCATCGGGCGGCCGCTGCGGCAGTTGTCGGATGCCGCCGATCGGGTCGGCATGCCCGGCGTGACGATCGCCATGCCTGAGACCGGCCCCTACGAGGTGCGTCATGCGGCGCTCGCCTTCAACCGCATGCAATCCCGCATCAACAAGCTGATCGCGGATCGTACGCAGGCGCTTGCGGCGGTCAGCCACGATCTGCGCACACCGATTGCGCGGCTGAGGCTGCGCGCGGGTTTCCTCGACGATCCTGAAGCACAACGCGCGATCGATGCCGATCTCGACGAGATGGACGCCATGATCGGCGCGACGCTCGCCTACCTTCGCGGTGAGGACGAACTCGAACCTGAGCGTCCCACGGACATCGTTGCCCTTCTCGAAACACTGTGCGACGCCGCAGCCGACACCGGGGCAGAAGCGCACTATGATGGACCTGGGCAGGCTCGCCTCACATGCCGCCCGGTGGCCATCAAGCGCGCTTTCGCGAACCTCATCGAGAACGCGGTGAAATACGGAAAGGTGGCGCGGGTTCAACTCGATGATCTCGCTGAGCGCATCCTTGTGCGCATCGACGACGATGGCCCCGGAATTCCCGAAGCCGACATGGAGGTCGTCTTCGAACCGTTTCGGCGGCTCGATCCATCGCGCAACCGCGGCACGGGCGGAACCGGCCTTGGCCTCACGATCGCGCGCCAAGTGATCTTGCAACATGGCGGCACGATCCGGCTCGTGAACCGGCCGGCGGGTGGGTTGAGCACTCTCGTGGAGTTGCCGCGCACGCGCTGACGGCGTGCCCGCGGCAGGCTTCGTCCGTACGATTCCGTGGCCATGTCAGGCATTTCGACCGTTCCAGCCTCGCCTGACATGTTTTGTCACACTGTGTTGATGCGCGGGACATGCGCGGGTCCGAACTTCACGTCGTCACCGATCAGGTGCCGAAACCATGAAGGAGTTCGAGATGCGTCGTTCCATTCTTGCCGCGGTGGCCGCCGCCGCTCTTGTCGGCGGTGGCGCGGGCTACGTGCTCGCCCAGGGCATGCCGCCCGGCCACCGCATGCCCGGCGGCCAGATGATGCCCGGCATGCAGCACGGCCAGATGCCGATGCAGCAGGGCATGCAGCCCGCCGGGCCCGGCGCCTCCGCACCGTCATCGCAGGCCTTCGCGGCAGCGATGGACAAGATGCATCGCGACATGGCGATCCAATACAGCGGCAATGCCGATCGGGACTTCGTCGCCGGCATGATCCCGCACCACCAGGGTGCCATCGACATGGCGCGGATCGTCCTGCAGCACGGCCAGGACCCGGAGGTCCGGCGGCTGGCGCAGGAGATCGTCTCCGCGCAAGAACGCGAGATCGCCCAGATGCGCGCCATGCTGGCGCGCCTGCCGGCCCGCTGATCGGCAGACGCGGTCATGCAACGCCTCGAAGACCGGCCCGCTGATCCAGCCCCCAAGCGTCGGGTAGAAACGGCGGTCCACGACACTCTCGTTGCCGACTTCGAGGCGATCCGCCGGTGGGTATTGCGTCGTTGCCAAAGTGATGTGCAGGCCGCCGGCGAGATCCTGGCCGCATTCTGCCTGCGCGCACTCACGCGTGCGCCAGAAGTGCGTGACGCGGCGGCGGTGCGCGGTTGGCTTGCGATTGTGCTGCGCACCACCGTCGCGGATCACTGGCGATCGGCACGAGCCGAACGCCGCAGGGTCCGATCCGATGATCCCCAGACCCTGGAGCGTCGCGAAGAGTACACGCTGCCGCACCCGATGTCGTCTCGTCACAGCGAGCCCTGCGACTGCCTCCCGGATGTCGTGGCGCAGTTGCGGCAAGGGGAGCGTGATCTACTGCAAGTGATCGATCTCGGGGGAGGTGATCGCGCACAGCACGCCGAGCGCCTTGGCCTGACGCGCAATGCGCTCGACGTGCGCCTGCATCGTGCGCGGGCAGCGTTGCGGACTGCGTTCCTGGCGCATTGCGACGCGTGTTCCGAGGGCGGAAGTTTCGACCCATCAGCCTGCCCATCGCCTGCCGCGCACGGCGTGTAAGGAATCGCCCACGGCACCGTCTGTTCCAATGTGGCCCTGCGATGTCTCAGCCGGCCACGCAATGGAAAGGGAGTGCATGCGATGCATCGCGAAGCAGAGGCAACAGGACAGCCGGGCGATCCCCGAGGTCTCGATCCGCTCGTGCTCACCATGGACCTCGCCGCTCTCGTCCAGGGGATCACCGGCGCATTTGCTACTGCTCAGGCGGGCGCCGCCCAGGACGCAATAGACCGATTGGCTGCGCATGGTCGTCAGCTCGCGGAGGCCCGAGACCCGTTCTCGGCCGTCGTCATTCAGATGGATTGCTGCCTTGCCATGCTCGAAGTCGCGACCACGCGGTTCAGGGCCGCGTTGACGGGACTGCCGCATCCACGGACCGCCAGTACCGCTTTCCTGTCCGAACCCCAGTCACCCTCCACGCATGAGAGGGCTGAGCAAGCCGCGGACGCGCACCCATCACGCGGCCCTTCACGCAAGGCCAATGCAAGCATCGCGTCCGACGGTCGGGCGCCCGGTGGACGCCAGGAGTGAGAAGCATGTCCCAGCATTCGCACGAACCGGCGGGCCAGGTGACGAGAGCAGGCTTCTGGCGCAGCCGCACCGGTCTCACCTTCATCGTCTTCGCGGTCGCGGTCGCCGGCTACCTTCTCTTCAGCCACACGGCGCACGTCTTCCAGTGGCTGCCCTTGGGGCTGATCCTTCTTTGCCCCCTCATGCACATCTTCATGCATGGCGGGCACGGTGGTCACGGCAGCGATGCGGGCAAGCAGCCATGAGTCCGACCGCCGGTTACGGCTTCTGGTTGCTCGCCGCTGGAAATGCCGCGCTCTTCATTGGCTTCGCGTACAGCTTCGCCCGTCCGCTCAACGGGCGCGACTGGCGCAGCTTCGGCGCTTTCTCGGCGTTCATCGTGGCACTCTTTGCCGAGATGTATGGGTTCCCCCTGACCATCTATCTCTTCGCCGGCTGGCTTCAGACGCGCTGGCCCGGAGTGAACTGGTTCAGCCACGACAGCGGCCACCTGCTCGAGATGGTTGCCAGGCCGGGCATCAACCCGCATTTCGGACCATTCAACCTGCTCAGCACGGTCTTCATTCTTGTGGGGTTCTGGCTGATCGCGGCGGCCTGGCCGGTGCTCTACCGGGCCGTGCGGCGCGGCACGCTTGCAACCAGCGGCCCATATGCGCGCATCCCGCATCCGCAATACGCGGGCTTCATCCTGATCATGACCGGCTTCCTTCTCCAGTGGCCGACCCTCGTCACGATGGCGATGTATCCGGTTCTGCTCGTGATTTACTTCCGCCTCGCGGCACGCGAGGAGGCCGCCGCGGCGGCGCAGTTCCGCGCCGAGCATGCCGCCTGGGCGAAGCGCGTCCCCGCCTGGATCCCAAGACTCAGCAGCTCGTCTCGCGGACCGGCGATCTCGCCGTGACCCTTCGCCCCACGAAAACGACCGCAGGGTAGTCCGACATGACCGAACACGCCGCACATCGCCATCACCAACATACTGCGCCCGCGAGCGACGGCGCACCGCACACCGGCCATGGCGAGGCAGGTCACGACCACGGCGCGATGGTCGCCGATTTCCGCCGGCGCTTCTGGATATGCCTCCCGCTGACCATTGCCGTCGTGGTGCTCTCGCGGCACATCCAGATGCTGGTGGGCCTGCCCGGCGTCCTGGCCTTCCCCGGCAGCGCGTTCGTCGAGGCCGCGCTCGCGAGCGTGATCTTCTTCTACGGCGGCTGGCCGTTCCTCGCTGGACTGTCGGGGGAATTGCGGCGCGGCAAGCCCGGTATGATGACGCTGGTCAGCCTCGCGATCGTCTCCGCCTACGTCTATTCGCTTGCCGTGCTCGCCGGGCTGCCGGGCGACGTGTTCTTCTGGGAAACTGCGACCCTCATCCTGGTCATGCTGCTCGGCCATTGGCTTGAGGCCAAGTCCGTGCTCGGCGCTTCGGGCGCCCTCCAGGCCCTTGTGCGCCTGATGCCGGCAACGGCGACCCGGCTCGGCGAGGGCAGCGCGCAGGAGGAGGTGCCGATCGCCGCGCTGCGGCCCGGCGACCTCGTGCTCGTGCGCCCGGGCGCGAAGGTGCCGACGGATGGCATCGTCACCGAGGGCCGCTCGTCCATGGACGAGAGTATGCTCACCGGCGAATCCCGCCCGGTGGACAAGGCCGTCGGCGCCCGCGTCGTCGGCGGCGCGGTCAATGGGGAAGGCGCGCTGACCGTGCGGATCGAACGCACCGGCGGCGAGACCTATCTCGCGCAGGTGATCCGCCTCGTGGAACAAGCCCAGGCCACGCGGTCGCGCACGCAGGATCTCGCCAATCGCGCCGCCGCCGTGCTCACCTGGGTCGCGATCGGGGTCGGTGGCGGGACATTCGGCGTCTGGCTGCTCCTGGACGCGCCGCTGGCCTTCGCGCTGGAGCGGATGGTGACCGTCATGGTCATTTCCTGCCCCCATGCGCTCGGCCTCGCCGTGCCCCTGGTGGTGGCTGTCAGCACCGAGCTCACCGCCCGCAACGGCCTGCTGATCCGCGATCGCGCAGCCTTCGAACGGGCGCGCGCGCTCCAGGTCGTCGTCTTCGACAAGACCGGGACGCTGACCGAAGGTCGCTTCGGCGTCGCTGCCGTGGTCCCGCTCGGCGTCGGCTTCGACGAGGCCGCGGTGCTGCGTCTGGCCGCCGGTCTCGAATCCTCCTCCGAGCATCCGATCGCCAAGGGAGTCCTGCGCGGTGCGGAGGCGCGTGGTATCGTGCCGCCGGCGGCGACCGAATTTCGCAACCTGCCCGGCGAAGGCGCGCGCGCGACGATCGAGGGGGTCGCGGTCGAGGTGGTCAGCCCCGGCACGCTTCGCCGCCGCGACGTCGAGGTGACAGATGCGCGCGTCGCCGAGGAACAGGCGGCCGGGCGGACGGTCGTGTTCGTCACGGCTGACGGGGCGCTGGCCGGCGCGGTTGCGCTGGCGGATGTCGTTCGTCCTGAAAGTCGGGAAGCCGTCCGCCAGCTCCGCGCGCTCGGCCTGCGCTGCATGATGCTGACGGGCGACGCGAGGCCGGTCGCCGAGCAGGTCGGCCGCGAACTCGGCCTCGACGAGGTGCGCGCCGAGGTGCTGCCGCACCAGAAATCCGAGGTGGTGCAGTCCATACAGGCGCGCGGCCTGACCGTCGCGATGGTGGGGGACGGCGTGAACGACGCGCCAGCACTCGCCCAATCCGACCTCGGCATCGCGATCGGCGCGGGGACGGACGTCGCGGCCGAGGCCGCCGACATCGTTCTGGTGCGCAACGACCCGCGCGATGTCGTCGCGATCCTCGCGCTCGCCCGTGCGACCTATGCCCGCATGGCGCAGAATCTGGCCTGGGCGACCGGCTACAACGTCGTGGCGATCCCGCTGGCCGCTGGCGTCGGCGTGCCGTGGGGGATCCTGCTGACGCCGGCAGTCGGCGCGGCGCTGATGTCGCTCTCGACCGTCGTCGTCGCGGTCAATGCGCGACTGCTGGGACGCCAGGGCGAACGCCGGCTCGCGGCGCTTCGCGCCGACGTCGCGCGCAGCGACACGGCTGCAGGATGATCGAAGGCGCCCCCCCCGATGCCGACGGGCCACGTCACGCGCCATCCGGCGAACTGGCTGCCGGCGATGCGCGGCACCATGATCCGGCTCGTCCCGGCGATGTTCGCATGGGAGATCTTGCAGCTGCCGCTCTACACGCTCGGGCGCGATGGCACGGCGTGGGAGATCGCCTTCGCCATCCTGCACTGCACCGCCGGCGATGCGCTGATCGCGCTCGCCGCATTGTCCTGGGCCTTGGTGATCGTCGGCGCGCCGAAGTGGCCCGAGCGGGCCTTCGGACGGGTGCTCGCCGCCACGGTCGTGATCGGTCTCGCCTATACGGTGTACAGCGAATGGCTGAACGTCGAGATCCGACGCAGTTGGGCCTACGCCGGCGCAATGCCGGTCCTGCCTATTCTCGGAACCGGGGCCGGCCCGCTGCTGCAATGGGCAGTGTTGCCGCCGCTTGCACTAGCAGGTGCGCGGCGTGCGCTGCGCGAGCAGGCCGCCAAGCCGTGACCCGCACCTGCATCGCGGAGCGGTCGCGCGCCGCGATCGGACCTCGATCGGGTCCGCAAATCCCGCGCCGGAACTCCTGCGCGGACCTGCCGCGAGGCGGCCGCCGCGCTCCTGCCGACGCTCGACGACGCCCAGCGGCGGACCGTGGACGCGTTGGCGTGGCTCGTCATTCCTGGCAGCGGCGCCGGCATGATCGCCGGCGCCTCGAGTGGCACCGGCCGGTGAGGGACCGCCGGCGGGGACACCCACCCCGCCGGCCCTCGCCACATGGAAGGCAGGACGATGGCAGACCTCGGCAGCGCCACACCGACCGATCCCGCAACGCCTGCGGTCCTGCCCGACATGTCCGATGCTGCCGGATACATGATCGAAGCGTGGCAGCGCGCAATTCTCTTCTGGGACGTGCAGCGCGAACGCGCCAACGACATCCTGAGCCAGTACAGCGCAGGCGCGCCGGATATCCTCGCGTTCCGGCACGAAACGCTGCTCGATGCGCGACGTTTTCCGCGCCCGGCGAACTACGCGCTCCTGCGCATCACGGCGTATGGGGAGGACGAGGCTGACCATTGTCTCGACCCGGCGAAGCCGCCCCTGATTGTCATCGACCCTCGCGCCGGGCACGGACCGGGGATCGGTGGAACCCGACGCGAGTCCGAACTCGGCATCGCGCTGCACGAGGGATACCCCGTCTACTTCGTGACGTTCTTTCCCGCACCGTGCCCCGGGCAGACGCTGATCGACGTGCTGCACGCGCTGCGGCGCTTCGTGGATGCCGTCGCCGCGCGGCACGAGGGCAGGTCACCGATTCTCTACGGGAACTGCCAGGGTGGATGGGCGGCTATCCTGTTGGCGTTGCACTGCGAGGGATCGCTCGGCCCCGTCGTGCTGAACGGATCGCCGCTGTCGTACTGGTCGGGGGAGCCGGGCGTGAACCCGATGCGGCTGGCGGGCGGACTGTCCGGCGGCGTCTGGCCGGTACGGCTGCTCGCCGATCTCGGCGATGGCCAGTTCGATGGCGCTTGGCTCGTGCAGAACTTCGAGGGCCTGAAGCCCGAGAACGCCTTGTGGGAGAAGTACCTTCCGCTGTTCCTCGACCCGGAAGGAGAGCGTGCCCGTTTCCTCGCCTTCGAGCGCTGGTGGAACACATTCTACGCCCTGAGTCGCGATGAGATCACCACCATCGTCCGGCACCTTTTCATCGGCAACGAGCTCGAACGCGGCGTGCTCGACCTTGGCGACGGCACGCGGATCGATCTGCGGGAGCTGCGCAGCCCGCTGGTGATTTTCGCATCGCAGGGCGACAACATCACGCCGCCGCACCAGGCCCTCGGCTGGATCGCGCGGGTGTACCGCGATACCGACGCGCTGAAGCAGGCGGGACAGCGCATCGTGTATCTGCTCAACCCGAAGGTGGGTCACCTCGGGATCTTCGTCTCGGCTTCGGTCGCCCGCTTCGAGCATCGCGCCATCCTGGAGGCGCTCGACGATGTCTCTCTGCTTGCGCCCGGTCTCTACGAGATGACGATCGACAATCCGACCGGCGATCCGGAATGCCGGAAACCGCAGTACAGCGTCGGGTTTGTCGAACGCCGGGTCGAGGACCTCCACTTCGCCCCTCCGTCCGCCGCCTTCGACCGCGTCGGCGAGGTCTCGAAATGGAACGATGCAGTCTATGGCGCCCTTGTCTCGCCATGGATCCGCGCCGCGGCGAACCCCGCGGCAGCCGCGATGGCGCGCTGGATGCATCCGATGCGCGTCAGCCGTTATCTCCTCTCGGAACGCTTCGCACCTTGGATGGGCGGCGTCGCGGTCATGGCAGATGCGGTGCGCGCCGCAAGGGCCCCGGGCGGGAACGACAAATTCCCAACCCTGCGACTTGCCGAACGCGACGCGCTCGGCGCGGTAACTCAGGCCCTGCGCGCCACGAGGGAGATGCGCGACACGTGGCATGAGTTCCTTTTTCGGGCGCTCTACGGCGGGTTCCAGCGGAATGGACCGGGCGGCTCCGGCCCGACCATCCAGGAGCGGGATGTCTCGGGAATACCAACCGCCGGATGAGTGATCAGGCGGAAACACTTTGTAGCGCTCCGTTCAATTCCGGGTCGTCTCACGGTGGGCAGACTTCCGCGATTGTTGATTGGAGCGAAAACCATGAACCTTTTACGCCGTGTCCTGATGGCAGGCGGCACAGCACTTCCCCTGTCGATCTGGAGTGCGGCCCGTCAGCCGGCAAAAGCAGCCACCGAGCCCACGGTGATCCGTGCCACGTCACGCACGCTCGACATCGACGGTCGCGCGGCGACGGTCCTGGGCCTTCTGCGCCCGGATGGCGGTCACGGACTGGTGCAACAACCCGGCGAGCGGTTCCGCGTGCGCCTGGAAAACCGGCTGCCGGAGCGGACCATCATCCACTGGCATGGCCAGACCCCGCCCTTCGCGCAGGACGGTGTGCCCGATACGCCGCTGCCGTTGATCGCAGCCGGCGCCGACCGTGCCTTCGACTTCGTGCCCAATGCCGGCACCCACTGGATGCATGCCCATGTGCCCGACCAGGAGATGCGCCTTCTCGCGGCGCCGCACATCGTACGCAGCGCGGAGGATGCCCGGGCGGATCGGCAGGAGGTCGTGATGATGCTGCACGACTATTCGTTTACGCCGCTCGGCGAGATCCTCGCCCGGCTCGGGGCGGGCGGTGGCGCGCCGCATGCCGCGGCGGGCAATCCGCATGGCGGGATGTCGCCTGCCGCAGCGCCGCACGGCGGCATGCCGATGGGCGCGGCGGACATCAATGACATCGACTTCGACGCCTACCTCGCCAACGACCGGACGCTGGGCGATCCGGAGGTGGTCCGGGTCGAGCGCGGCGGCCGCGTTCTGCTGCGCGTCATCAACGGCGCGGCGGCGACGGTGTTCTGGATCGATACGGGGCGCCTCGAGGCGTCTGTGGTCGCGGTCGACGGGCATCCGGTCGATCCACTTCGCACAACTCGCTTCGCGCTTGCGATGGGCCAGCGCGCCGATCTCCTTCTCGAGCTACCAGGTGAAGGCGGCACCTTTCCGATCCTCGCGCTGCGGGAAGGCGCGCGTGAGCGGACCGGAATCATCCTGGCCACGCCCAATGCTCCGGTCGCGCGCATCGCCCCGGAGGCGGAGAGCGCCGCGCCTGGCTTCGACGGACGGCAGGAGCTGCGGCTGCATTCGGCGAGCCCGGTGCCCGCGCGTCGCGCTGATCGGAATCTGGCGGTCACGCTCAACGGCGGAATGACGCCCTATGTCTGGTCCATCGATGATCGCCCCTGGGGTCGGCACAGGGTGCTCGAAGCCCGCCGTGGCGAACGCGTTGAGCTGACGATGACGAACGTATCGATGATGGCGCATCCGATGCATATCCACGGGACAGTGTTTCAGGTCGTGGGATGGGGATCGCAGCGTTTCGTCGGCGCGAGGCGCGACACCGTCCAGGTGCCGCCGATGGAGCGCGTTACGCTGGCCTTCGAGTTCGCAACGCCTGGTCGCTGGATGTTCCATTGCCACCACATGCCGCATCTCGCGACGGGCATGATGACGGAATTCGTCGTGGCGGGCTGATACCCACGGCACGAGCGCTTGACTCGTGCCGAGCGCCCGAACGGGCGCCGCCGGGAGACCGGCGAAGCCAAGGAAGCCGGAGGTTTCCGCCCGGCGTCTGAGGGTCGGCAAAGGCGGATACCAACCGGTCGAAGAATTCAACCGTTGATATGAGTGGCTCCTGCGTCGCCAAGAGCGCTGTCAGGAACGCAACAGTACTCTTCAGCGGCATGCTGAAGAGTGTTGCTTCGCGGCGATGACCAGGGGCTTCAAACCGTTACCGGCAAGGCTGCCACAAAGCCCGGGCCATCGCGGCCCGGGCTTGCCTGCTTTATCGCAGCGACGGCGGCAGCGAGCGCAGGTTCCACAGGCCTGCGTTGTGGCCGCCGCCGACATTCGGCATCGCATGCGGCATGTTCGAGGCCTGCTGGTCGTCGTACTCGACGCTGAGATTCTCGCCGCTGCCCACGATGCGCGCGACCGGGCGGGACACGACCATGCGCGGCGGCGCGGACGTGTCGTACTCGATCTCGACATTGTCGCCGTTCGTGATGACGCGGCGGACCGGCAGGGACGATAGCGGTGATGCGCGATCAGAATAGATCATGAAGCCGGTGCGGCCAAGCATCATGGGCTCGAGCGACACCACGGGCTGGCCATCCGCCTTGGCCGCAGTGGCGATCGTGCCGAGGATGACCAGCGCGGTCGCGGCGAAGAGAACGACGCGCGGATTGCGGATCTGGGTGTGCATGGATGCATTCTCCTTTTCGACCGTTGCTTGGCCGACGAGGTGAACATGCCGCTCGGAGTTTTCCGGCTAACAACAGTCCCGTGACAAAGGATTCCCGAGCTGTAGCACTGTTGCAGCTTCGAAGGGCGCGCGCGCCTGGGTGACGGCAATGCGCGGCGCTCAGGTGCCTCCGGGCGTGATCATCCGCGCTCCCGATGGATCGGATCCGCGCAGTGCCCATGCGCGAAATCGGCGAGGGTCTCGATGATCCTGCAGTCGCCGACCACGCCGCCCTCGCAGCTGGTCGCCATCCGCTGCAATTCGGCGCGCAGTGCCGAGAGGCGCCGCAGCCGCGCATCGATCTCGCTGATCTGCGCCGTTGCCAGCGTGTGCGCGGCGCCGCAATCGGCTTCCGGATGATCGGCCAGGTCGAGCAGCGCTCGGATTGCCTCGCTCTCAAACCCCAGTTCGCGCGCATGGCGGATGAAGCCCAGGCGTCGGAGATGCGCCACACCATAGACCCGATGCCCACCTTCGGTGCGCGCGGGAGGGGGCATCCAGCCCTCCTGCTCATACCATCGGATTGTCGTCGGCTTGACGCCTGTCGCGCGAGCGAGGTCGCCGATCGAGTAGGAGTCGGTCATGCGCGATCCGTCTCCGCCTTCGCGACAAACCTTGCAAAGGCCACGAGCGCCTTTTCGCTCGCGTGGTGCTCCAACCCCTCTGCGTCTTGCTCGGCGGTTTCCGCGTCAAGCCCGACCGCGATCAGGAAGCGTACCACGAGGTCGTGCCGCGCCTTGGCAGCCTCGGCCATCGCCCGGCCGGCGTCGGTGAGGAACAGGCCCCGATAGGGCTTCGTCTCGACCAGCCCGTCGCGCTGCAGGCGTCCGACCGTGGCCGTTACCGTCGCCTGCGATACACCCATCCGCCGGGCGAGCTCGACCGCCCGCGCTTCGCCTTCCTCGCGCAGCAGGTCGGCGATGAGCTCGACGTAGTCCTCGGCGGTCGCCGTGCGGTCGGCCTCACGCTGGCGCGCGAACCGCACGGCGTGGTCATCGGCCGGTGGAAGGGATCGCCTGGCAGGGCTGCGTGTCATGACTCGGATATGGCGATGGAAGCGGACACACTTGATAGTCGCGTTGGCATAACTTAGCCTAGGCTGAACTTCGGAGCCGCGACATGACACCGCCTCCCGATGACGCCGCCGCCGCGACGACCGTATCCGGCCCGCCCAGCCTGCCGGAGGTTCATCGCAGCGTCGCCGTGCCGAACGCCGGCGGCTTCCTACGCAAGCTGTTCGCCTTCATGGGGCCTGGCTACCTCGTCGCGGTCGGCTACATGGACCCCGGCAACTGGGCGACTTCGCTCGCCGGCGGCTCGGCCTTCGGATACACGCTGCTGGCGGTCGCACTCACCTCCTCGTTGATGGCGATCCTGCTGCAGGCGCTGTGCGTGCGCATCGGCGTCTCGACCGGACGCGACCTGGCCCAGTTGTGCCGGGAGCGTTTCCCTAAGGTCGTTGCCTATCCACTGTGGCTGTTCGCCGAGATCGCCATCTGCGCCACCGACCTGGCCGAGCTGATCGGCACCGCCATCGCGCTCGAGCTGCTATTCGGCATTCCGCTGCTGTATGGCGTGTTCCTGACCGCGCTCGACGCCTTCCTGATCCTGTGGCTGCAGAACAAGGGCGTGCGCTGGCTGGAGGCGCTGATCTTCGGCTTCATCGTGCTGATCGTGGGCTGCTTCGGTATCCAGATCGTGCTGTCGGACCCGGATTGGGCCGCCGTGCTGAACGGCTACATTCCGGCCGTATCGATCGTAACCAACCAGACACAGCTCTACATTGCCATGGGCATCCTCGGCGCCACCGTGATGCCGCACAACCTGTACCTGCATACCGCCGTGGTGCAGTCGCGGTCCTGGAACCTCGACGAAGCGGGCAAGCGCGAGGCGATCAAGTTCGCCACCATCGACAGCTCGCTGGCGCTGACGCTCGCGCTGCTGATCAATTCCGCCATCCTGATCACCGCGGCCGCCACCTTCCACGCCAGCGGCAATACCGAGGTGGCCGAGATCGGCGAAGCCTACCAGCTGCTGACGCCGCTGCTGGGCGCGGGCATCGCCGCGACGGCGTTCGGCGTGGCGCTGCTGCTGTGCGGGCTGAACGCCACAGTCACCGCGACATTGGCGGGCCAGGTGGTGATGGAGGGCTTCCTGCGGTTCCGGCTGCCGCCGGTGCTGCGGCGGCTGGTCACGCGGCTGATCGCCATCATCCCGGCGGTGATCGTGACCTGGATGTATGGCGCGTCGGGTACCGCGCAATTGCTGATCCTGAGCCAGGTGATCCTGTCGATCCAACTGCCCTTCGCGGTGATCCCGCTGATGCTGTTCGCGCAGGACCGCAAGCGGATGGGGGTCTTCACCGCACCCGCCTGGCAGTTGGCCCTGGGCTGGGCGACCGCGGCGGTGATCGTCGGGCTGAACATGAAGCTGCTGTTCGACGCCGCCTTTGGGGACTGACGAAGGAGCTACGCCAGGCCGAGCGCGACCGCCGCGACAACAACGTAGCGCCCGACCTTGGCCAGCGCGACGAGCGCCAGGAACGGCAGGAAGGGTTCCTTCAGCACGCCGGCGGCGACCGTCAGCGGATCGCCGATGACCGGCGCCCAGCTGAGCAGCAGCGACCACCGTCCCCAGCGTCGGTACCATCCCTCGGCACGGGCCAGCGCCTGCACCGATACGGGAAACCAGCGCCGGTCCCGGAAGCGGGCCACGCCGCGCCCGAGGCCCCAGTTCAGCGCCGAGCCGGCGATGTTGCCGAGGCTCGCCACCGCCAGCAGCAGGACCACGGGCTGCTGCCCGGCGACAAGCAGGCTGGCCAGCGCGATCTCGGACTGCGCCGGGATCAGTGTCGCGGCGGCGAAGGCGATGGCGAACAGGCCCGCATAGGCGGCAAGGTCGGGCACGGCGATGATGGGCGCTTCAGCCGCCGCGCATCGCGTGCAGTGTATCGGCGACCGGGGCATGGACGTGGCGAAAGCCGCCGTCCGGCAGGGGCTGCGCGCCGTTCAAATGCGGGTGGTCCGCCGGCAGGCCGTGGTGGTCGTGCGGCGCGGCGCGCTCGGCCTCCGCCGGCCACAGCCGGATGGCGAGCCATGTGCCGGTAGCCGCCAGCGCCGCCAATAGCAGGAAGGTCGGCGCCAGCCCCGCCGCTGCCCCCAGCCACCCCGCCAGCGGATAGGCGAGCAGCCAGCAGGCGTGGCTGAGCGCGAATTGCGCCGCGAACAGCGCGGGACGGTCGCCCGCGTCAGAAGACCGCCGTAGCAGTCGCCCCGAGGGCGTCAGCACCAGCCCATTGCCGAGGCCAAGCAGCGCCCAGAGCGCCAGCACGAGCCCCCAGTGTTGCAGCGTCAGCGGCCCCGCGAGCAGGCCTGCCACCAGGATCACGGCGCCCGCCAGCATCACCGGGCGGTCGCCGACCCGATCCAGCACACGCGGCAACGCGAGTGCGGCGACCATCGAGCCGAAGCCATAGGCCGCCAGCGTCCATGCCAATTGCCCTGCACCCAGCCCGAGCCCCGCCTGTATCAGCACCACCGTGTTGACGATGACCATCGCCCCGGCCGCGGCGACCGCCAGGTTCAGCGCCAGCAGCCCGCGCAGCCGCGGCGCGGCGAGATAGAGCCGTGCGCCGCGCGTCGTGCGCCCCCAGGCGCTCTCCTGCGTCGAAGGCGGCTTGGGCGAGGGGAGCAGCACCGAGACCACCAGCGCCGCCGAGGCGATGAAGCCGAGCGTCGTGCCCGCGAACAGCCAGTGGAAGCCGATGACGGAGAGCAGGGCCGCGGCCAGCATCGGGCTGGTCAGTGCCTCCATGTCGTAGGCGAGGCGAGAGAGCGACAGAGCGCGGGTGTATTGCGCCTCATCCGGCAGCACGTCAGGGATGGTGGCCTGGAAGGTCGGCGTGAAGGCGGCCGAGCAGGCCTGCAGCAGGCCGATCAGCAGATAGACATGCCAGATCTCGGTGACGAAGGGCAGCGCCAGCGCGACGGCGGCGCGCAGCAGGTCGAGCGCCACCAGCAGCGCGCGCCGCGGCACCAGGTGCACGAAGGCGCCGGCGACTGGCGCGATGCCGACATAGGCCACCATCTTGATCGCCAGTGCCGTGCCCAGGACCGCGCCGGCATTGGCGCCGGCGAGGTCGAAGGCGAGCAGGCCGAGTGCCACGGTCATGAGGCCGGTGCCGATCAGCGACAGGATCTGCGCGCCGAACAGGTGGCGATAGGTGCGGTCGGCCAGCGGACTCAGCATTTCGCCGCTCCTGATAGGAAGAGCATCACAGGTATTTCGTGATCTGCTTGAACGCCTCCATTGCGGCGCGCCGCTCGGCGCCGGTCTCCTCCGCGGCGTGATCCAGGCAGTGGTCAAGGTGGTCGCGGATCAAGCTGCGCTTGGCCTCGCTGACCGCGCGTTCAACCGCATGCAGTTGCTGAGCGATGTCGAGGCAAGGTCGCCCCGCGTTGATCATCTCAACCACGCTGCGCAGATGACCCTCGGCCCGCTTCAGCCGTTTGGCGATCTCGGGGTGGGATCCGTGGACATGCTGTTCGCTCATGGGCCTGTCCTATCCCCCTGGTATGGATACCGTCAATCTGCTAGTCACCATGGGATGGCGGATTGGAGCAGCAGCGCGGCATGAGGGGGTTTCGACACATCGTCAGGCTGCTGCTCGTGGCACTGCTGGTGGTTACCTTCGCGCCGCCCCTCGCCGCGGTGTCGATGCACGGTGCTGCCGACCATATCCACGCCACGGACGATCAGGACCTGCCCGGACCCCACGATGCCGTCGATCATGCGATCACAGACCATGTGCATGAGGCGGTAACCGTGCGTCCGGCCTCCTTGGCGCCGCGATGGATGCCGCGTGCCCGGCTCGCAATCCTGGGGCAGGAGGGCCTCGCGCCGGGGCCAAACAGCAGGATGGAACGGCCGCCCCGCGGGCTCGGCTGAGCTGCCCATGCCGCCGTCTTCGGACAGTTCCTTCCTTTCTCACCTGAGCGGTCTCACTCATGAATCCCATCATCGCGGGCGACGTGCGCCTGTCGCGAATTCCATGGCTATGCCTGTGCGTCCTCGGCCTGACCCTGCTGGGCGCCACCACCGAGGCGCTCGCCCATGCCGTCGCCGAGGGCGACAAGGGCTACATCCAGGAAATATCGGGCATCCAGCTGCTGCCCTTCGTCTATCTCGGCGCCAAGCACATGGTCACCGGCTACGACCACATCCTGTTCCTGTTCGGCGTGATTTTCTTCCTGTACCGGCTGCAGCACATCGCGATCTATGTGAGCCTTTTCGCGCTAGGCCACTCCACGACCATGCTGGCCGGCGTGTATTTTGGCATCGGTATCAACAGCTACATCATCGATGCCATCATCGGCTTCTCGATCGTCTACAAGGCGCTCGACAATCTCGGCGCCTTCCAGCGCTGGCTCGGCTACCAGCCGAACACCAAGGTGGCGACGCTGGTCTTCGGCTTCTGCCACGGCTTCGGCCTGTCCTCGAAGATCCTCGACTACAACATCTCGCCCGATGGCCTGCTGCCGAACCTGCTGGCATTCAACGTCGGCGTCGAGGTCGGGCAGTTGCTGGCGCTCGCCGTCATCCTCATCGCCATGGGCTTCTGGCGCCGCAGCCCGAGTTTCCTGCGCCATGCCTACACCGCCAACGTCGTCATGATGACCGCCGGGTTTGTGCTGATCGGCTATCAGCTCACCGGCTGGTTCGTCTCTTGAGGGATCCCTGACATGTACAACACCGACCTGCCGACCCGCGCGGAACTGCCTTCCTCAAAGCAGCTGCTTCGCTCCACCGCTATCGCAGCCGCGGCCGCCGTGGCCATCCTCATCACCGTGGTCCTGCCCGCTGAGTACGGCATCGACCCGACCGGCGTTGGCCGTCCCCTCGGCCTGACCGAGATGGGCGAGTTGAAGATGCAGTTGGCGGCCGAGGCTGCAGCCGATCGGGCGCCACCGGCCGCAACGCCAGGCCCGCGTTCGAGCCTGCCTGGCGCGATCTTCGCAGGGCTGTTCATCCGCCCGGCCGCCGCTCAGACGGCGCTGCCGGCCGTCGCCGCGCGAACCGACGAGACCATCATCACGCTCCGGCCGAACCAGGGCATCGAGGTAAAGCTCGACATGCGCAGTGGTGCGCGGGTCAACTTCAATTGGACCGCCACCGGCCCGGTCAATTACGACATGCATGGCGAGCCGCCCACCGCCGGGCGAAACTCGACATACAGCTATCGGAACGGCCGCGGCTCCTCCGGCGAGCAGGGCGAACTCATCGCCCGCTTCGACGGCACCCATGGCTGGTTCTGGCGCAACCGCTCCGACCGCGATCTGACCGTGACGCTGCGGACCAGCGGCGACTACGCGCGCATCATCCGACCCTGACGCCCGAACGGCGCCGTTGCGCACGATGGGCGCGGCGGCGCGTCTGGTGATCTGCGGCACCACGCCCATTTGCTTCGACGGCCGAGTGCAATCTAATTGCCACGGCAACAGAGGGAGAAACCGCAACATGAACAAACGTCGCCTGCTGCTGGGGACCGTGGCGCTTCTTGCCACCGCCAGGGCCACGCACGCCGCCGCATCCACGCGCGTCACCGTCTGGCGGGACCCTTCCTGCGGCTGCTGCACTGGCTGGGTCACGCATCTGCGCGCCGAGGGCTTCGCCGTGGACGACCAGGTCGTGCGATCGGTCGCGCCCGTCCGGCGCCGGCTCGGCACGCCAGCCGACCTGCTGTCCTGCCATGCTGGGGAGGTCGAGGGCTTCGTGCTGGAAGGCCACGTCCCGGCCGCCGCGATCCGCCGCCTGCTTACCGAGCGGCCCGCCGGCGTCCGGGGCCTGGCGGTCCCGGAGATGCCGATCGGTTCCCCGGGCATGGAGGTGCCAGGGACCGCGCCGGACAGCTACGACGTCATCGCCTTCGGCGCCGGGCCGCACCGGTCCTTCATGCGCTTCGACGGGTCGAATCCCGCCTGAGGCGACTGGAACACGGTCCGGTTCGCCCCTCGGCAGTGTCCCGGCGCGGCCGTCAGGCCTCGGTCGCCGGCGTGAACAGGATGCCGTGCGGCGACCGCCCGACGCGCGCCACACGCGCCGCGCCGCTGCGCGGATCAATGGCGGCGACGCGCCCCGTCCAGCGCAGCGTCGCCCAGATCGTGCCGTCCGCGTCGAAGGTCAGGCAGTCCGGCCCCCCACCGATCTCATGGACGCGCCTGATCTCCAGCGTCTGCGGGTCGAGCGCGGTGATCCGGCTGTCGACGCGCGAAGTCACATAAACCAGCCCGTCCTGCGGGCCTTCGAACAGCGCGTGCGCGCCGCGACCGACGGTGATCTGCCGGTCCGCGCGGCGTGTCGCCGGATCGATGACGGACACGTAGTCCCCGCCCATCACGCCAACCAGGATGCGGCCGCGATGCCACAGGATGCCGGCCGGGTCGCGCCCGACCTCGGCGCGCCAGACCTCGGTGCGGGTGTCGAGGTCGATCGCGATGGCGGCGGCCTCGCCCTGCAACGTCACGAACGCGTAGCGGGAATCCGGCGAGAACGCGACGTGGCTCGGCTTGCGCCCGGCCTGCAGGCGGCCCTCGAAGGCCAGGGAAGCGCCGTCCCAGCGGTAGATGTCCACCTGGTTGCGCCGCAGGCTGGTGACGACCAGCCGCCTGCCATCTGGCGTGAAGCCGAGGTTATAGGGATTGCTGATCGATTCCCGCCGCCGCACCTCGCCGCTGCGCGGGTCCAGCAGGAACATCTCGTTGGCGCCGGAATCGCCGACCAGGATCAGGTCCCGCGCCGGCGTCAGCACCAGGTGGTGCGGTTCGCGCAGCACGGGCACGCGGCGCAGGTCGCTGCTGCTGGCGGGGTCCAGGACCTGCACATTGGCATCCAGGGAATTGAGCACGAAGAGCGAACCGGCGGGCGGCGCGGACGCCTCCGCCATCGGCTGGGCACCAGCGCCGCGTCCGGCAGCGATGAACGGTGCCGCTAGCGCGGCGCGCACGACGAGACGGCGACCAAGCCGCAGATCGGGTGACATGAACGACCGCACGGCAAGGCTCCTGGCCCGGGGGGAGCGATCTATCCCAAACATCGCGGTCAATGCGCAAGCGGCGTGGACCGAGCACGCTACGCCCCGACCGCGCACCCGCTGAGGGTGGCCAGTGATGACACGAGGCCGAAAAAAAGCCCCTTGAACCTCTAGCCACTGGAAGTCCCATACCGGTGCCTGCGACGTTGGAACAGGTGCCATGAGTGATACGACCAGACTGACCTGGCGGGTGGAGGGCATGGACTGCGCGGCCTGCGTCGCCAAGGTAACCAGGGCCGTCGAGCGCCTGCCCGGCGTCTCGGACGTCCAGGTGAACCTGATGGCCGAGCGGCTGACCGTCGCGCTCGCGCCAAACACCACACAGGGCGACGCCATCGCCCAGCAGGTCGAGGCGCTGGGATACACGGTGGCGCCCATGGTGACCGCCGCTGCGGGTGCGCGGACCGAGCCGGCGCATGCCCATGGACCCGATTGTGGTCACGACCATGGCGCCGATGGCCATAGCCATGGCCAAACGGGCGACCATGCGGGCCACGCGCACGGCGCCGAACCGGGACCTGCCGCCACCGCCGCGGCGCATGGCCACGACCACGACGACCCGGCCGATGCCGGCAAGCCCTGGTGGCGCACGGGCAAGGCGATGCTCGTCTGGCTGCTGGGCGGGCTGGTGGTCGGCGCCTATGCGCTGTCCCTGGTCGTGCCGGAACGGCTGACCTATCCACTGTTCCTGGCCGCGACCGCCGTCGCCGTTGTACCCTTCGGCCGCCGCGCCATCGCACTGGCCCGCGCCGGCAGCCCCTTCAGCATCGAGACGCTGATGGTCACCGCCGCGGTCGGCGCGGCCATCATCGGCGCGGCCGAGGAAGCCGCCGTCGTCGTCCTGCTCTTCGCCGTCGGCGAATTGCTGGAGAATGTCGCCGCCGGCCGCGCCCGCGCCGGCATCCGGGCGCTCGCCGACCTCATGCCGCGCACCGCGCTGCGCCTTCGACCGGACGGTTCGACCGAGCAGGTGGCGGCGGACCGGCTCGCGGTCAGCGACCTGGTGCTGATCCGCCCCGGCGATCGCGTGCCCTGCGACGGCCTGATCGAGGAAGGCACCTCCGCACTCGACGAAAGCCCGGTCACCGGGGAGAGCATTCCCGTCTCGCGCGGCCCCGGCGAGGCCGTGGTCGCCGGCAGCATCAACGCCGAGGGCGCCATCCGCGTGCGCGTCACGCGTGCCGCTTCCGACAACACCATCGCGCGCATCATCCGCATGGTGGAGGACGCCACCGCCTCCCGCGCGCCGACGCAGCGCTTCATCGAGCGCTTCTCGACCTGGTGGACGCCGGGGGCGATGATCGTCTCGCTGCTGGTGATCCTGCTGCCGCCCTTCCTGTTCGGCTGGGACTGGAGCACGAGCATCTATCGCGGCCTCGCGGTGCTGCTGATCGCCTGCCCCTGCGCGCTGGTCATCTCGGTGCCTGCGGCGATGGCCTCGGGCCTGTCGGCCGGCGCGCGGCGCGGCCTGCTTATCAAGGGCGGCGCGGCGCTCGAGGCGATCGGCAGCGCGACCACCGTCGCCTTCGACAAGACCGGCACGCTCACCGAAGGCCGCCCGCGCGTCACCGATGTGCTGCCGGCCGAGGGTCGCACGACTGAGGAGGTGCTCGCCCTCGCCGCGGCAGTCGAGCAGGGATCCTCGCACCCGCTCGCCAAGGCGATCCTGGCGGAAGCGGCGGCGCGCGGTGTCGCGGTACCGGCGGCCGACGCGCAGTCGGCCATCCCCGGCCGCGCCGTGGCCGGCATGGTCGGCGGCGTGCAGGTCAGCATCGGCAGCCCGCGCCATGCGAGGGAGTCCAATGCCTCGCTCGGCCCGCTGGAGGCCGAACTCGACCGGCTCCAGGGCGAGGGCAAGACGGTGTCGGTGGTGCTGGCCGGCGGCGCGGTCGCCGCGCTGGTCGCGCTGCGCGACGAGCCGCGCGCGGATGCCGCGGCCGGGATCGCGGCGATCACCGCGCTCGGCGTGCGGCCGGTGATGCTGACCGGCGACAACCGCCGCACCGGCGAGGCAATCGCCATCTCGCTCGGCCTCGACGCCAAGGCGGAACTGCTCCCCGACGACAAGCTGCGCGAGATCGGCAAGCTGCGCGAGCGCGGGGCGGTGGTGATGGTGGGCGACGGCATCAACGACGCGCCGGCGCTGGCGGCGGCCAATGTCGGCGTGGCGATGGGCGGCGGCACGGATGTCGCGCTGGAGACCGCCGACGCCGCCGTGCTGAAGGACCGCGTGACGGGGGTGGCGGAGCTCGTCTCGCTGTCGCGCGCGACCATGGCGAATGTGAAGCAGAACGTCGCCGTCGCCATCGGGCTGAAGGCGGTGTTCCTGGTCACGACGATGCTTGGCATTACAGGCCTGTGGCCGGCGATCATGGCGGATACGGGTGCCACGGTTCTGGTGACGCTGAATGCGCTGAGGCTGCTGCGCTGGACGCCGGCCGGGTCCAACGATGCTGCCTGATGTGCTTCGCGGTGGATCCCTGGGTGGCGCGGAACAGCGCCAGGGCGACCGCATGACGCCCGGCAGCATGACCGGGCGGCGCTGGCTGATGCCCGCTGTGCTCCTCGCGTGGCGCCTGATCCTGTCGGGTCCGGCTGCGGCCCAGGATGTTCAGGCGGGCGGCCTGCTCCTCACCGGAGCCTGGGCGAAGGCCGCCGACAACGACCAGCGGCTGTCCTTCGGGTTCGTGACGATCCGCAATCGGGGCGGGGAGGCGGAGAGGCTGCTCTCTGCCACTTCGTCCGGCGCGGCTGTCGTGGAACTGCGGGAGCTAGACCCGTCCGTACCGGGCGGTGCCCGCACCATCACCGAGGGCTTCGTCATCCCAGCCGGTGACGTCGTCGCCCTGGAGCCCGGCGGACGACACCTTCTGCTGCGCGACCTCCAGGTGCCGCTCGCGCTCGGCGACGAAATTCGCGTCACGCTGCGGTTCGAACGCGCGGGCGCGGTGGTCCTGCCGCTCCGGGCGCATTGGCACTGACGATGGGAAGGCCGGCCCCGAACGACAGCGCTGATCTGCACCGCGCCATGAAGGGCTTCGTGCTGCCGCGGACCCGCCACGACGGCGCGTGCGTGACGCGGTCGCAAGCGGCACGCGGACCAATCCGCCGCGTGACGCACCGCATGGCCTATGGCGCCACCGCGCTCGGGCTCGGAGCGCTCAGTGCCATCGCGCTGGCGCCACTGCACATCGCGCCCGCCGGCGTGGTGGCCTTCGGCGGCCTGTGGTTCCAGCTTGAGCGGACGGCGTCCCTGCGCGGCGCCTTCGTGCTTGGCTGGTTGTTCGGCCTGGGATCGTTCCTGGTCGGCCTGTCCTGGATCACCGAGGCGTTCAGCGCGGATGCGGCGCGCTTTGGCGCGCTGGCGCTGCCGGCCCTGGCCGCGCTCAGCGCCGGCCTCGCGCTGTTCCCCGCATGCTCGGTCGCTGCGGCGCGGCTGCTGGCGGGCCGCGCGGGCGGCGTGCCGCTCGCCCTGGCGTTGGCCGCGTTCTGGGGCGCGGGCGAATGGCTGCGCGGCGCGGTGCTGACCGGCTTTCCGTGGAATATCGCGGGCCATGCCTGGGGCGCCAGCGATGCCGGGCTGCAGGCGGCGGCGCTGGTCGGCATCCATGGCCTCGGGCTGCTCGCCGTGCTTGCCGCGGTGCTGGCCGGCGTGGCGGTGCGGCAGCGGCGCGTCGGGCCCGCGCTTGCCGCGACGGTCATCATTGCCCTGCCCTGGGCCTGGGGCACAACGCGGCTTGCCGATGCGATGCCCGCTGACGCGCCAGGCATCCGGCTGCGCCTGGTGCAGCCGAACATCGCGCAGGACCTGAAATGGGCCGAGGGCGAGCGCGAGCGCATCCTCGGCCGCCTGCTGGCGCTCAGTGCCGCGCCTGCGGCGGATGGCGTGGCACCGACCCACATCATCTGGCCGGAAAGTGCCGTGCCCTACCTCCTCGCCGAATCGCCGGCGATCCGCGCGGAGGTCGCGCGCATCATCCCGCCGGGCGGCGCGCTGCTGACCGGCGCGGTGCGACGGACCATCGCGGACGATGGCGGCCCGGCGCTGCTCAACAGCCTGGTCGCGCTCGACGACACCGGGGCGATCACCGCCGCCTACGACAAGATCCAGCTGGTGCCGTTCGGCGAATACCAGCCGCTCCGCCGGCTGCTCGCGGATCTGCCGAAGATCACCGTCGGGACGGTGGACTTCATCCCCGGCCCGCCTCGCGAGGCGATGCGCGTGGCCGGGCTGCCGCCGCTCTGGCCGCTGATCTGCTACGAGGCAATCTTCCCCACCACGTTGCCGGCGCAAGGTCCGGCGCCGGGCTGGATCCTGACGGTAACCAACGATGCCTGGTTCGGCACCTCCTGGGGCCCCTACCAGCACGCCCTGGCCGCCCGGCTGCGCGCCATCGAACTCGGCCTGCCGCTGATTCGCGTGGCGAACAGCGGCATCTCGCTGGTGACCGACGCGGTGGGGCGCGAGCGCGCGCGGCTGCCGCTGGCGACCGAAGGCGTGCTGGACCTGCCGCTGCCGGCGGCGCTGCCCGGCGGCACGCCCTATGCGCGCTTTGGCGACCTGCCTGTCGCGATCGGCGTCGCGGCGCTCGCGGGAATCGCGCTGGCCGGGAGGCGACGCGCGTGACGATCGACCTCACCCTGTTCGGCATGGTTCTCGCCTTCGGCGGGGGGCTGGTGTCGTTCCTGTCGCCCTGCGTGCTGCCGCTGGTGCCGGGCTACGTCGCCTGGGTGGCGGGGACCGACCTCGCCACGGCGCGCGCCGAGCGTTGGCGGGCGCTGCGCCTGTCCGTCTTCTTCGTGCTGGGCTTCGGGCTGGTGTTCGTGCTGCTGGGCCTCGGCGCGACCGCGATCGGCGGGCTGCTGCGGCGCTGGTCCTACGAGCTCACCGTCGTCTCCGGCCTGCTCATCGCGGCGATGGGGCTCGTGCAGATGGGCCTGCTGCGCGTGGCGCCGCTGATGCGCGACCTGCGCTTCAGGCCGCCGGGCGAGGGCGGCGGCCCGGTCTCCGCCACGCTGATCGGCGTCGCCTTCGGCTTCGGCTGGACGCCCTGCATCGGGCCGGTGCTGGCCGGCGTGTTGACGGCCGCGGCGCTGACACCCGGCGCCGGGGTCGGGCTGCTGGCCGCCTATGCGCTGGGCCTCGGCGTGCCGTTCCTGCTGGCGGCCTTCTACCTGCCGGCAGCGATGGCCCGTGCGCGGCGGCTCGGGCGGCTCGGGCGGATCCTGCAGGTCGCGAGCGGCGTCGTCATGCTCGCGGCCGGCCTGGCCATCGCAACCGGCGAGATGACCCGTCTCGCCATCTGGATCCTGGAGGCATTTCCATGGCTGGCTCGGCTGGGATGACGACGCCCGCCCCCCGCGCGCTGCGCCGCTTCGGCCTGATCGCGGCACCAATCGCAGCGGTCATCGACCAGGCGACCAAGGCCTGGGCGCTGGAAGCGCTCTGGCCGCCCTACAGCGAAGGGATCACGCTGCTGCCGGTGCTGAACCTGCGGCTTGGCTTCAACACCGGCGTCACCTTCGGGATGTTCGCCGACAGCGCGGCCGGCGCGGTGTGGCTGCTGGTCGGCATCAAGCTCGCCGTGGTGGCCTGGCTGCTACATTGGCTGCGGCGCGCGGCCAACCGGACCGAGGCGACGGCGATCGGCCTCATCATCGGCGGGGCGATCGGGAACATCGCCGACCGCCTGCGCATCGGCGCGGTCACCGACTTCATCGACGCGCATTACGGCGGCTGGCACTGGCCGACCTTCAACATGGCCGATGTCGCCATCGTCTGCGGCGTCACGCTGCTGGTGCTGACTAGCTTTCGCGCACCGTCGCCCCAGGTGCAGCCGCAATGACCACTATCCCTGAACCGGAGGAACCACCGATGTCCCACGCCACAACCCGCCGGGCGGCGCTTGCCGTCGCATTCGCCGTTCCGGCGGCGACCGCACTCGCCCAGGCGCCCGGGCCCCAGGCCTTCGAGCCGACGGCACCCGGCCCCGACACGCCGCGCCCCTTGCCGGGCGAGCGCATCATCGGCCGCGCCGACGCGCCGGTGGCGGTCATCGAGTACCACTCGCTGACCTGCGGCAATTGCGCGAACTTCCACACCACGATCTTCCCGCGCATCCGCACGACCTTCATCGAGCCGGGGCTGGTGCGCTTCGTGATGCGCGACTTCCCGCTCGACCGCGTGGCGCTCGAGGCGGCGGCGATGGTCCATTGCGGCGGGCCGGAGCGCTACGAGGCGCTGATCTCGACCCTCTACGCGAACAAGGAGGCCTGGGCGCATAGCCCGGATGCGCGCACCTGGCTGCGCCGCGCCGGCACGCTCGCCGGGATCCCGGCAGCGCGGATCGACGCCTGCATGACCGACCGCGGCTTCACCGACCCGATCATCCTGATGCGGCTGCAGGGCGAGCGCGAGTCGGGCGTCAACGCGACCCCGTCCTTTGTGATCAACGGGCAGCTGCATCGCGGCGTGCAGAGCTTCGAGCGCTTCTCCGCGCTGATCCGTCCGCTGCTGCCGCCCGGCACGGCGCCCCGTGGCTGAGGCTCCGGGGTTGCCTTCCGGAGCCGAGCAAGGCACGGACCGCGCCATGATCCATCGCCCCTCCCTGATCCTCGGTCTCACCTTCGTTGTCAGCACCGGGTCCGCCGCGCTCGCAGCCCCCTGTCCAGCGACCATGCCGGTCGCGGGCGACTTTTCCTCCGGCTTCGGCTTGCGCCACGGCAGGCCGCATCCCGGCGTGGACATCCGCGCGCCGGTCGGCACGCCCGTGGTGGCGCCGAGCGACGGCGTGGTGGTCTTCGCCGGCCGCTATTACGACTACGGCCTGATGATCGAAATCGAGCACGCCGACGGCTCCCGCGCGCGCTACGCCCACCTGGCACGCTTCGCGCCCGGCGTGTCGGCCGGGCGTCCGGTCGCGGCGGGCCAGGACCTCGGCGTGGTGGGGCGCACCGGCCGTACCACCGGAGCGAACCTGCATGTCGAGCTGCGCCGCGACGGGCGCGCGGAGAATCCCTGGCCCTGGCTGACCCGACAGTCCTGCATCCCCGGCATCGAGGTCGCCGAGGCGCCCGCCCGGCGATGAGGACGGTCGCGATCTACGCCGCGGCCGCGCTGGCGGAGATCGCCGGCTGTTTCGCCTTCTGGGCGTGGCTGCGGCTGGGCCATTCGGCGGTGTGGGCGGCCGCGGGCGTCGTTGCGCTGATCACCTTCGCGTGGTTGCTGACCCTGGTCGAGGTGGAGCATGCCGGCCGCGCCTATGCGGTCTATGGCGGCGTCTACATCGCGGCGACACTTGTGTGGCTGCGGGTGGTCGAGGGTTTCGAGCCCGATCGCTGGGACCTGATCGGCGGTGCCGTTGCCCTGGGTGGCGCGGCGATCATCCTGTGGGGGCCGCGCGCCGCATGAGGCGGGCCTGGGCCGAACTGCGCGTGCCGATCTCCGCCCTGGTGCTGCTGGCCATGGTGGCGCGGCTGCTGGCGCCACTGCCGGCCTTCGCGGCAATGGACAGGGCCGCCTTCGACGCCATGCTGCGGGCGAGCCTGTGCCTGCCGTCCGGCCTGCCCGCGCCGGATGCGCCCGAGCAGGCGCCGGACGCCGAGGCCGCGTCGCATTGTCCGTTGTGCCGCCTGCCCGATGCGGCGGATGCGCCGCCGCCGGCCCCACTCGTGCTGCCGATGTCGGCCTGGACGACGACGGCCTCACCCCGCGCCGCCTTCGCCGGCGCATCGCTCCTGCCGCCGGCGCGGGCGCCGCCGCCGGCCCGCGCGCCGCCTGCCGCTCCGACCCTCGGCTGAAGCCGGCCCCGCCTGGCGCGGGGCTGTTCCATCCCTTGTCGGAGCAATCCTTCCATGCGTCGCACCCTTCTGCGCGCGGTCCTGATGACCGGCGCCGCCTTCGTCTCCCTGCCTTTGCTGGGCGCCCCGGTCGCCGCGCACGATTTCCGTGACGGAGACCTGGCCATCGATCATCCCTGGACACGCGCGGTCGGCGCTTCGGCACCCACCGCCGCCGGCTACATGGTCATCCGCAATACCGGGTCCGCGCCGGATCGCCTGGTCGCCGCCGAGACGCCGCGCGCGGCGCGCGTCGAGTTGCACGAGATGTCCGTCACCGACGGAATCATGCGCATGCGCCCAATCGACGGCGGCATTGCGTTGCCGCCAGGCGGGGAGGTGCGGTTGGCACCTGGCGGCCAGCATCTGATGCTGATCGGGCCACAAGGCGGCTTCCAACAGGGCGCCAGCGTGCCGCTCACCCTGGTGTTCGAGCGCGCGGGGCGTGTTGCGGTCGAACTGGCCGTCGATGCGCCGGGTGCGCGCGGCACCGGGCCGCACCAGGGGCATTGAGGCGACGATGCTGCGCATCATCCGTTGGGTGGCCTGGGGCGCCGTTGGCGTCGTGGGCTTCCTGCTTCTGGCCACCACCGGCGGGTGGCTGGTCTCCGATGGCCCGCTGGCGCCGCCGCGCGTCGCGACCGGGCCGCAGACGCTGGCGATCGGCGGGCCCTTCAGCCTGACCGACCACCGCGGCCGCGCGGTGACCGAACGTGACTTCCGCGGTCGGCCGATGGCCGTGTTCTTCGGCTTCACCTATTGCCCCGATGTCTGCCCGACCACGCTCACCGAGATGACGGGCTTCATCGAGGCGCTGGGGCCGGACGCGGATCGCATCCAGTGGGTGTTCGTAAGCGTGGATTCGGAACGCGACACGCCGCAGGCCATGGCCGCCTATCTGGAGGCCTTCGACCGGAGGATCATCGGGCTGACCGGCACCGAGGCGCAGATCGCGGCGGCGGCGAACGGCTTCCGCGTGTTCTATCGCCGCGTCCCGCTGGAGGGCGGCGGGTACACGATGGACCATTCGGCGAGCGTGTTCCTGCTCGACGAAGAGGGGCGGTTCGCCGGGACGGTCGACCATAAGGAAAGCGAGCGTGTAGCGTTGGAGAAGCTCCGCCTTCTGACGCGGCGCGCCTAGAAGTGCGCGCTGATTGGCTGTGAGCGGCTATGCTCGGGCTGCCATCCGAGCGGGCTCTCTGAGGCTATCATCTGACGGTATGTATGACGGTATATGACGGCGTTATGGGGAGAATTTCTGAATGAAAACCTATGCCTAGGACTCTGATTGACCATCGAGTGGGAGTGACCGGCAGCCCCACCCGCTGCCCCTGGGCCGCAAGCGACCCGCTGCTCGCGCACTACCACGACACCGAATGGGGCGTCCCCGTGCGCGACCCGCGCATGCTCTGGGAAACCCTGATGCTGGAAGGCTTCCAGGCCGGCCTGTCCTGGCTGGTCATCCTGCGCAAGCGCGAGGCCTTCCGCGCCGCCTTCGCCGGCTTCGACCCCCTCCGCGTCGCCGCCTTCACCGAAGCCGACATCGTCCGCCTGCTGGCCGACCCGGGCATCGTGCGATCCCGCGCCAAGATCGCGGCCACCATCGCCGGCGCGCGGATCTACCTGCGCATGCGCGATGCCGGCGAGGATTTCGCCGACTACTGCTGGTCCTTCACCGGCGGCCAGCCGGTGCGCGGCGACGGCGTGGCGGCCAGCACGCCGCTGTCCGAACGTGCCTCGAAGGACCTCAAGCGCCGCGGCTTCAAGTTCGTCGGCCCCACCATCGTGCATGCCTGGATGCAGGCGGTCGGCATCGTGGACGACCATGTGCCGGGCTGCGTCCGGCACCGCGCGGGCTGACCATGGCGAAGGCGACGCGCGCCACGGCCGCACTCGCGAAGGCGGGCATCGCCTTCACCATCCACGCCTACGACTACGACCCCGATGCCGAAAGCATCGGGCTGCAGGCGGCGGCAGCGCTGGTCGAGGACCCGGCGCGCGTGCTCAAGACGCTGATGGCGCTGGTCGATGGCAAGCCCGCCTGCGTGATCCTGCCCTCGGACCGCGAGGTCTCGATGAAGCGGCTGGCGGCCGCATTCGGGGCCAAGGGCGCGCAGATGATGAAGCCGGCGGAGGCGGAACGCGCCACCGGCTACAAGGTCGGCGGCATCAGCCCCTTCGGCCAGGCGCGCCAGGTGCGCACCGTCATCGAGGAAACGGCGCTGGCGCAGGCGCTGGTGTTCATCAATGGCGGGCAGCGCGGGCTGCAGGTGCGGCTTTCGCCGCGGGATGCGATGGCGGTGCTGGGTGCGCTCGCGGCACCGGTGGTGGCGTGATCGGCCGCGACGCGCGGGGCGCCCGGCGTCAGCGGTTCCGGGCGCGGCGGTAGCGCAGGATGACGGAGCCGACATCGAGGGCCCGGCAGTCGACCAGCCGCAGTTGCCCTGCGGGGCGGCCCGGGTGGAAGACCGGCGCGCCGTCGCCGAAGATCTCGGGCGTCACCATCAGCCAGAACTCGTCCACCAGGTCGAGCGACCACAGGGTCTGCGCGAGGGTCGCGCTGCCGAAGGCGAAGACGTCGCCGGTGGTCTCGCGCTTCAGCCGCGCCACTTCGGCCGCCAGGTCCGGCCCGGCAATGCGCCCGTTCCAGCCCGGATCGCCGGTCAGGGTGCGGCTCACCACGGTCTTGGGCAGCGCGTTCATCTGCGCGGCATAGGAGATGGCCGCGGCGACGCTGGCTGGGTCGGTTTCGGCCGCGCTCCAGAACGCGCGGTTGAATTCGAAGTTGACCCGCCCGTACAGCAGGTGCCCGGCGCGCGCGAGGGCGGCGGCCGACCAGGCCGCCTCCACGTCGTCCGACCAGGGCGGCGGGGAGAAGACGCCGCCGGTCTTCGCGGCATAGCCATCGAGGCTGGAGCAGATGGTCAGGACCAGGTCGGCCATGGATGCGTCCCTTCGCGTCGTCTGGATCGGAGGCGGCGCTGCCGCCTAGGCTGGAGCGGATTCGGGCAGCGGAGGCGGGCGTGACCATCACCATCCACGGCATCAGGAACTGCGACACGATGAAGAAGGCGCGCGCCTGGCTCGACGCCCATGGCGTGGCGCATGCGTTCCACGACTACAAGGTGGCCGGGATCGACCGCGCCACGCTGGAGGGCTGGGCGCGCAAGGTCGGCTGGGAACGGCTGCTGAACCGCGCCGGCACCACCTTCCGCAAGCTGCCCGACAACCAGAAGCAGGACCTGACGGAGACCCGCGCGATCGAGCTGATGCTGGCGCAGCCCTCGATGATCCGCAGGCCGGTGTTGGGGCTCGGCGACCGGCTGGTGGTGGGCTTCGACGCGGGGGACTACGAAAGCGCGATCGCGTCGCTGCCGCGCGACTAGAGCAATATCCACATCAGATGGAGTCATCTGATCGGATGTCTTGTTCTAGAAGGCATGGCTTCGAGAGCAGCTCACGCCCGATCGGCGGACCCGCGCAGCGAGTCCTTTCGATCGGGCGCTGCTCGAGGGCGGATCCCGATCGGATGCACGCATCTGACCGGGTCACGATGCGCGTCAACGCCAGCCCGGGCTACAGCGTTCGCGCCAGCGCGGCGAGCTGGTCCGTCGCCTTGCCCCAGCCCTCGTGGAAGCCCATTGCCTCGTGCTTCGCGCGGGCTTCGGCATTGGCGTGCAGCGCGACGCCGCGATACAGCGTGCCGCCCGGGACGGGTTCGAAGGTGATGATTCCGGTCATGAAGGGTTCGGCCTTCGGGCGGAAACCACCGGCCAGCGCGTCGGTCCAGACCAGCCGGCGTTCGGTCACGACCTCGAGGTAGCAGCCGACGTTCGGCATTGCCTCCCCCGCCGGGCCGCGTATCACGCCGCGGAAATGCCCGCCGGGGCGCAGGTCGAGCGCAATGTCGGTCATCTTCCAGGGCACCGGGCAGAACCATTGCTCCATCAGCTCCGGCCGGGTCCAGCAGGCCCAGAGAGCACCGGGCGGCGCGTCGATCCTGCGTTCGATCAACAGGTCGAGTGCGGGGTCGAATTGCGGGTCCATCGGGGGTTCTCCTGTGCCGTCATCATGGCGTTCCGCATGGCGCGCTGTTTCGCCGCGCGCGCTGCGGCGCGCCTTGTCGTCGCACGCCTTACGGCGCGCCTATTCATCGCACGCCTTACGGCGTGACGCCGATCATCCAGCTGACCCCGAAGCCGTCCTGCACGACGCCGAAGGCGGGGCTCCAGAAGGTCGGGCCGAGCGGCATCTGAACCGTACCGCCCTCGGCGAGTGCCACGAACCAGCGCTGCGCCTGCGCGGCATCGGTCGCGGCCAGCGAGACAGCGAAGCCGCCGAAGGCCGCCGTGCCCTTGCAGCCGCCATCCGAGACCATCAGGGCCGCGCCGCCGATGCTGAGTTCAGCGTGCATGATGCGGTCCTCGCTGCCCGGCGGCAGCATGCCGGGCGGCGGCGGGTCAGGCGATTCGCTGAAGCGCATGCGCATCGTGACCTCGGCGCCGAGCGCGCGCGTGTAGAAGTCGATTGCCTCCTCGGCGCGGCCTTCGAAGAACAGGTAGGGGGCGATGGACATGCCGGGATCCTTTCAGGCCTGCATCAGCACGGTGAAGCCGCCGTAGATCATGCGCTTGGCGTCGAAGGGGGCGGTGGCGGGGTCCATCCTCCGCGGGTCGGCCATGATGGCCTGCCAGCCGGCGTCACGGGCCGCCTTGCTGGGCCAGGTTACCCAGGAGAAGACCACCGTCTCGTCCTCGGCCTGCTGCACCGCCATGCGGAAGGAGGTGAGCTTGCCCTCGGGCACGTCGTCGCCCCAGCATTCCACGAGGGAGAGCGCGCCGTGCGCCTTGAGCACCGGGGCGATCTCCTCGGCATGGCGGCGGTATTCCTCGCGCTTCGCGTCAGGCACGGCGAGCACGAAGCCGTCGATATAGGTCATCTGGCGTTTCCCTTTCTGGTGGGCGGTCAGGCGGTGGCGACCGCCGCGCGCAAGGCGGCGATATCGAGCTTCACCATGGTGTGCATCGCGGCCATGAAGCGGCTGCGACCGGCCTCGTCGGTGCCTTCCAGCAACTCCATCAGCCCGCCGGGGACCACCTGCCAGGCCACGCCGTAGCGGTCCTTGAGCCAGCCGCAGGCGATCGGCGAACCGTCCGCCACCAGCGCATCCCACACGCGGTCCAGTTCGTCCTGGTCGGCGCAGGTCGCGACCAGGGAGACGGCATTGGTGAAGGGGTGCTCCGGATTGCCGTTCAGCGCCATGACGGCCTGCCCGCCGATCTCGAACCGCGCGAGTAGCACGCTGCCTTCGGCCCCCGGCCCGCCGGGTGGGGTGCGCACCACCTCCCCCATGCGGCCGCCCGGGATGGCGGCGGCGTAGAAGCGGGCGGCGTCTTCGGCCTCGGTCGCGAACCACAGGCAGGTGGAGAGGGTTGGCATTGGGGGTCTCCCGCGGCTGTCGTGTAAACATAACCAAAAGGTTTACTGATTACAAGCAGCGCCCGCGTCACTCCCGCGTGACGTAACAGGCTGTCGGGATTTCTTGACCCGGGAGGGAGCGCGGAGGAACCTTCGCCGACAAGGAGACACGCCGATGGCCGAGACGAAGCCCCAGACCGAGGTCAGCGTGACAGGCCGCCTGGTCAGCATGAGCATCCTCGGCAGCACCGTGGTGTTCATCATCTTCCTCGAGAACCTGCGCGTGACGGCCTGGCTGCCCTATGCGCTGTACATCCTCGCGGGCGGGGTGGCGCTGGCGGTGCTGGTGCCGATGCTTTTCTTCCGCCGCCCCGTGCAGTAGCGCGCGCTTGACGCGCTGAGGCGGCGCGTCGGAGGCTGCCGCCAACGACAATCAAGGGGGCTTCCATGCCGGGATTCCGCAACACCGTGCTGGGCGCGGCTGCGCTGCTTGCCTTGGCCGCCGTGCCGGCGGCCGCGCAGCGCACGCTGACCGTGGGGGCGTCCTCGGCGCCGACGGGCATGGACCCGCACTACCATTCGTCGAACATGAACAACGCGCAGCTGCGCCAGGTGTTCGACCTGCTGATCGACCTCGACAGTTCGGGGGGCTTCGTGCCGCGGCTGGCGGAATCCTGGCGCGCCATCGATGACCGCACCTGGGAATTCCGCCTGCGCGAGGGCGTGCGCTTCCACGACGGCACGCCGTTCAGGGCCGAGGACGTGGCGTTCTCCTACGCCCGCGTGCCGACCGTGCCGAACAGCCCAGGTCCCTTCACCCCCGCGGTGCGCCTGATCTCGCGCGTCGAGGTGGTGGACCCGCGCACCATCCGCTTCCACACCCGCGAACCACACCCCTTCCTGGAGCACGACATCGCGGCGGTGTTCATCCTGTCGCGCAGCATCCATGCCAACGCCACGCTGGGCGACTTCAACGGCGGGCGCGCGATGGTCGGCACCGGACCCTACCGCTTCGTCTCCTACGCCATCGGCGACCGGCTCGAGATCACGCGCAACCCAGACTACTGGGGCCCGGCGCAGCCGTGGGATCGCGTGATCACGCGCGTCATTCCCAATGCCGGGGCCCGGTCGGCCGCGCTGCTGTCGGGCGATGTGGACGTGATCGATTCCGTCCCCAGCCAGGATGTGCCGCGGCTCGAGCGCGAAGCGCGCGTCGCGGTGTTCGGGGTGGCGGCGAACACCACATCGTACATCATGCCCGACGCGGTGCGGGAGACGACGCCCTTCGTCACCGACAAGCAGGGCCGGCCGCTCGATCGCAACCCGCTGCGTGACGTGCGCGTGCGCCAGGCGCTGTCGATGGGCATCAATCGCCAGGGCGTGGTGGAGCGTCTGCTGAACGGGCAGGGCGTGCCGGCCGACCAGTTCGCCGCGCCCGCGCTGCAGGGCCGTGCGCCCGGCCTGCCGCCGCTGCCCTACGACCCCGCTCGTGCCCGCGCGCTGCTGGCCGAAGCGGGCTATCCGGACGGCTTCCGCATCACCATCCATGGCCCGAATGGCTGGTTCCCCGGCGATGCCGACGTGATGCAGGCGATCGCGCAGGGCTGGACGCGCATCGGCATCGAGACGCGGGTCGAGGTGCTGCCGCCCGCCAACCTGTTCTCCCGCGCAACCGCACGCGAATTCACCATGTTCATGACCACCTTCACCGCCAATTACGGGGCGAACATGCTGCGCCAGGTGGTGATGACGCGGAACCAGGCCACCGGCACCGGGCCGTTCAACCGGCAGCACTGGTCGTCGCCGCGGATGGACGAACTCGTGGCGCGGGCGATGGTGACGATGGACACCGCGCAGCGCGACGCGATCACCGCCGACGCGCTGCGCATCGCGACCGAGGAACTGGGCGTCATCCCCATCCATTTCCTGCGCCTGGTCTGGGCCACGCAGCGCGCGCGCGTGCGCTACGAACCCGATCCGCGCTGGTACACCAACGCGATGCTGTCCCACCCGGTGAACTGATTCGCTTGACCTCCGCCGCGCGCACGGCGGAGGCTTCCCGCGACGGCCGGCGCCACGACCGGTCCGCACGGGAGGATGCAGCATGTCGAAGCGGATTGCCGCGGCGTTTTTCGCCGCGTGCGCGCTGGCCTGTCCGGCCATGGCGCAGCGCAGCCTGACCATGGGCGTGCAGACGCCGCCTTCGGCGCTGGACCCGCATTTTCACAACACCACCAACAACACGATGATGCTCATGCAGATCTATGAGCGTCTGTTCGAACTCGACAACAAGGCGGTGCCGGAGCCGCGGCTTGCCACCGCCATGCGCGCGATCGACGACCTGACCTGGGAGGTCACGCTGCGCCAGGGCGTCCGCTTCCACGACGGCACGCCCTTCGAGGCCGACGACATCGCCAATACCTTCGCGCGCATCCCGACCGTGCCGAACAGCCCGGCGCTCTACACGCCGGCGGTGCGCACCATCAGCACCATCGAGATCGTCAACCCCACCACGATCCGCATCCGCACCCACGAACCCAACCCGCTGATGCGCTTCGACATGGCGGCACCCTTCATCCTGTCGCGGCGCATCCATGGGCAGAACCCGGCGACCAGCGACTTCACGAGCGGGCGGCTCGCGATCGGCACCGGGCCGTATCGCCTCGTCTCCTTCGCGCAGAACGAACGGCTGGAATTGCGGCGCAACGACACCTACTGGGGCCCGCCCGAACCCTGGGACCGCGTGACGGTGCGCTTCATCCCGCAGGCCGCCTCTCGCTCCGCCGCATTGCTGGCGGGCGAGGTGGACCTGATCGACTACGTGCCGGTGCAGGATGTCGAGAACATCCGCCGCGACCCGCGCTTCGCGCTGTTCGAGGTGGACAGCGTGACCTTCGTCTACCTGTTCCCGGATTCGATGCGCGACCCCTCGCCCTTCGTGGCCGACCGCGCGGGCAACCCGCTGCCGCGCAACCCGCTGGCGGACCGCCGGGTGCGGGAGGCGCTGTCGCTCGCGATCAACCGCGAGGCCATCGCCACCCGGCTGTACAATGGCCTCGCCACGCCCGCCGACCAGTTCGCGGCCCCCATCGCCGAACACCGACTGCCCACGCCGGGGCCGCTGCCGCACGACATCGCGCGCGCCCGCGCCTTGCTGGCCGAGGCCGGCTACCCGGACGGCTTCCGACTGACCGTGCATGGCCCGAATGGATTCTTCCCGTCGGACCAGAACCTGCTGCAGGCGCTGGCCCAGCAGTTCACACGCGTGGGGATCGAGACCACGGTGCAGGCACTGCCGCCGGCCAACCTGTTCACGCGGGCGACCAATCGCGACTTCTCGATGTTCATGACGTATTTCAGCAGCTACCTGACCATCAATCCGCTGCGCCAGGTCGTCGCCACGCGCAACCCCGACATCGGCTTCGGGCCGTTCAACCGGCAGCGCTATTCCAACCCCGCGATCGACGAGCCGCTGCGCCTCGCGCTCACCACCATGGATCCCGAGCGGCGGCAGGTGCTGACGCACCAGGCGGCGCAGGCGCTGCAGCACGACAAGGGCGTGATCCCGGTGATCTTCCTACGGAATACCTGGGCCGGGCGCAGGGACCGGGTTGTCTACGATCCGTCTCCGGTCAACCATACGTCGGCGGTGCATGCGCGCCCGCCGAACTGACGCAAGGACGTATCCCCGCATGATCGACGCCGAGGCCCGCACGCGAATCTTCTCCGCCATCGATGCGGGCTTCGACGCACAGGTGGCCTTCCTGCAGGACCTGGTGCGCTTCCCCTCCCTGCGCGGGCGGGAGGCGCCGCTGCAGGACTGGTTCGCACGGCAGATGGCGAGCCGCGGCTATGCGGTGGACCGGTTCTCCATCGCCGACGTGCCGGACCATCCGAAGATGGCGCCGATGGTGGGCGTCGATCCGGCGGGGTCGATCCAGGTGGTGGCGTCGCATCGCGCGCAGAACCCCACGGGGCGATCGCTGATCCTGCAGGGGCATATCGACGTGGTGCCGGAAGGCCCGCACGAGATGTGGACCCACGCGCCCTACAGCGCGACCATCCGCGACGGCTGGATGTATGGCCGCGGCGCGCATGACATGAAGTCCGGCGTCGCCTGCATGGTTTACGCGATGGACGCGATCCGGGCCGCCGGCTTCGAACCGGCCGCGGACGTGTACGTGCAGACGGTCACGGAGGAGGAAAGCACCGGCAATGGCGCGCTGGCGGCCCTGCTGCGCGGCTATCGCGCCGAGGCCGCGCTGGTGCCGGAGCCCACCGGCCACGCCATCACCCGCACCCAGACCGGCACCATCTGGTTCCGGCTGCGCGTGCGCGGTGTGCCTGTTCACGTCGCGGTGGCGCAGGACGGCACCAACGCGATCATGTCGGCCTATGCGCTGATCAACGCGCTGTACGCGCACACGCGCACGCTGAACGAGGCTGCGCGCTCCAGCCCCTGGTATGCGGACGTCAAGGACCCGATCAAGTTCAACCCGGGCATCATCCGCGGCGGTGACTGGGCCAGTTCCACGCCTGCGTGGTGCGAGGTGGATTGCCGCATCGGCCTGGTGCCCGGCACCACGCCCGAACAGGCCATGGCAGGCATCGAGGCCTGCGTGAAGGCGGCGGCGCGCGGCGATTCCTTCATGGCGAACAACCCGCCCGAGATCGTCTGGACCGGCTTCCAGACCGACCCCTACGTGCTGGAGCCGGGCAGCGACGCCGAGAAGGTTCTCGCCGAAGCCCATGCCAGCGTGCATGGCGGTGCGATGCCGGAGCGGCGCACCACCGCGGTGAACGACGCACGCTACTACGGGCTGTATTTCAACACCCCGGGCCTTTGCTACGGGCCGAAGGGGGAAGTGGCGCACGGCTTCGACGAACGCACCTCCATCGAGGACCTCAGGACATGCACGCGAACCATCGCGACCTATATCGCCGCCTGGTGCGGGCTGCGCCCGCGCGGCTGATGGGCACGGCGCCTTCGCCCGACGCATCTGCGGGCGGGGTTGACGGGCACCCATCGAACCCCGCGTCGACGGGCCCCGCTGTGGCGGCTGCGCGCGAAGCCAAGGCCATGCCAGGGGCAGCCGGCATGAGGCGCCGGTCGCTGCTGGGCGCGGCCGGCGCCGCCCTGGCAGCGCCGGCCTTCGCCCAGGCCGACTGGCCGACGCGCCCGATCCGCCTGATCGTGCCCTTCGCGCCGGGCGGGTCGTCCGATGTGCTGGCGCGGCTGATCCAGCCGGGGCTGGGGGCGGCGCTGGGGCAGTCGGTGATCGTGGAGAACCGCTCCGGCGCGGGGTCGATGCTGGGCACGGAAGCGGTCGCGCGGTCGCCCGCCGATGGCTACACGCTGCTATTGGCCGACCTGCCCTTCGCCATCGTGCCGGCGCTGCAGGCGCGCATGCCCTATGACGTGGAACGCGACCTGGTGCCGGTGGTGATGGTGGGCGCGGCGCCGCTGCTGATCTTCGGGCATCCGTCGCTGCCGGCGCGCAACGCGGCGGAATTCGCGGCCTTGGCGCGCGCCCGGCCGGCGCACTACACCTACGGGTCGGGCGGGGTGGGCGCGGCCTCGCACATGATGGGCGAGCTGTTCCAGATCGCGACGAACACGCAAATCACGCATGTGCCCTATCGCGGCGGCGGGCCGGCCATCCAGGACCTCGCGGCGGGTAACCTGAACACGGTGTTCGTCACCGTCGCCTCGGCCGCGCCGCAGCTGATGTCCGGGCAGATCCGTGGGCTCGGCGTGATGGCGACTGAACGCATGCGCAGCCACCCCGACATCCCGACCTTCCGCGAACAGGGCATCGAACTGGTGGCGGAGCACTGGTGGGGGCTGCTGGCACCGCGCGGCACGCCGGAGCCGGTGATCGCGAAGATCGCCGCCGCCATGCCGGGCGTGCTCGGCGCCGCCGGCATGGCCGAGCGGCTCGAGGCGCTGGCGGTGATCCCGAAGCCCGACGGGCCTGGCCCCTTCGGTGAGCGCATCCGCCAGGATATCGCGCGCTACGGGCAGATCGCGCGGAGCCGCGGCATCACCGCGCAATGACGCTGGCGGCGTTCCTCGGCGCGGTCGCGGTCGATGCCGCGCTCGCCGCCGACTTCGCCGCGATCTGCGACACCGGCGGGCGCCTGCAGGGCACCGACAGCGCCGCGCGCGGCTTCGTGCTGCTGCAGGACCGCATGGCCGCGATCGGCGCGGTGCGCGACGCCCCCGTGCCCTATGCCGGCTGGCGCTGCCACGAAGCGCGCGTGACCGACATCGCGACTGGCCGGGACATGGCCTGTGCGCCGCTGCTGGGCGCGGCTTCGACCCCCGCCGAGGGCCTGGTGCTGGACACGCGCGATTGCGGGCGCGGCGTCGCTGGCGACTTCGACGCCGCCGCCGGGCAGGCGGTGCTGGCGCGGCACGAATACCCCTTCGCGTCCTGGACGGTGCATCGGCGCGTCAAGCTGGCGGCGGCGCAGGCGGCGGGCGCGGCGGCGTTCCTGATCGTGCAGCCCGAACCGGGCGTGGGGGCAGTGTCGGGATCCTCGGGGCGCAACGGGGGTGCAGGCATTCCCGCGCTTGGCATCAGCGCCGAGGCGGGGGCGCTGCTGGCGGAAGGCCGGCGCGTACGCATCACGCTGGCCGGCGAGGACCACGCCGCGACCACGCCCACGCTGGTGCTGGACCTGCCGGGCGGCGGGCCGGATCGGGTGGTGCTGAGCGCGCATCTCGATGGGCATCCCTTGGGCGAAAGCGCGATCGACAATGCAACGGGCCTCGCCGCCGCGCTGTGCCTGGCGCGTGCGGCGGCGCCGGTCGTGGCAGCCTGCCCGCGCGGGCTGACCCTGTGCATCTTCGGCGCCGAGGAATGGGCGCTGTCCGGGTCGCGCGCCTGGCTGGCGGGATTATCCGACGACGCACGCGCGCGCATGGCGGTGAACATCAACCTCGATTCCATCGCGGGTGGCGCGCGGCTGACGGCGCTGACCAGCGGCTTCGCCGCGCTGGGGCCGTTCCTGCGCGGCGCGGCGGCGGCCGCGGGGCTGCCGCTGGGCGTGCACCTGCCGCTGATGCGCAATTCCGACCACGCGAACTTCGCCGATCATGGCATCCCGGCCGCGCGCCTGGTCGCCGGCTTCGACGAACCGGGCAGCGCGTTGCGCTACCTTCTGACCGGCGCCGATACGCGCGTGCTGGTGCCGATGCAGGAGCTGAAGGCGGCGACCATCACCGCCGCTGCGCTGCTATGGGCTGCGCTGACGGCGCCGGATGAGGCGATGGCCCGGCTGCGCGGCGCGGCGTAGGCCCGATCGGTTGAAGACGGTCGCGAAGGCGCCAGCAGCGGGAGGTGCTGCCGTCAGCCATCGCGAAAGGGACCGGCGGTGGCGCTCCGTCATCCGGCATCGAGCGTCACGCCGGCCAATTCGATATACCCGAGCGGATGTGCCGCGAAGCCGCGCAGTCCAGGGCGCACACCCGACAGCACATCCGCGGCATAGAGCGGCAGGACGGCGACGTCCTCGTGCACCAGCCGCTGGGCGCGCGCGTAGAGATCGCGCTGCGCCTCGGGATCCAGGCAGCGCCGCGCCTGCGCCACCAGCGCATCCAGCGCCGGGTTCGCATAGCCGCCCGGGTTGAAGGCGCCGCCGGTGTGCAGGTCGCGGCGGAACATGATGTGCGGATGCGGGCGCGCCGACGCGCCCTGGAAGGCCATCTGCCAGTCGCCGCGCAGATAGACCGCCGGCCACCAGGGCGGGTCCTCGTAGCCGCGCAGGTCGAGCGTGATGCCAACCTCGGCCAGGTCCGCCGCGACCTGTGCGGCCACGCCCGGGACCGGCGGCATGGCCGTGTGTGCCACGCGCAGCCGCAGCCCGCCGCCATGGCCGGCATCGCGCAGCAACGCCCGCGCGCCCTCGCGGTCCAGCGGCCAGGCGGGCAGGTCGATGCCGAAAGGGTCGTCGGCGGGCAGCAGCCCGTTCAGGGCGCGGCCATGCCCGCCCAGGAAGCGTTCGCGGATCGCGTCGCGGTCCACCGCGAGCGCGACAGCGCAGCGCACGCGCACATCGTCGAAGGGTGGGGCGGAGGCGCGGAACGCAATCACGGTCTTGCGCGGGGAATGCACGCCGCGCGTCTCGATCAGCCCGCGCGCGACCAGGTTCGGCGCGGCCTTTTGCGGCACCGTCTCGACGATGTCGGCGGTGCCGGCCTCGATCGCCGCGATGCGTTGTTCGGGATGCGGCGCCCAGCGGATCTCGATGGCCGGCACCGCGTAGCGGTCGGCCGCGTAGTGGCCGCGGAATTTGCGCAGGTGCACCGCGTGGCCGTGCTGCCAGGCGGTGACCTCGTAGGGCCCGGCGCCGACCGGCTGCACGGCGCAGTCGTCGACGATGTAGGTGCGCCAGGCGAGGCTCGCGAGGAAATCCGTCGCCGGTTCGTCGAAGCCGATGGCCAGTGTGCGCGCGTCCAGCACGTCGATCGCCGACAGGCCTTCGTAGTCGGCGTGCTGCGGCGTGATGTTGCGCGGGTCGAGCATGCGCCGCAGGCAGGCGGCGGCCGCGGCGGCATCGAGCACGCGGCCATTATGAAAAGTCAGGCCCGGGCGCAGGCGGAAGGTGAAGCGGCGCTGGTCCGGCGATGCCTCCCACGCTTCCGCCAGGTCGGGCTGCAGGCGCATGTCGTGGTCGAAGCGCAGCAGGGACGGGCAAGCGAGCTTCAGGATCACTGTCGCGGCGGAGGAATCGGCCTCGTAGGTGTTGGGATGCAGCGAGGTGTGCTCGTGGTTCAGCAGCAGGCGCAATGCGCGGTTCATCCTCAGTCCACCCGCGCGCCGCTGACGCGGATGATCTCGGCGCAGCGCGCGCGCTCGGCGCGCATGAAGGCGCCGAAGGCGACCGGGTCCATGTCCATCGGGAAGGCGCCGAGGTCGGCGAGGCGCGTAGCATGCGAAGGCTCGCGGGCCGTTTCGCGCAGCAGGGCGTTGATGCGGTCGATGATCGGCTGGGGCGTGCGCGCCGGCGCCATCACGCCGAACCAGGCGGTGATGTCGAAATCCGGCACGCCCGCTTCCTGCACCGTCGGCAATTCGGGCGAGAGCGGCCAGCGCTGCGCACTGGTGACCGCGATCGCGCGCACCGCGCCGGAGCGCACATGCGGGATGATCTGCGGGAAATTGTCGAAGGCGAGCTGCACCTGGCCCGCCACCAGGTCGGTGATCATCGCCGCACCGCCGCGATAGGGCACGTGGACGATGTCCACCCCGGTGCGGATCTTGAACAGCTCGCCCGACAGATGAAGCGTGCCGCCGGCGCCGGCCGACCCGAAATTCACACGCCCCGGATTGGCGCGCGCATAGGCGATGAGTTCCGCGATGCTCGTGACCGGCAGGGAGGGATGCACCACGACGATGTTGGTGATGGTGGCGAAGGGGGCGACCGGCGCGAAATCCGTGATGCCGTCGTAGCCCGCGCTGCGGAACAGCAGCGGCGCATTGATGTGGCTGGCGGTGTTGCCCAGCATCAGCGTGTAGCCATCGGGCGGCGACTGCGCGACGAAGGCCGTGCCGACCGTTCCGCCGGCGCCGGGGCGGTTGTCGACCACCACCGGCTGGCCGACGGCGTCGGAGATGCGCGTCGCAATCATCCGCCCCATCAGGTCCGACGACCCGCCGGGCGGCAGGGGCACCACGAAGCGGATCGGGCGGTTCGGCCAGGCGGGGGACTGCGCCAGGGCCGGCGCGGCCAGCAGGGACGGCGCAAGAAGCAGCGTGCGGCGGCGATCGATCATGGTGGGGTTCTCCGGGCAACCAAGTGTTCACCCCGGGGCGGCCCGTGACCAGGGCCGTCGATGACCCGCGATGGGGCGCCGCTACGGCGTTGCCCGCGCGGTGGACAGGCGCTGCCGCGATCATGGGCGCCGGTCTGCCGCGCCGCCGCGCTCGGCCTGCCGGGGCCGGCTCCGGTCGCGTGGCCTCGCGTCGACGTCTCTAGCGGCTTGTTTTCGCGAGCATCTTCGCCCGATCCGGCGATTCCGTCCGATCGGGATCTGCTCTAGGTTCGCGAAGGCTAAAGGGGGAAACCGCGCGTGTACGACTTCATCATCATCGGCGGCGGGTCCGCAGGTTCGGTCCTGGCGCATCGGCTGTCCACGCCGTCCGCCAACAAGGTGCTGCTGTGCGAGGCCGGGGTCGACACGCCGCCGGGGCAGGTTCCGGCCACCATCCTCGATACCTATCCGGGCCAGGCCTATTTCGATCCGCGCTTCCACTGGACCGAGCTGAAGGTCCGCACGCAGGTCGTCTCGCACAACAATCCGGCCGAGAAGCCGCCGCTGCGCAAATACGAACAGGCGCGCGTGCTGGGCGGCGGGTCGTCGATCAACGGACAGATGGCCAACCGCGGCGCGCCGCACGACTACGACGAATGGGAACAGCGCGGTGCTGCCGGGTGGAACTGGGACAGCGTGCTGCCCTATTTCAAAAAGGTCGAACGCGACCTCGACTTCGACAATGAATGGCATGGGCAGCAGGGGCGCATCCCCGTGCGCCGCATCCCGCGCGACAAATGGCCGCTGCATTCGAAGGCCACCGCCGAGGCCTTCCGCCAGGCCGGCTTCAAGGAACTGCCCGACCAGAACGGCGCCTTCGAGGACGGGTTCTTCCCGCTAACGGTGAACGTCACCGAGACGCGCGTCTCGGCCGCCATCGGCTACCTGGATGAGCAGACGCGCCAGCGGGCGAACCTGACGATCAGCACCGAGACGCAAGTGATGGGGCTGATCATGGAAGGCACGCGCTGCGTCGGCGTGCGCGCGCTGGTGCGCGGCCAGGAACAGGAATTCCGCGGGCGCGAGATCATCCTGTCCACCGGCGCCATCCATTCGCCGGCGCACCTCATGCGCGCGGGCATCGGGCCGGCGGCGCATCTGCGCGAGCGTGGCATCGAGGTGGTGGCCGACCTGCCCGGCGTGGGGCAGGGGCTGATGGACCACCCGGCCATCTCGCTGTCCTCCTTCATCCGTCCGGAGGCGCGGCTGAACCGTACCGACCTGCGCCGGCACATGATGGTGGGGCTGCGCTTCTCCTCGGGCATCGAGGGGGCGCCCGAGGGCGACATGTTCATGTCGGTGGCGTCGAAATCCGCCTGGCATGCGGTGGGCGAACAGATCGCCTCGATGCTGACCTGGGTGAACAAGACCTATTCGCAGCGCGGCCAGGTGCTGCTGACATCGACCGACTGGCGGGAACACCCGGAGGTCGAGTTCAACCTGCTGTCCGACCGGCGCGACCTCGAACGGCTGATGATCGGCTTCCGCCTGGCGGCGTCGCTGGTGCTGAGCCCGCCGCTGGCGGCCGTCACCACCGACCCGTTCCCGGCGGCCTATTCCGACCGGGTGCGGCGTATCGGCGTGGTGAACACGAAGAACCGCATCCTGACCTCGATCATCTCGAAGTTCCTGGACGGGCCGGGCTTCCTGCGATCCGCCTTCATCGACCGCTTCGTCATCGAGGGCTTCCGGTTCCAGGAGGTGATGACCGACGACGACGCGCTGGAAGCCTTCATCCGCAAGGCCTGCATCGGTGTGTGGCATGCCTCCTGTTCCTGCCGCATGGGTGCGGACGGGGACCCGATGGCGGTGGTCGATGCCGCCGGGCGGGTGCGCGGGCTGGAGGGGCTTCGGGTGGTCGATGCCTCGGTGTTCCCGGTGGTGCCCTCGGCCAACACCAACTTCCCGACCCTGATGGTGGCGGAGAAGATGGCCGATGCCATCCTGGCGGGGGCGGCCTGACCGGCCCGTGCAGAGACCCCCTTGGCGCCCCATCCCCCGGCCGGGCATGCTGTGGCCACGCCGGTCAAGTTCGGGCGGCTACAGGGTCATCAACGGGAGACAATGAACATGACAGGACTTCGCACCCGCATCGCGGGTGTGGCCGCCGCTGCGGTCTTCGCCTTCGCCGGCCAGGCGCTTGCCCAGGGGGCCGCCGGCCCCGACACCGTGGCCGCCATCCGCGCCCGCGGGTCGCTGATCTGCGGTGTCGCGATCAATTCCGCCGGCTTCGCGCTGCCCGACAGCCGCGGCGAATTCCGCGGCCTGGACGTGGACACCTGCAGGGCGGTGGCCGTTGCCATCCTGGGCGATGCGACCAAGGTCCGCTTCGTGCCGAACACCTCGGTGCAGCGCTTCCCGATGCTGCAGTCGGGCGAACTCGATATGCTCGCGCGCAACACGACCTGGACGCTGGGGCGCGAGACGTCGCTCGGCCTCGCCTTCGCCGGCATCAATTTCTATGACGGCCAGGGCTTCATGGTCCGGCGCAACGCCAACGTGACCTCGGCGCGGCAGCTCGATGGCGCGACGGTCTGCGTGCAACCGGGCACCACGACCGAGCTGAACCTGGCGGACTACTTCCGTACCAACCGTATGCGCTTCACGCCGGTGGTGATCGAGAACGTCGAGGAAATCCGCGCCGCCTTCACCTCGGGCCGCTGCGACGCCTATACCAACGACGCCTCCTCGCTGGCGTCCTTCCGCGCGACGCAGCAGAACCCGAACGACTTCGTGCTGCTGCCCGAGATCATCTCCAAGGAGCCGCTTGGCCCGGCGGTCCGCAAGGGCGACTGGCGCTTCTTCGACATCGTGCGCTGGGCGCTCTACGCGCAGATCGCCGCCGAGGAGCTCGGCATCACCAGCGCCAATGTCGAGGAAATGGCCCGTACCAGCCAGAACCCCGACGTGCAGCGTCTGCTGGGCCGTTCGGGCGACCTCGGTCGCTCCATGGGCCTCAGCAACGACTGGGCGCTGCAGATCATCCGCCAGGTGGGCAACTACGGCGAGATGTACGAGCGCAACATCACGCCGATTGGCATACCGCGCGGCGTGAACAACCTGTGGAACAATGGCGGGCTGCACTACGCGCCGCCGATCCGCTGAACGGCGCGGACATCGCGTGACGGGTAAGGGGGCCGCGAGGCCCCCTTTTTCGTGGGGTGCGGGTCAGCCCGGCGGCGGGGCGACCGGCAGGGCGGGCCGGTAGGGCTCGATGCGGTAGGTCTCCTGCCGCAGGATCGACACGCGCCCCGTCGCGCCGTAGCGGGTCGAACCATCCGACGCGCGCCCCACCACGTAGCGCCAGGCGCCGATCTGCCCCTGCGCCGCCAGGGCGCGGCCGATGCGTTCGGCCTCCGGCCCGCTGCCGAGGGCCGCCAGTTCAGCCGGCGTCAGGCCGATGATGATGTCGTCGCGCTGGGAGACAACGCGGAAGAGCATCACGGCCGGCGCCTGCGCCGCGGCTGTGCTGGCCAGCGCCAGCAGCGGCGCCATCAGCGCAATTCGGCGGGACGGTTGGATCATGCGGGCATCCTCCTGTCGGTGCGCGGCGTGGCGCGCGCGGGAATGCTACGCCCGATGGCGGCTAAGGCGAGCCCCAGCCGAGCGCTGGCATGCCGCCGCGCCGTTGGTCCCGTGGCCCGATCCGGCCGTGCCGCGCCGGACGGGGCGGAACGACGAAGGGGCGGCAGGTTGCCCCGCCGCCCCTTCACAATGCCGTCCTGCGCCGCCGGTCAGCCGACCGTCAGGCGGCGCTCCATCACCTGCTGCTTCATCGACTTCTGCAGCTTCTCGAAGGCGCGCACCTCGATCTGCCGGACCCGCTCGCGGGAGATGCCGTATTGCTGGGAGAGTTCCTCCAGCGTCGTCGGCTCCTCCTTGAGGCGGCGCTCGATCAGGATGTGGCGCTCGCGCTCGTTCAGCGTCTTGAGCGCGCCATTGAGCAGGTCGCGGCGGTTGGACATGTCCTCCCGCTCGGCGAGTTCCTCCTCCTGGCTTTCGCCGTCATCGACCAGCCAGTCCTGCCATTCGCCTTCGCTGTCGGCGCGCACCGGCGCGTTCAGGCTCTGGTCGGAACTGGCCAGGCGGCGGTTCATGCTGATCACGTCCTGCTCCGGCACCGCCAGGGCATGGGCGATCTTCGCCACCTGCTCGTCCTTCAGGTCGCCTTCCTCGAGCGCGGACATCTGCGCCTTGAGCCGGCGCAGGTTGAAGAACAGCTTCTTCTGCGCTGCCGTGGTGCCCATCTTCACGAGCGACCAGGAGTGCAGGATATATTCTTGAATGGCCGCGCGGATCCACCACATGGCGTATGTGGCCAGACGGAAGCCGCGCTCCGGGTCGAAGCGCTTCACCGCCTGCATCATGCCGACATTGCCTTCGGAGATCAGTTCCCCGACCGGCAGGCCATAGCCGCGGTAGCCCATCGCGATCTTCGCCACGAGGCGCAGGTGCGAGGTCACCAGCTTGTGGGCGGCCTTCTCGTCGCCCTGGTCCTTCCAGCGGCGCGCGAGGGAGAGTTCCTCCTCCGGCGCAAGCATGGGGAACTTGCGGATGTCCTGCAGATAGCGGGAGAGGTTGCCCTCGGTCGCCATCGGGATCGACATGGAAGCCATGGTCTCATCTGCCTCCTGGGCTGCGCGGACCGCCCGTGATGGCGGGGCCCGCGCGGGCCAAAAAACTCGGTTACGTCAGCCTTCCTCAGGGCCCGCGCCTTGGGCCGCCCGTCCCGATCACGCCCGGGACCGGCCGGATGGGGCGCCTTGCTGGCACCCTTCGGAATCCGACAACGCGGTTTTACCCCTCCGGGTTCCACCGCGCAAGAAAAACCGAGTGCAATAGTCGGGTTACGGCGCGTTACCATCCAGCAACGCAACCAATGCCGCCATGTCGGCCGGCACGGGGCTCGCGAAGGATAGCGGTTGGCCGGTGACCGGGTGGTTGAAGCCGAGCGTCGCCGCATGCAGCGCCTGGCGTGGGAAGGCGAGCAGCGCGTCGCGCACCGGCGCCGTGAGCGACCGTGCGGCCGCGGGTGTACGCCGCAGGTAGACCGGGTCGCCGACGATCGGGTGGCCGATATGCGCCAAGTGGACGCGGATCTGGTGGGTGCGACCGGTCAGCAGCCGGCATTCCACCCGCGCCACCGCCGCGCCCCAGGCGCGCTGCACCGCATAGCGCGTGGTGGCGGGCTTGCCGCCGCGGTCGACCACCGCCATCCGCTTGCGGTCGCCGGGGTGGCGGCCGATCGGGGCCACGACCTCGCCGCTGGTGGGCGCAGGCAGGCCCCAGGCGAGCGCGACATAGGCGCGGTCCAGGTCGCGGTTGGCGAAGGCTTCCGACAGCGTGCGATGGGCGCGTTCGGTCTTCGCCGCGACCATGACGCCCGATGTGTCCTTGTCGAGCCGATGCACGATGCCCGGGCGCTTTTCGCCTCCGATGCCGGGCAGGTCATCCCCCGCATGGGCAAGCAGGGCGTTCACCAGCGTGCCATCGAGGTTGCCCGGCGCGGGGTGCACGACGAGGCCCGCGGGCTTGTCGAGCACGATAAGGTCGCGGTCCTCGAACAGGATGGTCAGCGGGATGGCTTGCGCCAGCGGCGTAGCGGCGACCGGGGCGGGAATGTCTATGGCGTAGCGGGCGCCGGCGCGCACCGTCTCGGACGGGTCGGTGAGCGGGGTGGCGTCGCGCGTCGCGCGGCCGTCCTCGATCAATGCCTTGACGCGAGAGCGCGAGAGCGAACCTATCGCGTCCGCGAGGAAGCGGTCGGCGCGCATGCCGGCGGCCTCGGGCGGGGCGATGCGTTCGACGCGCCCGGCGGCGGTTTCGGGCGAGGGGGATGGCGTGGCGGCGCTCAAGGCATTGGTGATTGGGATGGGGGTGCTCATTGTCGCGGGCACCGTGACGCTGGTGGTGCTGCTCGTCCAGCGCGCGAACGCGCCGTCGGCGCCGCGCGTGGCGGGCGCCACGCCGATGGTGGTTGCGCAGGACATCGTGCTGGGAGAGCCCGCGGGCAGCCGCATCGGCGGGATCGCGGCCGCCGGCGGGGCGCTCGCGATCTGGGTCGTGCGGCCGGATGGGGAGCGCGTGGTGCTGGTGGACCCGGCAAGCGGACGGCGCAGCGGCGAGATCCGGCTGCGGGACTAGCGCGCCATGGCGCATCACAAGCCGAACCTGCCGCAGAAGACCTGCGCGGCCTGTGGGCGGCCCTTCGCCTGGCGCAAGAAGTGGGCGCGGATATGGGAGGAGGTTCGCTTCTGCTCGGATGCGTGTCGCGAGGGGCGGCGGGATATGGCGCGCGTGCGTGGTGGCGGCGGCGGCCCGAAGACGAGCGGCACGAAGAAGGGCGCTTGATCCCGGCGGGGGAGGGGGCTAGAAGCGCGCCTCCGGCCAGGGTCCCCTTCGTCTAGAGGCCTAGGACACCGCCCTCTCACGGCGGTAACAGGGGTTCGAATCCCCTAGGGGACGCCATTATTTTCAACAATTTAGTCATTCTGCCGGGTGCCGCACCTGATACGGCACCTGATATTGAACCGCCGAAAGTTTGGGCGTCAAACACCCTCTGCGCCGCCGCACTGATTGTCGGACACCACCTCGGAAGTTCTTGCGATCCCATAGAACGGGGCGCTGCTCCACGCGCTACCGGCCGCACGCTGCGGGGGCTGGTGCTAAGCTGAAGTCCGTTGTCCCTGGAAACCTCGCATGCGATCGTTTGCCTTGCTTGCGGTCCTCGCTCTCCCGGCGGCTGCTACAGCGCGCCAGCCGCGGCGGAACTGGCGCGCATGCTTGCCGCGGCAATGAGCCGCATCCACGGCCGTCCGGACCTGGAGGAGGTGTTCGGCCGGGCGCAAATCATGACATCGCAGCAGCAACGCTATATCGCACGATCCCATCCGGTGGCGTGCCAGCAAGCAGCCGCTGCGCTGCGCTTCTTCCTCGCCAACTGATCACGGGCGATTGGATCGACAGCGATGTGCAACCTCTACAGCATCGTCCCGAACCAACAGGCGATCCGCCAACTCGCGATGGCGTTCAAGGACAGTACCGGCAACCTGCAGCCGATGTCCGGCGCGTTCCCGGACTACGCAGCGCCGATCGTGCGGAACACGCCAGAGGGCCGGGAACTGGCATTGGTGCGGTGGGGGATGCCGTCGTCGAAGAAGGCGCTCCTGGACGCTGCCAGGAAGCGGGCGGACAAAATCCGTGCGAAGGTTAAGCCCGTCGACTTCGACGAGTTGCTTCGTAGGGAACCGGACAGCGGCACGACGAACATCCGCAACACCGCCTCGCTGCATTGGAAGCGATGGATCGGCGTCGAGAACCGGTGCCTGGTGCCCTTCACGTTCTTCAGCGAGTTCAATCGGGAGGCAGGCGGAGACATCTGGTTCGCGCGCGATGAGTCCTGCCCGCTCACCTTCTTCGCCGGGATATGGGCGCAGCGGTGGACCAGCGTGCGGAAGGTGCGGACGGGCTTCGAGACGATCGACCTGTTCGGCCTCCTGACGACGGAGCCGAACGCGGAGGTTGGCCCACCCAAGGGCGATGCCGGTGATCCTCACCAAGCCGGCGGAAATCGAAACCTGGATGACCGCGAATTGGTCAGAGGCGATAGCGCTTCAGCGGCCGTTGCCGGATGGGTCGCTTGTGGTGGTGTCGAGGGGAGCGAAACGAGACAAACCTTCCACCGATTGTCCGCCGCAGCCGACCGATGATTATCATCCACCCGCGTGACGGAGTTCCCCGTCGATCTACAGCAGCAGGCCGCAGTGGAACTCACCACGGCGCTGGCGCTTGCGCGCATGATGGACGCAATGGCGGCGGATCGCGCGTTCAATTGCGCGATCTGCCTCTAGCCCTCGCTGCTGCTACAGGCGTTCCAGCGCACGCCAGGGCGGAACCTTATGGTCGGGATGTCGCGCCCGCCAATCGCGGACGGCAGCCAGCCGACGATCGTTGTCGAACGGCTCCAGATCGCAGCCCCGAGAGCAACGGCGTCTGCGAGGCCTTCGTGAAGACCTTCAAGCGCGACTATGTCCGCGTGAACCCAAGGCCAGACACCATTTCCGTCCTGCAGCGCCTGGCCGAATGGTTCGAGGACTACAACACCATCCATCCTCACAACGGCTTGCGCATGCGCTCGCCACGTGAGTTCATCGCTGCGCAGTCAGCAACCCACGCCGCTTGTCCGGTTTGATGGGGGCAACTCCACCTCCGGAGGCCGCGCATCGGCGCTCGCGTGATGCTGATGTTGAGTCCTTGCTCCGCGGACGTGACGGCGGAAGCAACCGAATTCAGAGCGCGAGCGGAAGGCGTCACCGACGGCGATACCATCACCGTGCTCACGGAACAGCGGCTGCAGGTCCGCGTGCGCCTGGCCGAGATCCACGCGCCAGAGCGCCGACACGCCTTCGGGCACCGTGCCCGGCAGATGCCCACTGGGCGGGCGTTCGAACGTCGCGTGCTGATTGCCGTCACCGGCATCGATCGAAATCGCCGCGTGATCGGGCGCGTCTTTCTGGGGAGCCTCGACGTCAACGTCGAGATGGCACGTCGGGGCGACGCGTGGGTATTCCGCGTTACCCGGACGGTCCCGCCTTGCTGCGCCTCGAGGCGAAGGCGCGCGAGGCGCGTCACAGTCTATGGGCATAGCTCGAAGCGCAGCGCATGGCGCCGCGGGAATGGCGTGCCAATAGACGCGGTAAACGACGCCGCTGGTGCGCGCCGCTACACCACTCGCCCGGTACGCGCGGACCATTCTCGCCGCAACTCGACGCACTCCGCCGTGCGTATCCCGCTCACAAGTTGAACGTTCTGCCCTGTCGCGATCATGAACGTGTCAAATGCGTAGGTGCCCATATCGGTTCGCTTCAGGTCCGCATGGCGTGCGCCAAGAACCACCTGCTTCAAACCGGCACAACGTATCCCCCATGCACACATCGGGCATGGTTCCATCGTGCTGTAAAGCACCGCGCCTTCTAGTGTCGCCGAGCCGCTGCGCTTGCATGCGTCTTGGATAGCGACGATCTCGGCATGTAGGATCGGATCCCGTTTCGTTGTCACCTCGTTCGTGCCGCGACCAATTTCCTCTCCGTCGCGAACGACCAGCGAGGCGACCGGCGTATTTCCACTCGCCTCCACGGCGCGCGCGAGAGCAAGCGCCATGTCCATCCAGTGCTCGTGATCTTTGGTCATCATTCAATTCCTCATTTGTCGGCTGAAGCGCGTCAAGCGCTCCATGACCATCAGCAACACACCGGTCACCGCGATTAGCAGCCCACTAGCGGCTGCCGCGCGCACGTCGAGTAGGTTCTCAATGATGTTCCAGAGCCTGAGCGGCAGCATGTCAGTGCCAGCGTCGGCTAGGAATAGCGAGATCGAGACGTTGTCGAACGATGCCATGAAGCCGATGAACATACCCGCCGCGATTCCAGCCGCGATCAGCGGCAGGACAACAGTTCGAAACGCATACGCGGGGCCAGCACCAAGCGTGCGGGCGCTGTCGACGAGGGCCGGATCGAGCTGGCTCAAGCTAGCGGAGGTTGTCCTCAACACGTAGGGGGCAACAATGATCGTGTGCCCGACGACCAGTGTGACGAGTGATGGCTCAGCACCAGCGATGCTGATCAGCATGAGAAGGCCGAGCCCGAGCGCGAGGGTAGGCAGGGTAAGCGGCGCCATAAACGCCGCGTCCAGCGCACGAGACGCTCTTGTCGTGCGTCGCGAAAGCGCCATGGCGGCAGCTACTGCCATCATCGTTCCTGCAGCGGCCGCCATAGCCGCGACTGCAATGCTGTTGCGAAACGCCACTCCGATCTCCTGAGAGCGTGTCAGGAGCGCGTCGTACCATTGCAGCGAGAAACCTTGCGGCGGAAATCGGAGCGACTGGCCGCCCGTGAAGGAGGCGATGAGAACAACAACGGTCGGCGCGGTGAGGATCACCAACGCGAGCGCCGAGACGCCGACGACCACGAGTTCGAATGACCAGCGGTCGACGGCAGTCATCAGCCTCGCCGTATGCGCCGCGCTCTCGCGCTGTTTAGCGGTCTCAGCCCGCATGACGCCATCGTGCCATCGACCGCTCAAATGCCAGGAGAGATCCAACCACCATGAGGACGAAGGCTAGTAGGATCACGGCGAGCGCCGCAGCGAACGGCCAATCATTGGCCAGAATCGCCTGCTGGTAGAGATGATAGGGCATGAACAACATCCTTCCACCGCCCACCAATGTCTGCGTGATGATCGCACTAATCGAGCCGGCGAAGACGAGGGCCATACCGGCTATCAACCCAGGCAGGCTCAGCGGCAGCACTACCTTGAAGAAGGTTCGCCAACGCCGCGCGCCGAGCGTGGCGCTGGCGTCGATCAGCGTGGGGTCGATGCGCGCGAGGGCGTTGATGATCGGCAAAGCCATTAGTGGCAGCTCGATCTGCGCAAGCGCTACCACCAGGGCATTGTGCGTGTACAGCAGCTGAACGGGTTTCTCCACAAGGCCAGCGCCCAGAAGCGCAGTGTTGATGAGCCCCTGCCGACCCAGAATGACGACCCAACCGAATGTGCGAACGACTGTGCTGGTCAGCAGCGGCAGCAAAATCGCGAGCAGGATCAACCTACGTACCGTTGGGCCCGAACGCAGGTGCAGCAGTGCCAGCGGATAGGCGAGCAGGACCGTGACCGCGGTCGTCTGCGCACCAATCTGGAGTGTATCCGCGAGAATACCGCGCTGGTACGCATCGCCGAATACGCGGGCATACTGATGCAAACTGAAAGTGTCGAATTCTGGCGACTCGGCAAAGCTAACAGCGACGAGGAGCCCAATCGGGGCAAATACGAAGGCTACATAGAACAACGCGAGCGGTGCTGCCAGCTGCCAGTCGAGTGATCGGGCGGTCCTCAAGCCCTGGTCTCGCGGTTGAACCGCTCGATCAGTGCCGAACGCTGCGGATTTATCTTTGCCCAATCGATGATGACGCTCCGCTCGAGGTCGGCCATCGACTGGCCGATGGTCTGCAGTTCGCCACCGAACGGAACAGCCGTGTTAGTCGGGGCAAGGTAGTATGGGGCTGCCGCCAAGCCCGCCTGAACCTCCCGCCCAAGATACGCGTTCACATATGCATGGGCGAGTTGCGGCGAGCGTGTATTCTTGACGATCTGTACACCGTTGCGCAGTAGCACCCAGCCAGTCTCGGGCTTCACGAGCTCGACGGGCACGCCACGCGCCTTTAATGGCGCGATCAGATTTAGGTAGCTGAACGAAACATCAATTTCACCCTGTTGAAACAGCGTGATGAGCTGACCGGGGTGAGCGGTGACGGCCCCCACATTGGGCATGATTTTTCGCAACTGCGCGAAAGCGGGTTCCAAGTTAGCTTCGCTGCCGCCGTGCAGCTTGGCCGTCTCGACGAGCCAAGCAACTGCGAGGCTCGATCCGGGCCCTGTGATGCCGACGCGGCCTCTGTATTCGGGGCGTGCGAGGTCGTCCCAGGATGTGGGTGGGGTCTGTACCCGCGCAGGATTGTACGCAAGGCCGATGATCTGCGCTGAAACGTATACACCCTTCATGGTCGGATCGATGAACTTCTGCGGGATATCGGCAAGGTTCGGTAACTTCGACGCATCGAGGGTTTCAAAGAAATCCTGATCGATGTTAGCTAAAAATGGTCCTTCGTCGTTGAGAATGACATCGAACGGGGGCGTTCCGCGCGACGCCGCAAGCCTAGCGATGACATCAACGGCCAGCATTGGGGTCAATGTCGCGTCGATCCCGCTGACCCTTTTGAAAGCCGGCAGCAGGTGGAGCCTGTGTGCCTCTTCCCAGAGGCCAGGATAGGTGTTGGCGACGAGCCGTCTCTCCTGGGCGGCGGCCGGCAGCGACCATGCTGTCGAACCAGTGACCCCCGAGAGAGCGCCAAGGACCCTACGGCGAGAAGTGGTCATTCGCATCATGACACGTGCTCCTGTTGCGGCTCTATGGGTTGGTAGTGTCGACGAACACGGCAGGCGCTGCACCCGGAACCAGACCGATCGAGACATGCTCGCCCGCTAAGGGGATTGCCTGATGAGCCGCGGGCGGCAGTGAGATCTTGAGGCGGCTGCCGTCGGGCAGGGCGACCTCGACCATCGTCGTCGCCCCAAGCGGCAGAACCACCTCGACTGTGGCGACGAGGCCGGGAGAACCAATAGGCGCGAGATGCAGCTGTTCGGGCCTTGCGGAGAGAATCGCTGGCCCCGGAACCGAGCACGGGTGGGCGCGACGGAGAGGCAGCGCACCATCGGCGATTTCAAATCGAAACAAGCCGGCCCCATCCTGCTCGAGGCGCCCGCGCAGCAGGTTTGTGGTGCCGACGAAACCCGCCACAAAGATGCTCGCTGGCGCGTCATAAACCTCGCTCGCGGCGGCCACCTGTTCAATCCGCCCCTTGTTCAGCACAACGATCCGATCGGCGAGGCTCATCGCCTCCTCTTGGTCGTGGGTAACCACGAGCGTGCTGATCCCCAGGCGACGCTGCAGGCGCTTCAACTCGATTTGCATGTCGAGCCTCAGTCCACGGTCGAGGGCCGCAAACGGCTCGTCCAGCAGCAGGATCGATGGACGGACCGCCAGCGTTCGAGCAAGTGCCACGCGCTGCTGCTGCCCGCCTGAAAGTTGGGCTGGGTACCTCGCTTCAAATCCAGCCATTCGCACTAGGGCGAGCATCTCACCCACGATTTTCGTGGTGGCATGACGACGCGCCCCACCCGCCCGCAACCCGTAGGCAACGTTGTCCGCGACAGTGAGGTGCGGAAAGAGCGCGTAGCTTTGGAAGACAGTCCCTACACGACGCAGATTTGGCGGCAGTGCGGTGACATCAATTCCATCTACCAGGACCCGGCCCGGCCGCGGCCGGAGGAGCCCGGCCACGATCCGGAGAAGTGTTGACTTGCCACATCCGCTTGGGCCGAGCACCGCGACCATCTCGCCGGGCGCCACTCGAAGGCTGAGATTGTCGACAGCAAGGGTCGAACCGAACCGATGCGATACACCATCCAGGACGAGTTCGGCTGCGGTTCTACGCGCGTCCGAAACATCCGGCTCATTAACCGCCGCCGAGCTGCGCGATTGAACGGTCATTCCCATCCCGGCAATTTCGCAATATTTGTGCCACTAAAGCGAATGGCGATGTTAGACCCTGCTCGACGACGCAACCCCTCGCTCATTTTATAAGTTAGATGACGGGGGCGCTGTTGAAGCTGCCCCGCCAATACGACCAAGGAATAGCCGGTGCATCACGAGGCCAGAGGCCCGCGTGGCTGCGCGTGAGAAATCTTGTGGGCGCTAATGGAATGAGCACGCCATGCCCAGGTCTTATTCATAGGCGGATTCGAAGTATGGAGTTGCGGTGGACCAGCTTTCGTTGACCGGCACCATGGCAGCAGCCGGTGGTCACCCTAGAGGAGCTCGTCATGCTCCTGGATCTGGCCCGGCAGGGCCTCACCGTCTCGGCCATCGCGCGGCGCACCGGCCGCGACCGCATGACCATCCGCACCTACATCGAGCGCGGCCTCGAGCCGCCCGCCTACAGGCGGCGCCAGCCGACGCCGTCGCCGCTTGTCCCCTTCGCGGCCTTCCTGCGCGAACATCCGGCGATCGGCATCAGCACCCGCCTTGGCAACACCGCAGGCCTGCTGGAGGCGCTCACCGCCTGCGAGATCGAGGTCGCCGTGATGGCGCTGATCGATCCGGTCGAAGGCATGGCCTGCACGAAGCTGGCGGATCAGCGCCTGGTGGCCTGCATGCCGCGCGGCGTCGCGACGCGTCGGATCTCACTCGAGCGGTTGGCCGAGGGTCCGCTGGTTCTTCGGGAGCCCGGCTCGATGACGTGCCTGATGCTGGAGCGCGCCCTTGCCACAAAGGGTCTTGTAGCGCGGGTGCAGCTTGAGGTCGGCAGCCGAGATGCGGCGCGAGAGGCTATCGCCGCCGGGATCGGGGTCGGTGTCGTGCACGATGGGGAACAGGGCGAGGACGGCCGCATCGTCGCCGTCCCGATGCACGCGCCGCCGATTGACCGTGGCGCCTACGCGGTCAAACTTCCGGAGTCGCTGGATCTGCCCGCCATGGGGGCGTTCATCAGGGCGGGAAGGGGCGGGAGCTGAGGCCCCACCAGTTGATACCCGGTCTGCCTGGTCACATCATTTCTCGCGCGACCGGCAGTGACCGCTTGTACCGAGTCGCACCTCCTCCTGCCGCAGCTTCGCGACGCTCTCCTTAGACGTGTGCCCATTCTTCCGCCCCATCCCTGCACCTCCCCTCGCGACAGCCTGGCGACATCACCGGCGGTCCGCTTCTGGGGAGGGCAGGTCACCGTTGCCTGTTCCGAGGATCGCCAACGGCGTGAAGCGGATCACTGGAACTCAATCGACCAATCTTCTTTCCAGGCACGCCTGTCGGGGTCGGGCCGCCGGAGAATGCCTCGTTGCCCCCGATTGTGTCCTTAAGGTCGGCAAGAAAACTGTCGGCGAGTTTCGACAGGGGTCGACTTTCTGGAAGGATTACCTGAACTGGCAGTCGTATCCTCGGTTCGAAAGGACGCTGCACGAGACCAGGGAAGAAGGGTGGCGGTGGAAAGAAGGAATCGATCAAGGCGACGCCACCGCCCGAGGCAACCATGGCCATCGCGGTCATCGCTTGGTTCGTCTCCACGGCTAGTTTTAGGCGCACTCCAGCCAATCGAAATGCCTCTAGGATGCGCATGCCGGTTAGCGAACTCGGACGAAAGCTGACGATATCTTCCTGCGCCAGGTCAGTGGGCGTCACTGAGGTCCGTGCCCGAAGCCTGTGGCCGGACGGCATGACGCAGATGACGGCGCCTTCGGCGATGGAGGCGGAATGCACCACGACCTCTCCCTCCATCAGCTGCGTGATACCCAGGTCGGCCTGGCCCCGGGCGACGCGGTCTATTGTCTCTCGGATGTCGGCGGACAGGATGCTGATATGAACATTCGGATGCTGCTGCCGGAACCGGGTTACTGCCGCGGGTAGGAGGCCACTCGCGATCGTCGGCGCGGTCGCGACACTAAGGTAGCCGGCACGTCCTTCGCGCATCGTCAGCACGAGGTCGTGGAAGCCGGAAATGTTACCCACCAATCGCTCAAGGTCGGGAAGCAGCCTCAAAGCATGCGAGGTCGGACGCAGTCGGCCACGGACGCGATCGAACAGCGCGATGCCAAGCTCGAGCTGAATTGCGGTGAGCGCCTGACTGACGGCCGGCTGCGAGATGTTGAGTGTACGCGCGGTTTCACTGACAGAACCAAGCTGCAGCATCGTCCGCAGAAGTTGCACCTCGCGAAAGTTAATCACCCCGCCAATCCCGCTTGCCGTCTACAGAGCGACCACATCTTGGCCATCAGGAGGGGAATGAAAGCGCAATACCGCTCTCATACCAACAGTCGAATGCCTCGACCCTTGGCATGGCCATTACTGACCCTTCAGAGGGCGCGCGAACCCCCAGCTTGCTGGCTTCGCCGGACCGCCGGCGAGTTGCGGTCACGGTCTCCACGAGGCAAAGCGTCGCGCCGTTGGTGGGAATTGCAAACTGATCCGCGTGGTCAACCGCGTGCGGAATAGATGGAATGCCGCCGAATGCGGGCGACTGGCCGTTCCATATTGGCGATGAGAAGCTGGTCGATTTCCACGTAGTGGTTGCCCTTGCGCTCGTACGCATCGACGACGACGGCCGAGCTCGCCAGATGCTCACCCACATGCAGCAGGCTATGGAACTGAGTGACCGATGAAACATAGAGACCGGGGGTGTTCGAGCGATAAGAGGCCATCGTATCGCGGAAGCTCAACCGAAGAAGCAGCCCGGGATGGACAATGCCCTCTCGACCGAACGTCGCTGCATCCTCGTCGAAGTCAATGATCGACTGCTGGAAGTAGGCAGCGTCGACGACGGCGTTCAGGGTGCCATAGCGCATCCCCGATTTCATCTCGCCCGCCCGGATCTCCGGAGGAGTGTCCGGTAGCGGCAGAATGGGAAAATCCGCGAGGTCAATCCGTGGCGGTGCAGCATACGGCAGCATGGCATGGCCGAGCGCCGCCTGCTCTCCAGCAGCATTGAGGACACACATTGACACCCCGAGACTGTCCTCGTCGCGGGTGATGGCATCCGCCTTGACCGTCACGATCTCATTGTCATAGAGCGGCCGCCGGCTACGGGACTGCATCGTGCCCCGGCGCATCCACTCCAGTCCCCAGCTCGCCAGCACGAGTTGCGACATAAAGCTGTGCGCGTAGACGCCCGGGATGATCGCACCCGAAAAGCCGAACCGCTTCGCAGCGGCGTCATCGTGCATGCTGGCGTCATAGCGCAGCGTTTGATCGAGGCGCGCACGCCGTTGCATCTGGATCGAGGCGGCCTCCGAGACACCTTGCATTAGTCCAACTCCGCTGCTGAAGCGCGTTCGGCGACACAGGTTCTTCCACCATGAGCAGCGCGCCAAGCGGGGAACCGTTGCCTGGCTTCGCCGAATTGGCGGAACTTCTTCCACGTATCTTATGCATCCATAACGGCGGCCATGGATTTCCTTGTTTGACCACCGCAATTCCGCACCCGACACTAAACCGCAACTTATGGGTCGTTATAAAAATACTCTTTCTTCTCCCGTTCCGCCGATGCCTACGATGCGTGACGGAACCGATAGCGCGGTGACACCGGCGCTCGGATGACGAGAGGAAGCGAAGATGGGGCTGAGCTACACGGTTAAGGACAACATTGCCTACTTCGTAATCGACAATGGCAAGGTCAATGCAATCACGCCGCAGATGCACAAGGACTTCTATCATGCGCTCAAGGATTTCGAGGTCCGCAAGGACGCTCGCGTCGGCATCCTGAGTGGCGCGCATGACCGTGCGTTCTCCGCTGGGGATGACATAGCCAACGTCTACACGCCGAAGCGCACGCGCCAGGAAGCGATGGAAGCCAACCTCTTTGTCCATCAGGACGAAGGCGAAGTCCCGGGCCGACCCGGCTGGGAGAACGATATCGCGCTCCATCGTCGCTTCAAGCCGATCATCGGTGCGGTGAATGGATGGTGCATTGGCCATGGCATGATCTACCTGCTGCTGCACACCGACATTCGCGTCGCCGGCGAGAACGCGCAGTTCGGCATCCCAGAACTCAACTTCGGGGCCGCAGGCATCAGCGGCACGACGCGGATGGCCCGGCTATTGCCGCCGACGGCGGCAGCATGGATGGCGCTAACGGGCGACTTCATCGACGCCCAGGAAGCATACCGCGTTCACCTGGTGAACAAGGTGGTGCCGACGGATAGGACGCTCGCTGAAGCCGAGGCGATCGCTCAGCGCATCATCCGCCACCCGCCGACAGCCGTTCGTGTCGAGATGGAGGCGATGATGATGGGCATGGACCTCTCGCGCTTCGATGCCGTGCAGCACTCGCGCAACCTCTACCGCTACCATCGCTCGAACTATGAGGGATGGGGATCGGAGCCGGGCTTCTTCGGCAAACCCAAGCCGGCATGAGAATCCCGGGGTGCCGCCCGGACGGCAACTTGGCCGACGACCAGACGCGCTGACGACGAACGGATCATGGACATGTCTCTGAAGCAGTTGTTCGAACCCCGCCACGTTGCGCTACTGGGCGTCTCACGCAGGCGCGACAAGGCCGGCTACCGCTTCCTGAAGTACCTGCAGGATGGCGGTTTCCCCGGGACGATCTCACTTCTCGGCACCGAGGAGGGCGAGATGGAGGGATGCCGCATCTACGCCGACCCGGCCGACCTGCCGCGCGGCATCGATCTCGCCTTCAGCATGCTTGGCGCCGAGGCGACGATGAAAACTCTTCCAGAGGTCGCGGCGCAAGGGCTTGGCGTCGCCATCGTGTTCACGGCCGGGTTTGCAGAGATGGGTGGCGAAGGGGTGGCGGCGCAGCGGGAACTCGTCCGCCAGTGCAACGCGCTCGGCACACGAATCGTCGGGCCGAACTGCATGGGCATGTTCAACCTGCCGAAGCAGCTGAACATCAGCCGTGCCAAGGTGGCGCGTGGCGGAATCGGATTGATCTCGCAGAGCGGGAATGTCGGCATCACGCTTTGGGATCAGTCGCCGCTCCTCGATGCCGGCTTCTCCACGTTCATCAGTTTCGGCAACCAGGCCGACATCGGCGTTCACGAATACATCGCGCATATGGGCGATGATCCTGAGACAGGTGTCATCGCGGCCTATATCGAAGGGCTCCAGCCCGGCAGCGGACCGGCCTTCCTGGAAACCTGCGCGCGGGTCAGTCGCCGCAAGCCCATCGTCATCCTCAAGGGCGGCCGAGCCAGCGCCGGCCGCCGCGCGACGCTGTCCCACACCGCCTCCCTCTCGTCATCAGAGCGGATCTTCAGCGCGCTTCTGAGAGAAGCCGGCGTCATCGAGGTCAAGCATCTGGAACACCTTCTACCTGTGGCGCAGACGCTCCTACTATGTCCGCCGATGCGCGGCGATAACGTGGCCATCGTCGGTTCCGGTGGTGGACATTCGATCATGTTCACCGACGAGATCGAGGCTGTCGGACTCCAGGTTCCGTCCTTCTCCAGCGGGCTCCAGGCAGAACTTCGCAAGCGGCTGCCGCCATATGCGCCGGTCGGCAATCCGCTGGACATGACGGGCGGGTTCGACGCCGATCCCAGCGTCTTCACTAGGCTGACCGAGCTCGTCATGACGAGTGACACCGGCTTCGACGGAGCCGTCAACTTCGGACTTTACGGCAACTGGCCCCTGCAGCCAGGCGCTCCTTACGACTATGCCACCGCTGCACCACTGGCCGGAGAGCTGCAACGCAAGCTTGGCAAGCCCATCATCTACTACACACCGTTTGCGATCAGGACCCATGAGTCATTCACGGCGTTGCGCGCCTCGGGAGTTCCCTGCTTCGATGACCTTTCGATCGCGGCGACGGCTGTAGCGGCGCTGCGGCTGCACGGCGCGAACCTGGACCGAGCCCCCGATAGCGCGCCGCCTGTGCCAGCAGAGCCGAAGGCAGGCGCTGACCACGCGGGCCTGACAACGGAAGACGACGTTTATCGCCTCCTCGCCAGCTACGGCGTGGCCGTGCCAAAGACTGTTGTCGCTACGACTGTCGAGGACGCTATTGCCGCTGCCGAGGCGATTGGCTTTCCAGTGGTGATCAAGGCGGTCCTACCTGGCGTTCTCCATAAGAGCGATGTTGGCGGTGTCGTGCTCGGCATTGGAGACGCGTCGTCAGTCCGTGCTGCCGTCAAGGCTATCGAGACATCGGTCGAGGCAAAGCTTGGTTCGCAGGCACTCACGGGCTACCTGGTGACGCGGGACCTGGGTCGACAGCGCGAGTTCTTTTTTGGTGTTCGACGCGACGCGACGCTCGGAACTGTGGGTCTCCTCGGATTGGGCGGAGTGCTGGTGGAGGCGCTGGATGACGTCGCCGTCTGCATGCTTCCGGCGACCCCTGAGGCCGTCACTCGCGCGTTGGGTCGCCTGAAGGGACGAGACTATTTTGGCGCCGTCCGTGGACAGCTTCCGGTCCCGCCTGAAGGCATCGCCACGCTGCTCAACCAGTTGAATGCGGCATTGCTTTCCAATGCGCGAATTGAGAGCATTGAATGCAATCCGACCATGCTCACCTCGGAGGGGCTCGCGCCAGTCGATGCAGCCGTATCGAAGATGCCAGAGACGGCGGTGTCTCTGCCGATAGCAGCGCAATAGAGCGGCGTCGTGATCCAGGCGGTTGTCAGGCAGATCGCCTTGGGGCTGGTTGTGGTGCTGGTCGCCATGACAGTCACCTTTCTTCTGGTAAGGCTGAGCGGCGACCCGACTGCGCAGCTTCTGCCTGAGGGAGCGACACTGGAAGAGCGTCAGGCTCTACTCCAGGAACTTGGACTGCTCGCCCCAATCCACGAGCAGTATCTGACCTATTTGCGGCGCGCAGTAGTAGGAGATTTCGGGGAATCTTACTTCGACGGAGATACCGTTAGCAGTATTATCTTGATGTACTTGCCGAATACGCTGATGCTCGGAGCGGTGGCGTTAATCGTTGCCGTCACGCTGGGTGTTCCCCTGGGAGTGATGGCGGCGGTGCGCCAGGGCGGAGCACTGGACCGGGCGATCCAGTTCGTCAGCGTTCTTGGTGCCTCGACGCCAGCCTTCTGGATGGCGCTGCTGCTGATGCAGATATTCGCGGTGAGCCTGAATTGGTTTCCGACCTACGGCATGGGAGGGTGGGAACACCTCGTCCTGCCAGCGGCGACGCTTGCCATCGCCAATTTCCCCCGTCTTGCGCGCCTGACTCGTTCGGCGATGCTCGAAGTATTGCCTGCTGGGTTCATTCTGGCGTCGCGTGCGAAAGGTATGCCCGAACGGCGTGTGATCTGGCGCGTGCTGCTTCGCAACGGGTGCATCCCGGTGCTAGCGCTTGTCGCTCTTGAGATCGGTGGGCTGTTCGGCGGCGCCGTGCTAACCGAGACCGTGTTCTCCTGGCCCGGCATCGGGCAGCTCGCGATCCGATCCCTGCAGCGCCGCGACTATCCTGTCATCCAAGGCATTGTCGCTTATGTCGCCGTGATGTTCGCGATCGTCACCGTAGTGGGAGAGGTGGCTATGCGTGCTGCCGATCCGCGGCTTCGGAAGCGTTGATGGGCATGCGAACCCAGAAGCTCATGGTCGGCTTCGCGATTGTTGTCCTCGCGCTCTACGTATTGGCCGCGGTGGGAGCCGATTGGCTCGTTCCATTTGACCCCGCCAATCAACAGATCCCGATGAGGCTCAAACCGCCTGGCACCGAAGGACCCGGCGGCGTCCACTGGTTTGGCACAGACGCTCTGGGCCGCGACATCCTATCGATGGTGCTCGTCGCCACGCGGCCAGCGTTGCTCGTATCCTTCAGCGCGACGGCTGTTGCGGCGACGGTAGGTGTTCTACTGGGCGGGTTGGCGGGCTACCGCGGCGGTCGTGTCGCCACTGCGCTGCTGACTCTCACGAATATACAGCTCTCATTCCCATTCTTCCTTCTGGCAATCACAATCGTCGGCATCCTCACGCCATCGACATCACTGGTCGTGCTGGTGATTGCGCTCGGCACCTGGGTGCCCTTCGCGCGTGTGTCCTATTCCGAAACCCTCCAGATTCGAGAGCAGGAATACATCGAGGCGGTGAGGGTCATGCGCGGCAGCCATACGCGCATCCTCTGGCGCCACGTCCTGCCAGGTATCATGCCAAGCATCATCGTGCTCTGCACATTCGAGATTGCCGCAGCGATTGTAATCGAAGCCGGTCTGAGTTTCGTAGGACTCGGCGTTCCGACCCGTACCCCCACTTGGGGGCGCATGCTCAGCGAGGGCCGAGACTACATGCACGGGGCGTGGTGGATGACCGTGATCCCCGGCATCGCCATCGTGCTCCTGGCACTGTGCGTGAATCTGGTGGGCGAGCATCTTCGTGACGTAGCCGACCCTCGGCAGAGGCGCCGCTGACCAGACTCAATTCGCAACCGAAAACGATAAAGGGAGAACTCCTATGACCGATCCGAATACTGTCAGCGACGCCGCCGGGCGCAACTCTCTGCCACCCGTCACCCGTCGCGGGGTCGTGACCGTTGCTGCTCTATCCGCGTTGCTAGCTGGCCAAACTTCGGCTCAAACAGCAGGGAGATCCACAGGCGCTGCTCTACGCCTCGCGCTGAGTGCCGGCCTTGATCGCCTCGACCCGCACAAGACTGGCAACGGCACCGATCACGTAGTACTCGGCGGCATCTACGAGACGCTGTTCTGGCGCGTGTTGGCAACCGGCGAGATGCAGCCAAGGTTGGCGACTGGTTATCGGCTGGTGAACTCGAAACTATGGGAATTCACGCTACGCCAGGGTGTTCGCTTCCACGATGGAACACCTTTCACCGCCGACGACGTGAAGTTCTCGATTGAGCGAGCCAAGGAGGGTGGCTCCCACGCGATCGCCCTAGGAAATGTTGAGCGCGTGGAGGTGGTCGATCCCTTTCTCGTTCGCGTTCACACCAGCGCTCCCGATCCGACGTTCCTCCTGCGTATGCAGCCGCTCGGTGGCGCGGGCCGTGTCCATATACTTTCGAAGGTCTATTCGGAATCGCGCTCTGCGCAAGACGTCAATGACAACCCCATGGGGACGGGTCCATACCGGATGACGCGCTGGCTGAAGGGCCGCTCGGTAGCGCTGACACGCTTCGACGATTACTGGGGACCGAAGCCGGACGTCGCGAACATCGTCATCACCTTCATTCCGGAGGCTTCGACGCGAGTGAACGCGTTGATCCGTGGCGAAGTGGATCTGATCCAGCGCCTTCCTCTCCACGAGGTCGATCGCATTGGCCGAATGCCGAACCTCAACGTGGCGCGCACACGCGACGGATTGGTTCATACCATCCTGCTAAACTCTAGACAGCCTCCATTTGACGATCTCGACGTTCGCCGTGCCTTCAACCATGCGATCGACATCCGTGGCATCATCGCTGGATTACTCGGCGACAACGGAACGGTTCTCGGTGTCCCGATGGCGCCGAATGTCGTCCAGATCGACAGCACGCTGCAACCTTATCGCTACGATCCGGCACTTGCGCGATCGATTTTGTCCAGTCGACCCCCGATCGAGCTTCGGACCTTCACATCCGATGGAAGGTATGTTGCGGACCGCGAGATTTACCAAGCGATCAACGCCCAGTTAGAGGCGGTTGGATTCAAGGTCCAGCCCCAAACCATGGAGTGGGGGCGGCTCATTTCCATGATGACCACGCGCAGCGCCGGCCCCTTCTTCATGATCGGCTGGGATTTCAGTGAGGGGGATGCAAGCAAGACGGCCTCCTTCACGCTCAGTACCGGTCGCACGTCGGGAACGAACAATCCTGCATATGACTTATTGGTGCTCGAGGCGGAGCGCGAGATGGATCCCGAGAAGCGGAAGGAGATGTGGAAGCGGGCTCAGCGCATCCTTTACGACAACTATCTGCTTGGGCCGATTTGGATGGGCGCGTCGGTGTTCGGCGCCTCGCGGCGGTATGTCTTTAACGCCGATCTAGGCGAGTTCATCAACTTGGCCGGCATCAATTCGGCCGCGTGATGGACACCCCCCGCCCAGCTCAGATGGGCCGAGGGCCGATTCTGTCAGTGAGCGGCCTGCGCGTCGTATTTCAGGGTGCGCGCGGCCGCGTCACAGCGGTCGACGGGCTCGACCTCGATGTCTCCCACGGGGAGATTTTTGCTGTGGTCGGCGAATCCGGCTCAGGAAAGTCCACCGTAGCACTCGCCGTTGCTGGGCTGCTTCCGGCGTCGGCGAGCGTGTCCGGGGAGATCCGCATCAAGGACCTGGATGTCCGGCGTATGCCGCCTCGCGAACGACGTCGAATGGCAGGTGAGGAAGCCGGCCTAGTCTGTCAGGACGCGCTTTCTAGCTTAAACCCATGCACCACGGTGGGCTTCCAGATCGCAGAAACGCTAATGGTACATCGAGGAATGCGGCGCCGAGAGGCCATGGAGGAGGCTGTCCGCCTGCTCAAGCTCACCGGCGTTCCGGCGCCGGCGGAGCGGGCCCAGGACTATCCGCATCAATTCTCCGGCGGTATGCGGCAACGTGCTCTCATTGCGATCGCGCTGGCGCTGCAACCTAGCCTCCTCATAGCCGACGAGCCTACGACAGCGCTCGACGCGACAATCAAGGCGCAGATCTTGGACCTTTTGCTTCGGCTACGGGGCGAACTGGGCATGTCCATTGTCATCATCACCCATGACATGGGCGTCGTCGCGCGACTCGCAGACAGCGTGCTGGTCATGTACGCGGGCCGCGCCGTGGAGGTCGGCACCGCGGAGGAAGTGTTTGCTCGGCCAGCTCACCCCTACACGCGTGCTCTGTTGGAAGCGGTGCCTCGACTGGGACGCGGCGCCGAGCCACTCCACCCTATTCCGGGGGCCCCACCCTCGTTGCAGGCGCTTCCGCCAGGCTGCGCGTTCCACCCAAGATGCGCCTCAGTGGTCACCGCATGCAGCCAAACGGTGCCGCCGCTCGTGGAACTAGGGCACTCACATCGAGCGGCCTGCATCCGGCTTTCGCAGGAAGCAAACTTGTGAGCGCCCCGGTTCCAGATGACTCCGTGCCCAATCCGGTCCTGCGAATCAGCGACCTGTCAAAGACCTTTTCGGTGCACGGCCAATGGGGACGCCGGCCGCGCATGTTGCGTGCGGTTCAGTCGGTGGCCTTCGAACTTGGCCGCGGCCGTACGCTCGGGATCGTCGGAGAGTCAGGCTGCGGGAAGTCCACACTGGGGCGCATGCTGGTCGGCACCTTAGATCCAAGCGGAGGGCGCATCGAACTCGAGGGAGAGGACGTGACAGCACTGCGTGGCGGCAAGAGGGAACAGGCGCTCTCGCGTATCCAAATGGTGTTCCAGTCGCCGTATGCTTCGCTGAATCCGCGTATGCGTGTTGCAGACATCGTGCGCGAGCCACTCGACATCCTCGAGCCGGGTACCGGGAAGGAAGATCGACTCCATCGTGTTTTCGCCATCCTCCAGCGCGTCGGACTTACGCCTGACATGGCAACTTGCTATCCGCATGAACTGTCAGGCGGCCAGCGCCAACGTGTCGGTATCGCGCGCGCCTTGGTGCGGACCTGCAGCGTCGTGGTGTGCGACGAGCCCGTCGCCTCGCTGGATGTCTCCGTTCAGGCGCAGGTCATCAACCTATTGAAAGACCTCCAACAGGAAATGGGTGTCGCGTATGTGTTCATTTCGCACGACCTCGCGATCGTCGGCGCGATGTCACACGATGTCGCAGTGATCTACCTCGGCCGCATCGTGGAGATGGGGTCCGCGAACGACGTCCTTTCCGAGCCACGCCATCCCTACACACAGGTTTTGATCGACAGCGTTAACGTGCCCGATCCGGCGGCAGAGCGCGTGCGCGCGCGGCGAATACTGACAGGAGATCTGCCTAACCCTATGCACCCGCCATCGGGTTGTGCGTTCCGGACACGCTGTTGGCGTGCGCAGTCAATCTGTGCGACAGAACTTCCTGAGTTGGAGTCACGCGGCGGAGTTGGTCATCGCGTTGCCTGTCACTTCGCCTGACAGAGGGGAGCTGGATCAATCCCCTTTGACCTGCCTCCCGATTTCTGGACCCGCCTGACCCTGCCCCCTAAATGCCCTCGTTCATGAGCAGAGTCTGTTATCCATTTGCGCGCGATGCGGGGCGGGTTGCAAAGGCTGCTGGGGTGAGCCCGTTCAGGCTCGTGTGCGGGCGGGTCGTGTTGTAGTCGCTCCTCCATGCTTCGATGAGCCGGCGAGCCGCGGGCAGGCTGCCGAACAGGTGCTCGTTCAGGCAGTCGTCGCGGAACCGGCCATTGAGGCTCTCGACGGACCCGTTCTGCTGCGGCTTGCCCTGCGCGATGTAGTGCTAGGCCACGCCGCGCTCCTGCTGCCAGCGCAGCATCGCGTGCGAAGTCAGCTCGGTGCCGTTGTCGCTGACGTTCAGCGCCGGACAGCCGCGCAGCGCCACGAACCGGTCGAGCTCACGCCCGACGCGCAGCCCCGACAGCGAGGTGTCCGCCACCAGCGCCAGGCACTCGCGGGTGAAGTCGTCCACCACGGCCAGCACGCGAAACCGCCGCCCGCACGCCAGCGCATCCGAGACGAAGTCCAGCGACCAGCGCTGGTTCATCGCCTGCGGCAGCGCCATCGGCGCCCGCGTGCCGAGCGCGCGCTTGCGCCCGCCACGCCGGCGCACGCCGAGGCGTTCCGCCCGGTACAGGCGGAACAGCTTCTTGTGGTTCAGCCGGTGCCCTTCCCGCGCCAGCAGGATGTGCAGGCGCCGGTAGCCGAACCGCCGACGTTCATTCGCCAGGGCTCGCAGCCGAACACGAACCTCGCCATCGTCGGCGCGTCGCGAGACATAGCGGTACGTCTTCGGCGCCAGGCCGACGAGTTGGCAGGCCCGCCGCTGCGAGTACTCCTTCTCCTCGATCGCCCAGGTCACGGCGTTTCTCCGCGAGCCGGGCGTCAGAAGTTTTTTGCCAGCATCTCGCGCAGCGTCGAGACATCGAGCAGGGATTCCGCCAGCAGCTTCTTCAGCCGCGCGTTCTCATCCTCGAGGCTCTTCAGCTTGCGGGCATCCGACACCTCCATGCCCCCGTACTTCGACCGCCAAGCGTAGAACGTCGCCTCGCTGATCCCATGCTTGCGGCACACATCCGGCGCCGTCGCACCCGCTTGGTGCTCCTTCAGCACCCCAATGATCTGCTCCTGCGTGAACCTCGATCGCTTCATCATCCGTCTCCCTTCGACGGACTCTAGCTCAGGGCGGGGGCATCCAAGGGGGCAGGGTCACCTACTGGATTGGAGAAAAGCGCGTCGGACGCAGAAGGCGAGTCTGCTGCACATCGACCAGGTCGGTGACCCGGTCGAGATACGCTTGCCATCGAGGGTCGGCCATCATCCGGTCTCTCCGCGCCAAGCGATCTTCGAAGCTCGTGTAGCGCCACCAAGCCACAACATGGTTGAGCTCCCCAATCTCGGTAGTGAAATAGCCCAGGAACTCGCCGAGCAGCTCAATCTGAATGGGTAAACCATGTGCCTCATACGCCGCGACGAACGCACCAAGTTTACCGGGCTTCAGGCGGTAGTCGCGCTCCTCGACGATCATTGGTTGTCTCCTTTGCCGGGCCCAAAAGCGGGGTCGCTCCAGCCGAACACGGTCTGCTTCTCGATCGCACCTGCGTCGGCCGGGCGTGCGAACGGTTGGGGCGCCGGCTGCCCTGGAAATCGCGGCCGTCCGATCGCCGCGAAGAAGTCCTGCAGCCCGCCTGGCATTAGCAGCCAGGCGAATGTCAGCGGCTCCTCGCTTTTGCAGATGAAGCCATGCTTGCGGTCGAGACCGATAAAGACAGTGCTACCTGCTCGGATCGGGTGCTCGACGCCATCAAGGAGCGCGGCGCCATAGCCTGAGACAACATGGATGACCTCCTCGTGCCGATCGTGCGTATGCTGCCGAACGAAGCAACCGGGCGCCACGGTCTGCCGGCCCATCGCGAAACGGGCCACACTACCGGCGATGCTGTCGTCCATCAGGCATTGCACGAAGCCGTTCGCCGGGACCGGCTGCCAGAAGCTTGGCGCGTCCTCGGCATGCACTACCAAAGCCCGACTGGCCGTTTGCCGATCGCCTGACATCGCAGCATGTCCTCCTAGCCAGCCTTGCGATCGAGATACGGCTTGCCGTCAACTACCCGCTGCCACCCAAGCCGCGTGAGGTCGATGGTGCGAAACTCACCGTGGATAATCAGTTCGGCGATCGCACGCCCGGCGCCAGGCGCATGCATGAATCCATGCCCGGAAAACCCAGTGAGAAGATAGAGATTGTCGAGCGTACCACTGCAGGGACCGATGATCGCATTCTGGTCAAGGGCATTGAAGTCGAACAAGCCCGTGACCGCGCCAACTTGGCGCACGCCCTCGAAGCCATGCAAGCTGTCGGTCAACGCAGGGCGCATCATTGTCTCAAAAAAATTGGGATCCGCCGCGAAATCGAAAGAACGCGATGTCGCCGTTGTTTGGGCGCCGCCGCGATAGCCCCTGCCTTCGGGGCGAAAGGCGATGCGCGCCCAATCTCTGATGAACGGCTGCGGAGCCGAGGGAGCATCGACTTCAAAGTCAAAATCATGCCTCAGCAGCGGGCCGACCGGTATAGTCACGCCAGCCTTCTTCGCGACCAAGCCGCTCCACGGCCCTGCGGCGAGAACGATAGTTGGTGCGCGGAGCGTCCGGCCAGAGGCTAGGGTGACGGAGCTTATGCGCCGGCCTGCCCGCTCAAATACCATGGCTTCGTCGACTAGATAGTCTACCCCGAGTGCAACCGCCTTGCGGCGCAAGCCTTCCAGCACGCGCTGCGGATTGGCCCAGCCGTCGGCCGGTGAATGCACTGCAGCACCGATATGGTCCTGGCGCAGCATCGGGAACTGCGATGCTGCCTGGGATGGTTCCAGCCAGCGTACGTCGACGCCCATTGTCGTCTGTAGTTCGAAATTGACAGCCAGGTTGGCGATACCCGCAGGTGACGCGGTCATCACGTAGCCACCCGGGACGAACTCCGCATCAGTGCCAATGCCGTCCACTTCAGTATGTGCAGCAAAGTCACGATAATATTCTATAGAATACTGCGATAGCGCGATGTTCTCGGGCAGCGAGTGTGTTCGCCTGATGCCGCCGGTGTTGGCACGCCATGTCTGCGCGTCGATATAGGTCGGGTCGCGCTCGATGACCGCGACGCGAGCGCCATTAGGCGACTGCGCGAGGTGGACGGCGGCGCTGGAGCCCATGCCCCCGCCGCCGACAATGATAACGTCGTAGTTCATGCCGTCTCCCGGGAAGTTTGGATTTGGCGCTTGGTCACTGAACGACGATGTTGGCCTGACGGATCACGCGTCCCCAGCGCTCGAACTCTACGCCCACATGTGCTGTGAACTCGTCGGTGGTGGAACTAGCTGCTTCAATGCCTGCGGCCCCCAGGGCGGCCACCGTGGCATCCGTCGCTAAGGCCTGGCGTATCGCGGCGTTGACGCGATCAACAATCGGGCGGGGCGTGCCGCTAGGCGCCCATACTCCGAGCCAGACGTCCACCGAGAAGCCGGGTAGTCCCGCTTCAGCAGCCGTCGGGACGCCGGGCAGGCCGGGGTAAGGCCTGTCGCTGGCAATCGCTAAGGCCCGCAAATGACCGCTGCGGATCTGATTGAGCACGGAGCCGGCAGTCAGGCCGAGCAACTGGACCTCGCCCGTCATCGCGGCGGTCACCGCCGGTGCGCCGCCGCGGTAGGGGATATGGGTTAGGCGCACGCCCGCGAGCGACTCGAACATGGCGACGGCGAGGTGATCCGACGAGCCAATGCCGGAAGAGCCGTAGTTGAGCGCCTCCGGACGCGCCCTCGCCATTTCGATCAAATCGCGCAGCGTCGCGGCCTGCACGCCGGCTCCAACGGCCAGGATTGTCGGGATGCTGCCCGCCAAGCCGATCGGCTGTAGGTCGCGCAGCGGATCATAGGGGAGGCGCGAGAGGTGCGCCGTAGTGGCGATCCCAACATTCCAGAACAGTAGCGTGTAGCCGTCGGGCGCTGCACGCACTACGGCTTCGGCACCAATGGCCCCGCCTGCGCCTGGCTTGTTCTCGATGACCACCCGCTGACCCAGGATCTCGCCCATGCGGTTGGCGAGGACCCGCCCGCTGACGTCCGACGCGCCGCCGGGCGCGAAAGGCACCACCATTGTGATGGGTCTCGACGGGTAGGTTTGCGCGACAGCAGGCAGGTAGCCGAGCACGAGGCTTACTAGGGCGGCAAGAGTGGTGACTGGTACGGCCCGTAGCATGTCGATCAATCTCCTTGGCCGGCGCCAGGACCGGTTTGCGATGGTGCACTTAAGAGGACTAATCCGGCGCCATCAAAATTCATGCCAACTGTACCAATTGCAGAACTCACCCCAACATGGACGCCGCCGAATTTTCATTGCCCCCAAGCTAGTCTGCCTACGTTCGACCCGGATCGGCCGGTAGCAGCGTTGCTGGAAACTTGCCCAGCAGCCCACCCGTATCGCGCTACTTGCAGAAGCCGTTCGCTACTCTGCTGCCGCGCGTCGCGTCCGCACAGGTAGTCCGATCGCTGCGGCATCTGCCGCCAGTTCCTCCACTTGCTGAGGTGTCAGCGACCGAAGCGGAAGCCGTGGCTGACCACCTGGCAGTCCTAGGATGTTCATAAGCGCCTTAATCGCCGCATACTGATTTCGCCCCTTGGCGTTCAGCATGTCCTTGAGGGCGAGCGCCTCGGCTTGCAAAGCGCGTGCGCTCGGCAAGTCGCCTGTCGTAGCCGCACGGAACATCGCTACAGCCCCGGAGCCCCAATAGTTCGGGATGGTGTCGATGATGCCGGGCGCGCCCATAAGGAGGGCGGGCACGCCGTACAGCGTCGCCGGCCCGCAGAAAACATGCAGTTGATCGCCCACTAGGCGCATGGTGCGATAGAGATTTACGAAGTCGAGTGAGCTCTCCTTGATCGCCACTACCGTGTCGATCTCAGCCAGACGCGCCACGAGTTCCGGCGATAGCGGGTTCCCGGTGTTCGGGATGTTATAAAGCATCATCGGCAGCTTCACTGCGTCCGAGATCGCCTGATAGTGCGCAACGAGGTCATCCGCCGTCGGCCGCACAAAGAAGGGAGGCAGCACCATGATCCCGTCGCATCCCAAATCGCGCGCTGCAGTACTGAGCGCGATGACCTCCTGAGTGGTGACAGCGCCGGTAGAGGCAATTACGGGCACGCGGCCTCCCGCAGCCTCGACCGTCAGCTGGAATAACCGAACGCGCTCTGCAGAGGTGAGTGCCCAGAATTCGCCGGTACAGCCACTCGGCACCAAGGCACCGACACCGTTCGCTATGCAAACCTGGATGTTCTCGACGAAGCCGCGCTCGTCAATCGCGCCATTCGCGTCGAACGGAGTTACGAGGGCCGGGATAGCGCCCGACCAATTCACGCTGCTCTTGTCCATGGCGTATCTCAGACTCCTTGCAGGTTGGCGACAGGCGCGGGGGGGCGCGTTACGGCGCGACCCTCCACGAGAAAAGGAGTGATGCTAAGCGACGGTGCGCGACCGCAAATACGCTCCGCAACAAGGCGGGCGCAGATGGGACCGAGCGTGTAACCAGTGTGGGTGACGCAGGCGAATGCGCCGGGTAGGCCAGGCAGCTCGCCCAGCAATGGCAGGTCGTCCTCGCAGACGGTCGTCAGCGCGGTCCATGTACGTATCACGCGCAACCCGGCGAGGGCGGGTACTAGGCTTTGAGCAACCCAGAGATTGCCCTCAATGCTAGCGCGGGGGGAATGCAACGTTCCGTCGTCCGCTGCCTCGCCCGGCCAGCCACCGCCAATGACGACATTGCCGGCACGCAACTGCTTCATCGTCAAATGCCGGCCGGCATGCTCGATCAGCGGCGCGATCAGCGGTGGCGCCGGCTCCGTGACATTCATGTGCAGCGCCGTCGCACTGAGCGGTAAGTCGAGGGCGAGTTTGTCTCGCGCAAAGCGCCCGGCAGAAGGGCCCGCCGCCAGAACCATCCGGCAGCAGCGCACCGCGCCCCGACTCGTTATCAGACGCCAGCCGGACGCTGTTTTCTCCACCGCGGTCACGGCGCGATGCGGCGCGACTCGAACCCCGGAGGTAAGCGCGGCGTTCAGCAGAACGCGGTTTGCGGCGAGCGGGTCAACCATGCCTTCAGCTGGGCAAAAACTCGCTACCTCGATCCCGGGCGCGACGAAGGGAAATCGACGGTTGATCGTGTCACCCTCCAGCAGTTCGACCTCAAGACCCCAACTCTGCTCCAAGGAAGCCTTGCCGCGCAGCAGCACTGCCTCCGCGGCGCTTGCCGCCAGCATCAGTCCCCCTTTGCGACGCAGTTCGAAGCCGTCGAACTCAGCCGCAAGGGCCGACCATCGCTCAACACCGGCTAGCGACAGCGGGAGAATTGCCGCTGCGCGGTGTCTGCCGGCTTCGGGCAGGCGTGCCAAATGCGACTGGAGTTGCACATGCAGACTGCCGGCATTGGCGCCCGAAGCCCCAGCGCCAGGCATGCCGGCATCAAGCACAACCGTCGCAATGCCCGCACGCGCCAGGTCCAGCGAAAGGCAGAGTCCGACCACGCCACCGCCAATGATTGCGACGTCGGTTTCCTCTTCGATGTCGTTGATGCGCGGCGACGGGCCAATCACAGGCGGCTGCGTGCTGCGATGACGAATCCATTCCGGCTGCTCTGCCGCGAGGGCACCAACGCTTACGGGACGAGCGGGCGGTCGACTGCGTGGTACATCACCCTCGAAAGACGCACCGAATAGGCGCATCGTGCTGGGTAGGCAGTATCGGCCCTGACACGGGCCCATACCCAGCCTGGTTCGCCGTTTGAGCTCAGGCAGCGTGGTGGCGCTGCCTTCCGTGCCGGCCGGCGATAGCGCGTCGGCGACCGCGCCAAGGGTGATGCCCTCGCAGCGACACACAACCGTTTCAAGCGGCGGCATCGGCGCGTCGTGAACGGGGGTGAAGATCTGCCAAAGTGCAGCTTGAAAACGTCGATGGCGTGCAAGAGATCGCCTCGCTGCGGCATTGCTCCCTGCGTGGAAGCCGAGGTCGGCGGCAGCGGTACGGCCAGCAATCTCGCCTTCGGCCAATGCAGCTCGTGCTCCGCCCAGCCCCGCGCCGTCGCCGGCAACAAAGACACCGGGGACGGAAAGGCGGCCCTCCCGATCGCGCTCTACCAGCGCTGCACCCCGGCTATCGTGGCGCGCCCGCGCACCGAGGCACAGCGCGAGTTCTGCATTCGGCAGGAAGCCATGATTCAGGCAGATAGCATCTGCCTCGAAGTTGCTCGTCGCACCGCCTCCAAGCGGCGCTACCTCCACGCCGGTGGCCCGCGCATTGCCGAGCACCCGCACCACCGTTGCTCCATGAAGCACCGGCACGCCAGCGCGGAGCAACCGAGCGCGGTGGCGCACCCCCTGTGCCACTAGGCCAGGATCGGCTGCGAGCGCTCTGACAAGTGCTCCGACATGGAAGCTGCTGAAGCCGGGAGTTGGTGCCTCCTCGATGCAAGCCGCAACATCGACCCCAGCTGCGGCGAGTTCCGCGGCTACCTGGAGGTTCAGTGGCCCGCCTCCACCCACCACAACCCGCCGGCCAGGTGCGACGCGATAGGCCCTTAGCAAGGTCTGCGCAGCGCCCGTGGTCATGACTCCGGGCAAAGTCCAGCCGGGTATCGGCCGCACCCATTCGTGGGCACCGGTGGCGAGCACAAGTCGACGTGGCCGGAATACCACCGCACCGCGGCCGGCGACTTCTGCCGCAAGTTCGGGGCCCGGAAACGCGCCCCATACGACGACGCCCTGCCAAATCGCCACACCGAGCGCGCGTGCGCGGTCCGAGATCGCGATGCCCTCCGCGTACTGACCGTCCGCGGGCTTGCCAGCGAAAGCCATCGAGGTCGCGAGCGGCTTGAAGTATTGTCCCCCCGACGAAGGACGCTCATCGACGACAATGACGTCGGCCCCTGCCTCCCGCGCCGCGCAGGCAGCCGCAAGACCTGCGGGACCAGCACCTACCACCAGCACATCGCAGCCCACGCACTCGGGCTGTCCCGCGGCGGGCGGAGCAATGCGCGCGGACCAGGTATCGGCGTTTGTTGTCACCACCAGGCCGGCTACGACCGGCGTTAAGCAGGCCCGCACGCGGCCAGCATCAGCCAATTGTACAACGCAGTCCTGGCAGACGCCCATGCCGCAGAAGGGTGAACGCTCCCGCGCTTTGCCCGGGCCGGTCCCGCGTAACCCCGCAGCCGTCATGGCGGAGGCCAAGCTCTCGCCGGGCAACGCGTCTACTGGTTGTCCGTCGACCAGTATACGGACCGGCGCAGCGGGCTGTCGGAATGCGGCGGTTCTCAGCCGCATCCGAGCACCGCGCCGCAACCTAGTCTTGGCTTCTCCGCCGTTTCGGCGCAGTCGGCGACGTCGTGCCATCGGCCTGCATCCCGGCAATCATCCGCCGCGAGGAGGCTTCCAAATGTGCGCGGACTGCCGACCGTGCCCGCGCTGCGGAGCCGGAGGAGATCTCGGCCACGACGTCCGCGTGCAGGGTCGCTACCTCGGCCAAGTCGGCATGGATGTCTACGTTGAGGGCTAGGAAGATGCGGTATTGCGGGGCCAGGCCCAAAAGCACCTTCTCGAGGAAGCCGTTGCCCGACAGTCGCCAGATCTCCCGATGGAACTGCAAGTCCAGGTCGATCAGGGTCGACTCGTCCCGCTTTAATGCCGCCTCGCCCATAGTCTGCACGATGCCCGGCAGTGCGCCGAGCCCGGCCCGCTTCACGCGTTCCGCCACGCAGCTCGCGGCCTCGCCCTCCAGGAGCGCACGGACAGCGTAGAACTCCTCCACGTCGCGTACAGACCAGCGGCGGATGGTCGTACCACGGCCCGGGTCCTTGACGAGCACGCCGCTGGTTAACAGTTCCGCAAAAGCCTCCCGCACAGGCGAACGACTTATGCGCAGCGCGCGGGCGATTTCTTCCTCCACCAAGCGGTCGCCGGGATGAAGGGTGCCGGCAAGCAGGCCATCCACGACGATTCGCGTGACCTGCTCCGACAGCAGCTCGCGCCCGAGCGGAGTAAATGCATCCGCCTGCGGCCGCTGCGCCGGCAAAACAGGCGTCGATGGCGGTGCGCGCCGGTGGGCTGTGCTCAAACGGAAACCTCCTTGGCCTTGCGCCTGGCCGGCGGGTGCCGAAGCGCAAAGCGACTTTAGCCTCCGCATCTCTCGCCGCCGAGGGGCGGCTCGGCCCGGTTGCCCCGGTCGGCCGGCGCCCTTCGCGCATCGACTCAGGTATCCAACCGGATGCCGAGTTCTCGGATCAGCGGCACCCAGATCTGAGTCTCCTCCATCAGGAATGCGCGCAACTCGGTGGGCGACTTGACCATAGTTTCCATGCCCATCTCGGCGAAGCGCTGGCGCAACTCGGCCTCGCGGAGAACGGCGGCAACCTCTGCAGACATCCGCGCCGCGATTTCGCTCGGTACTCTCGCTGGCATTACCACGCCCTGCCAGGAGTACACGTCCGAACCTGGAAAGCCTGCCTCCGCCATTGTTGGGATGGTGGAGAATTTCTCGACCCGCGTTGGCTGCATGAAGGCGAGCGGACGCAGGAGGTTGGTATTGATCTGCGTCGCTACGCTGCCGATGTCCATAAAAGTCGCATGCGCCGACCCGGAGACGACGTCTGTCACCGCCGGTGCGCCGCCGCGATAAGGCACATGCGTGATCTGGAGGCGTTCCTTGCGTGCGAAGCGCTCTACCGCGAGGTGCCCGGATGAGCCGATGCCTGGCGAGGCGAAGTTGAGGTAGCCTGGCCGCTGCCGCGCCAGCGCAACGAGTTCTGCGACGTTCTGGGCTTCGAGCCGCGGGTTCACCACCAGCACATGCGGGAACATGGCCAGTCCAGCGACATGCGTGAAGTCGTCAAGCGGGTTGTAGGGCAATCGCTGGAACATGCCCGGATTGAAGACCAGCGTAGTACTGGTCGCCGTCATCATTGTGTAGCCGTCCGGTGCCGAGCGCGCCGTCGCCTCGGCCCCGATAATTGTAGAGGCGCCGGCGCGGTTGTCGATCACGATAGGCTGGCTAAGCCGGGCACCGACACCCGCGGCAACCGTACGAGCCACCAGGTCAGTGCCGCCACCGGGCGGAAAGGGCACGATCCAGCGCATGGGGCGGCTGGGCCAGGTCTGGGCGAGAGCGGGTCGTGCCAGTGTGCCCGCGAGACCGCCGAACGCGAGTGCGACGCGCCGACCGATGCCCTTCGAATCCGTCATCTTCATGTTCGCTTCCCTCGTCTCTGCCATTCCCGCTTTCGTTCGGCGTTCGCAGCCGTGTGGTGCGACGCCTTGCGATTGTCAGCCAGCGGCACTCTCCAGCAGCATCGCATCTGCGTGGTCGAGAGCGCGATCGAGCGCGGCAAGCCCTTCCATCAACTGCTCCTCGGTGATGTTGAGCGGTGGACTGATGCCGATGAGGTTCGGGCGCGTGAACACCATGACACCCGCCTCGTCCAACGCGCGCTTGATGGCGCCCAGCCCCCCACGTGTCGCGTAGGGTTCTTCCCGCGCTGGCATCAGTGGCGCACGCGTGCCGCGGTCCTTGACCAACTCGATTGCGGCGAACAGCCCACGGCCGCGCACGTCCCCGACCGTCGGGTGCCGTTGTTGGATGCGCTGCAATTCGGAAAGTAGGACCGTGCCGAGCCTGCGCGAGTTCTCAATTAGCCCCTCCTCGCGATAGGTCTCGATGGCGGCGATGCCGGCGGCGCAAGCCAGCGCATGGCCGCTATACGTGGAACCTGCCCAGAGCGTCTGCTCCTCCAGTGCCTCCGCGATGCGCCCAGAGACCACGACCGCGCCGAGCGGCACCTGCGCGTTGGTGAGGCCCTTCGCCGTGGTTATGATGTCGGGCACTACGTTCCAGTTGTTCACTGCGAACCATTCGCCCGTACGGCCCCAGCCTGACATCACCTCATCGCAAATCAACATGATGCCGTATTTGTCACAAAGCGCGCGCAACTTCGGCATGTAGTCGTCAGGCGGCACGTAGAGTCCATTAGACGGACCCGTGATGGTTTCCACGATAACTGCTGCAACGAATTCTGGATTCTCGAACTGTATGATCTCTTCCAGCGAGGTGAGGCATTCGCGCGCGCAGCTTCCAGGCTCCTGGCCGAAGGTGCAGCGGTAGCAGTATGGCTGGAAGGCATGTACGGTGCCCGGCATGCCGGGCTCGTTATAGGCCCGGCGCCAATCGCCCGTCAGGCTCATCGCGCCATGTGTCGCGCCATGATACGCGCGATAGCGGGCGATGATTTTAGGGCGTCCCGTGACGGTGCGCGCAATCTTAACGGCATACTCGTTCGCCTCGGCACCGGCCGACGTGAAGTAAACCTTATTCAAGTCCCCCGGCATAACCTCGGCAATCATCTGCGCAAGGCGTCCGCGAACCTCGGTGGCAAATTGTGGAGCCGCATAGCAGAGTTTCGCAGCCTGTTCTTGTATGGCACGGACAATGCGTGGGTGCTGGTGGCCCGCATTGACACATGCAAGCTGGGCGGCAAGGTCGAGGTAACGCTTTCCGCTACCATCCCAGACATACACGCCCTCGGCTCGCATAATCTCCTTGGGCTTCAGCCCTGCCTGCTTCGTCCAGGGGAAGATGACGTGATGCCGGTTCTGATCGGCCACGCTCTTATGCGGGTGGTAGGTCGTTAGGTCGTCAGGCATGGGAGCGGCTCCGGTTCGCGGGGGCGTGTCATCAGGCGCCGCGGCCGAAGGACTTGGCCAGCAAGCGGGCGGGGACGCGAAAGCGGCCGATGACGTCACTCATCCGCTCGCGCTCGGTGGTGATATCTACGCTGTCGCCCGACACCATCACCGTGGCGGGTCGGAGCTCCGCATTGAAGTTCGCCGCCGTCGCCTCTGCATACGACCCAGTGTCGAGCAGTGCCAGCAAGTCGCCGCGCTCGAGCGGCGGCAGCATGCGGTCGAAACCTAGATCGTCGAGACTGCAGAGAGAACCGACCACATCCGCCTTGTCAGTACAGGGCTCAGCAGCGCGGTTGACCGCGACGATGTGGTGGTACCAGTGCGAGGTGAAGATCCGAAGGATGTGGTTCTGGCTGCAGTCGACATTCACCCAGGTCTTCGCGGGGTGCCGTTTCACTGCACCGACCCGCCCGACCGTGATGGTGCTGCAGGCTGCCAGCGCACGGCCCGGCTCGATCTTCAGTTTCGGGAGCGGGAAGTTCGCAAGCTTGCACTCCTCGGCGATCGCCGGGCAGACGGCGGACGCGTATTGCTCGAAGCTAGGGGTCGTCTCGTCATCCTGGCCGTTGGGCCCGGTCTTTTCGGGGCGGCCGAACGCCCACCCGCCACCGAGGTCGATATATTCGGTAATTGCGCCTGTCGCCTCGCGCAGCCTCGCCGCCCAGCGCACCATCTCCCGCGCCACCGCGGCAAAGTCGCCGACATCGTTGCTGAGGCGCCCAAGATGGTAGCTGAGTTCCCTGAAGCGGAGCCTAGGCATTTCCGCGTCGATCCGGCGGACCATCGCAATGGTCTCCTCCGGCGTCATGCCCCATTTGTGCGCGCGGGCCTGCTCCGCGATGCTACCCGACCCGTGCAGCGCAGCGCCGTAGCGTGCCTCGAGCGTATCGAGCGTCAGCTTCACACGGATCCCGACGTCTACCCGGCGGTCCAGGCGCTCCGCAATCGCGTTCACTAAATCTAACTCGTCGAGCGCATCGAGGTTGATCATCACACCGTTGGCGACGGCCAGCTCGACCTCTGCTGCAGATTTGTTGCTACCGTTCAGAACGAGCTTGTCGGGATCGCATCCAGAAAGCAGCGATAGATAAAGCTCCTGCACGCCAAAGCAGTCTCCTCCAGCTCCCTCCTGGTTCATCACGTGGCGCACAGCCAACCCGTTGTTGCATTTGTTTGCAAACAGTATTTCCGTCTGTGGATGGTGCGCTCGGAAAGCGTCGCGAAAGCGGCGGTAGTTGTGACGTAGTTGATTCTCACTAATGACGTAGAGCGGCGTGCCGAAACGCGCTGCGAGATCCACTACATCGCATCCATCTACCCAGAGATGGCCATTGGTCCCGACGCCGCAGAACTCAGTGTAGTGCCTCTGGAAGATGGGGTAGCGGAGGTCCGCGAACCGCGGTCCGACATGCACGTCCATCTCAACCCCTCCCAAAAGCGTCGACCGTCGACGAAACCTATGCTCCCAGTGAGCGTCGAGTCAACGCCGGTGTTGCGCTCGCTCTTAGTCTGATCGCGTTAGGCTTCAGAGCCTTTTTCGAACGGTAGAATTGCTTGGCTTCGCGCGGAGACGGAGCGAAGGGTGCGATCACAAGATTGCTTTCAGCGCCCATCGCGCAGATCGGCATCATCGGTCTTCGACGGGCATGTCGAGTTCGAGGCGCTGTGGCTGTTCGGGCTGCCGGAGGATGCGCCGGCGGTGCTCTACGGCTGCCCGTCGCCGCCGGCGGGGATGGTCGTCACACCGGCAATCTCTAACCCCAGTTCAGCATCACCGCGGCGACCGCCCAGGCGGCAAGCATGGAGAGCGCAACCCCCGGAACGATGCGCACGGCGAATCCGCGCGCCCCGAGGCTGATGGCCATCGTAATCTTGGCGGCTGCATTGGTTGTCATTGCGGCAAGGATCGGCGCAATGGCGGCCTCGGCCGACAGACCTCCGGTCCCCACAAGGGATGCCACGGATATGCCAGCGGAGTGCGTATCAACGATCCCGGCGACGGCGGCGCCGACGATGACACCCGCCTCGCCAAACCAGTCCTTCATCTCGGCCGAGACCACAAGCATCAGCGCCATCATGGCGGCCAGTCCGAGTGCCGCGCCCGGGCTGAATGCCCGACCAGGCTCAGCCTCCTGGGTGTCCCGCGAAGCCGAAGGACGCAGCGCGAAGACAAGCGCATAGGCCGCGGCGACAACCGTCCCTGCGACAAGCATGGGCGCCATCGCAAGCAGTGTTGCCTGGTTCGTGGTGAACAGCAGGACGGCCATCTGCAGGAAGGTTGCGCAGGTTGAGAAGGCAGCCCCAGCGACGGCCGGGCCCGTGCTCGCCGGGTCCTCGGCCACCCGCGCTGCCATCGAGCCGATGGTCGCCGTACTGGAAACAAAGCCGGCGGCCAGTCCCGCCACTGGCAAGCCGAATCGGGCGCCCAAGAGACGCGTGGCGGCATGCCCCGCCGCGCCGATCGCCAGCATAAGGACGACAAGCAGCCAGACGTTGTGCGGGTTGATCGCGTCGAACGGCCCAAGCTGTCGATCGGGGACGAGCGGCCAGATGACGAGCGTGGCGATCGAGAAGACGAGGCCATCCTTCACCTCGGGGTCAGTGAGCGCGCCCTTCACGAAACCATGCAGCGGCGCCTTCGCAGCAAAAACCACGGCGACGGCCGCCGCCAGCCCTGCGGCGAGCAGCGGTTCAGCCATGGCCAAAGCACCGAGCAGCGGCGCGATCAAGAGGCCAATCTCGGTTGTCAGCTCATGATCCGTGTCATGGCTCCGGACATAGGACAGGGCCGTCAGCGCAATCACCCCGGCCAAGGCAACGGCCAAAAGCACCGTCCCGCCCAGATGAATCGCCACCGCACCGAGCAGGCTCGCCAGAGCGAATGTCCGAATGCCGGCCGGGCGCCGTGTCGGGCCGTCACCTTTGCTGCGTTCCCGCTCCAGGCCGATCAGCAGCCCGATGCCCAGCGCGACCGCGAGATTGTACCACGGCATCGTCACGACATCAGGCGCTTGCGCCAGTGGGGCTTCAGGAATTCGAGGATGAGGATGGTCGCCAGCCCGGCCGCAACGGTCACCGCGAGGTCGTCGGCGTGCAGGGGACCGAAGCGGAACATGCGCTGCGCGAAGGGCAGTGCCAAGGTGACTCCGAGCATCACCGTCACCGCCAGCATCACCCAGCGCAGCGCCGCGTTGCGGCGCCTGAAGGCCGTGATGATGGAAGCGCTGAAGGAGCGATTGACGAAGATCAGCCCGACGATGCTGAGCACCAAGGCGAAGAAGGTCAGCGACCGGACCTCAGCCTCCGGCATGCCGCGATCCAGCGCGACCAGGTAGATGCCTGCCGTCAGCGCCAGCACGACGGCCCCCTGCAGCACACTCCAACCCAGCAGCGAGGCGGAGAACAGCGGAGCCGCCGGATCGCGCGGCGGGCGCTGCATGATCCCCTCCTCCTCGGTCTCGGCTTCGAAGACCAGAGTGCAGACCGGGTCGATCACCATCTCCAGGAAGGCGATGTGCATCGGCCAGAGAAGGATCGGCAGGCCGAATATCAGCGGCAGCAGCGCGAGGCCCGCGATCGGCACGTGGATGGCGATGATGAAGCCCATCGACTTCCGCAGGTTGTCGAACACGCGCCGGCCTAGGCGCACTGCGGCGACGATCGAGCCGAAATCATCATCGAGCAGCACGAGCGACGACGCCTCGCGCGCGACGTCGGTACCGCGCCCACCCATGGCGATGCCGATGTGCGCGGCCTTGAGCGACGGCGCGTCGTTCACGCCATCGCCGGTCATGGCCACGACCTCTCCATCGGCCTTCAGGGCGGCCACGATGCGCAGCTTCTGCTCGGGCATGATGCGCGCAAAGACCGTGGTGCTGCGCGCCTGTGCCGCCAGAGTCGCGTCGTCCATGCCGGCGAGTGCGTCACCCGTCACGATGATGTCGGCGTCCAGCCCCGCCTGGCGCGCGATGGCGGCGGCGGTGGCGGGGTAGTCGCCGGTGATCATGATGACGCGGATGCCGGCCGTGCGGCATTCGGCCACAGCCTCGGTCACGCCCGGGCGCAGCGGATCGGCCAGGCCGACGAGTCCGAGCAGGCCGAAGGCGAAGCCGTCCTGTGTCTCGGGCCAGGCCTGCCCGTGCGGCGTGGCGCGGGCCACGGCCAGCACGCGCATGCCCTTGGCGGCCAGCGCCTCGGTCCGCACGGTCAGTTCGGCGGCTGCGGCGGGGTCCAGGTGGCACAGCGCGGCAATAGCCTCGGGCGCGCCCTTGGCGGCGACGATGGTTTCCGTCCCCGACCGCCAGACATTCGTCATCGCCAGCAGGTCGGGCCGAAGCCCGTAGGTATGAACGAGGCCCAGCGGTGGCGAAGGCAGCCCCTCTACCACCGCATGGAAGGCCTTCTCCATCGGGTCGAAGGGCTGTGGCGCGCTGGCCAGTCGGCCGGTCTCAGCCAGCAGCGCAAACCCCGCCGGCAGCGCGTCACCCCGCGGTCGGAAGGCCGTACCGTCGGGCAGGCACAGTTCTGCGACCGTCATGCGGTTCTGCGTTAGCGTGCCGGTCTTGTCGGTGCACAGCACCGTGGCGGAGCCGAGCGTCTCGATCGCAGCCGTGCGCCGCGTCAGCACCCGCGCCTTGGAGATCCGCCAGGCGCCCATCGCCATGAAGACGGTGAGCACCACCGGCAGTTCCTCCGGCAGCATGGACATGCCGATTGCGATGCCGGCCAGCAGCGCATCCAACCACCCGCCGCGCAGGGTGCCGTAGAGCACCACCGCTAGTACGCTGACGACGCCACCGAAGATCGCGCAGAGCTTTACGAGCCGGCGCATCTGCGCCTGCAGCCGTGCTGGCTCGGAATCGAGCGCGCTAAGCGACTGCCCGATGTGCCCGATCTCGCTGCGCGGGCCGGTCGCCGTCACCTCGGCGATGCCACTGCCCCGCACCACGAGCGAGCCAGAGAAGACATGCGGCAGATCGTCGCCGCCGGGACGCGCCGGGGGCGAAGCCGCGCTTGCCACCTTCCGCACCGGCACCGACTCTCCCGTCAGCAGCGATTCATCGGTCTGGACGTCGCTGGCCTCGATCAGCCTGGCGTCGGCCGGCACGCGATCGCCCTCCGCCAGCACCACCAGGTCGCCGCGCACGACCTCGCGACCGGCAATGCGCTTGCGCTCGCCTCCGCGGATCACCAGCGCGCGCGGACTGGTCAGGTCGCGCAGCGCCTCCAGCACGCGCTCGGTGCGGCTTTCCTGGACGACGGTGATCACGATGGAGAACAGCGCGAAGGCCAGGAGGATCAGCGCCTCTTCCGGACTGCCGAGCAGCAGGTAGAGCACACCGCCACCGAGCAGGAGCGCTAGCATGGGCTCGCGCAGTACCTCGAGCACGATCCGGAACGGCGTTCGCCGGCCGGTGCGCGCCAGCTCATTGGGGCCATCGGCCTTCAGGCGGGAAGCGGCTTCCTGCTCGCTAAGGCCGCTGCCGATTGCCTTGGTACTCAGTGCGTCCAGCATGGCGGTTGTCCTTTAGGGCACCTGGTGCCGAATGCCCGCATTCCGAAGGAGGGCGCGATCGCTCGGTCAGAACGCACCGGCGGGATGATTGGTCGAGGCATGTTCCGGGAATCTGCGCACCAAGGAGCCCAACCGCCGGACGCATTAAGTTTCGACCATGGTTGTCCCGTTTGCCCGGCTCTCGCGTTGATCTGCTGCAAGGACGCTGGCGACCGGCTGCGCTTACGTTGGGCGCGTCGGATGGCGATACCTGCCGGGCGGGCAAGAGGCCGCGCCCGAAGCCGTAGGCGATGAGGTCACCATGACGATCAAGGACATTGGCCCGAAGCCGCAATCCTTCGACATTGAGAACGCGACGAAGGAAAACCTGGACTATCGCGCCGTCGCCTGGAGCGGGCGCTATCTGCAGGTGACGCTGATGTCGATCCCCGTCGGCGGCGATATCGGCCTCGAAGCGCATCCGGAGACGGATCAGTTCCTGCGCCTCGATGCTGGCCATGGCCACGTTCAGATGGGGCCGGCGAAGGACGACATGCCCTTCGAGAAGGACGTATCGGACGGCTGGTGCGTCCTCGTGCCGGCCGGGACCTGGCACAACATCACCAACATCGGGCCGACACCGATGCAGGTTTACGCCATCTACGCGCCCGCCCATCACAAACCCGGTAAGGTGCAGGCGACATCGGCGGTGGCCGATGCAGACCAGGACGACGCACCGGCCAACTGGTCGGTGCAAAGAAGCCCTGCGCTCGACAAACACGGGTGACGGCGCTCCAGCTCCTTTTCTATATTTGCGCCGCGCTGCTGTTTCAGCTCACGATCGGAATCGGCCTCGCGGCCTGGCGCTGGCGGCGCAACGTCACGTCGCCGACGACACTGCCTTTCGAGGCGGGCGCGCGCGAGCAGACCGTTGCCTGGCCGGGCTTGCGCGACTTCCGTGTGCTGCGGCGCCAGTTCGAGGATGCGCTGCTGACGCAATGCTCGTTCCATCTGGTGCCGGTGGATGGCGTGGCGCTGCCGCCATTTCGGGCGGGCCAGTTTCTTACTTTCGCGCTCGACATTCCGCAGCCTGCGGGCGGCGCAAGCCGGGCGATCACGCGCTGCTATTCCGTCTCCGACGCACCGCGGCCGGATGCCTACCGCATCACGGTCAAGCGGGTGCCGTCGCCACCCAACCGACCGGAGCTGCCACCGGGCATCGCCTCCAACCACCTGCATGACCGGGTGCAGGAGGGCGACCTGCTTCGGGTGCGGGCGCCATCCGGTCGCTTCTTCATCGATGCTGAAACCGAGGTCCCGGCGGTCTTCATCGCCGGAGGCATCGGCATTACGCCGATGATGAGCATGCTGGGCTGGTGCCTGGAGAAGCAGCCCGGACGCGTCCTGCACCTCTACTACGGGCTGCGGCACGGTGGTGAGCATGCGTTCAAGGCAAGCCTTGAGGCGCTGGCGGCCCAGCATCCCGCCTTGCAGCTGAACGTGGTCTACAGCCAGCCAGGCCCAGGCGATGTCCTCGGGCGGGACCATCAGCACGCGGGCTATGTCGATGTCGCGCTGCTGCGGCAGACGCTGCCGCATGACCGTCACGCCTTCTACATCTGCGGCCCGCCGCCGATGATGGCGAGCCTGATTCCGGGCCTCATCGAATGGGGCATCGCCCCGCAGGACATCCACCACGAGGCCTTCGGGCCGGCCTCCCTCGCCCCGGTGCAGGCCGCGGCCGGCGAGGCGGCGACCGTCATTGCCACCGCTGTCGATATCCAGTTCCGCCGCTCCGGACGTACGCTGATGTGGGATGGGCAGGACGCCAGCCTGCTCGACTTCGCGGAACGTCACGGGGTGGCGGTGGAGTCCGGCTGCCGGTCCGGCAGTTGCGGCAGTTGCGAGACCGCCATCCTGTCCGGCACCGTCCGCTATGCGGTGAAGCCGGACCACGACGTGGCCCCCGGCCGCTGCCTGCTCTGCGTCGGCACGCCGAGCTCGGCGCTGGTGCTCGACGCATGACCGGCAGCCTGCTCAACCGCGAGGTGCTGCCCTTCGTGCTGGCGCTGGCGGCGCTGGCGGCCGCGGCGCTGCTGCTCGATCTCGGCCTGCATCTGGCCGATGCGGTCTGGATCGGCAGGTACCTGGGCATTCCCGGCACGGTGCTGATCCTGCTCTCGCTCCGCTATTCGCTGCGCAAGCGCAAACTGATCACCACGGGTGATCCAGTGTCGCTGCTACGCCGACATGAATGGATGGCCTGGGCCGGGTCGCTACTCGTGCTCGTTCATGCCGGTATCCATTTCAACGCCATCCTCGCCTGGCTGGCGGTTTGGGCGATGCTCATCAATGTCGCCAGCGGGTTGACCGGCAAGTACCTGTTGGCCCGATCGCGCCGCCGGATGGAGGCGAGCCGCCAGCAATTCCGCGACAAGGGGCTGTCCGCGCTCGTCGTCGAAGAACGGCTGTACTGGGACAGCCTGACCTTCGACGTGATCAAGCAATGGCGGGTGGTGCATTTCCCGATCACGCTCGCCTTCGCCGTCCTGGCGACCGCGCACATCCTGAGTGTCTTCCTGTTCTGGGGGTGGCGATGAAGCGGCCCTGGATCATGCTCATCGTCGCGGCCAACCTGGCCGTGATCATCGCACTCGCCTTCGTCTACCCGCATCTGATGGTGAGTCCCGGACCACTGGTGCCAGCGCATGCGCAACTGGCGACAGATTGCTTTGCCTGCCACACGCCGCTGCTTGGGGCGTCGGCGGATCGTTGCGTCACCTGCCACGCCGTCGCGGATATCGGCGTGCGCTCGACCACCGGTGTCGCGCTGGCGCGAACCGGGCCCGCGGCGCGGACGCCCTTCCACCAGCACCTGGTCGCGCAGAACTGCCTCGCTTGCCATAGCGACCATCAGGGGTCGCGGGTCGGGCAAAGCACCCGCATGACGTTCTCGCATGCACTGCTGCAACCGGCGACGCGGGCGAGTTGCGCCACCTGCCATACGGCGCCAACGAACAACCTGCATCGCGGGCTGACCGCCGCTTGCTCCACCTGCCACAGCACCGAGCGCTGGAGGCCCGCCACCCTCGAGCATACGCGTTTCTTCCAGTTGGACGGCGATCACAACGCGCCCTGTGCCACCTGCCATGTGAACAACGATACCAGCCGCTACACCTGCTATGGCTGCCACGAGCATCAGCAAGATCGTATCAGCGCCAGGCATCTGCGGGAGGGGAGCCGCGACCTCCAGAACTGCGTGTCCTGCCATCGCAGCGCGCATGGCGAGCCGGAGCGCCCCGGTGGACGCGATCGCCGTGATGGACGCAGCGGCCGGGAAAGGGACTGAAGCCACATGCCGCGCCTGCACCTGCATCCTGAACGTCACCTCGTCTCGCGCATCGGCTGGCTGCGCGCGGCGGTGCTTGGGGCGAATGATGGCATTGTTTCGACCGCCAGCCTCATCGTCGGCGTGGCGGCTGCGGCAGCCACGCAGAGCGACATCTTGATCGCCGGCGTGGCCGGACTAGTCGCGGGTGCGATGTCGATGGCGGCCGGCGAGTACGTGTCGGTCAGCTCCCAATCCGACACCGAGCAGGCCGACCTGGCACGGGAGACGGAGGAGCTGCGGGACAACCCCGTCTTTGAGCACGAGGAACTGGCTGACATCTACGTCCGCCGCAGCGTAGAGCGTGGGTTGGCCCGGCAGGTCGCCGCACAGCTGATGGCCAAGGACGCGCTCGGGGCGCATGCGCAGGATGAACTCGGGATGTCCGAGATCACCTCCGCGCGGCCCATCCAGGCCGCGCTGACCTCGGCCGCGACTTTCGCCGTGGGCGCGGCCATGCCCCTGCTGATGGTGGTCGTCGCACCAACCCAACTGCTCGTCTGGGTCGTCTCCGGCGCCTCGCTGGCCTTTCTGGCGTTGCTCGGTGCCATTGGCGCCCAGGCGGGTGGGGCAAATGTGCTGCGTGCCACGGCGCGCGTGACCTTCTGGGGCGCGCTGGCAATGGCATTGACCGCCGGCATCGGTGCGGTGGTCGGCATCGCTGTGTGAAGCACGCCCTGCCTGGCCGGGCCTCGTCGGTTGCTTCAGATCAACGACATTGCGCGCTTTCGGGTCCACGGAGGTCTAGCCATACGGCGCAGAGCCGTTGTGTTGGGGGGAACTGCCCATGCGGCGCATTGGCCTTGTCTCTGGTCTGGTCGTCTTCGGTGGCGCGCTTGGCCTGTCATGGTGGACGCATGGCAGCGGTGTCGTGCGCGACGATCCATCGCGACATATCAGCATTCCGCAGGCGCTGACTGTCCCGCTGACCGTCCAGGTCGCGCACAACGGCACGGATGTGTGGTTCCGCTATCGTTGGCCCGCGCCGAATGCCGGCATCTTCCACGACATGCTGCGCTTCGATGGCACGGCCTGGCAGGTGCGCGGCGGCGCCGCGCCGGGCTCAAACCCCGATGGGCTGCATGAAGACCGCGTCTCGATGATGCTCGATGACGGCAGCGTGCCGGAATTCGGCCGTTATGGCGGCTATTTCGCGATCGGCGACAGGCTCGCGGGCTTCACGGTCGAGGCCAGCGGGCGCGAGATCGCGGCGCATCCGGAACTCGGTCGCCGTCTCGGGCTGGACGAGGCCACGAAATACCTGCCCGCGACGCGCAGCAACGCGCAGGACTGGTCCTCGGTTGTGCCGGAGGCAGAGCAGCGCCGCCTGCAGGCGGCGGGATACTTCCTGGACCTCTGGCACTGGCGCGCCGCGCGCTCGAACCCGATGGGCGTGGCGGATGACCAGTTCATCACCGCCGGCCGGCTCAGCGATGCCGGGCGCGGTGCCTACGCCACCAACTGGGATGGTGCGAACCGTCGTCCGCAGCTGATGTTCGACCCGGCCCGCGCCGGCCGCACGGCACTGCGCTGGGATGATGTGGTGCAAGGCCGCGTCGGGCAGGATGACGTGAACGCGCTGCGGCCGGACCTCTCGGCCCCGTTCGACCCGTCGCTGGCCTGGCAGGAGGGCGATACGCTGCCGCGGCGCATCCTGCGCGCCCCGCAGGCCTCGCGCGCCGACATAGCGGTGGCCGGGCGCGCGCGCTGGGCGGATGGCTTTTGGGACGTCACGCTGCGCCGGCGCATGGACACGGGCCAGCCGCAGGAGGACAAGATCCTGCGCGATGGTGGCGTCTACCAGGCGGCTTTCGCGATCCATCGCCAGGCGACCGGCGGGCGCTGGCACTACGTCTCCCTGCCCTTCAGCGTCGGTCTGGGGCGGGAGGCCGACATCGTCGCCACGCGCTTCGAGGGCGAGGCGCCCGGCTGGCAACAGCCGGCCAACGCCGTCACGCTGTTCTACCCGGGCCAAGTGAACTGGCCGCTGATCATCAGCGAGCGCCACCCCGGTGCCGACCGGGTGCGCGCCGGCGTGCCGGTGCGTTTCCGGCACAGCGAGGATCAGCTTGCGCATTACGGTGTCGAGATGGAATTCCGCGAGGCGATCCGACACCAGTGGCTGTTGACGCTTGCCGCGGGCGTGGCGCTGATCGCCGCCTTCGGCTTCGCCCTGACCAGCACCATCGGCCGCGGAAGGAGCGCCTGATCATGGCCGCCTATCACATCCTGATCGTCCATTTCCCGATTGCGCTGCTGACGGTCGCGATGCTCGCGATCCTGCTGCGTGCGGTCTCCACAGGACGGCTCGCGCTGGCGGTGGATCACGCGCTTGTGCCGCTGCTCGCGATCGGCGTCGTCTCCAGCGCGGTGGCCTTCGGCATCGGCATGCTGGTGTGGCCCTTCGATGCCATCTCCACCTCGCCGCTCGGGCGGAACCACATACTCTCCGCCAGCTGGACACTGGCCTATTGGGCGCTGCTGCTGGCGGTCCGCTGGCGCGCGGGCGAAGCGGTGTGGGAGGGGCCGTCGCGTTGGGTGATGGTCGGCCTGGCGCTGCTCGGCAGCTTGTTGCTGACCATCACCGGCACGCTCGGCGGGCATTTGACCGGCACACCGACCGCGGCCTCCCAGGCGCTGCGCGCAATGGGGTGGGAGGTCTACACCACCTACTACGTGCCGGATGGCACGCTGTGGGCCATTGGCGGCGCCTGCCTGGTGCTGCTTGGCATCGGGCTGGTGGCGCGGCGGCAACGCGCCGCCTGAGTCTCACAGCGTGGAGGTGACGGCGCCATCCTCGCCCACGAGGATGGCGTCCAACCCCGCCTTGCGAATCAGCGCCTGGCCCGCCTGCGCACCCAACACCATGACCGCGGTCGCCCAGGCATCGGCCGCCATGCAGCTCGGCGCCAGCACCGAGGCCGAGGCGATGCCGTCCGTGAGGGGCGCGCGTGCCGCCGGATCCATGGTGTGCGACACCACCGTGCCGTCCGCCTCTCGCCAGTGCCGATAATTGCCGGACGTCGCAACGGCCATGTCCGTCAGCTCGATCACGCCCATCGCTTCGCGGCTGTGCCGGTCCGGACGCTCATGCGCCACGGCCCAGGCCGTGCCATCCGACTTCACGCCCCGCGCCCGCATCTCGCCATCGATGCCGACGAGCCAGGAGCGAATCCCTGACGCGTCCATGACGCGCGCCATCTCATCCACACCGAAGCCCTTGGCAATGCCCGAGAGATCAAGGGTGAGCGGAGCCACCTTACGCGCGCAGGACGCGGTGACGTCCAACTGCAAGGCCTCTGTCGTGGCGGCACGCGGCAGTGCGGACGCAGCCGCGATGAGGCTCTGGTCCGGCTGTCGGGGCCCGGGACCGAAGCCCCAGGCCGATACCAGCGCGCCAACGCCAATATCGAAGGCGCCGTTCGTGGCCCGGCCGATCTTCAGCGCCTCGGCCAGCACGGTCAGCAGTTCGCGCGGGATCGCGACCCATTCGCCAACCGGCGCCGCATTTAGGCGGCTGAGGTCGGAGTCGGGCTTCCATGTGGACATCTGCCGGTCCACGTGATCCACGGCGTCGAACAGCGCCGCCGCCAGTGGGTCGGTCGCCATGCCTTCAGGCGCGAAGAGCACCGCAGCGTAGCGTGTGCCCATGGTCGGGCCGTTGAGCGCGTGGCGCACCAACGGCGCCGCCTCAATAGACGTCTTCACGGTAGCGGCCCTCCGATTTCAGCGTTGCGAGGTCGAGGCCCAGTGGGTGCAGGATCGCTTCGAAAGCGCGTGCGACGCCGCCCGCCATGTCGCGCCCGCCGCAGACCAGCACCTGCGCGCCGTGCTGCACCAGGTCGCGCAGCGCCGCGGCATCGGCGGCCAGCCGGTCCTGCACGTACCCGCCGCCCGGCACGCGGGAGAAGGCGGTGTTCAGCCGTGCAAGGCGCCCATCCTCCACGTATTGGCCCAACTCCGACCCATAGAGAAAATCTGAGCCGGGATTGCGACCACCCCAGTAGAGGTGCATCGGCCGGTGCCTGGTGTTGTGGCGGATGAAGCCTGCCAGCGGGCCAATCCCGGTGCCGGCCCCGATGAGGATCACGGGCGCCTTGCCACGGCTCGGGCGGAAGGCAGGATTGGGTCGGATGAAGGCCTCGATCCGACCGCCGATCGGCGAGTGATGCAGGAAGCCGGAGCACAGGCCGCCCGCCTGCTTGCGCACGCATATCTCCAGCACGCCATCGGTCGAGGCTGAAGCGAGCGAGTAGAAGCGCGGCAGGTCGGTGCCGGATGCCAGGATGCCGACTAAGTCGCCAGCCTCGAAGCGCGGCAGGCTTCGGCGCCGCCAGAAGCCACCGCCGGCAGGCAGTGCAAAGCTCAGGATGGCGGTGGGTGTCTGTGATTCCGCGCCGTATTCGACGCGGCTGGAGAGTTCCAGCGCCGTGGTCTTCGGGCGCGCGGCGTCATGGGCCAGTTCGAGCTTGGTGCCGATCGCCTCACCCAGCACAATGCCCCAAGCGGCGAAGGTCTGTGCCGATTGCCGGTCTACCGTCCAAGCTTCGAGCAGCACGGGCAAGCCTTTCGCACTGAGCGCTTCGGTCACCTGTTCAGCAAAGCCGCAGAACTTGGGAAAGCTTCGATCACCGAAGCCGAGCACTGCCACGGGAAGAGCGCCACTGGCCCGTTCCAGCCGTTGGAGGAACAGCTTCGCGGAGTCCGGCGCATCCCCCTCGCCATAGGTCGCGGTCAGGATCAGCAGGCGCTTCGCCTGGGCATAGCGCGGCGCCAAGCTGTTCATCGGCGCGGCATGCACACGATGCCCGGCCTTGGTCAGTGCCGCGTGTAGGGTGACGGCGAAGCCCCAGGTGCTGTTGCCCTCGCTGCCGACGAGGATAATCGTGTCGGCGGATTGTGCGCCGACATTCTGCCGGATCTTCGGCAGGGCAGCGCGCCGGCGCCACCAGATCACGCCACCGGCGCCAGCCAGAACGGGCGCGGTGAGCGCAGCCAGGCCGAGCAGCAACGCCAGCGGCCAGACGCTGCGGCCGGTATGCAGCATGACGATGGTCTCGTGCACCTGCCGCACCAGGCCGTTCGGCGTGAAGTCCAGCACCTGCCCGGTCGCGGCATCCACATGGGCGATGCCCTGCGCCGCGGTCAGCGTATAGGGGTCGGTCAGGTCGTCGCCATAAGGAAAGGTGAGCTCGCGCAGGGCAGACAGATCCACCGCTTGCAGCGCCACCAACTGCCCCGGCGGAAGCCGCGCGGCACCGCTCGGTTGCACGAGCGCCGCGACCTCGGTCGCCGCGCCATCAGGCAGCACGCCGAAGGTCGCAAGCGACATCCAGCAGCCGGTCAACGCCGACAGCGTGAGGCCGATCACCGCGAAGCGTCCGAGCTCGCAATGCAGCCGCTGGGAGAGTGTGCCTCGGCTGGGCCGCAGGATCACCGCCCAGCCGCCAAGTCGCGCTGCCAGGAGCAAGGCACCCGAGACGCACAGCACCAGCATCGCTGCCGCCCCCAGTCCCGCCGCCACGCGCCCTGCGTCGCCCATCAGGAAGGAGCGATGCAAATTGGTGATGGTCCGGCTTAGGTTCGAGGGCTCATACGGCCCTTTCGCCTGGCCGGTGAGGGGGTCGACCAGCTCCGCGCCCGGCATATCCGCCTCGAAGTAGTAGGCGATGACCGAGCCGGAGGCTGTCCTGACGATCCGCTCCACTTCCGGATGCCGCGCTTGCACGGCCTCGGCGATGGCGGCCACGCTGACCTGACCGGCTGCAGGAATGGTGGAGCCGCTGCGATCGACAATCGAGTCGAAGGCGAGGAAAGCGCCCGTCAACGCCAGCGCCGCGATAAGCAACGCGGCGAAGAGGCCCGGCAGGGAATGGAGGCGGCGAAGCATGTCAGCGATCCGGCGTCGTCGTCACATGTCGAACTTGAAGGACGCGACATAGCCGCGGCCCGAAACGGGGCGGCCATTGGCCGCCGTCGTCAGTGGCGCGGTGATCTCACCAGGGTGGTCACGCCCGTCCTCGACCGCGGTATCGACGCGGATCTGGTAGCCGGCATCGATCAAGGCATCGGCGATGTCGACGGTGACACGAAGCGTCTGGCCGCTGCCAACGCTGGCGCCGGTGATGCCGTCGATGCGGGCGGTCTCGCTGGTCCTGCCACGTGCCCACGCACTCAGATGGGTGTAGTACTTGGCCTTGCCGCCCGCGACGCGCAGCGTGGAATGGAAGCGGCCCTGCGCATCCACGAGATAGATCGCAAGGTAGGCGCCATTGCCGCCATAGGGGCGCAGCTGCGTCGTGAGCGTGACACTGCGCGCCTCGGCTGGCGGAGCGAAGGCCAGGGCCGGGAAGGCGAGCGTGGCCGCGAGGCCGAGTGTGGCGACGATCTTGTTCATCGAATCTCTCCAGCAGGAATTGCGATGCGGGAGAGATGGACGTCCAATCTGACGCTGGCCTGAACCTGAACGGGCGACCCGTTCATCGGCGGTTCAGCGCGGCGCGACGAGCCCCGGTAGCTGGACGCGGGCTTCGAAGCCGGAAGCGCGACCCGGCACGGGCGAGGTCAGCTCCAGCTCGGTGCCGGCTCCCGCGGCGACGGCCTCCGCAATCGCAAGACCGAGGCCAGAACCGCTCGTGCGGCTTTCGCCCCGTTCGAAGGGCCGCTTGAGGCGGGCCATCGTCTCCGGCTCGACCACGGCGCCGCCGTTGGACACACGCAGTCGCCCATCTTCGCTCATCACGACAGTTACTGGCTGATCGGCAGCGCCATGCTTCAGCGCATTCTCGATGAGGTTGCGGGCCAGGATGGCGAAGGCGTCGGCGTCCATGCGGGACAGCAGAACGCCGCTCACGGGCAGCGTGATGGTGAGCCGCGTAGCGGCGTCCGGATCGCCCCTGAACTCGTCCAGGACAAAGCCCAGGACCTGCGCCAGATCCTGGGGTGTCTCGGCCAGCAGTCCGGCACCTTCGGCCTTGGCCAGCTGCAGCAGCTTCTCCGAAAGGCGTGCCAATTGGCGAAGCGCTGCCTCCACGGTCCGGGCGCGTTCGCGCGCGGCACCGTCCGGCACTTCGGCGATCAGCCGCTGGGTCTGCGCCAGTGCCGCCGCGACAGGCGTGCGCAGTTCATGGGCGCTGCTGGCGGTGAAGCCACGCTCCGCCTCCAGCGCGCGCCGCAGCCGCGCGATCAGCCGATTGACCGAGCCCGCGACAGGGGAAAGTTCACGCGGAAGCGCTGTCGCGTTAACGGGCGACAGGTCACCACGGCCCCGCGCCTCAATTTCCCGCTCGAAGGCCTGAACCGGCCGCAGCGCGAAGCGCACCAGCGCCCAGACACCGATCTGGCTGAGCGGCAGCAGCAGCGCCAGCGGCCACAGCAGCATGCCGACCGCTTCGATGACGGCTTGGCGGCGATGGCTGATTGGCTCGGCGGCGGTGACGAACAAAGTGCCCTGCACGGCAGCCTCGGTGTAGAGGCGCAGGCCGCGCAGATCCTGAAACCCTATCGTCATCAGCACCGGGAACGCGGCCGGATCAGCGTCATGGGATTGCAGCAGGACGCGGCCTTCACCGTCACGCACGATGTAAGTGATCTGCTCCTGGTGCGGCAGTACCGATGGCAATCGCTGGATGGGGCTCTCGCCCTCGGCCGGCGGATCGCTGTTCAGGATCTCGCTGTAGGCCAGGGGCAGGACGCGTTGTGCGACTTCCTGCAGCGCGCTGTCGAAGACTTCGTCGATCTCACTGCGCAGGATCAGCCCCGCCGCCACGCTGCCCGCAAGCCAGAGCAGGATCATCCCCAGCGCGAGGCCAAGGCCGAGGCGACGCTGCAGGCTCTGCGGACGCCACGCCACTAGGATGCCGCACGCTTCGGCTGGCCAAGCCGGTAGCCCATGCCGCGGATCGTCTCGATGATGTCGTGGCCGAGCTTCTTGCGGATCCGGCCGATATAGACCTCGATGGTGTTGCTTTCGACCTCGGCGCCGAAGGAATAGAGGCGCTCCTCCATCTGCGCCTTGGTGACCAGCGCGCGGGGGCGCTGCACGAAGGCCTCGAACAGCACCCATTCGCGCGCCGTCAGGGTGATGGGGTGCCCAGCCCGCTGGATCATCCGTTGCGCTAGGTCGATGGTGAGGTCGCCGATTTCGACCTGCGGGTTCGGATTTCCGGCATACCGACGCGCCACGGCGCCGATGCGGGCCGAAAGCTCGGCCAGGTCGAACGGCTTGACGAGGTAGTCGTCTGCACCGGTGTTCAGCCCGGCGATGCGATCAGAAATCTGGTCGCGTGCGGTCAGGATAATCACCGGCGTGGCGTCACGCGCGGCGCGGCGTGCCTTGAGGAAGTCCAGCCCCCGGCCGTCCGGCAGCATGAGGTCGAGCAGGATGAGCTCGTAGGTCACCGTGCCGACGCAGTCCCGCGCCGTGTCCAGCCGCGTCGCCCAATCCACCGTATGGCCGTCGGCCGCGATCTGGTCGCGCACCGCGGCGCCCAGGATGGCGTCGTCCTCGATCAGTAGAACACGCATCCGTTGGTCCTTCGCGTCGCCGGCCGCTCCTGGTCGTAGTGCCGGCGCCTGACAGCAAGCTGAACCATTAAGCCCGGGCATTCAGTCTGCCGTCAGGTTGGCATGGCTTTGTGATCCTATCGTTCAACTGACAGGATGCGATGCCATGACCCGACTACTTCCAGCGATCGCGCTCGCATTCTGCGCCCTTGGCACCGGGGCGGCCATGGCGGACCAGCGTTGCAACGTACCGCTGGCGGATTGGCAGCCGCGGGCCGCATTGCAGCAGCAGGTCGAGGCCCAAGGGTGGCGGGTGACCCGTATCCGCACCAAGGATGGCTGCTACCGCGTACATGGCACGAACGACCGAGGCGAACGCTACGAGGGGACGTTCCACCCTGGCACGCTGCGGGTCCTCAAGGTGGAGATTGAGTACGAGTAGGTGTCTCGCTCTCCCAAGGCTCGAGCCTGGAGACCGCCTGTATCGATGCGCACATCCTCCAGCAGGCCGCGTCGTATACGCGGCGAGTGGCGACGGTTCGAACCCAGGCGCACTCCCTCCGCCAACAACTCCTATCCACAATATCCTGCAGGGTACCTCGTGCGCAGGTATGTCCGCGGCGCTCGGCACGCGTCGCCGCATGGGAGGCATCATCAGAGGGCGTCTCCAAGGCGTCAGGATGGCTGGGCACTCTGCACACCCCGGGCCCGCGTCGCGATCAACCCCGCTTCCGGCGCAGCCCCGCTCGCCCTAGCGTTGCCTCATGGACCAGCTGACCGCGCTCCGGCTTTTCCTGCGCACTCTCGATCGGGGCGGCATCGCCGCGGCGGGACGCTCGCTCGGACTGTCGGCAACGGCCGCATCGCGGGCGCTGCGTGAACTGGAGGACGACCTCGCGCTGCGGCTGTTCGACCGCACGACGCGCCATGTCGCGCCGACCGAGGCGGGGCGTCGCCTGGCTGCCCGCATCATGCCCCTGCTCGAGAGCCTCGACGCCGCCATGGTCGAGGCGCGTGAGATGCACGAGGAAGCGACCGGCACGTTGCGCATCGTCGCGCGGCGCTCCTATGCGCTGCGCCATGTGGTGCCACATCTCGCCGGATTCCGCGCCGCGCATCCGCGGGTGGAGATTGACCTGGAGCTGACCGAGCAGACCGGGCTGGTGCCGGCGCATGGGGTGGATTTGGTGATCCGCCTCGGCGTGCCGGCGGGAAAGTCGTTCACCGGGCACCGGCTGGCATCGGGCCGGCGCATCCTGTGCGCCAGCCCAGGCTACACCGCCCGGCACGGCGCTCCGGCCTCGCCCGACGCCGTGCTGCACCACCCCTGCCTGACCTATCGCGAGGCCGATGAGGCGCCGATCTGGGTCTTCACCACAGCCGACGGCGCGCGGCAGGAGGTCGCGGTCTCCGGGCCGTTCCGCTCCAACAGCGGGGAGGCGCTGCGGCAGGCCGCGCTGGACGGCATGGGCCTGGTGCTGCTGCCCGAATGGATGCTCGGCGAGGATGTCGCCACCGGTCGCCTGACGCCGCTGCTGCCCGGTCTGCCGGCCTGGCCCGGCCGCTACCAGGCGGAGATCCACGCCGTGCACGCCCGCGCCGATCGGCTTCCGGCCAAGATCGCTGCCTTCGTCACGCATCTGCTCGCCGTCGCTGATCCTGCCGCCTGACGGCAGAGTGTTTTGCGAAGATGCCGGCTGGCGCCCGAATGCGACGCGGCGCCAAGGTGGGAGCAGGAGGAAACGCCCCAATGATTGAGACAACCCCGCTCACCCCCGTGCTCGGCGCCCGCATCACGGGCATCGATATCGCCCGCGGCGTGGACGCCACGACGATGGCCACGCTGCGCGATGCGCTCGATCGCTTTTCGGTGCTGGTCTTCCCCGACCAGCGCATCGACGACGCGGCGCAGATCGCTTTCAGCGAGGGCTTCGGGCCGCTGGAACGTACCCGCGCCGGCGCGCCCGGGGCGGGCAGCGCGGTGATCATCCTGTCCAATATCGGCTCGGACGGCGCAATTACGCCCCCCACCGACAATCAGGTGCTGAACAACAAGGCGAACCGACTCTGGCACCATGATTCATCATTCAAGCCGGTGCCCGCACGGGCGTCGCTGCTTTCGGCGCGGGAGATCCCCTCTGCCGGCGGGGACACCGAATTCGCCTCCATGCGCGCGGCCTTCGCCTCGCTCGACCCGGCCGAGCAGGACGAGCTGCGTGGCCGCGTCGCCATCCATGACTTCGGCTGGTCACGCTCGCGGGTCGATGCCGCGCTGGTCAGCGAGGCCGAACGCAACCAGCACCCGCCGGTGCGCCAGGCAGTGGTCCTGGAGGAGAATCCGCATGGTCCGGCGCTGTATCTCGGCGCCCATGCGCGCAGCATAGAGGGCATGGACGAGGCTGAGTCCCGCCTGCTGATCGACCGGCTGATGGCGCTGGCGACGCAGCCCGCCTTCACATACGCGCATCGCTGGCAGCCGCATGACCTCGTGATGTGGGACAATCGCGCCGTGCTGCATCGCGCCACCCCCTTCGCGACGACGACGGAACGCCGCCACATGGTACGCACCTGCGTCGCCGGCGCCGCGCCGACGCTTGCCGCCGCCGCGTGAGCGCCGAGCGCTTCGAGGGCGACTGGGACCACATCATCGTCGGCGCTGGCAGCGCCGGCTGCGTGCTGGCCAACCGCCTCTCCACCGATCTGCGCCGCCGCGTCCTACTGCTGGAGGCCGGCGGGGAGGCGCGCCACCCTTACCTCCAGGTTCCGGCCGGCTTCCTCAAGACCTTTCGCGATCCGCGCTTCAACTGGAACTTCACCACCGAACCCGGCCCCGGCGTGGACGATCGGGCGATGCATACGCCGCGCGGGCGGGTGCTCGGCGGCTCCTCGGCAATCAATGGGCATCTCTGGGTGCGCGGATCGGCCCGCGATTTCGACGGCTGGGCGCAGGCGGGCTGCCGCGGCTGGTCGCATGAGGAGGTGCTACCGTATTGCCGCGGCCTCGAAGACTACCGCGACAGCGCGCATCGCGGCGCCGGCGGGCCGCAGCACGTCTCGGACATCCCCGCGCTGCATCCGATCGTCGCCGCCTTCCTCGATGGCGGGGCCGAATGCGGGCTGGCGCGCAATCCGGACTACAATGGCGCGGCGCAGGAGGGCGTCTTCACCTACCAGCGCAGCATCCGTCGGGGCAGCCGCTTCAGCGCGGCGAGCGCCTTTCTCGCGCCTATCCGTCGCCGCGCCAATCTGCGCATTGTCACAGGCGCGATGGTGCTGCGCATCGAGACGGCGTCGGGCCGCGCCACCGGCATCACCTTCGTGCGCGACGGCCGCGCGCTGACGGCGCATGCGAGGGGCGAGATCGTGCTCGCCGCGGGCGCGATCGGCTCGCCACATCTGCTTCAGGTATCGGGCCTCGGCCCGGCCGCGCTGTCGCGGGCGCTCGGCCTGCCGGTCATCGCCGACAATCCCGGCGTCGGCGAGAACCTGCAGGACCATTACGCCATGCGCGTCGTCCATCGCGTGATCCGCCCGGTCACGCTCAACGAACAGGCGCGTCCGCCGCGCCTGTGGTGGGAGATGGCGCGCTGGGTGCTGACGCGTCGCGGCATGCTCGCTTATAGCCCGGCCCATGCCGGCGCCTTCGCGCGGTCGCGCGACACGCTCGAGGAGCCCGATCTACAGTTCGTGTTCACCCCCGCCTCATATTCGGAGGAAGGCGTGACGGGGCAGTTGCAGGATGTGCCGGGTATGACCATCGGCGTCTGGCAATGCCGGCCCGAAAGCCGTGGCTTCGTGCGTGCCAGGCAGTCGGACCCGCGCCAGGCGCCCGCCATCCAGCCAAACTACCTGGCGGCGGCCGAGGATCGCGCTGCGGCCATCACCGGACTGCGCGTCGCGCGCCGGTTTCTGGGCACGCGCGCCCTCGCGCCCTGGTCGGCGGCGGAGACCGCGCCCGGTCCGGCGCGGCAGGACGACGATGCCCTGCTAGCCTATGCGCGGGCGAAAGGGGCGACCGTCTATCACCTGTGCGGCACCTGTCGCATGGGTGGCGACGGAGCACCCGTGACGCCGGAGCTGCGGTTGCGCGGCGTCGACGGGCTGCGCGTGGCCGATGCTTCTGTCATGCCGCGTATTGTCTCGGCCAATACGAATGCCACGACGATGATGATCGCAGCTAAGGCGGCGGCCATGATGCTTCGACAGTCCACCACAAACCCGTAGGTCAGGCAGGCGCTGCCGGCGCGGCGCAAGCGGGCCCATTTGCCGGTGCGGGCGGGAACAGATGTGCGGCCTGTGGCCGTGCCCTGCTTGATCAGGGCGTCGGAAGCCCGCTGGCGGGCCTGGCCAAGGCCATTCTTCGAGCAACGCCCATAGAAGGTTGGATCCCGGTTCCCACCGCTGCGGGCAAAGGGATTCAAACCTTCGACCCCGAGCCAGCGCCCAACGTGCGCGGTCGAGGAGAGGGTAACGGGTCCCATCCACGCCCTGGCGGCGCGGGGGAGGGCGCTGAGCCCGGGTCAGCAGAATTTGGGGGGCCCTCAAGGCACCATTGATGGTCGATCCAAGTCCGGGAGTGGCCCGGGCTCAGCGCATTCCCGCACCGGGACTGACCCGGGAAGGGACTGCCCAAGGGGGTGACGGGGTGACGGCTGGTGACGTCGTTTTCGCGTTGTCCTCTTTATGTGGGCGCGCGCGCGTATAGCGAACATACGGGAATCGGTGTCATCACCCGTCACCCCCGTCACCCCATGGGTTAGGGTCTGCATGCGTTGATGTGTGCGCCCTTATCCCCCGCCGTCCTCGCCTGGCGCCCTTCGTCCGCCACTCAGGGAAGCCGCGCTTCGCTAGGCTGGTCATCAGTTCGCCCAACCCGGTGCGCTCTGCCGGACGCGTGCCGTCATCGCGCTCGAATTGCTGCCATGACTCGAACAGGCTTTCGCGCGTGTCCTTCAAGTCTGGCCCGGTCTCGCAGCACTCGGCGATCCACCGGGCAACGCGATCCTGTTCGACGAAGTAGGTCTCCGTCGCCTGTGTCGCGATGGGCGGCACGATGAGGCCGTGCCGCTGCCACGCAAGGCAGCCTTCGATGACCCACCGCAGGATGCCGGGCCATTCCGCCCTGAGGCGCCCTGCTAGCGTCCTGTCCGGGTTCTCAGGCTTGTACAGGAAGGGAATGACGATGATGCGACGACGCATTGCCTCGTCCACCTTAGACAGCGACGGCTTGTTGTTGCCGATGACGGTCAACTTGAACTGCGGCTTGAACTCGAAATTGTCCTGACGCATCAGACGCGCGGTCATCACGTCGCCACCCGTTACGCCCTTGATTAGGTTCTCGGCCCAGCGCTTGCCTTCCTCGGTCTCTGAGGACCGCGCCATGCGGGCGCCGCGAAGTCGAGCAATGTCTGTCGAGTGACGCTCGCCGCTCGAAACCGTCAAGGTCTCGGGCGCGATGTTGGTGCAGTAGTCGCCTAGGACGTCGCCGATCGTGTTCGCGATTATGCCCTTGCCGTTGCCGCCCTCGCCGTGGATGAAGACGAAGCGCTGCTCCCGCGTGTCGCCGCTCAGTGAGTATCCGAACCACTGCTGCAGGAAGTCGATCAGCGGCGTGTCGTCCAGCGTCACCTGCCGCAGCGTGTCCATCCAGACCGGGCAGTATAGGTCGGGGTCGAAGCCTTCCGCCGCGTGCGGTTCGACTGCGGTGTGCTTGGTGATGAAGTCTTCCTGCCGCGCAACGCGCATGATGCCCGTGCGCAGGTCCACGGTGCCGCCAGGCGTGCCCAGCAGCCACGGATCTCTGTCGAGCGCTGCGACGGTCGTGGCGAAGTTTCGATCGGCCTGCGCGAACCGCTCTACGCCGCTCACGAACGCCGCCCGGCCGTTCTTGTCTCCCCCGATCTCCCGCGTCACGCCACGCGCCCAATCGAACGCAAGGCGTGTCTTCTCGGACGCCCACCGTGATCCGGTCCAGACCAGCCACTCGCCTGTCTCGTGGCAGTATCGCAGGTCATCGGCGTGCCAAGCGGCGAACGCCAGCGCTACACCGTCCTCGGTCGGTGCAAACTGTCCTTCGGAGTTGCGCCAGGCGCGATCTACCTCGCGTGCGTCAACTGCCCACGCGGCAAGCTCGTCATCCTCGGCCACCGCCTTCTCGAAATCCGCTCTACTGCCCATATCGCGGTGGATGCGGCAGGCGATGCCGAACGCGCGCCCGCTGCGGCTGCGATCCGTCTGGCGCGGTCCTTCAAGGCCAGGACCGGCGACACGGATGACGTGCAGAATAGCGTCGAGCGGCACCGCGCCTATGTCCTCGGGCGTGCCGGCGACATGCGCGCCGGTGACGGTGAAGTAGCGGTAGCGGCAGTACAGCTCGATCGCCGGGCCGTGGGTCTCCCTGCCGCGGCGCCACTGACGGCCGTAGCGCTGCTTGCCTGCGTCCAGACCCAGCGCTTGGAGGATCGCCGGCATGTCCGCGGCGGCCACAGTGAAGACGCTCTTCACCCCGGTCTGCGACGGGCTCACTTCCCACCGCGACGGAATGAGATTCACTACATCCTGCGCCCAGGGTTCGAGGCACCCCGTCGTGGCATCGCGGGAACTGTCGAGATCGAACCCCAGCACCCACACATCATGCGGCGCCGGAAGAGGCCCCAGGACGAGGCCGATGCCGCCCTTCCTACCGCCGCGAAGCAGTTTGCCGCCAGGTCTCGCGCGGTGCTCCGCCTGCGGTCGCGTGCCCCAGGTGCCGGGGTCGGTCGCCGATGCGCGCTCACCGGCAGTGGCGTGGTACGGAACCTTCGCCGAGCGGCCCTGTTGCGTCGTGTCCTCGCGCCACGCCACCCACACGGGCAGCGCGGCGATATCGCGCATTAACTGCGCCATGGGTCAGTGCTCGCCGGGCGCCTCCGCTTCCTCGGCCCTCACGACGCGCACCCCGCCATGTATTCGTCGAGGCTGCGAAGGTCGATCAGCCTGCGCTTGCCGATCTTCGTGGCGCGGATCTCCTCGCGGTCGAGGAGGCGGTAAATTGTGCTGCGGGACAGGCCGTAGCCTGCGTGAACGGCGGGGATGTCGGCGTAGCGCGCGCCAGGGGGTGGCGGGGAAGCCGGGCGGCTTTTGGACATGCAGAGACCCTCAGGGAATCAGTTGAGGGAGTTCCGGGCCGAAGCTACCGGCGGCGGCAGAATCGGCCCACCCGAGAACCGATACCCTGCGAGCGTCGCGCCTCCGTGTTTCCAAGGCTCGCACGGATAATAGTGGACGCAACGGGGCGCTGCGTCAACAACAAAACATAAAGCGTTCAATATATTGTTCGCCTAGGGGCTCCATTGTCTGGAGCATTACTCAACATATCGTTGACGCTCATCGTTGATCGGCGCCTGCCAGTCGAAGATGAGTCACGTTGGCGCTCGCCATCGGCACCAAGGCGCGGCGAAGTAGGTCCTCGGTCGCGTCCACGATAAACTTGCCGTAGTGTGCGTCGATCATGCTCGTGCTGGTGTCGTGCACGCTTGCCACGAGCTTGATAGGAAGCCCCGCGCGCAGGCCGCGGACGATGGACGAATGTCGAAGGCAGTAGGGGACCAGCCCCTTCGGCAGCTTCGCCGCCGCCACCGCAAGCGTCCATCCGCGCATCATGTCGGCGCTATCGGACCAGGCAACGCGGTCCTGCTTCTCCCACCGGATCGTCGGGCCGGGCACCTGCTTGTGGCGCCACCGCATCAACAGGGGCTCATGACCTGCGCGGCCGGAGGCGAGTGCTCGAAGTCGCGCCACCACATCGTCCGGCAAGGGGACCGCGATCCGGTGCACCTGCTTCTTGCCGCGACCCTTCCGACTGGGGGGGAGCATGACGCGCCGCGCCTCCGGTTGCAGGTCCGCGACGGTCAGGCGAGCGGCCTGACCAAATCGCGCGCCCGTGGTGGCTAGCACCGTGACCAGGGCGCCGAAGTCGGGGTCATGGGCTTCCGCAGTCTCGACCAATCTCCGCACGTCGGCGTCCGGTAGCACCTGCATCTCCCGCGCCCTCTCCGGCGACTCAGGCGGGCGCGTGCCGTCGTGGATGATCGTGTGGAGGTCACTCGGCGCCTTGGCGCGTCGGGCTGCCGCGGTCAGGGCGGCGCGAAGATCGTTCAACAGACGGGCGAGGGTTGAGGGTGCGAGCGGCACATCATCACGCTTGCCACGGCCGCCCCGCTTGAGGCCGCGCCGCCACCGGGTGAGGTCGGTTTCGGTAAGCGCCAGCATCGCCACGCCTGCCAAGGGGGCGCCCACGACGTGATGCGTGAGGCGCCATTCCGCATCCTGCCCGGCGATCGCAGCACGTCGCTTGCGCGCGGCGACGTAGGTCTCGATCGCATCCTTCACCGTGACGTCGGCTCCGCCAACCGCCAATGCGCGATCCGCGGCCATCTGACCAAGCGACCACTCCCGCGCCGCTGCCATCGCTTGGTGGTAGGTCCGAACAGCCGTGCCATCGGCCACGGAATCCGGGTGGTCGTCCGCCGCGCCAAGTGCCTGCTCCTTGTACTTGGTTCGCTCGCCGGGCCGTGTGACCGCGCGCCGTGCGATCCACGTCCCGTTGCGGCCCTTCACCGCCGCCGGACGGTATCCGAGGTGGGTCTCAGGCGCGATCAGCATCCAGTGGGGGTTCCGCTGTGCGGCCAGCCGTGCCCGCGACGTCCTGCTTTCCAACTTGCCCGCCGCCGTCGTCCTTCTGGTCATCCCCGCCGGCTCCGCACCTGTTTCATACCTGATATCCCATGTGGGACGGTGGGGGATCAAGGTAATTAGAAGTTAGCGAAAACATATACTTAGATGTGTCTCTTGTCGTCCCTCATTGTTTCAAAAGGCGCCCTCTCACGGCGGTAACAGGGGTTCGAATCCCCTAGGGGACGCCATATCCCAAACAATTCTGGGGCTTCGCTGGCCTTCTGCGCTCGGGTCCCCACAACAGACTCCACTTCAGAGCCCATCCCCGGGGGATCACTCTCCCAGCGGCGTCACGCGGCAGCGTACGCGGCCCGCGCCTACCGACGTGCCGGCGGCTGCCACAAGCACCCGCACATGGCTCAGGGCCGGGCACGCCGGAGGCGGGTGCCAGGTCAGCGTTGCGAGCGGTACGGCGAGCCCCCGCCTGTCGCGAGCCCTTATTGCAGTCAGGATCGACATGACCGCATAGGCGCCACGCGTCACCGCCAGTGCGATACCGTCCGCCCGGACAACCAGTCTGCGCGACTCGATCAGGCCCCGGTCTGGGTTTGCCAACCGTGCAGGCGGTCAGGTGCCCGGCCGGCACAGCGCGCGCCAGCGGCTTTGGGGGGGCGTCCTTAGGTAACTGGGGCGGTCGAGAACGGCCTCGGCGCGATTAGGATGCTGCAGGGATCATCCCGAAGCTGCCCACCGCAGGTGGCGTTACGTGATCGGGAGCAAGAGTCCCGTCCTGAAGTTGCCCCACTTCCATGGACGCTTTGTGGGTAGCGGTCATTCCTTCATGAGCATCTTCCTCGCTTCGAACTCGATGGGCGATAGGTATCCGAGAGACGAGTGGCGCCTAGCCGGATTGTAGAAGCGCTCGATGAAGTGGAACACGGCCACGCGGGCCTCGGCCTGGGAGCGGAAGCGGCGCCGGTCGAGCAACTCGCACTCGAGCGTGGCGAAGAACGCCTCGGCCAGCGCGTTATCGTAGGCGTCGCCGACCGATCCCGTGCTAGGGCGAACGCCGGCTCCCCGGCATTGCATCCCGAAGGCCAGCGACGTGTATTGGCTGCCCTGATCGCTATGATGCACGACATCGGCCGGTTTCCTCGTGGTGACGGCCATGTCGAGGGCGTCGAGGGCGAGCTGCGTGCGCAGGTCGTTCGCCATCGCCCAGCCGACGATGCGCCGCGACCAGGCATCGAGGACGACGGCCGGGAACAGGAAGCCTGCCGCGGTCGGCACATAGGTGATGTCGGCGACCCACAGCAGGTTTGGCGCCGGCGCCGTGAAGACGCGGCCGACGAGGTCGTTGGCCGGCCTATGCGTTGGCTCGCGCAGCGTCGTGATTGGGAAGCGACGCCGCGACACACCGCGCAGCCCGGCCTGACGCATCAGCCGCGCCACGCGCTTGCGGGCGACCGCCGTGCCCTCGGCCTGCAGTTCGGCATGCACCCGCGGCGCGCCGTAGGTCCCATGCGAGCCGGCATGGATGGTGGGGATCCGCCGTAGCACGGCGGCATCCGACGGGGCGTGCGCCGAGGCCGGCCGGCTGCGCCAAGCGTAGTAGCCGGAGGCCGAGACCCGCAGCACGCGGGCCATGACGCGGATGGGGAATTCGGCCTGGTGCGCGCTCATGAATTCGAAGACCCGGACGGGGTCTTGTCCCGCGCGAACCAGGCCGCCGCCTTTGCCAGGATGTCGCGCTCCTGGCGCAGGCGATGGTTCTCACGGCGAAAACGGCTCAGCTCCTCGCGCTCGGCGCTGGTCGTCCCGCCGCCTTTGCTCGCTCCGGCCTCACGGTCCGCCTGGCGAACCCAATGCGCGATCGACTGTGCGTTCGGCTCGAACTCCAGCGCAAGGTCCTGCGGGGTTCGTCCCGATCGGACCAGCTCCACCATCTGCCGCCGGAACTCCGGCGGGTGGGCACCCTGAATCTCGGCATCTCGGACACCTCCATCTCAAGCCTCGGGGTGTCCACGAAACCGGGTCAACTTCAGAGAGCGTCGAGGAGTGCGCGTCCCGAGGGCCGGTCGGTAGGTCGGCGACCGACATACGCTTGCGCCATTTGGCGATCGTCTTCGGGTTCACCCCATAGTGCCGCGCCAGTCCCCTTAGGCTCGCTTGACTATGCTGGATCGCGCGACGAACCGCCTCGGTCCTGGCGGCGCTCCCATGAAGAACTTGGCCCATAGCGCGTCCTTCCATACCGGGGAAAAGACTGCACTATCAAACCCTTGGATCAAACATCTAGACACGCGTGTTACTGCTTCGCGCTGCTCTTCGCTTAGCTAACCGGGCCGGCAGTTGCAGCGTGAACGTCCACCAGAGCAGCTTGGCGCCCCGCCGGCCGAGCCGTGCGGCGCTGGGAAAGCAGTTGCCCAAGCTGCGCAGTGGCGCCGTTAGTCGCCAGGACGTGCTGCGCTCGATCGCTTCGGCGCGTTGCTCGGCCGCCACGCGCGCCGCGCGCTCCGGTGCAAGCGCGGCACGATGCGCCTCCAACGCCTGCCGTGTCACGTCCCACTGCGCCTGCGCGTACCAACGGTCGCCGATGGTCCCAAAGCGCTCGCGCAATAGGTGGATGCGCTCAGGGTCGGCGCCGCACAACGCGCGCACCGCCTCCGGGGCTTGGGCGCCGACGCACAGTACGCCAAGCCCGTGGGAATGCAGGAACAGGAATCCCGGCCACCGCGCGGAGACTTCCTCCCAGAAGCGCCAAACTCCGAAGTCGGCCATGCGCTCGTTGGCATCATGAAACAGGACCACGCCGCGGTCGGAGAGCTTTGGAAGCCAGGACTCGAAATCGTGGCGGACCGCCTCATAGGTATGCAGCCCGTCGATATGGAGGATGTCCACCGAACCGTTGGGGAAGCGGGCCAGTGCTTCGTCGAAGGTGCAGCGGTGCATCGTCGATATGGCAGCATAGTTTGCGTCGTGGTGGCGCTTGAAGTCGTCGTGGATGGAATCATCGTACTGCCCGGCATGGGCGTCGCCCTGCCAGGTGTCCACGGCGTGGCATCGGCAATCGACACCTTCGGCGATCACGGCCTGGCAGAAGGCGAAGTAGGATACGCCCGCGAAGCTGCCGAGTTCGACGATGCTGCGCGGGCGCGCGGCGCCGACCAGCCAAGCTGCAAAGGGTACGTGCCCCCACCAAGCGCTGTTCGTCCCGCGCCGGTCCGGCAGGCGGAAGATCGGTTCCAGTCTTGGATCGCAAAATGCATCGAGCGCCGTGGTCATTCTGATCGGCTCCACGTTAGCCATATCGCTCCCCTCTCGCCGTGAACGCGCAAGCGCGCGCTGTGATTCCTCGACCCCGTCCAGCACCTGCCGCAGCAGACCGAGGTCGACCTCGCTCTCCATGCCCATCTTTTGCAGTCCGCTCGTGTCGTCCTCGGGCAGGACGCGCTCCATGCGGGACCGGCACATCACAAGTTCGTAGGCGAGCCCCATGGCGGAGGTGACGTTGAGCAGCCATCGTTCTGGCGGCGGGTCCGCTGCCCAGTATCCGATCCAATCCGCCGGCATGAGGTCAATGACCGTCGCCCCCGGCCGCGCGAAGACGAGATTGCCGAAAGCCGATCCATGCGCGCCGACGATCACCTGCGCCTCGGCGAAGGCGCGGACCTGGTCCGGGAAAGGCATGTTACCCGGTTCCAGGCTCTCGAAGCCGCGCTCGGCCAGCATCGCGGCAAGTTCGGCCTCGTTGACGATAGTACGCTGCGAATAGCTCGTCTGGTTGGCTCGCGACAGGTAGATCCGCCGTCGCATTGCGCCGGGTTCGACGCGCGCGAGCAGGTGGTCGCGTAGGGAACGGCACCGGGCAGGGTCGGGCCGGAAGCTCGTCCAACTGCGGATCGAGGACGGAATCACGATCTCCGTGCAGCGGATCGCCTCGCCGTCCGGCATGTGGACAGCCTGTTGGGGGATGCCCAGGGTCCCCATGGCAGCCACTGCCCAGCGCGGGACATAGGGCGGCACAAGGACGTACAGGCGGCCCTGCCGGATCGTCGGCAGGAAGGCTTCAAGCGTGACCAGTGCATCGAAGACGAAATGGCCGTAAGCGCCAACGGACCGATGGAAGGCATGCAGCAGCGGTGCGCCGAAAGCGGCATCCCCAGCGACCCTGTCCTGCAGACCCCCGAGGACCGAGAGCCCCGGATCCAGGAGACGGGCGACGAACGCACTCTCTTCGACCGCCGCGCCATCGCGCAGCAGGGTGACGCCGTAGGTGAGTTCGATGGTGACGTCTTTCAGGCGCCCCGCGACGACGGGTTCGCTGGTGTAGGACGGGTCGGCAAAGAGAGCGGCGAGCGTTGCGAGCCGGGTATCCGCCTCCTCCCCCGGCCCATGGAGCGCCACCCGGGCCGCACGTCTCACGACGTTTCCGCCGCCCAACGAGGCGTGACCCGGAGCGTGCCCCCACAGCAGCTCGGCAAGCGTCAGCGAATCGGGCGCCGCCTCCCGGATGGGGATCAGAGGCGGCAAGGTGGCCAGGGCTTCGGAGCCGGCGTCGGGGAGGTTCATGCCCTGGTGCTACCTCCGCGCGACGCTCCGCGCCAGGGTGCGGCGCGGCGACACGGCGCCTACCCCGCGCCGCGAGGGCCTAGCACACGACGGTGCCGCCCGATCCCTCGGGCAATCCGCCCGCGGGGGCCTGTGAAGTCACATCCGGGCCGCGATCGCCGCCGCTTGAGACGCGGGGGATAGGGGGCTGACCGCGTATCTGATCCGCGTTCGATGACGGCGATCGAATCATGGAAGGTGACGCGGGTGATTTCGGCCCCCTGCACCACAAGGCGGGCGCGCTCATCCTCTGGGATGCCCGTATCCCATGGTGCGAAATGGTCAGCATGGAGTGCGTCGACCAGGGTCTTCAGGAATTCGATCGACGAGCCTGGGGCACGATAGCGCCCGCCCCAATCCGGCCAATAGGATGCGTGTAGATCCTCGACGATATAGATCCCGCGGGGCGCGAGACGGCGGAAGCATGCACCGAAGGTGGCGATGACGTGTTCCGACCTGTGGGATCCATCGTCGATGATGATGTCGAAGACAGCATCGCCGAGTGCGGCATCGAGAGCAGCAGGATCCGATGCGTCGAGGATGTGCACATCGACGGCCGGCCCAAAGGGCAGAACGGCGCAGGCCGGGTGTATGTCGATCCCGGTGATGCGTGACCCCGGTGGCAGCAGGGCTTCCCAGATCGCGAGCGACCCGCCGGCGGCGATCCCAATCTCGAGCAGGCGGACCGGCTTGCCCGCGGCCAGGAAGGGCGCGATCTCGCGGTCTTAGACCGGTAGGTACTGAGCCCACTTGTCCGCCAGCAGTCCGCCACGCGCGAAAAAACGGCGCGAGTATTCGCCGCCGTCCGTCATCGTGTGCCGTCCCGTCTCACCGTCACGCGATACGCGGAGCGCGCCGCGTCGTGCAGCGTCGGGTAGCGCTGCAGCGCGTTCGAGACCTTGATCGCCAGACGCGTGGTCAGCGGCGTATCGGGCGCATAGGCCGCGGGACGCGGCGGCGCGGCGGCGCGGGCTGCCGCCCGCGCCGGTTGTCCGGCAACGGGCAGGGCGGCTTCCCATTCAACATCGGCCGTCGAATGCCCAGTCTTGACCCGTCGCGTCGCCTCGAGGAAGTCGCGCCCGAACTCCCGGCACGGCTCGAGGTGGCAGCCCTCGGCCCATTCGTTCCAGGCATTGATGAACACGAGCCGTTCACCAGGCGCGCGTTCTGCGACGGTGCGATGGGATGTGGCGTCGAGCCAGCGTTCGTAGTTCCCTGGCGTACCGCCCTGGATGATCACCGCCCGCGTCCCGACTCTCGCGGTGTTGTCCCAGGCCGGGAAGACGCCGCGATAGACGCGCCTACCCGTATGGTCCTGCGCGATGAAGCTTCGTGCCACCTCGCCATAATCCCAGATAATGCCTGTCAGCGGCTCCTGCGCGTCCACCTTGTCCACCAGGTTCTGCGGCGGACGGCGCGGGGAAGTATGGACGTTGTGCGGCGGGAACTCGACCCCGGCGTCAAAGCCGAACTGCTCAAAGTCATCGTTGCCGTGCGTCAGCGCCGCGATGAGGTGGATCTCGCCGATGCCGGCCTCACGACAATGCGCGCGCCATCTCTCGGCGGTCGCGCGCGCATCCGGCATGTGTTGCGGCCGGTAGACCACCAACACCGGCGCGCCGTTGACGCGCAGATGGCGAGGGTCGCGGAAGAAGGGGATGACGCTGTCGATGAAGGCGATGTCGTTCTCGGGCGAATAGGTCTGCTCCATCAGCACCTCGTGCTCGGAGGCATCCCACTTCCGCGTCCAGTTCTCGTTCGCCCAGCAGAGGCAGAACTCGATATCCGCCTTCGTGTCGGCAAGGAAATCGAGCACCGGGCGTTCGAGCAGCCGCTTGCCGTTGAACCAGTAGTAGTGGAAGCAGAAGGCATCGACGCCATGAGCCTTGGCCAGCGCGATCTGCTGATGCTGCACCTCGCGCACACGCAGGTCGTAGAACCCGAGTTCGGTCGGAAGATGCGGTTGCTGGTGGCCAGTGAAGAGCGGCTGCGCCTTGGTGACGTTGGTCCATTCGGTGAAGCCCTTGCCCCACCATTCATCATTCTCGGGGATCGGGTGGAACTGCGGCAGGTAGAAGGCGATATACTTCAGCTTCGAGAGCGGAGGCGCGGGGAACGCCGTGAGCACGCGGCCTGGCAGCGTGCCCGCGCTCGCTTCAGGCACGGCCCGCAGCACGACCTGATAGACATTGGCGTAGTCCCCGGTCTCAAGCACGGCGCGGGTCCGGGGCGGCAGGGCGAGCCAGGCGTCGGCGAATTCCGTCTCGGCGGGATGCTTGAGCACAAAGGAGAAATCGGCGATCCGCAGCCCGGCCCCCTCGAACAGCGCCTGCAGGTTCTTCATGCTGAAGAACCTGATATGCGTACGGTCAAGCAGTCCCCAGTCACGGTAGTCGAAATCGTTGTTCAGAAGGCACGCCAGTACCGCTGCATGGGAGGCGTGAGGGATTGAAACAACGATACTTCCCCCCGGCTTAAGGAAGCCGGCCGCGCGCCGCAGCATGGTCCACGGATCGACGATATGCTCGAGAACGTCGGCGATCACCACATTGTCGTACACAGCGTTCGGAATTCCCTCGGCCCATGACGGATCGTTCAGGTCGCGGCGCCAGACTTCCTCGCAGAAGCCACGCAGGATCTCGACACTCCTTTCGTCGATCTCGACGGCGCTCATGCGGCAGCCGTTGAACTCCCGCAGTGGACGGGAAATCGAGCCCGGCCCAGCGCCGATCTCGAGCACCTTCTTGTCGCGGCCGACGAACCGCAGGACGTTCGCCGCCGCGGTATCGGAGTCTGGGTCGACGTTGAACCGATAGATGTCAGCTGCGGTCTTCACGCGATTCTTCTCCTTCAGCAGGACGGCCCCGGCGAACATCTGCCCTGCCGAGCGCGATGGCTTCGTCCTTGATCAATGTAGAGCTGATCGCCGCGATGGCTTCGTCTACGAGGTGTACGTTCTTGCTCGCGGAGTGGATGACAAGCGAATAGAATTTTTCACGCTCGGCGAGAAAGGCACGGATCTCCGAAAGTGTTGCAGCGCGGACCACCTCAATGCCCGACCGCCGCAGCGCATTTTCCTCCATTCCCGGCCGATCCGTGGGCGCGAGCCGAAGATAGGTTATTGCGGTCCCGGCCAGTCGGAGCGACGTGAAGGCGTCACGAAAGAGGCTGTCTGTTTCGTCGCCGACATCCTCCGCCCCGTCGAGAAGTAGAACTGCGCCGGGATGCGGAGTCCGGGCCCGAGCCGCGAGTGCGCCTCGAGTTGGATCCAGGTGTGCAGAGCGTAGCACTGAACCGTAACGTTCAACGAAGGTAACGTGGTTGCGATCGTACAAAGCTTTCGCGGAAGCTGAGGACTCGACGCTGCCGTATTCAAAATGCGTGATCTGGGCACGGGGTTCGTAGCCAACTCGGAACCCCGCAGCACGGATTCGCATGCAAAGATCGACTTCTTCGAAATACGCGGGCGCGAAGACCTCGTCCAGACCGCCCAGTGCTTCGAAAACCTGCCGGCGGACCATGAGGAAGGCGCCGGAGCAGTAGTCCACGTCGCGGGTGAAGGCGAACGCGGGCGATTCGGGATGTTCACCGCGCCCGTAGCCTTCGCAGTGACCATCACGCCAGGTGATGCAGCCGGCTTCCTGCAGGGTACCATCAAGGCGGAGAATCATTCCTCCCACTGCACCGAGATCAGGTTCCTGGTCCAGCCGATCCGACGCCGCCTTGATCGCGCCGGGCGCGACTATCGTGTCGTTGTTCAGCAGGAGCAGGTGCCGCCCACGCGCTTCTAGGGAGGCGCGATTGACGCCACGAAGGAAGTGGAGATTTTCCGAGGCGTTGACTACGCACACGCCATCGATCCGCTTGAGCAACGCCGACGTAGAATCTGTCGATGCATTATTGACGATAATGACCTCCGTATCAAGCGGAGCCTCGCGGGCGAGCGACTCAAGGCAAGCAAACGTGAGTTCAGCCTGATTGTGCACGACGATGATCACGCTGACCCGCGGGGTGGCCGAGCGAGGGAGCGCCAGTCTGGTGCTGCCGGCGAGGAATGCGGCCAAAGCGTTGCTGCAACTCCGACGAAATTCCTGCTTCGCCTCATCTTCGGGGTGGCGTCGTTGTGAGGTTGCGAGTTCGGTGTCGCACGCGGGCTCCGAACGCGTTTGGCCCTCAGGCGTGGCCCGTCGCCGCGAGATGACGCTGCGAAGTGCATAGCCGACGGCACGCAATGGAGCCGTTAGCCGCCAACTGGTGCTGGCCTGAACGTCGGCCAGCTGTCTTTCCAAGTCGGCCATCTTGCGCTGAGCAGCGTCAGCATTCTCCTTGGCCAACCTGGCTCGCTCCTGAACCAACAGAGACCGCTGGATCAATGCTGCGGCCAGAGAGGCTGGACCTGCCGTAAGCTTAACCAAGTCTGTCATAGAAACCGACGTCTCCCCATTTCGCTGATCTGCTTGGTGCTCTGCCATAGCGCTTTGTGCTGACGACCGTCGAACGGCTATTCGCGGTCGGCGGGCGCCGCCTCACGCCCGCCTTGGGCGCATCTGCGTGAGAAATGCGTCGACTATGGCGATCACCCCGGCGAGCCGGGAGTGCTGTTGGTGCGGTTCTCGACGACAGCCATGCCGGGGCCCCCCGGAGGTGCACAGCATCGCGTTCCTTAACGCTCCAACCGGCACTGGTGAATTCGCCACCGATGACCTGGCGGGCGTGGAGCTCGGGCGTAGGATATCGTCCGGGGGAGTCGGCGCGTCCATGGCGGAATGGTAACGTGTTCGGGCTGCTCCTGGGAGGGGCGCCGGGGCAAGGCTGTCGACGGGTCTGCCATAGCGAAGTATTCGCGTTTGTTATTTCGATCGATCAGGCCATTGGGACTCCACATGCGGGCAATGAGGATTCCGACGTGGAGATTTCGTGAAAAGGTGACTTTGGCCGAAGGGATAGGGGCCTTCGGCGTCTCGAAAGCCGCGACGGGATTGGGATTTGCAGGCATCACGAGTCTTCGCCGCTCCGGACCGTGCGTCTGGACAGGGGGCCATGACCAGCAGGATCGATGAGCCCATACCCTCTTGGGGCGGTGTGCAGATCGACGAGCATGAGTATGGGCCACGAATACTCGCAGGCGAGACGTCGACCTCACGTAGTCGTTGGTGGAGCGCGCCGCGCACCGACCCAGGGCGGCCTACTTTGATCGTCGGGCGGTAGCGCAGCCGAGGCAGTCTTGCGCATTCCGTCGTCGCCACCGCCGTGCCGCGCAGGCCAGGGTTGGGTGGCGAGAAGAGCAGTTTCCCCGCGCTCCCTCTTTGGACAAACCGTACGCCCTCCTTGGACAGCCGTGCGCTTTGGCTGCACGCGACGAGAAAATGATGCGCGGGCCTCTCGTCGCCTGATCCGTCAAAAGCCCGACTTTCTGTCGAGAACGTGTCACCGATCGCGGCCGTGAGGGCCTGCGCGCTGACCAGCGCGGGAGCACCCTCGAACGTCCCCATGGGGCCAGCGAGCGCAGCGGCGCAGGCGGGTAGCGGATGAGTGGCTGCGTCGCGCTTCCTCGCCGATCCTGATGCGCTCCCGCGCCTTCCGCCCGGTTGCCAAAAGTGCCGCCGGCGTGCAGTTCGGTCCTGCCGTCCTCCTGCGTGACATATCCCGCTTCGCCGAGGTCCCGCTGCCGGGTCATGGCGGCGTTGCAGATGAATGGACGGGAGAGCTTGCCCCATGCATTGCCCGCTTCCTGCCACCCCTGGACTGCGCTGCGACCACCAGCCAAAGGCGGCCGGCGGCGGGCGTGAGGCGGGCAGCGAGGTCGCGTATACGATCAGCGTCGGCGAGGATGACTCCGAGTCGCTCGGGGTCGCCCCGGTTGCGCTGCGCGAAGGTGCCCTTGCTGCGGGAGGGGACGCCACTCTTCTTCATCTCTCGCGACGTATGCGGCATGCACCGTTCCATGCGGTGACCAGTCCGGCGCGAGTTGGACGCCGCGTGTCTTGCGCCGGCTTCGCCCCTCAACGTCTCCCGCTCGGCCGAGACGTTGCGGCTGCACCGCTCACCACCCCCGACGATACGCCCGCCGATACCCCCGCGGCGCCGGCCTGCCATGGCCGGACGACGCCCCGAGCACCGCGCCCACCGCCACCGCCCCCAGCCCGACCGCGATGCCCTGGCCCACCGCGCGTTCCTCAGCCAGGCGGCGCTGCGCGGCGCAGGATTCAACCGCGGGGTCGGGCTCGGTCTCGGCGCTGTCCTTCACGGCAATCGAAGGCGCGAGGCCGAGCTGGTCGGAACAGGCCATCCGATGCGTGTCCATGCTCGAACACGCGGCGAGCAGGACGGCGGCGGCGATCGGCAGGATGGTGCGCATGACCCATTGAAGATGGCGCGCGCCGATGGTCGCGGGGTGGCGCCATGCGGGCGGAATCGCGGCACCTGGGCACCCGCGGCGCGGGCCCGCCCTGGCGGGCCCAGCAGCCCGTGCCGTCTGATCGGAAAACGCGCTAGCCTGCGTACCGTCCTGCACCAAAGGCCCGCCCGCCATGCCGACCCCGTCCAACACGCTGCGCATCGCCGTGCTGCCCGGCGATGGCATCGGCACCGAGGTGACCGAGGCCACGCTCGCCGTGCTCGAACCCCTGGCGAAGCGCCACGGTATCGGTTTGGCGTTCGAGACCCTGCGCGCCGGCGCCTTCTGCTACCGCGACACCGGCACCGCCATGAGCGAGGAGACCTTCGCCGCCGCCGCGTCGGCCGACGCCATCCTGCTCGGCGCGATGGGCTGGCCCGAGATCCGCACGGCCGACGGCACCGAGATCGCCCCGCAACTCGACCTGCGCTTCCGCCTTAACCTCTATGCCGGCGTTCGGCCGTTCCGCGCCATTCCCGGCGTGCCGGTCGCCCTGGCCGACCCGCGTGCGCGCGACATCGACCTGGTGATCGTGCGCGAGAGCACCGAGGGGCTGTTCTTCTCGCGCGACCGCGGAACTGTCAGCCACGACATGGCTGAGGAGACGCTGCGCATCACCCGACCGGTGACCGAGAAGCTCGCGCGGTTTTCCTTCGAGCTGGCGCGGCGTCGCGCCGAGGCGCGCAGTGGGCGTCGCGCGGAGGCGCGCAGTGGGCGTCGCGCGGAGGCGCACAGTGGGGGGCGCCCGGAGGCGCGCAATCGGCCGGGCGTAGTGACGCTGGTCGACAAGGCGAACGTGTTCCGCGCCTTCGCCTTCATGCGCGGCATCTTCGCCGAGGTGGCTGCCGAGTTCCCCGACGTCGCGAGCCGCAGCCACTACGTCGATGCCATGGCGCTCGACCTGGTGCGCCGCCCCTGGGAGTTCGACGTGCTGCCGACCGAGAACATGTTCGGCGACATCCTGTCCGATCTCGGCGCCGGGTTGGTGGGCGGCATGGGCTTCGCGCCCTCGGCCGATATCGGCGATGCCCATGCGGTGTTCCAGCCCGCCCATGGCACCGCGCCCGACATCGCCGGGCGCGGCCTGGCGAACCCGACAGCGACGCTGCTGAGTGCGGCGATGATGCTGGACTGGCTGGGCGCGCGCGGCGCCGGCCAGGGCTTTGCGGATGCTGCCGCCGAGCTCGAATCCGCGGTGGACGGAGCCTTCGCGGCGGGGCTGCGCAGCCCGGACATCGGCGGGCGGGACGGCACGGCGGCGGTCGCGCGCGCGGTCGCGCAGCGGCTGCGCCCAGGCGGCTAGGGTTGGCGCGGCTCCCTGAACCTCGCCAGGCCGTTGATCTCGCGCGCATCTTCAGGCGGCCGGATGCGGCCATCCGACCGGGATCGTCGGTGAAGCAACGCCAGCGATACGAATTCACGCCCGGTTGACGGGACTGGCGGCCTATCCGCTTGCCGGAACAAAACCCATGATTGAATAATTCAACAATTCATCGCGTCTTTGGTGAGACTACCAGGAGGGCACTGACCGCATGCAGCAGGCGCACGGCTTCGGTATCGCCGACCTCGTGGGCCTGGGCCAGGCAGCGTTCGATCGCGGCCGCGGCCGCGGCGATCGGCCGGACACTCGGCTCGGTGACGCCGCGCGACGCGCTCGAGCGTTCGCGCAGAAACATGCCTGTGACGACCTGGTTCATCGATGACCCCCTGACCTCCGCCATGACCTGCGATGCCCCCGCACCTGCCAGCCATGGCCGGGCGCGCAGCACATGGGTGCCCGCCCGAGTCGGCATTCTGCCCCGGCGAGTCGCAGCGCGACACAGGCAAGCGGGCTTCTCGGCCGCCGCGCGCGATTGTCTTTGCCGAGTGTTGCAGAAGAGAATCACCCCGGTTTTCGAACCTTGCGCGGAATGTTTGGTGTATCGCCCATCCGGGCGAAGACAATCCTGTCAAAACCCGCAACGAGCATTCGTTCCTGGGCGTTGTCCAAAGAATTCGACCGGCGCCGCCGCCAGGCGCTTGGTGGTACGGCGTGGTACCGGCCGCGGTGCAGCCGCAAGGCGCCATATCCGCGGCTTTGCGACCGGTTGCGCGGCGCTGGGCGGCATCACTCCCGCAGGGGGCGCCGCGCCGGGGCGGACGCGCGAATTCGGCGAAGTGATGCTGCGTACAGCCCGCACAAGTTGTGTCTGGGACCCCAAATACGTTGTGCAGACCCGCAGAATCACCATTGCACAAGGTCGTGACTCCCTCGAATACTTTGGCATCCCCGGCGCCAGAACAGGCGTTGGTGGCCCCCATGCCCGCTACGCCAGCCCCCCGGCGCGGCACGACACGCCGGCCCCCCGCCGGAGGACAGGTCTGACCATGACGCGTTGCGGCCCCCCGACCGCCCGCGACCGATCCAAGCCTTCGGCCCGGTCTGCGCTGGCCGGCCGCAGTGCGGCAGATGCGCGCCATCCGCGGGGCACCCAGTGCTGAATCCCGCCACCGCGGCGGCCCCCCTTGCCGCGGCCTGCTGCGACCGCTGGGCCGATGGCAGCGCGCGGACCGCGCTGGTCTGCGTGCACCCGGATGGCCGGGTCGAGGACGTCAGCTTCGACGCGCTTCACGCGACCTCCTGCAGAATGGCGCAGGTGCTGGTCGCGCGGGGCATCGCGCCACGCGACCGCGTCGCCATCCTGCTGCCGCAGGGGCCGGAGGCGGTGGTCGCGATGCTCGCCGCATGGCGCATCGGCGCCATCATGGTGCCGCTGCCGCGCATGCTCGATGCCGGGGCGATCGCGCACCGGCTGGACGATGCCGGCGCCGTGGCGCTGGTCACCGACGATGCCGGCCTGGCCGCCACCGCCGCGCTGCGGCGGCACCTGCCCAGGCTGCGGCTGGTGCTGGGCACCGAGGGTGCGCGCCGCGGCGTGCTCTCCTTCTGGGAGGAAGCCGGCCGCGCGCCGCCTGGCCCGCCCGACATGCCTCGGCACCCGGGCGACCCGGCCGTGCTGTTGTACACTGCGGCGCCGGTCCGCGGCGTGCTGCACGCGCATCGCGCGCTGGCCGGGCAACTCGCCGCGATCGACCACCTGCACGGCGGCTTCCCGCATGAGGGCGACCTGGTCTGGACGCCGATGGACTGGGGCTGGCGCGCCGGATTGTTCGATGCGCTGCTGCCGGCGCTGTGCCACGGCGTGCCGGTGCTGGCGGCAGCGATGCCGCGCTTCGACGCGCGGCGCGCGGTCGCGCTGATGGCGCGGCATGGCGTGCGCAACGCCGTGCTGCCCGCCGCCGCACTGCGCGTGCTGCACGCGGCCGACCTGCCGGGGCCGGGGGCGATTGGCCTGCGCAGCCTCGTGACCAGCGGCGTGGCGCCCGATGCGGGATTGGCCGCCTGGGCCGAGGCGCGTCTGGGGGTCGCGCCGCGACACGCCCATGCCATCGGCGAATGCAACCTGGTGCTGGCCGGCGGGCCAGGGCCGCTCCGGCCGGTGCCGGAGCATGAGGTCGCGGTGCTCGGCGCCGATGGGGCGCCGCTGCCGGCGGGCCAGGCCGGCCGCCTGGTGGTGCGGCGCGCTCATGAGGGCGCCTTCCTGCGCTACTGGAAGGGCGCCGCGCCGCGGGGCCGCTGGCTGCCGACCGGCTTCGCGGCCAGCATCGCGGCCGACGGCACCGTGGCGCTGCCGGCGGACGACCTGGCCGCGCTGGCCGCCGGCAACGAGTTCATGGGCCCCGAGGATGTCGAGCACTGCCTGCGCCGGCACCCCGCCGTGGCGTTGGCCGCGGTGGTCGGGCCCGCCGATGCGATGGCCGGCGAGCATGCGACCGCCATCATCGTCCCGCGCACCGACGCCTCACCCGGCCCGGCGCTCGCGGAGGAACTGCGCGACTTCATGCGCCACTGCCTGCCGGGCCACCGCACGCCGCGGCGCGTCGCCTTCGCCAAGGCGCTGCCCGGCGCGCCGGAGGGCCGTGGCGCGCTCGGCAGCGCGGTCGGGCTGGGCGCGCGGCGGGGCTGACGCGCAACCGCTGTCGGCCACGCCCGCGCCCTCTGGTCCGGCGCGGCGCGACCCTGTAACCACGCCCGGACCGCGCGCACCGGCGCGCGCGGCGCGACCAGCACACGGAGACGGCACGTGACGGACACCAGGATCGGCACCGGAGCGGAGGCCACGCCCGGCCAGTACATCACGGTCCACTACACCGGCTGGCTGTTCGACGAGGGCGCGCCGGAGAACAAGGGCCGCAAGTTCGACAGTTCGCGCGATCGCGGCGACCCGTTCTCGTTCGAACTGGGTGCGGGGCGCGTGATCCAGGGCTGGGACAACGGCTTCGCCGGCATGAAGGTGGGCGGCACCCGCACGCTGGTGATCCCGCCGGAGCAGGGCTACGGCGCGCGCGGCGCGGGCGGCGTGATCCCGCCCAACGCGACGCTGATCTTCGAGGTGGAGTTGCTCGCGGTCGGCTGACGGAGGCGGCGCGCGGAGCCCGCCGGGCGATGACGCCGCGCGCGTTGCTCCGCCTCGCGCCGCTGGTGCTGGGCACGTCGATCGTGCCGCTGGACGGGATGGTGAATGTCGCCTTCCCGGCGGTGCTCGAGGCCTTCGGGCTGGCGGTGCCGCAGATCCAGTGGCTGGTGATCTGCTACGTGCTGACCTATGGCGCGCTGCTGCTCGCGGTCGGGCGGATCGGCGACGTGCTGGGCCATGCGCGGGTGTTCCGCTTCGGCCTGGCCTGGAGCGCGGCGGCCTTCATCGCCTGCGCACTGGCGCCGTCCTATGGCTGGCTGCTGGGCGCGCGCGTGCTGCAGGGCGTGGGGGCGGCGCTGGTGCTGGGCTGTGGGCCGGCGCTGGCGACCGCGCTGTACCCGGAAGCGATGCGCGTGCGCGCGCTGGCGGCCTACGCAGCCGGGATCGCGCTGGGGGGCGCGGTCGGCCCGGTGCTGGGCGGCGTGCTGGTGCAGTGGCTGGGCTGGCAGGCGGTCTGGGGCGTGCGCGCGCCGATCGCGCTGGCGGCACTGTGGCTAGCGCGCGGCATGGCGGTGCCGGCGCGCAGCGGCGCGCGGGAGCCTTTCGACCTGCCTGGCGCGGTGCTGCTGACGGCCACGGTCGCCTGCGCGGTCCTTGCGGTGAACCGCGCGCCGGCGGCGGTTTCGCTGGTGCTGGCGGGGGCGGCCCTGGCCTGCGCGGCGGGCTTCGCCTGGCGCAGCGCGCGCCATGCGCACCCCATCATCGACGTGGCGCTGTTCCGCCGGCCCGGCTTCGCGGCGTTGAACCTGGCGAGTGCGCTGGTGCAATTCGCCGGCTTCGCGGTGATGCTGCTGGTGCCCTTCCACCTGGCGCGCGGGCTTGGGCTTTCGCCGATTCTGTTGGGGCTGGTGCTGCTGGCGAATGCCGTGGGCAGCGTGGCCGGGTCGTGGCTGGGTGGTTGGGTCGCGGCGCGGTTCGGCGCGCGGGTGGCGGCGGGGCTGGGCGCGGTGCTGTCGGCCGCGGGGCTGCTGATGGTGGGCTTGGGCGGGCCGCTCGGCGCGCTTGTGGCCGCGCTGCTGGTGCAGGGCTTGGGGCTCGCGCTGTTTACGCTCGCCTATACCGATGTGGTGACGGCGACCATGCGGCGCGAGGATCGCGGCGTGGCCGGCAGCCTCACGCAACTCACGCGGACGATCGGCGTGGTCAGCGCCGCATCGCTGCTGACGCTGCTGTTCGGCGCGGTCGAGGCCGCGCGCCTCGGTGCCGGTGCGGCGCCCGAAGCGGCCTTCGGTGCCGCCTTCCGGCTGGTGTTCCTGGTGGCGGCGCCGCTGCCGCTGCTGGCCTTGCTGGCGCTGCCACGGCGCGGAGCGTGAGGCGCGCGTCCGGCGCTGCAGCATGGCCGCGGCGTCGTGGTGCGGGTGCTCCGGTCACGCGGCGCGGCGGATGATCTCGGCGGCGCGTTCGGCCAGCATCAGCACCGCGGGGTGAATGTTGGACGAAGGCACCAGCGGGAAGACCGAGGCATCGACCACGCGCAGCCCGTCCAGGCCGCGCACGCGCAGGTCGGTGTCCACCACAGCGCGGTCGTCCGCGCCCATGCGGTTGGTGCCGCAGGGGTGGTAGACCGTGCTGCCATTGGCGCGGATGTAGTCCAGCACCTCGTCGTCGGATTGCGTCGCGGGGCCGGGGAATTCCTCGCGCTCGACCAGGTTCGCGAAGGGTTCGGTGGCGGCGATGCGCCGGCCCAGGCGATGGCTTTCCAGCATGATGCGGATGTCCGATGCCGCGCTGAGGTAGTTGGCGCGGATGACCGGCTTCGCCTCGGCGCTGGGCGCGCGCAGCGTGAGTTCGCCGCGGCTGTCGGGGCGGCAGACGCAGTAGTTGAAGGTGAAGCCCGGGTATTTCGCGAGGCTGCTCGCGCCGCGCGATTGGTCGCCCAGGGAAAAATTCACGAACTGGAACTGCACCTCGGGTTCCTCGCTGCCCGGCAGCACGCGGGCGAACAGGCTGGCTTCCGAGGCACCCACCGCCATCTGGTTGTTGCGCCCGGTGAGCCAGCCGAGGCCGAGGCCGGCGGCGCGGATCGGGTTCGCCATGATCTCGTTCAGCGTGCCGCAGGGCTTGGTGCGGAAGGCGTAGCGGACCATGAAGTGGTCCTGCAGGTTGCGCCCGACCTCCGGCGCGTTCACCGCGACGTCGATGCCCATGGCCTGCAGCGCGGCGCCGTCGCCGATGCCCGAGAGCATCAGCAGCTTCGGGCTCTCGATCGCGCCGGCGCACAGTATGACCTCGCGCCGCGCGCGGAAGGTCCGTTCGCCCTGCGGGCCGCGCACCACCACGCCGACGGCGCGCCCGTTCTCGATGATGATGCGTTGGCCGAGTTGTTCGGTGTGCACGACCAGGTTGGCGCGGCCGAGCGCAGGCTTCAGGTAGGCGGTCGCCGGCGACCAGCGCCAGCCGCGATGCACGTTGAGCTGGTTGGGGGCGACGCCTTCGAACCATTCGCCGTTGTTGTCGGGGTTGCGCGTGAAACCGAGCGCCTCGCAGGCGGCGATGAAGGCGCGGCAGCCGGCGGAGGGCTCGGGCACCTCGCCGACCTGCACGGGGCCGTCCTTGCCGCGGAAGTCGCTGTCGGGGCCGGCGAAGGTTTCCAGCTTGCGGAAGGCGGGCAGGCAATCGTCGTAGGACCACCCCCGCGCGCCCGATTGCGCCCAGCGGTCGTAGTCGCGCGGCGACCCGCGCAGGAAGACCAGGCCGTTGACGGAACCGGAGCCGCCGATGACGCGCCCGCGTGGCCAATACAGGCTGCGGTTGTTGAGCTCCGGCTCGGCTTCGGTCTGGTAGTTCCAGTCGAACTTGCGCGTGACGTACAGCCGCGCGAAGCCCATCGGGATGTGGATCCAGGGGTTGCGGTCCCAGGGGCCGGCTTCGAGCAGGATGACCTTCGTGCCAGTGTCCTCGGACAAGCGCGCGGCCATGACGCAGCCGGCGGAACCGCCGCCGAGGATCACGTAGTCGGCTTCGTTCGCGCTGTCGGTCACGGTTCCATCCCCTGGTGGTCGCGGCGGGGAGGATAGCGCGGGCGCGGCGTTTGGCACCCCTGTTCAGGCGTGGTGGCAGGCGACCTCGGCCGCGCCATGCGCGGCAAGCAGGGGGCGTTCGCGGCGGCACAGGTCGGTGGCGCGCGGGCAGCGCGGGTGGAAGGCGCAGCCCTCGGGCGGGGAGAGCGGCGAGGGGAGTTCACCGGCGATCGGGCGGAAGCCGACGGCATCGGCATCGAGGCGCAGCTTCGGCACGCTGTCGAGCAGGCCTTGGGTGTAGGGGTGGCGCGGCGTGGCGTAGATCTCCGCCGCCGGGCCGATTTCCACGATGCGGCCGAGGTACATGATCGCCACGCGATCCGAGACATGCCGTACGACCGACAGGTCGTGCGAGATGAACAGGCAGGTCAGGCCGAGCGCGGCGCGCAGGTCGAGGAACAGATTCAGCACCTGCGCCTGGATCGAGACATCGAGCGACGCGACCGGCTCGTCGCAGACCAGGATGTCGGGCTTCATGGCCAGCGCGCGGGCGATGGCGACGCGCTGGCGCTGGCCGCCGGAGAACTGATGCGGAAAGCGCGTGGCGACGGCCGGGTCGAGGCCGACGCGCGCCAGCCAGTCCGCCACGAAGGCAGGCGCGGCCGCGCGGGTGATGAGGCCATGCGCGATCGGCCCCTCGCTGATCGTGGCGTCGATGCGCCGGCGCGGGTTGAGCGACGCGAAGGGGTCCTGGAACACGGTCTGGATGCGCGTGGTGGTCTTGCGGCCGCGACGCATGATGGGGGCGCCGTCGATCGCGACGCTGCCGGAGGTCGGGCCGAGGATGCCGGCCACCAGGCGACCCAGTGTTGATTTCCCGCAGCCTGATTCACCGACCAGGCCGAGGGTCTCGCCGCGGCGGATCGTGAAGGAGACGTCGGTGACGGCGCGCACGGCGCGGGTCTCGACGCGCGCGCCGAAGGCGGCGGCGATGCGATCGCCGATCGACAGATGCGGGTCGAAGCGGCGGGTGAGGGACGTGGCGGCGACGATGTCCGTCCCACGCGCCGCCGGCGCGATGTCGGTCATGCCGCGGCGTCCAGCGGGTGGTGGCACAGCGCGTGGCGGCCGGGGCGGTCCACACGCGGCGGTGGCGTGGCGCAGGCTGCATCGGCATGGGCGCAGCGCGGCGCGAAGGGGCAGCCGGTGGGCAGCGCGAGCAGTGACGGTGCGCTGCCGGGAATCTGCGCCAGACGCTGGCCGGGCTTCGCCATGGCGGGCAGGCTGTCGAGCAGCCCGCGCGTATAGGGGTGCAGCGGCGCGCGCAGCACGGCGCCGACCGGGCCGCTCTCCACGATGCGCCCGGCGTACATGACCAGCACGCGGTCGGCGAGGGAGGAGACCGTCGCGAGGTCGTGGCTGATCCAGATCAGCGCCGTCCCGGAATCGCGGGCGATAGATTTCATCTCTGCCAGGATCTGCGCCTGGATCGAGACATCGAGCGCGGTGGTCGGTTCGTCCGCCACGATCAGTTCCGGCCCGTTCAGCAACGCCATGGCGATGGCGACGCGCTGGCGCATGCCGCCGGAGAATTCGTGCGGGTAGTTGTTCAGGCGCGTCGCGGCCTCGGGAATGCCGACGCGCGTCAGCATGGCGCCGGCGCGTTCGGCCGCGGCGCGGTCCGAGACGCGGCCATGCGCCTGGAGCGCGAGGGCCATCTGCGTGCCGATGGTCAGCACCGGGTTCAGCGTGGCCTGCGGGTCCTGGAAGACCATGGCGATGCGCTTGCCGCGGATGGCGCGCATGCGGTCCTCCGGCAGACCGACCAGTTCCTGGCCGGCAAAGCGGATGGACCCGCCGGCGATGCGACCGGGCGGATCGACCAGTCCGATCAGCGAGAAGCCGGTGACGGATTTGCCCGACCCGCTTTCGCCGACCAGGCCGAGGATCTCGCCGGGGGCGAGCGAGAAGGACACGCCATCCACCGCGCGCGCGACGCCCGCGCGCGTGAAGAAATGCGTGCGCAGGTCGGTCACTTCGAGCAATGGCGCGGTCATCGGCGCAGCCGCGGGTTCGTCTGGTCGCGTAGCTGGTCGCCGACCAGGTTGATCGAGACAACCAGGACGATCAGCGCGATGCCGGGATAGACCGAGATCCAGGTCCGTCCGCTCATCATGTACTGGAAGCCGTTGGCGATCAGCATGCCGAGCGAGGGTTCGGTCGGTGGCAGCCCGAGGCCGAGGAAGGACAGCGTGGCTTCCAGGGAGATCGCATTGGCGACCTGCACGGTCGCCACCACGATCAGCGGCGGCAGGACGTTGGGCAGGATGTGGCGGAACACGATGTGCAGCGTGGATAGCGGCGTGGCGGCGGCGGCCTCGACATAGTCCTTGCGGCGTTCGGCGCTGGCGGCGCCATAGGCGGTGCGCGCGAAATACGCGTATTGCGCGGCCACCAGCGCGATGACCAGCTGCGTCTTGCCCTGGCCCAGCACCGCCACCAGCACCAGCGCGAGCAGGATGGCGGGGAAGGAGAGTTGCAGGTCGACCACGCGCATGATGGCGGTCTCGACCCAGCCGCCGGCCTGTGCGGCGAGGATGCCGAGCAGCGCGCCGATGGCCAGCGAGACGGTGCCGGCGGCAAGCCCCATCTGCAGCGATATCCGCAGCCCGTACAGGATCGCCGAGAACAGGTCGCGCCCCTGCGCATCCGTGCCCAGCACATGCACGTAGCCGTTCGACCCCACGAAGCCCGGCGGCCGGCGCGCATCCATCAGGTCGAGGCTCGCGAGGTCGTAGGGGTCCTGCGGCGCGAAGATCGGCGCGGACAGCGCGGCGCCGACGATGACAAGGACCACCACCAGCGCCAGCAGGGCTACGCGGTTCTCGGCGTATTCGCGCCAGAAAGCCTTCATGCCGCCGCCCCGCCGCGCCGCAGTCGCGGGTCGAGCAGCGCGTAGGAGAGGTCAACCACGAGGTTGATGGTGACGAACAGGAAGGCCACCAGCACCAGGTAGGCGACCATCACGGGCCGATCGAGCGAGGTGATGGAATCGATGATCAGCTTGCCCACGCCCGGCCAGTTGAAGATGGTCTCGGTCACCACGGCGAAGGCGAGCGTGGAGCCCAGTTCCAGCCCGAAGACCGTGACGATGGGAATGGAGATGAGGCGCAGCACGTGCCGCCGCAGGATGGTGGCGTCTGAGAGCCCGGCCGCGCGGGCGAACTTCACCGTGTCGGTCAGCATGATCTCCCGCGTGCCGGCGCGCGACAGGCGGATCATCATCGCCAGCTTGAACAACGACAGGTTCAGCGCCGGCAGCACGAGGAAGGAGAGGCCTTCCAGCGACAGGAAGGACCAGCCGATGCCGAACACGTCCACCAGCGGCCCGCGGTCTCCGGCCGGCAGCCAGTCGAGGTTTACCGCGAAGGTCAGGATCAGGATCAGCCCGACCCAGAAGGTCGGCACCGAGAAGCCCAGCACCGAGACCGCCATGATCGCGCGCGAAACCGCGCTGTCGGGCCGGTAGCCGGCGTAGATGCCCAGCGGCACGCCCGCCAGCGTGCCGATCAGTACCGCCGCCAGCGCCAGTTCCAGCGTGGCCGGCAGGCGCGACAGGATCAGCTGCAGCACCGGCATCCCGAACACGAAGGACGTCCCGAAATCCCCGCGCAGCAGCCGCCCGAGGAAGGCCAGGTATTGCTGCCACAGCGGCAAGTCCAGCCCAAGCCGGCGGATCGCCGCCTCGCGGATGTCCTGCGTGGCGTCGGGTGAGATCAGCACGTCGATCGGATTGCCGATCGCGTAGACGCCCACGAACACGAGCGCGGACATCGCGAGCATGACAAGGGCGGCCTGCAGCAGGCGCTGGATGACGTAGCCGAGCATGGCCTGGACTATCGGGGCATTTACAGGCGGCGCAAGGCATTCCAGCATCCCGCGCATCAACGGGGAGACAAGAACCATGCGCAGTCTCGCACTCGCCACTGTCGCGCTTGGCGCCATCCTGGCCGGCGGCGCATCGGCGCAGACGCTCACCATGGGCGTGATCGCCGGGCCCGAAAGCATCGACCCACATTTCACCGCGACCGGCACCCATGCCGAATCGTTGGCGCATGTGTTCGACACGCTGACTCGATCGGGCGACCGGCTGCAGATCGAACCTGGCATCGCGGAATCCTGGTCGGTGGTGAACCCGACCACCTGGGAATTCCGCCTGCGCCGCGGCGTGAAGTTCCATGACGGTTCGGACATGACGGCGGAGGATGTCGCGGCGTCGATCCGCCGCATGCAGACCCTGTCCGGACCCAACCCAACCAGCATCTATGTGCGGCGTGTGCGCGAGATCCAGGTGGTGGACCCGCACACGCTGCGCGTGGTGACGGACGGGCCGGCGCCCACGCTGCCCAACGACTTCATCCGGCTTTTCGTGGTCTCGGCGCGCGCCACCGCCGGGCTGACGCCGGAAGCCTCGAACGAGGCGTTCAATTCGGGCCGCGCGGCGATCGGCACCGGCCCCTACCGCTTCGGGTCCTGGACGCCGCGCGAACAATTCACGGTCGAACGCAACGACGCCTATTGGGGTGGGCGCCCGGCCTGGGCGCGGCATGTCCGGCGCGAGATCTCCAACCCCGCTGCGCGCGTGGCGCAACTGCGCACCGGCCAGGTGGACATGATCGTGCGCGTGCCGGCGGCGGATGTGCCGACGCTCGAACGCGATCGCGCGATCAGCGTGGTGAAGGCCGAGACGGTCTATGTGTTCAACTTGGCGCTCGACCAGCGCGAGACCACGCCGCAGGTGACCGCGCGCGACGGGTCGCGGCTGCCCGCCAACCCCTACCGCGACGCCCGTGTGCGCGAGGCGATCGACCTCGCCATCGACCGCCGCGCGTTGGCGGAAGTGGCGATGGAAGGCATGGGCACGCCGCAGGCGCAGATGGTCACGCCAGGGATCTTCGGATTCAACCCGGCCATCCAGCTGCCCACGCCGAACGTCGCGCGCTCCCGGCAATTGCTGGCCGAGGCCGGCTATCCGAACGGCTTCCGCATGGTGCTGAACTTCACCAACAATCGCCTGCCCGGCGACAATGGCGTGGGTACCTCGATGGCGCAGATGCTGGCACGCATCGGGATCGAGGTGCAGGCGGCGGGCCAGCCGGCGGCGGTGATTTTTCCGGCGCGCGCGCGGGGTGAACTCTCCAACATCATCGCTGGTTGGGGCACGCTGACCGGCGAGGCGAACTACTACTACGCGGCCAATGCACACACGAACAACCGCGAGCTGCGCCTGGGCGCCTTCAACTGGAACGGCTTCTCCAACCCCGAGATCGACCGGCTGATCCAGGCGGCGAACGTGGAACTGGACGACAAGAAGCGCGAGGAACTGCTGCAGCAGGTCGGCGCGCTGTTCACCGCGCAGCGGGTGGTGATCCCGATCGCGGCGGTGGGCTCGGCCTGGGCGATGCGGCGCGACCGCGCCGCACTGCGTGTCGGGCGGTCGGACGAGGAGACCTACGCCTGGGACGTCTCGCCAGTGACGCGATGAGGATCGCCGACAGCAACTGGCGCGACATCCAGGCCTACCTCGCGCAGGACGACCGCTGCGTGCTGCCCTTTGGCAGCACGGAGCAGCATGCGGGGCTGTCGCTCTGCGTCGATGCCATCCTGGCCGAACGCGTTGCGATCGAGGCGGCGGAACCGCTCGGCGTGCCGGTCTTCCCCGTTATGCCGTTCGGGCTCGCGCCGTACTTCGCAGCCTTTCCGGGCAGCGTCAGCCTGCGCGTGGAAACCCTGCTGGCGGTCGCGCGTGACGTGATCGCCTCTGTCGCGGCCTCAGGCTTCCGTCGCATCCTGATCGTCAACGGGCATGGCGGAAATGCACCAGTGGGTGCGCTGGCGCAGCAGATCATGGCCGAGGATCCGCGCCTGTCGCTCAGGTTCCACAACTGGTGGAACGCGCCCGCGACCTGGGCGGCCGCGCAGGCCGAGGATCCGTCCGCCAGCCACGGCAACTGGTTCGAAAACTTTCCCTGGACGCGCCTTGCGCATGCCCCGGCCCCCGAGGGGGCGAAGCCCAGCGTCGATCTCGCGCTGATGAAGGCCAGCCCGCCGGTGCGGGTGCGCGAGATGCTGGGCGATGGCAGTTTCGGCGGCGCCTGGCAGAAGCCCGACGCCGCCATGGATCGGATCTGGCAGGCCGGCGTGGCGGAAACCCGCGCGGCGCTGCAAGGCCCCTGGCCGTGATTCAGCCTGGCGGGACGGTCTTCGCCATGGCCGGCATCGCCGACACCTTCGCGTACCAGGCCTCGAGCTTCGGATGGCCGGGCCGCCACGGTTCGTGCGGGTAGCGGAAATCGAGGTAGCCGAGCGCGCAGGCGACCGAGACATCGCCGATCGTCTCGAGCATGCCCAGGGTTTCGTTCTCCAGCACTGCCAGCGCGCGCGTCACCTTCAGTTGCTGCTGCGCGATGTAGGTCACGCGCCCTTCGTCCTGCGGCAGCGCCACTTCGCGCCGGCGCGGCTGCGTTGCGTCCAGGATGCCGTCGCCGAGTGCGGCCAGCGTCAGCGCGCGCCAGCGCGCGGGGCCCGGCGCGGGGATCAGTTTCGGCGCGTCGCCCACGCTGTCGAGGAACTCGCAGATCACCGGGCTGTCGTACAGCGCCATGCCGTCATCCGTGATGAAGGTCGGCACCTTCGACAGCGGGTTCACGGCCGCCAGCGCAGGGTCGGCCGTCGCAATGGTCCAGTACTCGATGCGATCGTCGATGCCGCGCAGGATGGCGCAGACATGGCACTTCCGCACGTACGGGCTGTTGGGCGAATAGGCGAGCTTCATGGACTGCGGTTCCTCCGATGCAGGTGACGCATCCTCCCGCGCCCATCGCCATCCGTCCAGGCGGCGGGTAGCCTTCCCGCCTCAGAGGACCAGCCGATGATCGAGACCACCACCGACATCCCCACGTGCGACGGCGCGATGGAGACCTTCATCGTCCGCCCCGAGCGCGGCGCGCCCGCGCCGGCGGTACTGATGCTGATGGACGCACCCGGCATCCGCGAGGAACTGCACGACATGGCGCGCCGCCTGGCCACCTGCGGCTACTGCGTGCTGCTGCCGAACCTGTATTACCGCGCGGGGCGCGACACGACATTCGGCCCCGGCGTACTGACCCTGGGCGACCCCGAGCGCGACCGCATGCGCGCCATCCGCACCAGGATGACCATCCCGCCGGTGATGGAGGACGTGGCCGCGATGCTGGCCTTTCTCGACCGCGAGGGCATCGCCGCAGCCGGGCCGGTGGGCGCGCATGGCTACTGCATGAGCGGCCCCTATGCGCTGGCCGCTGCCGCGCGCTACCCGGGTCGCATCGCTGCCGCAGCGTCGTTCTACGGCACCTGGCTGGTATCGGATGCCGAGGAAAGCCCGCACCTGACGCTCGGCAAGGGCCGCGCCGAACTGTACATCTCCTGCGCCGAACATGACGAGCTGGCGCCGCTGCCGATGGTGGCCGAGTTGCGCGCGCTTTTCGATGCATCGGGTGCTGCGGGCGAACTGGAAATCCATTCCGCCGTCCACCACGGCTTCGCCTTCCCACAACGCTGGTGCTACGACAAGCCCGCGGCGGAGCGGCACTGGGAACGGCTGATCGCACTGTACCGGCGTAGGCTCGGCTAAAGAATCGCGCGCTCAAACGGAATCCTGAGAGCGGGTAGAGATGCTCGCGAAAAAAAAAAAGGCTAGGGTCGTTGCAGTGAGCCAAGGCGAACGAAAACTGCTCTAGCGCAGGTCGGCCAGCATCTCCTCCTCGATGCCCAGATGCAGCCGGAGCAGTGCTTCAAGGGAAAACAGCGTGCGGCGCAGTTCGGGTGCCGCTACGTGCCAGCTCTCCCCTTCGGCCAGGCGCAGCAGTGCGGCGAGGCGCTCGACCTGCGCCTCGATCTCCGCATGCATCCGGATCAGCGGCGCCATCGGGTCCTGGCCACCGAGCCGCGCGGCAGCCTCGGGGTAGAGCGCGCGTTCCTCCGCGCGCTGGTGCGGCAGCAGGTCATCGCGCAGCCGCGCGACAATCTCCGCGAGGTGCGGTGCGGCGTCGTCGGCATCGATTGCCTCGCCCGCGCTGCGCAGGCTCTCCGCGAGTTGTCGCAGGCCCGCATGTTCGGCCCGCCGCTCCTCGATGCCCGCCTGTGGCGGAAGGTCTGCGCCAAGCCGTTCCTCGGCGCCCGGGCGCAACGCGGTAAGGGCATGCAGGATGGCGAGGACGTCGATGCCCTCCTGCAGCACTGCGCCGGCCAGCGGCGTGAGGAACCCCAGCGCGGCGGCCACCATCGCGACGCCGGACAACCCCATGCCGATGCCGATCGCCTGCAGCGCGACGCGGCGCGACCGCCGCGCGATGGCGATGGCTTCGGCCGCGCGGTCCACGCGGTCGACCAGCAGCACCACGTCGCCCGCTTCCGCCGCCGCGGCCGTGCCCGCCGCGCCCATGGCGATGCCGACATCCGCGGCTGCCAGTGCGGGGGCGTCGTTCACGCCATCCCCGACCATGGCGGTGGGCGCTGCGGCGGCTTCGGCCCGCACCAGCGCGATCTTGTCGGCCGGTGATTGGTCGGCAAACACCTGGTCGAGGCGCAGCGCGCGCCCGACGGCCTGGGCCGCCGCCGCACGGTCGCCCGTGACCAGCGCGATGCGCCGGACGCCGAGCGCGCGCAACCGCCGCACCGCGCGTGGCGCATCCGGCCGCAGCCCGTCCGACATGACGAAGGCGGCGGCGATGCGCCCGTCCATCGCCAGCCACGCGATCGACCCCGCCGCGACGGCGACCTGCGCGACCAGGCCGAAGCCGTTGCGCGGGTCGATCCCGGCAGCGTGCAGGAAGCCCTCGGAGCCCAGCATCAGCGTACTTGCGTCAACGCGCCCCATGACGCCGCCGCCGGCCACTTCCGCGGCGTCCTGCGGCAGCGGTGGGTCGATGCCGCGCGCGACCGCGGCGGCGACCAGCGCGGCCGAGACCGGGTGCGTCGACGCCTGCGCCAGCGCCGCCGCGAGGCGCAGCGCGCCGTCGCGCCCCAGCGCCGGGTCGGCATCGATGGCCGCCAGGCGCGGCTGCCCGGGCGTGAGCGTACCGGTCTTGTCGAACAGCACGGTGCGGATGCGCGCGAGGCGTTCCAGCGCCCCGCCGCCCTTCACCACGATGCCGCGGCGCGCCGCGCGTCCGATTCCGGCCACCAGCGCCACCGGCGCGGCGAGGATGAGCGGGCAGGGTGTCGCGACCACGAGCACCGCCAGCGCGCGCACCGGATCGCCCGACAGCGCCCAGGCACCGCCGGCCAGCACGGCGGTGGCGCCGACGAAGCCCAACGCCCAGCGGTCCGCCATGCGCGCCAGCGGGGCGCGCGCCGCGGCGGCCTCCTGCGTCAGGCGCAGGATGGCGGCATAGGTGCTGGCGGCGGCATCCTGCGTGGCGCGCATGCGGAAGGCCGCCCCGGCATTGACGCCGCCACTGCGCAGCGCCGCGTGGCGGCGGAACGTGGCGGGCAGCGGTTCGCCGGTCAGGGCGCTCTCGTCGAGCGTGGCGGCGTCGTCCTCGAGCGTGCCGTCGGCGGGCACCGTCTCGCCGGGGCGGACCAGCAGCAGGTCCCGGGGGCGGATGTCGGCGACGTCGATCTCGCTGATCGCCTCGCCATCGATGCGCGCCGTGCGGCGCGGCGCGCGCGCCATCAGCGCGGTCAGCGCGCCGGTGGCGCGGCCCTCGGCCCAGGCTTCCAGCGCCTCACCGCCGGCAACCATCAGGCCGATCACGGCGGCTGCCGCGGCTTCGTCCAGCGCGACCGCGGCGAGGATGGCCGCAAGCGCCACCGCATCGACGCCGATCCGACCGCCCGCGAGCGAGCGCACCAGCCCGATCGCGACATGCACCGCGACCGGCAGCGCCGCGGCCGACCACAGCCAAGCCGCGGCCGGTCCGGCGCCCAGCAGCAGCGCAAGGCCGCCCGCAACCAGACCCGCGAGGACCCAGGCGAGAAGCAGGAAGCGGCGCATCGATGCTGGTGCCGGGGTCATACACGTCATCCTGCCATGGCCGGCGCATCGCGCCCTTGTCCGGGATCAAGTGCGGTCGTTGCCGGTGCGGTCGCGCGGGCGGCGTCGGCGGCCCTTCGCAGTAGCGCCCGTGTGGGCCTATCGTGACCACCTGGCACCGCCACGGAGCATCATGCGCGCCGACCGACCCATGAAGCTGCTGCTGATCGTGCTGACCGCGATGTTCCTGCAGCAGACCTTCGCGACGCTCGGCCGGTCGCTGCCGCCCATCATCGCGCCGGCGATCCTGGCCGATCTCGCGATCGATCCGGCGTGGCTCGGGATCTATGTGGCGGCGGCCGCACTCTCGGCCTTGCTGTTCCAGCTTGGCTGCGGGTCGTTCATTCTGCGCTATGGCGCGATGCGCATGAGCCAGGTGGCGCTCGTGCTGCTCGGCATCGGCATGGCGGTGGCCACCGCGGGGCCGGCCTTCCTGTTCCTGGTCTCGGCGGTGATCGGCGGCGGCGCGGCGGCGATGTCGACGCCGGCGAGTTCGCATTTGCTCGGGCGCTATTCGCCGCCGCGGCAGGCGCCGCTGGTCTTCTCGATCAAGCAGACGGCGGTCCCGGCGGGGCTTCTGGTGGCGGGCATCCTGGGGCCCTGGCTGACGGGGCTGACCGGGTGGCGCGGGGCGCTGCTGATCGCCGCCCTGTCCTGCCTGGTCTTCGCCGCGATGCTGGAACCGCTGCGTGCGGAATTCGATGCCGACCGCGTGCCGACACAATCCTTCCGCCTGTCGGATTTCCACACCACGATACTCAACGTCATGGCGAGGCCCGACCTGCGGCGCCTGTCCTTCGCGTGCTTCGCGTTCAACGGGCTGCAGACGGTGTTCACCTCGTACTTCGTGGTGGCGCTGGTGGAGCTCGGGCATGGGCTTGTCGCGGCGGGGCTGGTCTTCTCGGTGGCGATGGTGATCGCGGTGCCGGGGCGCATCTTCTGGGGCTGGCTCGGCAGCGGGCGGGTCGATCCGGTGGTGGTGATGTGCTGGCTGGCGCTCGGCATGGCGGGCGGCACGGCGATGATGGCGTTGCTGGGGCCGTCCTGGCCGCTGCTGCTGATCGGCGTGGTTGCGACGATCCTGAGCGCCACCGTCATGTCCTGGCACGGCATCCTGCTGTCTGAGGCGGCGCGGCTGGCCGTGCCGGGCCAGGCGGGTGCTGCGACCGGCGGCGTGTTGTCCTTCGGGCAATTGGGCGGGCTGATCCTGCCGCTGGTCTATTCGGGCGTGCTGATCGCCACCGGCAGCTACGGGCTGGGCTTCGCGGTCTGCGGGCTGCCGGCGCTGGTGGTGGGAATCGTGCTGTTGCGCGCGGAACGGGAGGCGGACAACCGATGACGAATGGCTTCGCGTTGGGCGACATCACGGTGCAACGGATCATCGAGGAGGAGACGCCGCTCTTCGACCCGCTGACCTTCTTCCCGACGCTGACGAAGGAATTGCTGGACGAGAACCGCGCCTGGCTGGAACCGGCGGCGCTCGATCCCGTCACCGGGAAGCTGGTGCTGGCGATCCAGTCCTGGGTGGTGCGCACGAAGCACCACACCATCCTGGTCGATACCTGCGTCGGCAACGACAAGGACCGGCCACTGCACCCGTTCTGGAACCGGCTGCGCGGCGATGGCTACATGCGTGGCCTGGCGGCGCTTGGCCTGAGCGTGGACGACATCGACGTGGTGATGTGCACCCACATGCATGTCGACCATGTCGGGTGGAACACGCGGCTTGAGAACGGCGTCTGGGTGCCGACCTTCCCCAAGGCGCGCTATGTGTTCTCGGCGGCTGAATTCGCGCATTGGAACGCCGAGAATGCGAAGGCGCCGGTGCTGCCCTTCGCCGATTCCGTGCTGCCCATCGTCGCCGCCGGGCGCGCGGAGATGGTCGCGGACGACCACGCCATCACGGACGACATCCGCCTGGAGGCCACGCCAGGCCACACCCCGCACCATGTCGCGCTGCGCGTCGGCCGCGGCGACCATGACGCCTTGTTCACCGGCGACCTGATCCATTCGCCCCTGCAGGCGCGTTATCCAGAGATCTCGATGCGCGCCGATTTCGACCCGGCGCAGGCCGCCGTCACGCGCCGCCGCGTGCTGGAGTGCGCCTGCGAGGCGCGCACGCTGCTGTGCTTCGCGCATTTCCCCTCGCCATCCCGCGCGCGGCTGTCGCGCTGGGGCGACGGGTTTCGCGCCGAAGCCGTGGGCTGACGCGGGCGATTTCCTGGCCTAGCCTGTCCGGATCCCGCGGATGGAGACGGGCGTGGAGGAAGCGGAAACCGGGCGCCCCCTGCCCATCGCGCGCATCATCGCGCCGCGATCCGTCGCGGTCGTGGGTGCCTCCGACGATGTCGGCAAGTTCGGCGGCCGGGTCATCCATTACCTGCTGAAGCACGGCTTTCCCGGCCGCATCCTGCCGATCAACCCGAACCGCGCGACGATCCGCGGGCTGCCGGCCTTCCCGCGGGCTTCCGCCGCACCGGAGCCGCCGGATGTGGCGATCCTGGCCGTGCCGGCCTCGGCGCTGGAGGCGCAGGTCGCCGATTGCGCGGCGGCCGGCGTGGGGGCCTGCATCGTGATCACCGGGAAACTGGCAGAGGCCGGGCCGGCGGGTGCTGCCTTGCAGGAGCGCGTGCTGGCCATCGCGCGTGGCGCGCGGATGCGGCTGGTCGGGCCGAATTGCCTGGGCATCTTCAACCCGGTCGATCGCGCCATGCTGTCCTCCTCGCTGGCGCTGGAGGAAGACGACTACCGCCCCGGCGGCATCGGCATGGTCAGCCAGTCCGGCGCGCTGATGGGAACGCTGCTGTCCTTCGGGCATCACCACGGCGCGCGCTTCAGCCGCTGCGTGTCGGTGGGCAACCAGGCGGACCTGGCGCTCGAGGACTTTCTCGATTTCCTGGTGACCGACGACGCCACGCGCGCCATCGCGCTGTACATCGAGGGACTGCGCGACCCGCGCCGCTTCCGCGCGCTGCTGGGCGGGGCGCGCGCTGCCGGCAAGCTGGTCTTCATCGTCAAGGCCGGGCGCAGCGAGGCGGGTGCGGCCGCCGCGCGCAGCCACACCGCCAGCCTGGCCGGCGCCTTCGCCGCCTTCGAAGCCGTCTGTCGCGCCGAGGGCGCGGTGGTGATGCAGGACCCGCAGGCGATGGTGCTCGCGGCCGATGCGGCGCTGCGCCTGCCGCCATGGCCGGCAGCCGGGCTGGGGCTGGCGCCCATCGCGTCCTCTGGCGGCAGCACCGTGACGTTTGCCGACATGCTGCCGGGGCATGGGCTGCGGCTGGCGCGCATGGCGGATGCGACACGCGCGGTGCTGGCGCGCTGGATGCCCGAGAGCCACATCCATCTGCCCGTCGATACCGGATCCTTCCACGAGGGCACCAGCGGTGACGGCCTGGCGGAGTGCATCCGCGCCTTCATGGCGGACCCCGATGTCGGCGCCGTCGCGGTGCCGATGACGACGCAGCCGGACATGGCCGGGCGCGCGGCACTGCTGCCGCCGCTGGCGCGCGCGGGCGGCAAGCCGCTGTTCTACGTGATGTCGGCGGGCAAGGTCGGCGATGCGTCGCGCGTGGCGATGCGCGCGGCGGATTTCCCGTTCTTCGACCGCGTCTCGGATGCGCTGGCGGTGATGCGCGCGCTGGATGAGGCGGCGGCGGGGCGTGCCGTGCCGCCGGCACCGGAGCGGCCCGCCGGCATGGCCCCGGCACCGGCGCTGCCCGGCGGCGCGCTCACCGAAGGCGAAGCGAAGCGCCTCGTTGCGTCCTGCGGCATCGCCACCACGCGCGAAACCGCGGTGCAGTCGGCCGAGGAGGCCGTCGCGGCGGCGGAGGCCATCGGCTACCCGGTCGTACTGAAGGGCGTCAGCCGCGCCGTGGTGCACAAATCCGACGCCGGGCTCGTGCGGCTCGACCTGCGTGACGACGCGGCGCTGCGCGCAGCCTTCGCCGAGGTCTCGTCGCGGCTCGGGCCGGACGCCGAGGGCTGCGTCGTGCAGGAGATGGCGCGCGGCGAGGCCGAACTGTTCCTCGGCGCGATCCACGACCCGCAATTCGGCCCGATGGTGCTGGTGGGCGCCGGCGGCATCCTGGTGGAAGTGCTGCAGGATGTGTGCATGGCGCCGGCGCCGGTCTCGGCCGAGCAGGCGCGCGCCATGATCGAGGGGCTGCGCGTCGCACCCGTGCTGGCCGGGCTGCGCGGCCGCCCCGCCGATACCGGCGCTGCGGCCGATACGCTGTCACGCCTGTCCTGGCTGGCGGCGGAGCTTGGTCCGCGGCTTGTCGAACTCGACATCAATCCGCTGATCCTGCGCGCGGCAGGGCAGGGGGCGATCGCCGTTGATGCCCGCGCCACACTGGCCAAGGAGGAAACGCCATGAACACGCCGCTTCATCGCCGTGCCCTGCCGCTGCTGGGCGCCGGCTTGCTGGCACGCCCCGCCCTGGCCCAGCCGGTTTGGCCGCAGCGCCAGGTCACGCTGGTGGTGCCCTATCCGCCCGGCGGCAGTACCGACAATGTCGCGCGGCCGCTGGTGCAGGAATGGTCGCGCATCATCGGCGAGACCATCGTCATCGAGAACCGCGGCGGCGCCGGTGGCACGATCGGCGCCGAGCTGGTGTCGCGCGCGCGGCCTGACGGGCAGACGCTGCTGCTGTTCCCGACCGCGGTCTTCACCATCAGCCCCACCATGATGCGCCCGCCCTACGACGCGGACCGCGACTTCGTGCCGGTCGCGCGGGTTGCGAGTTCGGATGCCTTCGTCATCGTGAACCACGCCGTGCCGGCCCGCACCATCCAGGAACTGGTCGCGTATGGCCGCGCAAGGCCGGGGCAGTTGCGCTTCGGCTCGGCGGGTAACGGCACCATCACGCAGCTGCAATGCGAGATCTTCGGGGAGGCGGCGGGCGTGCGGCTCGAACACGTGCCCTATCGCGGGTCCGGGCTGTCGGTGAACGACCTGGTGGCGGGGCATATCCAGATGATCTGCGACCCCGCCGCGCTGCCGCAGGTGCGCGACGGACGGCTGCGCGCGCTGGCGAGCTTCGGCGACACGCGGCACCCGGAATTCCCCGACGTGCCGACCCTGATGGAACTCGGTCTCGCGGAGCGCGGGGCCATGTCGTGGTTCGGGATCGCCGCCCCCGCCGGGCTGCCGCCGGCGCTCCGCGCGCGCATCGCCGCGACGCTGGAGGAGGCGCTGAAATCCGACCAGGTCGCCCGTGGCATGGCGATCGGTGGCCTGCGCCCCGCCTTCGAGACCGGCGAACCCTTCGCCAACCGTATCATGCGCGATCGCGCGATCTTTGCGGATGTGATCCGCCGCACCGGAGCAGGAGTGAACTGACGTGGAACTGGTGACTGTCACGGACGAAGGCCCCATCCGAATCGTGGCGCTGAACAACCCGGCCAAGGGCAATGCGATCAGCAAGCCCATGGCCGAGCAGGTGCAGCGCCTGATGCAGGACTTCGAGCGCCGCGAAGACCTGCGCGTTGCGATCATCACTGCGACCGGCACGCGCGCCTTCACCTTCGGGGCGGATGTGGCGGACCCGCCGGAGCTCTGGCGCGCCATCCCGACCGTTGGTTTCAAGCCGCTCAAGCCCGTGATCTGCGCCGTCGAAGGTTGGTGCGTCGGCGGCGGGATCGTGCTGGCGATGATGTGCGACCTGATGGTCTGCGGCGCCGGCACGAAGTTCTACTACCCCGAGGCGAAGCTCGGTCTGACGGGGGGCATGATCGCGGGGCTCGTCTCGCGCATTCCGCACAAGGTCGCGATGGAGATCATGCTGCTGTGCCGCACCGTGGACGCGGCGCGCGCGGAGCGCATCGGCCTCGTGAACGAGGTGGTGCCCGAGGGCCAGGCGCTGGACACCGCGCGGCAATGGGCGACGGAACTGTGCGGCATGGCACCGATGGTGCTCAGCGAGATCAAGCGCATGGTGACCGAGGAGATCATCCCGCGTGGCCCGTCCGAGCAGATGGCGATCCATGGGCAGCGCATGTCGGCGATCCGCGCCTCGTCGGATTTCGCGGAGGGCAAGGCGGCGTTCCGCGAAAAGCGCCCGCCGCGCTTCGAAGGGCGGTGAGCGATGCCGGGGCCGCTGCAGGGGCTGCGCGTGGTCGAACTCGCCGGCATCGGTCCCGGACCGTTCTGCTGCATGATGCTGGCCGACCTGGGCGCGGAGGTGCTGCGCATCGACCGGCCCGACGGGCCGCCCGGCGGGCATCCGGCGGATGTGCTCGGGCGCGGGCGGCGCAGCGTGGCGTTGGACCTGAAGCGGCCCGAGGCGATCGCCGCCGTGCTGGCGCTGGCGCAGCGCGCGGACGTGCTGGTGGAGGGCTTCCGGCCGGGTGTGACGGAACGGCTTGGCCTGGGGCCGGACGCCTGCCATGCGCGCAACCCGCGCCTGGTCTATGGCCGCATGACGGGGTGGGGACAGGACGGGCCGCTGGCGTCGGTGGCGGGGCACGACATCACCTACATCGCGCTGACCGGCGCGCTGTGGTCGATGGGGCGCGCGGGCGAGCGGCCGGTGCCGCCCCTGAACCTGGTGGGGGATTTCGGCGGCGGCGGGATGCTGCTGGCCTACGGCATCATGGCGGCATTGTTCGAAGCCCAGCGCAGCGGCCGCGGCCAGGTGGTGGATGCGGCGATGACCGATGGGTCGGCCACGCTGATGGGCGCCTTCTTCGGGCAGCTTGCGCAAGGGCGCTGGAAGAATGCGCGGGAGAGCAACCTGCTCGATGGCGCCTGCCCCTACTACGACACCTATGAATGCTCGGACGGGATGTATGTGGCGGTGGGCGCGCTGGAACCGCAGTTCTTTGCGCTGCTGTTGAAGGGGCTGGGGCTGGATGCGGCGCGCTTTGCGGATCGCACCGACCCCGCGCGGTGGCCGGCGATCCGCGCGGAATTCGCGGCGATCTTCGCGAGCCGTCCGCGTGAGCACTGGGCGGGCGTGTTCGACGGCAGCGACGCCTGCGTGGCCCCCGTGCTGGACCTCGAGGAAGCGCCGCGGCATCCGCATAATGTCGCGCGCGGGACGTTCCTGGCGCGCGGCGGCGGTGCGCAGCCGGCGCCCAGCCCGCGTTTTTCGCGCACGCCGGCGGCCGAACCCATGCCAGCACCGCGGCGCGGTGCCGATGGCGCCGCGGCGCTGGCCGATTGGGGCCTGGAGGCGTCGATGATCGGCGCCGCGCTGGGCGGCTGACACCCGCCCGCGCCAGGGGCCTCAGCTGCCATCGTTGCCGGCGACGCTTCTAGCCTTTTGTTTTCGCGAGGATCTTCACCAGATCGGATGATTCCAACGGATCGGGATCTGCTCTAGGCTGGCGGCAATCAAACAAGGAACCGTCCATGGACACCGCCGCCCCGCCCGTGGGCTCCGCGCGCAGCGTCTTCAACACCGATCACGAGATCTTCCGCACGCAGGTTCGGCGCTTCTTCGAACGCGAGATCGTGCCCTTCCACCGCGACTGGGAACGCGCCGAGATCGTCCCGCGCGAGGTGTGGCTGAAGGCCGGTGCGGAAGGCTTGCTGTGCCCGATGATGGCCGAGGAACACGGCGGGGCGGGTGCCGATTTCGGCTATGCCGCCATCATCATCGAGGAGATCGCGCGCACCAATGCATCAGGGATCGGCTTCCCGCTGCATTCCGACATCGTGGTGCCCTACATCGAGGAATTCGCGCTGCCGCACAAGAAGCGCGAATGGCTGCCGCGCATGGCGCGCGGCGAGATCATCACCGCCATCGCCATGACCGAGCCCGGGATGGGGTCGGACCTCAAGGCCGTGAAGACTCATGCGCGGCGCGATGGGTCCGACTGGGTCATCAACGGATCCAAGACCTTCATCTCCAACGGCCAGAATTGCGGGCTGGTGATCGTCGTCTGCAAGACCGACCCGGGCGCGGGCCGCAAGGGCATCAGCCTGATCTGCGTCGAGGAAGGCACGCCCGGCTTCACCAAGGGCCGCAACCTCGAGAAGATCGGCCTGCACGCTGCCGATACCTCGGAACTGTTCTTCGACGATGTGCGCGTGCCGGCGGAGAACCTGCTCGGCGAGGAGAATGCCGGCTTCTCCTACCTCATCAGGAACCTGCCCCAGGAACGCCTGGTCATCGCCATCCGCAGCGCGATGTCGATGGAGGTGATGCTGCAGAAGACCATCGACTACGCCAAGGACCGCAAGGTTTTCGGCCAGACAGTGTTCGACTTCCAGCACAACCGCTTCAAGCTGGCGGAACTGCGCGCCCAGGCGAACATGTTCCGTGTGTTCTGCGACCATTGCCTGGCACTGCACATGAATGGCGGGCTGTCGATCGACCTGGCGGCGCAGGCCAAGTTGCTCGGCACCGAGATGCAGAACCGCCTGCTGGACGACTGCCTGCAGATGCATGGCGGCAATGGCTACATGGCCGATTACGAGATCGGCCGCGCCTGGGCCGATGCGCGCGTCGGCCGCATCTATGGCGGCAGTTCCGAGATCATGAAGGAAATCATCGCGCGCACGCTGTGACGCGACGATGCAACAACCGGGAGGACCACGAATGACGACCATCACCCGCCGCGCCGTGCTCGGCACCGCAGCCGCCGCGCCCTTCGTGCACGGCGCCGTGGCGCAGGAGCGTTTCCCCAGCCGCCCCATCACCATCTACGTGCCGTTCCCGGCCGGCGGGGCGACCGATGTGCAGATGCGATCCTTCGCCGAAGCCGCGACCCGCCATTTCGGCCAGACCGTGCTGGTCGAGAACCGCCCCGGCGCAGGCAGCACGCTCGGCGCGGCCGCGGTGGCGCGCGCGCGACCCGACGGCTACACCGTCTCGCAGATGACGCTGCCGGCACTGCGCCTGCCGCACATGCAGCGCATGCCCTATGACGTGACCAAGGACTTCACGCCGATCATCCACCTGACCGGCTACCTGTTCGCCGTCGTGGTGCGCGCCGAGAGCCCCTATCAGACCTGGGCTGACCTGGTAGCCGATGCACGCCGGCGCCCGGGCCAGGTGCGCCTGGGCAATACCGGCGCGAACGGCACGCCGCACCTGACGCTGGTGGATCTCGCGGAGCGCGAGCGCATCGAGTTCGTGCACGTGCCCTTCCGTGGGGAGGGCGACATGACGCCCGCGCTGCTCGGCGGGCATATCGAGGGCGGCGCCAGCGGTTCGGGCGTGGGCCAGCTGGTAGATGAGGGCAAGCTCCGCTTCCTGAACGTGTGGTCGCGCGAACGTTCGCCGCGCTGGCCGAACGTGCCGACGCTGATCGAACTCGGCTATGCCAACATGGTGGTGACATCGCCCTATGGGCTGGTGGCGCCGGCGGGGCTCGACCCCGCGATCCGCCGCGCGCTGCATGATGGCTTCAAGGCGGCGCTGTACGACTCGGCGCATATCGCGACGCTGCGGCGGCTCGACCAGCCGCTGGAATACCTCGACAGCGAGGCCTATGCGCGGAACATGATCGAGGTCTACGAGCAGGAACGCCAGCGCGTGGAACGCCTTGGCCTCAGGACGGGCTGAGGTAGCGCTCCTTCAGGATCCTGCGCAGCAGCTTGCCGGCCTCGCTGCGCGGGAGTTCGTCCACGAATTCCCACGAGCGCGGGCGCTTGGGGCCGGCCAGGTGTTCGCGGCACAGCGCCTCCAGCGTCGCCTGAAGGCCATCCCCGCGGCCGCGCGGCACGATAACCGCATGCACCTGCTCGCCGAATTCGGCATGCGGGATGCCGACGATGGCGACCTCGGCGACGTCCGGATGCCGCGCGATGACGGCCTCGATCTCGGCCGGGTAGATATTGACGCCGCCGGACAGGATGAGGTCGGCGCGGCGGTCGGACAGGTACAGCCAGCCTTCATCGTCCACGCGGCCGAGGTCGCCAAGCGTGGCGCGGCCCTGCGCGTCATAGGCCGCGGCGGTCTTCTCCGGCGCGTTGTGGTACGCGAAGCGCGGCGCGCCGGCGAAGCAGATGCGTCCGACCTGGCCAGACGGCATGTCGCGGCCCTCGTCATCGACGATATGCAGCGTCACGCCGTTTACGGGGCGGCCCACCGTGCCGGGCCGTAGCGGCCAATCCTGCGGCGAGACCACAGTCGTGCCGACGCTCTCGGATCCCGCGTAGTATTCCCAGATGATCGGACCCCACCAGTCCATCATCCGCTGCTTGACGCCGACGGGGCAGGGGGCGGCGGCGTGGATCGCGATGCGATGCGACGACAGGTCGAATCGCCGCCGATCGGCATCCGGCAATGCCAGAAGGCGCACGAACATGGTCGGCACCCATTGGCTGTGGGTGACGCCGTACTGCTCGATCAGTTCCAGAGCGCGCAGCGGGTCGAACTTCGCCATCACCACGACGGTGCCGCCTTCGGCGATGGTGCGGCGGATGGTGAAGCTGTGCGGTGCCGCGTGGTACAGCGGCGCAGGGGAGAGGTAGGTCATCCCTGGCCCGCAGGCATAGAGGGTCTTCCAGGTCATGTCCCAGTCCGGCGCCAGGCGGTTCTCCCACGCCACGAGCGGGCGCTTGATCCCCTTCGGCAGGCCGGTGGTGCCCGAGGAGTAGAGGAATTCGCGCCCGACCGGGCGCTGCGGCAGCGGGTGGGCGGGGGCCGCGACGATGGCGGCCTCGAAGCCGTCATAGCCCGGCAGCCCTTCGCCCACCGCGAAGCGCGGCACGCTGCCGGTTGCACCTTCGCGCAGCATGGCGGTCGCGAGGTCGGCAACGCCCGGCGAGACGATCACCGCCTTCGCACCCGCATCGCCCAGCATGTAGGCGACCTCGCTCGGCCGCAGATGCACCGACAGCGGCGTGTAGTAGAGCCCCGCGCGCCGGCAGGCGAAGGCGACTTCGAAGAATTCCGGCCGGTTGTCCATCAGCATGGCGATGCCGTCGCCTGGCTGCAGGCCGAGTGCGACCAGCCATTGCGCGATGCGTGTCGCGCGCGCGTCCAGTTCGCCGAAGGTGATGGCACGCCCGAGATCGGGGAAATGCGCCGCGACCTTGTCGGGCGTGGCCTCTGCCCAGCGCGCCAACAGCGCCATGCGGTTCCTCCCCTGCGTTTCGCGCAAGCCTGCTGTCGCGCGATGGCCGCGTCAACGACGCCGACGCGCCTTGCCGTAGCAGCCCGGGCGCGCTGCAATGACGCGTCATGGCCGAACCGGTTCCCGCGCGACCTGCCTCCACCGTCCTGCTGCTGCGCGACGGCGTGCAGGGCCTCGAGGTCTTCATGGTGGTGCGCCACCACCAGATCGACTTCGCCTCGGGCGCGCTGGTGTTCCCCGGCGGGCGGGTCGAGGCGGCGGACACGGTCCTGGCGGGGGGCGATCCAGAAGCGGCGTTCCGCGTCGCGGCGGTCCGCGAGACCTGGGAGGAATGCGGCATCCTGCTCGCGCAACCTGGCACGCCGCCGTCGGCCGAGGGTGACTTCGCCGCGATGCTGGCCGCGCGGGGCCTGGTGCCCGATGCCGGCGGGCTGGCGCATTTCGCGCACTGGATCACGCCGATCCCGGTGCCCAAGCGGTTCGACACGCATTTCTTCCTCGCTGCCGCGCCGGAAGGCCAGGTGGCGCTGCATGACGGGCAGGAGGCTGTGGACAGCGTCTGGATCCGCCCCGCCGATGCGCTGGCCGCGGCCGAGGCGGGGTCGCGCAAGGTCGTGTTCCCGACCCGGATGAACCTGCAGAAGCTGGCGCGGCACGACAGCGTGGCGGAGGCGTTCGCGATGGCCGCCGCGACGCCTGTCGTGACCGTGATGCCGCAGATGCGCATGACCGAGGCCGGGCGCGTGCTGCGCATCCCGATCGAGGCCGGCTATGGTGCCGAGGAATTCCTGGCGGGCGACCCGCCGTCGATGTGATGAGGGATCAGCCCATGGCTCCGCGCCGCCTGCGCTTCGGCATCTTCCTGGCACCCTTCCATCGCGTAGGCGACAACCCGACGCTCGGGATCGAGCGCGACATCAACCTGATCGAGTGGCTCGACCACCTCGGCTACGACGAGGCCTGGGTCGGCGAACATCATTCGGCGGGATGGGAGACCATCGCGAGCCCCGAGATCATCATCGGCGCCGCGGCGGAACGCACCAAGCACATCAAGCTGGGCTCCGGCGTGACCAGCCTGCCGTATCACCACCCGCTGCTGGTCGCGCAGCGCTTCGTTCAGCTGGACCACATGACGCGCGGGCGCGTGATGCTCGGCTGCGGTCCGGGCGCGCTGGTGTCGGACGCCTACATGATGGGGATCGACCCGGCGCACCAGCGGCGGCGGATGGATGAATCGCTCACCGCCATCACGCGGCTGCTGGCGTGCGAGGCGCCGGTCACGATGGAGACCGACTGGTTCACGCTGCGCGAGGCGCGTCTTCACCTCGCGCCGTATTCGGAACCGTGCTTCCCGATCTCGGTCGCGTCCTCGACCACGCCCTCGGGCGTGCTGGCTGCGGCGAAGCACGGGCTGGGGTTGCTGTCGCTCGGTGCCGGGCTGCATGGCGGGCCGAAGATGCTGGCCGAGCAGTGGCGCGTGGCCGAGGCCGAGGCCGCGAAGCACGGCAAGACCATGGATCGCCGCAACTGGCGCCTGGTGGTGAACCTGCATTGCGCCGAGGACGACGAACGTGCGCTGCGCGATGTCCGTGTCGGCGAAGTGCAGGAGACGCTGACCTATTTCAGCGAAACCCTCGGCCGCCCGCCGATGCGATCGGAGGACCCGCTGCGCGACGGCCTGGCGATGGGCTCGACGCTGGTGGGTTCGCCCGAGACCGTCGCGGCGGGCATCGAGCGGCTGCTCTCCTACACCGATGGCGGGGCGGGCGGCATCCTGTTCCGCGCGCATGAATGGGCGGATCGCGAAGCCACCTGGCGGTCCTTCGAACTGTTCGCCCGCTGGGTCATGCCGCGCTTCCAGGGCACGCTGGCCATGCCGCAGCAGTCGCGCGACTGGGTCAGTGCCAATCGCGAAACCATCTTCGCGCCAAACATGCAGGCGCTGAAGCAGGCCTTCCGCGATGCGGGGCAGCAGGCGCCGGAATTCTCGCGCCTGGAACTCCACACCGGGAAGGTGGATCTGCCGAAGGTCTAGAGCCGATCCCGATCAGATGCTCCCATCCGATCGGGTGAATTTAGGCGTGGCGACAAGCGGCGCGAGGCGGCTCTAGTTGATGGTGAGGTTGAGGCGACGGATCACGGCGCCTTCCTCGACAATGATGCGCTGGACCGATGCACGGTAGTCGTCACTGTTCATGTAGATGACCGGCATGTCGAAGCGTTCCAGCACCGCCAGGTGCGCGGGGTCGTTCAGCGCGGCCTTGAAGGCATCGTGCAGCACGCGCACCACGCCCGGGTCCATGCCCTTCGGCCCGGCCAGGCCGTAGGGCGAGGCGGAGACGATGTCGAAGCCGCTCTCGCGCAGCGTCGGCACATTGGGGTAGCGCTTGGCGCGCTCGGCGCCCCAGGTGACCAGCAGGCGGAACTGCCCGCCATCCACCAGCGGCCCCCACGACGTGCTGTCCGCCATCGCCTGCGTGCCACCGGACAGCAGCGACGCCGCGTTGTCCGAACCGCCACGGAAGGGCACGTGCAGGAACTCGATGCCACGCTCGGCGGCGATGCGTTCCATGGTGATGTGCAGCGTGCTGCCCACACCGGGCGAACCATAGGCGACCTTGCCCGGGTTGGCCTTCGCGTAGTCCAGGAACTGCTGCCAGGTCTGCCAGGGGCTGTCGGCCTTCACCACCACGCCGAACAGGTAGCCCGTCAGGTGGATGATGTAGGTGAAGTCCCGCATCGGGTCCCAGGTGGGACGCGATGTCATCATCGGGAAGCGGAAGGCGGTGATCGGCAATTGCCCGACCATGTAGCCGTCGCCGCGCGCCTCGGCCGCCATCATCTGCGCGCCGAGCGTGCCCGAGGCACCGCCGCGGTTCTCGATCACCACCTGCTGGCCGAGATGACGCGTCGCGACTTCCGCCAGCGCGCGCAGCTGCCCATCGGTGGACCCGCCGGGCGGCCAGGGCACGATCAGGCGGATGGGGCGGCTGGGAAAACCGGCCTGCGCGATGGCGGGCGCGGCAAGCATTGCGCTCGACGCTGCAATCAGGCTGCGGCGCGTGATGGTCATGGTCTTCCTCCCGTTTGGTTCATGCCGGCGCCGCGGTTGGCTCCGCAGCGCCGGAGACGCGGCTCAGGGCCGCTGGTTCGACAGCACCACGGTGCCCGAGGCGGAGAACATCCCGCCCACGCCGTGTGCGACGCTGATCGTCACATCCGGCACCTGCGCGGGTGCGGTGCCGCGCACCTGGCGCACGCTCTCCTGCAGGGCGAACATGCCGTACATGCCGGTGTGCGTGTAGGACAGACCGCCGCCGTTGGTGTTGAGCGGCAGCTTCGCGCCGGGGCGCGTGTTGCCTTCCCAGATGAAGTCCTTCGCCTCGCCACGCCCGACGAAGCCGAGGTCTTCCAGACCGTACATCGGCAGGTGCGCGAAGGCGTCGTAGATCATCAGGTGGTCGACATCGCTGTGCTTGATGCCGGCCATGCGGAAGGCCTCGGGCCCCGCCACGCGGAAGGCGCGCGAACTGGTGAAGTCCTCCATCTGGCTGACCATGGTGGTCTCGACGGATTCACCGCTGCCCAGGATGTAGCAGGGCTTGGTCGGGAAATCCTTGGCGCGGTCGGAGGACGTCAGGATCAGCGCGCCACCGCCATCCGTCACCAGGCAGCACTGCAGCAGCCGGAACGGGTAGGCGATCATCTTGCTGTTCAGCACGTCGGCAACGGTGATCGGGTCCTTGAAGGCGGCGCGCGGATTCTTCGCCGCCCATTCGCGCTGCACGACGGCGACCATCGCCATCTGTTCGTGCGTGACGCCGTACTTCTTCATGTAGCGCAGCACGGGGATGGGAAACAGCGTGGGCGGTCCCATCGGGCCGAAGGGCGCTTCGAACTGGCCGTTCAGCGACTGCGGCTCGGGCGGGCGCGGGGTTGCGTTGACGCGCGACTTGCCGCTCTCGCCATGCGTGATGAGGATGGTCTTGGCATAGCCCGCATGGATGGCCGCCGCCGCGTGGCGGACGTGCAGCATGAAGGAGCAGCCCCCCACGCCCGTGCCATCCACCCAGCGCGGCGTGATGCCGAGGTAGTGGGCGATCTGCTGCGGCATCATCGGACCCACGCAGGCTACGCCATCGATGTCCGACGGCTTCAGCCCCGCATCGGCCATCGCGTTCAGCGCGGCATCCGCATGCAGCATGATCTGCGCCATGTCTGGAATGGCGCCGAGCTTCGTTGTCTCCGCCGCGCCGACGATGGCGATCTCGCCTGGCTTGATGGTCATGGCTCAGGACCCCTTCGCGGGACGGAACAGGGGCAGGGTGATGTCGTCGTCCATCTTGGTGAAGGCCACCTCGAGCGGCATGTCGAGCACAAGCGCCTCGGGTGTCTGCGGGCAATCGACGATGTTGGTCATCATGCGCGGGCCTTCTTCCAGCTCCACAACCGCGATGGCGTAGGGTGGCTTGAAGCCTGGCACCGGGCGATGGTGGATGACGTAGGAATGCAGCGTGCCGCGGCCCGAGGCCTCGAACACTTCGACGTTGCGTGTGCCGGTATAGGGGCTGAAGGGGCGCGGCGGGAAATAGGCCTTCCCGGTATCGCCGCAGCGCTGCAGCAGCAGCTTGCCGTCGCGCGTGCCGTCCCAGAAATGCTTGGTCTCGGGCGTGGGTTCCGGCCGCGCGCGGCCCGGTTCGAGTGTCATCTGGTGCTTCCTCCTGCCTTGGCTTGCCCACATGGTCGCGCGAAGCGGGCCGGGGCGGAAGGGGGGCGTCAGAGGTCGAGGATTCGTTCCGGCGCGGCACGCCCGCGCAGCAGGTCCCACAGCCCCAGCATGTTGCCGCGCAAACGGCCGCGACGATCGGCCCAGGGTTCGGGCTTCAGCGACCGTACAAGGTTCGCGAGGCAATGCCGGGCCGCCGAGGGTATGGCGTGGCTCCAGGGGAAGGTCCCCTTGCGCGCCAGGTAGACCGGGTTGACCACCTGCGAATAGCCGAGCCTGACCTGCGTCACGCGTCCGGACTTCGACCCGAGATGAACGCCGCGCGCGCCGGCCAGGCGCAGGATCGTGCCGTGTCGGCCCAGCACGCGCGTGACGTCGATGTCCTCGTACCAGGCATAGAGCGGCAGGCGTTCGTCGACGCGGATGTTCTCCGCGCGCACCACATCCATGCGGAAGGCCATGTTGCAGCCATAGCCGTTGAAGTGCGGCGCCATGGCCATGGCATCGGCGGGCGGCACGTCGGCGGCGAGCAGCGCCGCACCTTCCGCCAGGGAATAGCCCGGCCCGTTCGCGCCATCCGCCACCACGGTGCCGGTCGCGACCACCATGTCCGGGCGCGCGGCGAAGGCGGCTTCCAGCACGCGCAGGTAGTCCGGCGCGCAGAGGAAGTCATCGTCGAGGAACAGCACCACGTCGCAATCCGTCGCGGCATCCATTATGGCGTTGCGCTGCTTCGGCAGGCCGGCGGGGGCGGTGATGAACTCGGCGCCTTCGCAGCCCATGACGTCGTCCGGCGTGACGTGGCAGACGATGATGCGGTCCGGCGCGCGGGTCTGGCGCCGGAGGTCGGCCAGCACGCCGGCAAGGATCAAGGGGCGCCCGCGTGTGGCGATGCCGATCGCGATGCGCATCACGCCGCTTCCGTCAGCGGTGCAACCGCCGGCGGGCGGCGCGCCGCCGGGGCCAGCATGCCGGCGAGCCGGCCGCGGAAGGTCATCCAGTAGTAGCCGGCCTCGTGCATCCGCCCGCGCAGCAGGCTTGCCGCCACGCCGCCGAGTGGCCGCACCAGGAAGGTCCATCGCGTGGACAGGGGCGCGCCATTGCGCCGCAGCGCGAAGCCGAGGCCGCGCCCGTAGCGTTCCGCCCGCTCCACCGCGACATCCGACAGCCGCTTGTCGGGATGGATGATGCGCAGCCCATGGTCGTAGTGCGCGTGCAGGCCGCGCGCCATGGCGCGGCAGACCAGGTCGTTGCCCTCGGCCGACCCGAAGGGGCTGCCTGGGCCCATGCCCTCGTCGAACCCGCCGAGGGCGAGCGCGGCCTCGCGGCGGAGGAAGATGTTGAACTCGATCACGCTGGTCCAGACGGTGGCGAGGTCGATCGCGCCGCTCTCGGCCCGCCAGCGCCCGGAGCCAAGTCCGCCGGACGGCGAGGCCGCGGGGCCGGTCAGCACGCCGAGCGACGCATCGGCGAAGGCGGCATCGACGCGATCCAGCACGCCTGGCGGATAGAGGCAGTCATCGTCCGGGAAGCTGACGATCTCGCCGCGTGCGTGGCGCAGTCCGAGGTTGCGCGCGTGGTTCGCGCTGCGGACCGCCGAACGCAGGCGGCGCAGTGCGATGCGCGGCGCATGGGCGGCCTCGATCGCGCCGAGCCGGTCGTCCTCGTTCTGGTCGACGATAATGACTTCGACATCGGACCGCCTCTGCGCCAACAGGCTGTCCAGCAACTCACCCACCTCCGCATCGCGCCCGAGCGTTGCGACCACCAGCGAGAACCTCATGGCCGCGCGTCCTCGACCACGCGGCGCATGGCGGCGCGGAAGGCGGCGCGGGAGAAGCGCTCGGCCTGCGCGCGGCAGGCGGCGGGGCTGATGGACAGTGTTTCGAAGCGATCGACCGCGGCGATGATCGCCTCGGGCGTCTGGGCGTCGAAGAACAGGCCGGTGTCATCCGTCACGATGTCCCGCGCGCCGCCGCGGCCATACGCGATGACGGGTGTGCCGCAGGCCAGGGCCTCGACCGTCGCGATGCCGAAATCCTCCTCCGCGGCGAAGACGCAGGCGCGCGCGGATTGCGTGAGCGAGACGAGCTCCGCCGTCGCGACGCGTCCGCGAAACTCGATGTTGGGCGCGCCGGCCGCGGCCTCGCGCACACGCGCCTCGTTGGTGCCGTCGCCCACGATCACCAGGCGGCGTCCGGGCATGCGCGCGAAGGCGGCGGTGATCACCTCGATGCGCTTGTAGGGCACCATGCGGGAGGCAGTGAGGTAGTGATCGCCCTTCGTCTCCTGCAGCGCGAAGCGCTCCACGTCGACCGGCGGGTGCACCACGATGCTGTCGCGCCGCCAGGCTTTGGCGATGCGCTCGGCGATGAAGGTGGAATTGGCCACGACCAGGTCGGGGCTGGCGGCGGAACTGCGGTCCCATTGCCGCAGCCGGTGCAGCAGGCGGCGCGCGTAAAGGCCTTTCAGCCCGCGCTCCATGCCGGATTCCCGCAGGTACTGGTGCTGCAGGTCCCAGGCATAGCGCATGGGGCTGTGCACGTAGCTGACATGCAGCTGCCCTGGCCCGGTGATCACGCCCTTCGCCACGGCGTGCGACGACGACAGCACCAGGTCGTAGCCGGACAGGTCGAACTGCTCGACCGCGATCGGCATCAGGCCGAGATACTTGCGGAAGTGCTTCCGCGCGAAGGGCAGGCGCTGGAGGAAGCTGGTGCGCACCGTGCGGCCGCCCAACCATCCGCGCTCGGCCTCGGGCATGAAGTCGACCAGAACATGCAGATCGGCCTCGGGCCATTCGGCGAGCAGCTGCTCCACCACGCGCTCCGATCCGGCGAAGGAGTCCAGCCATTCATGGACGATGGCGACCTTCATGCGCGAATCTCCGTCACGTGCGCGAGCAGCTCGCGCGCGGCGCCTTCCCAGGTGAAGCGGGTGGCGCGTGCGCGGCCGGCGTCGCGCAAGCCGTCGCGCAGGCCGTCCTCGGTGATGAGGCGGTCCAGTGCCTCGGCCAGTGTCGCGGGCTGCGCCGGGTCGAAATACAGCGCGGCCTCGCCGCAGACTTCCGGCACCGCGCCGGCATGGGCGGCGACAACGGCGCAGCCACAGGTCATGGCTTCCAGCGGCGGCAGCCCGAAGCCTTCGTAGCGGGAGGGAAACACCAGGCACAGAGCGTTCTCGTACAGCGCGCGCAGTTCGGAATCGGACACCCGCCCGAGCACGCGCGCGGCCCCGGCCGCCACGCCGCCCCCGGCGCGGAACACCGCGGGGTCGGCGGCGCCGGCCACCGCCAGCGTCAGCCCGTGCTGGCCCAGCACATCGGCCGCCGCGGTCAGCGCCGCGAGGTTCTTGTGCGCGGCAGGGTTGCCGACCACCAGCGCGTAGCGCGCGGGCTCCAGCCTGTGCCGGCCGAGCACCGCACCGTCGGCGGGAATGCGCAGGATGTGCTCGCCGCCTTCCGGCAGCACGGCGATGGACGCCGGATCGATGCGCAACGCCGCCGCGATGCGCCCGCGCGAGAAGTGCGACACGGTCAGGATGCGCGCCCCGCGCCGCGCGAGCAGGCGTTGCAGCAGCCGGTACCAGCTGCGGAAGGCGAAGGAATAGCTCTCCGGCGTGTCGAAGGCGCCGGCATCGTGGATCACCACCGCCTGGCGCGCGCCGGCGAGGATCGGCGCGGTATTGCCGAGGTTCATCAGTACGTCGCCCCGCAGCGCGCGCGGCAGGTCCAGCTGTTCCCAGGCCTGGCCGCTGCGCGTGCCGGCCGGCTCGGCGCGCAGTGCGCGCAGCCCGGCATCGCGCGCCCCCGGCGGGTGCAACACGCGCGCGGCGGGCCATGCGCCGCGCGCGGCCAGTTCATCGGCGGCCGCGGTGATCTCGGTGGCGAAGCGCTGTACGCCGGTCATGCCCTGCGTCAGGAAGCGGCCATTGATGGCGATGCCCGTCATGCGAACCCCGCGCGGCGCAGCAGGGCGCTGCGGTCCTCGGCGGGCGCGATGCGCCAGCCGAGTGCGACGACCGCGCCGAATGTCAGCGCGCCGACCACGATGGCTGTGCCAAGTCCCAGCGGCACCATCGCCGCCAGGCCGATCCCCGCTGCGCCGAGCAGCGGCAGCAGCGCGCGCCCGGCCTCGCGCGCCGGCGGGTAGAAGCGCGCCGCCAGCAGGAAGCGCCCGGCGCAGTCGGTTGCCGCGCGCGCCGCCCAGGCGATCGCCGCACCCTCGATCCCCATCAGCACCAGCAGTAGCGCGCCGAGCGGCAGGAACACCGCCGCCTGCACCAGGGAGAAAGTCGCGACGACCTCGGGGCGGCCGATCGCATCCAGCAGCGTGCCGGGCACGAAGGCCAGGCAGGAGAAGAAGATCCCGACACCCAGGATGCGCAGCACCATCCCGCCGCCCTGCGCGAAGTCGTTGCCCAGCCACAGCCAGAGCAGCCACTCCGCCAGAGCCACCAGAACTAGGCAGGCCGGCAGCACCAAGGCGGCCACGATCAGCGTGCCGCGGCGCATCAGCAGCGCGGTGCGTTCGGGGGCCGAACGGAAGGAGGAGGCGATGGCCGGCAGCAGCGTCTGCGCCACCGCCACGGGCAGGATCCACATGCGCATGACGAGGTCGAGCGGTGTCGCATAGAACGCGACCGCCGTCAGCCCGATCAGCGCGCCGACCAGGAAGCGGTCGGCATACAGCAGCACCTGCGTCAGCGCCCCGGACAGGGACATCCACCCGCCCTGGCGCAGCAGCGGCCGCAGCAGCCCGAAGCCCGGGCGCGCCAGCCCCAGCCCCGGCACGTCGCGCCAGGCGAGCGCGGCATAGGCGAGGCCGCTGACCAGCCGCACCAGCACAAGGGCCACCATCACCGCCACGAGGCTGTCGAAGGCCAGCAGCGCGAAAACCGGGCCCAGGTAGTAGAAGACGCTGACCGGCATGTTCACCAGGTTCGCCGCGCGGAAGCGCTGCCAGGCCGCCAGCACCCCCCACAGCGCGGCATTGATCACCACCAGCGGCGCGGCCGCGGCCAGCACGCGAAAGGCGGCAAGGGCTTCCGCTTCCAGCGCCGGGGGCACCAGCAGCACGCGCCCGATCAGCACCGGCATGAACCACCAGGCCAGCGCCGCCATCAGGATGGACACGCCCAGCAGCGACCACAGCGTCGCGCCCACCAGCGCGGGGGCCTCGGCTCCGCGGCCTTCGCCAATCCGCTCCGACACCGCGCGCGTCAATGCCATGCCGAGGCCGAGGTCGAAGACGCCGAAGATCCCCACCAGCGCGAGAGCGAGGGTGAACAGCCCCCAGCGATCCGTTCCCATCAGGTGGACCAGCACCGGTGTCAGCGCGAGCGCGAGCAGCAACGGGATGCCCCGCCCGAGCGCGTTCCAGAGCACGCCCGAGACCAGCCTGCGCCCGCCGGTCCGTTCCTGCGCGCCGTCGGGCGCCGTCGCTGTCATGGGGTGGGTCCGATTCGGAGCGCCGGAGGGATCATGGGGAATGACAGTCTAGAGCGACGGCGTGGCACCTGGCGCGGAATCGGCTGCACACGGCGGCTATGTCGGCTCGCGCTTCCCGTGCCCCTTACGCCACCCAGCGGATCGCGCGACGGCGCGATCCGAGAGCGCAACGCGCGGCCGCGCCGAGACAGTCAGTCGCCCTAGCGCACCAGTGCGTGGCGCGAAGGCAAGGCGGGCGGATGCCCGCCGCCCGCCGTCTGAGGATCATGCAAACATCGATTGGATTCTGGCTGCCGCGGCAGCCCGCATTCAATGCGCGCCGCGCCGCGAGAGGACGGCGACCGGCGTCTTCAGAAGGATGCGCACATCCGCCAGCATCGAGGGCTGCGAGACATAGGCGACGTCGAGAGCGACGCGCTGGTCGTAGGTCGTCTCGCTGCGGCCGCTCACCTGCCACAGGCCGGTGATGCCGGGGCGCACCGTCACGTAATGCGCCGCCGCTGCGCCGTAGTATCGGTCGAGTTCGGCCTGCGTGACCGGGCGCGGGCCAACGATGCTCATCTCGCCACGCAGCACGTTGATCAGCTGCGGCAGTTCGTCGAGCGAGGTGGCGCGCAGGAACCGGCCGATGCGGGTGATGCGCGGGTCGTACTTCAGCTTGCGGGTGGTCTCCCACTCCGCGCGCGCCGCGGGGTCGATGGCGAGCAGTGCGTCGAGCCGCGCCTGGCTGTCGATCACCATGGAACGGAACTTGAGGCAGCCGAAGATGCGCCCGGCGCGGCCCACGCGCGGATGCGCGTAGAAGGCAGGCCCACCATCGGCGCGCACCAGGAGCGCGACCACGAGGAAAAAGGGCGATGCCAGCAGCAGCGCCGTCCCGGCGATCGCGATGTCGACCAGCCGCTTGGCCATCGGCAGGCGCGCCGCGGCGCGATCGGCCGAACCGAGGAAGCCGGACAGGCTTGCGATGGCGCGCGAAGGCGCATCCTGCGGGGGGAGAGGACCAACCGGAACGCTGGACATGAGCGAAGCGGGCCTTCTGGGTGTACCGCGCCGGTGGGGGCCGGCGGCGGCCAAAGGGTGTCCCTCCGGACCTGGAGCGCCCTCGCCGCGTGGCGGCCGGGGGCGGACCCGATCCTCGGGTAACGGCAAGATGGTCGTCGGCGCGGGCGGATGTGGGACCGGCTTGCGGCGGGATTGTGGCGGCGCAGCATTCCGCATCCGGATCGCAGCGGGAGGGATTCACGCCATCGCCGGGCGTGCTGATTCACACCGTGCCGCAGGACACCGGGCCAAGCCCTTCATGTCGGCTGAACTTGCCTGCGATGCCTCGCGTCATCTAGACGCGCCGGGTCCGTTGCGGAGTGCGCACCCTGTCTTTCCGGCTGGCCGCGGCCCTGTCCTATGTCGTCGCGCTGGCCATCGGCCTCGCGATGGTCACAGCACTTTTTCCGATCGACGTCCTGGTGCCGCGGGCGGGGATGGGCTGGGCGCCGCAGGGCGATGCCGCGCAGCACGCCATCGCGCAGCGATACTTCCTGGGCGACGCCTGGCGCTGGCCGCCACTGGTGGCGCGCAACCTGATCCCGCCGGAGGGGCTGAACATCGCCTTCTCCGATGGCATCCCGCTGCAGGCGATGCTGCTCAAGGCGCTGCGCGGCGTGCTGCCGGATGGCTTCCACGGCATCGGCCTGTGGTACGCGATCGCCTGGGTGGCGCAGCCGGTCGCTGCCGTGTGGTGCCTGCGCGCGGCGGGCGAGACGCGCCTGCTGCCCGCCATCGGCGTGGCGCTGGCGGCGGTCTCGATGCCGGCCTTCATCAACCGCTACGGCCATGCGGCGCTGACCGGGCAGTTCACGATCTTCGTCGCGCTGGGATTCTACCTGCGCTTGGTGCGGGCGCCGTCGGTCGCGCTGTGGGCAGGGGCGGCGGCTGCGATGGTCGCGACGCTGCTGATCCACCCCTACCTGGCGGCGATGGCGCTCGCGCTATTGGCCGCTACGCCGCTGACGCTGCTGCTGCGCGGCGATTCGCGCTGGGTCGGCGCGGGCATCGGCGTGGCGGTGGCGGTGGTGCTGGTGGCCGGCGTGATGCTCGCCTTCGGCTATGTCGGCGCGCAGGGCGATGGCGGCTTCGGGCAATTCGCGCTGAACCTGGCCTCGCCGTTCTGGCCCTATCGGTCCTGGGTGCTGGGCGCGCTCGCGCCGCAGGAGATCGACGCGACCGGTCATGGCGGGTGGGAAGGCTACAACTGGCTCGGCCTTGGCCTGCTGGTGGCGATCGCGGCTGTGCTGGCCACGCGGCCGCGCGCGACCGGCGCGGCGCTGCGCCGCCATGCGGGCCTGGTGCTTGCGCTGGCGGGGCTGACGGTGCTCGCGGTGTCGTTCCGGGTGGGGGCGGGGGAGGCGATCCTGCTCGACCTCGGCCCGGCGCCGGGGTTTCTCGAGCAGTTCCGCGCCTCGGGTCGGTTCTTCTGGCCGGTGGGCTGCGCGCTGCTGATCGGCACGGCGGCGCTGCTGGCGCGCGCGCCGCATATCGGGTCGCTGTCGGTGCTGGCGATGGGCCTGGTGCAATTCGCCGATGCCGCGCCGAATCGTGCCGCACTCGCGGCCTGGGCGGACCAGCGCCCGGCCTGGGTGGTCGATGCGCCGGCGCTGCGCGGGTTGCTGGCGCAGGCGGAGAGCGTGACGGTGCTGCCCTCCTGGCCCTGCGTGCCGCCGCGCGACCCCTTCGGCGACCATGTGCGGCAGTTGCAGGTGCTGACGCTCGCGGCGGAGCGGCCCGTGCCGGCCAACACCATGTACGTCGCGCGCTGGCGCGGCGCGCGGCCGGCCTGCACGGATGCGGCGGTGCTGGCGACGCCGCTCGCACCCGGCGAATTGCGCATCATCCTGCCCGGCGCGCGCGAGGCCGCGATGGCCACCATGCCGGACGCCGCGTCGCGCTGCGCGCCGCTCGGCGAGTTGTTGGTCTGCGGGCCGCGGTGACTCAGGCGGACCGGCGCAGGGTCTCGACGGCGCCGGCGGAAATGCGGCTCGGGCTGTAGCGTTCGGTGAAATAGAGCGGGCGCTGCTTGGTCTCGTTGAAGATGCGCCCGAGGTATTCGCCGATGATCCCCAGCATCATCATCTGCACCCCGCCCAGGAACAGCGTGACCGCCAGCAGCGACGGATAGCCCGCGACCGGGTTGCCGCGGAACAGCGTGCCCGTGACGATGAACACCAGGTAGCAGGACGCCAGCACCGCGATGCCGAAGCCGAAATAGGTCGCGACCTTGAGCGGTGCGACGGTGAAGGAGGTGATGCCCTCCAGCGAGAAGTTCCACAGCTTCCAGTAGTTCCACTTGGTCTCGCCGGCGGCGCGCGGGGCGCGGTCGTAGCGCACCGCCTTGGACGGGAAGCCGATCCAGGCGAACAGCCCCTTCATGAAGCGGTGCTGTTCGCGCAGCTTCAGCAGCGCGTCGGTCGCGCGGCGGCTCATCAGGCGGAAATCGCCGGTGTCGGGTGGCAGCTTCACCTTCCCGCCCAGGCGCTGCATCACGCGGTAGAAGCCGGCGGCGGTCGCCTTCTTCACCCAGGTCTCGCCCTCGCGCGTGTTGCGCTGGGCGTAGACCACGTCGAAGCCCTCGCGCCAGGCGGCGACCAGGGCGGGGATGACCTCGGGCGGGTCCTGCAGGTCGGCATCGATGACCACGATCGCCTCGGTGCCGCGCGCGTGGTCGAGGCCGGCGGTCAGCGCGATCTCCTTGCCGAAGTTGCGCGAGAGGTTGACCACGGCGGCGCGCGGGTCGTCGCGCTGCAGGCCGAGCATCACGTCCAGCGTCGTGTCGCGCGAGCCGTCATTCACATAGACGACCTCCCAGGCGATGCCGATCCCCTCCAGCGCGCCGGCCAGGCGGCGATGGAATTCGGGCAGGACCTCCTGCTCGTTATAGGCGGGCACGACGATGGACAGCGCGGGGGCGTCGGTCATGGAGCGTTCCGGGCGGGCGGTGGGCACGCGACACCGCCAGGAACAGCACGCGGCGGGCCAAATCAAGGCAGCATTGCTGCGCGCCGGGCTGAGCAGGCCCCGGCAGGGTCGCCAAGCCGGGCGAAGGCGCGTAATCCGGACGGCAAGCAAGGTGGTGGAGGAAGCGTGCTCGATCTGACAGGCAAGGGTGCCATCGTGACCGGCGCGGGCTCGGTGGGGCCGGGCTGGGGCAATGGCAAGGCGACGGCGGTGCTGCTGGCCCGCCAGGGTGCCGCGGTGTTCTGCATCGACAACAACCCGGAGGCGGTAGCCGAGACGGTCGGCCTCATCACTGCGGAGGGTGGGCGCGCCATCGCCCACACCGCCGACGCGACCCGCAGCGAGGACGTGAAGGCGGCCATCGAGGCCGCGGTCGCTGCCTTCGGGCGGCTCGATATCCTGGTGAACAATGTCGGCGGGTCGCATCCCGGCAGCGCGGAATCCATGACCGAGGAGGTCTGGGACCGGCAATTCGACATCAACCTGCGCAGCGCCTTCCTGGGCTGCAAGCACGCGCTGCCGCATCTGCGCGCGCATAAGACGGCGGCGATCGTGAACATCGCCTCGATCGCCGCGCTGCGCATGAGCGGCGACCGGCCGCATATCGCGTACTCGGCGTCCAAGATGGGCGTGATCGGGCTGTCGAAGTCGGTCGCGATGGACCAGGCCAGGCATGGCGTGCGCTGCAACACCGTCATCCCCGGCCTGATGCACACGCCGCTCGTGGAGAACCGGCTGCTTCGGCAGTTGGGTGCCAACGACGCCGCCACGCTGATCGCCAAGCGCGACGCGCAGGTGCCCATGGGCAAGATGGGGACCGGCTGGGACGTGGCGCACGCCGTGCTGTTCCTCGCCTCGGACGAGGCGCACTACATCACGGGCACTGAGATCATCGTCGATGGCGGCATGAGCGCCATGATGCCGGGGGCCGCATGAGCAATCGCTTTCCACCCATCCCGCGCGAGCAGCTGGACGACGCGCAGCGCGCGGTGTTCGACGCCATCGCCTCCGGCCCGCGCGGCGGCGTGACGGGGCCCTTCAACGTGCTGCTGCGTGCGCCCGCGGTGGGGGATGCGGCGCAGCGGCTCGGCGCGGCGCTGCGCTTTTCCGGCCTGCTGGATGACGGGCTGCGGGAGATCGCGATCCTGACCGTCTCGCGGCGCTGGGCCGCGCAATACGAATGGTTCGCGCATCACCCCATCGCGGTGAAGGCCGGCGTCGATGTCAGCGCATTGGACCGGCTCCGCCAGGGCGAGGACCCGCGTTTCGCCGACCCGGCGCAGCAGCTGGTGTGGCAGACCGCACGCTTGGTGCTCGAGCATGGCCGGCTCGACGATGCACAATTCGCCGCGGCGCGCGATGCGCTCGGCGAGGCACGGCTGGTCGAGCTGCTGGCGGTGCTCGGCTACTACACGCTGCTGTCCTTCATTCTGAACGTGGGGGAGGTGCCGGTGCCTGACCCGAAGCCCTTCCCCGACGCGTCCTGACGAAGCCCAGGGAGGAACCAAGAATGACCATCCGCACATCGCGCCGCGCCCTGCTGGGTGCAGCGACGCTTGCGACGCCGGCGATCGCCTGGGCGCAGGGCAGCCTGGCCGGGCGCACGATCACGCTGGTGGTGCCCTCGCCGGCCGGCGGCGGCACCGACTTCTCCGCGCGCCTGGTGGCGGAGCCCCTCGGCCGCGCGCTGGGCGCCACCATGGTGGTCGAGAACCGCCCCGGCGGTAACGACGTGGTCGGGCTCATGTCGGTGCTGCGCGCGCCGGCCGATGCCACCACGCTGCTGTGCGGCTACTGCGCCACCATGACCGCGCGCCCTGCGATCGGCGGCATCGGCGAGATTCAGCCGATCCGCGACTTCCAGGCGGTCGGCGTCATCACCGACACGCCGCAGCTGTTCGTCACGCACCCCAGCGTGCCGGCCAACACGCTGCAGGAATTCATCGCGCTGGCGAAGCAGCGGCCGGGTGCGATGAACTATGCCTCGGCCGGCATCGGGTCGATGCACCACATGGGCACGGAATACCTGAAGCATCGCGTGGGGATCGACCTGGTGCACGTGCCCTATCGTGGCACCGGGGAGACGATCCGCGACCTGATCGCTGGGCGCATCCAGTTCTACATGAATTCGCCCCCGCCGCTCACGCCGCTGGTGCGCGACGGGCAGCTGCGCGCGCTGTGCGTGAGCTCCAACGAACGCCATCCGGGGCTGCCGGACATTCCCTCCGCTGCCGAGCAGGGGCTGCCCGATACCGGGCTGAACGTGTGGTTCGCAGTGTTCGCGCCGCGCGGCGTGCCGGCGGCGCAGGTGGCGCTGCTGTCCGACAAGCTGCAGGAGGTGCTGGCCGACCCGGGCGTGCGCCAGCGCGCCTTCGACGCCGGCGCGCTGGTGGCGCCCAGCACCGCCGCCGCGTTGACCGACCGCGTGGCGCGCGAGACCGAGAGCTGGCGGCAGATCGCGCGCACGGCGAACATCACGGCGGGCTGAGGTCAGCCCGGACGGAAAGGGCCAGCCCGGGGGTCGCCGGCCGGAACAGCCACGGCGCACCGCTTGCTTGGGCCGGGGGCGGTACCGCCGCCGCCCGCCGCGGCGCCCCGTTCTGCCACCAACACGCGCGGCGACTGCACGCCCCGCGGCCTGCCGGAGCCTGACCCCATGCCCGAAGCCGACCCCGAGGCGATCATCGCCGCCCTGCTGCCCGCCACGGGCATCCCGGTCGACCCGGCGTGGCGCGTCGCCATCGCCGCCAACCTGCGCATCGCCGGCACCATCGCCGAGGCGCTGAAATCCTTCCCGCTGCCCGACGAGGTCGAACCCGCCCCGATCTTCGAGCCCGGCCGATGAGCGTGGACAGCCTGCTCGACCGCGACGCCACCGGCATCGCGGCCGCCTTCCGCGGCGGTGACGCCAGCGCCACCGAGATCGCGCAGGCCGCACTCGCGCGCATCGCCGCGCGCAACGGCGTGCTGAATGCCTTCACCGATGTCACGGCGGACCGCGCACTCGCCCGCGCCGCCGCGCTGGATGCGGCACGTGCGCATGGCCACGCGCTGCCGCCGCTGGCCGGCGCGCCGGTCGCCGCCAAGAACCTGTTCGACATCGCCGGCGTGGTGACGCGGGCGGGGTCGCGCATCAACCGCGACCACCCGCCCGCCGATGCCGATGCCACCGCCGTGGCGCGGCTGGAAGCCGCCGGTGGGCTGCTGCTCGGCGGGCTGAACATGGGCGAATACGCCTATGACTTCACGGGCGAGAACGCGCATGACGGGCCGTCCCGCAACCCGCACGACACGACGCGCATGACGGGCGGGTCGTCGGGCGGGTCGGGCGGCGCGGTGGCGGGCGGGCTGGCCACGGTCGCGTTGGGGTCGGACACCAACGGGTCGATCCGCGTGCCGTCGTCCTTCTGCGGCACCTTCGGGCTGAAGCCGACCTATGGGCGTGTGTCGCGGGCGGGGGCGTTCCCCTTCGTCGCGGCCTTCGACCATGTCGGGCCGCTGGCGCGGTCGGTGCGCGACCTGACGGCGGTGCATGATGCGCTGGCTGGGCCGGATGCAGCTGACCCTGCCTGCACGCGGCGTGCGGCGGAGCCGATCGGGCAAGGTTTCGAGGCCGGCATTGGCGGGCTGCGCATCGCCCGGCTCGGCGGCTGGTTCGCGCGCAACCTGCTGCCCGAAAGCCACGCGGCGATGGACCTCGTCTGCACCGCGTTGCGCGTGCAGCGCGAGGCGGTGTTGCCGGAGGCCGAGGGCGCCCGTGGTGCGGCCTTCCTGATCACCATGGCGGAGGCGGCCGAACTGCACCTGCCGCGGCTGCGATCGCGCGCCGCGGAATTCGACCCGGCGGTGCGCGACCGGCTGATTGCGGGCGCGCTGCTGCCGGCCGCCTGGGTGCTCTCGGCGCAGCGCTTCCGGCGTTGGTTCGCCGCACGCGCCGCCGAGGTGTTCCGCGACCACGACGTGTTGCTCGCCCCCGCCACGCCGATGTCTGCGCCGAAACTCGGCACGCAGACTGTCACGCTGGAGGGCGTGGAGCTGCCGCTGCGCGCGAATATCGGGGTGCACACGCAGCCGATTTCCTTCATCGGCCTGCCGGTGGTGGCGGTGCCCATCTGGCCGCCGGGTGCCGCGCTGCCGCTGGCGGTGCAGGTGATCGCACCCGCCTGGCGCGAGGACCTGGCCCTGCGCGTGGCCCGCGTGCTGGAACGCGAGGGCATCGCCCGCGCCCCCGTCGCCCCCTTCGGAGCCTGACCCATGCAGATCGACATTCCCGAGGTGAAGGCCGAAGTCGAGGCCGCCTTCGACCGCTACGAGGCCGCGCTGGTGTCCAACGACGTGCCGGTGCTGGACGAGCTGTTCTGGGAAAGCCCGACCACGGTGCGCTTCGGCGCCGGCGAGAACCTGTTCGGCGCGGCAGAGATCGCGGCCTTCCGTGCGTCGCGGTCGCCGGTCGGGCTGCAGCGGGACATCCTGCGCCGGTCGATCACCACCTACGGGCGGGATTTCGCCACGGCGTCGATCACCTTCCGCCGCGAGGGCAGTGCGAAGGTGGGACGGCAGCAGCAATCCTGGGTGCGCTTTCCGGAAGGCTGGCGGGTGGTGGCGGCGCATGTGAGCCTGATCGACGCGCCTGCTGCCTGACGCGGCAGGCTGCCTGCATCGCGGGCGTTGCGGCAGCGCATTGCCGCGCGCGCAAGCGGCATTATCCTCGAGGGCATGCCCGCACCCCGCACCCTCGCCGAGCTTGAAGCGGATGTCCTCCGCGACCTGGAACTGACCGCCCATCCGCGCGCGCCCTGGCTGGAGCCCAAGACCAGCGGTGGCGCGCCGGTGCTGGATTGCCTCGTGATCGGCGGCGGGCAATGCGGCGTTGCGGTCGCCTTCGCACTCAAGCGCGACAAGGTGGACAATATCCTGGTGCTGGATCGCGCCGATTACGGGCGCGAGGGACCCTGGGTCACCTATGCGCGGATGCACACGCTGCGGTCCTGGAAGAACCAGACCGGGCCTGACCTGAAGATCCCGTCCCTGACCTACCAGGCCTGGCACGAGGCGCAGTTCGGCGCGGCGCATTTCGAGGCACTCCGCTGGATCCCGAAGGAGCTGTGGAACGACTACCTGCTGTGGTTCCGCCGCGTCACCGGCATCCCGGTGCGCAATGGCGTGACGGCTGGGCGCATTTCTCCCGCGCGCACCGATGACGGGCTGCCCTGCCTGTCGGTCGAGACCAGCGAGGGGCCGATCCTGGCCCGCAAGGTAGTGATGGCCACCGGGCAGGAAGGTGTTGGCGGGTGGTGGATGCCTGATTACGTCGAGGCGCTGCCGAAAGCCCTGCGCGCCCATGCCAGCGAGGAGATCGACTTCGCCGCGCTGCGCGGCAAGGTGGTGGCGGTGCTGGGCGCGGGGGCCTCGGCCTTCGACAATGCGGCCACCGCGCTCGAGGCTGGGGCCGCGGAGGTCCACCTGTTTTGCCGCCGCGCGGAACCCATGATCATCCAGCCCTATCGCTGGCTGACCTTCGCGGGCTTCCTGCGCCACATGGGCGACATGCCGGACGAATGGCGCTGGCGCTTCATGTCCTACATCCTGGGCCTGCGCGAGGGCTTCCCGCAGGACACCTACACGCGCGTTCTGGCGTTTCCGAATTTCACGATGCATGTCGGCCGGCCCTGGACGGGGGCGCGCGCGGAAGGCGGGCGCGCGGTGCTGGAGACGGCGCGGGGTGAAGTCGCCGCGGATTACGCGATCTGCGGCACCGGCGTACGCATGGACCCGGCTTGCGTGCCGGAACTGGCGGACTGCGCGGACAACATCGCATCCTGGGGCGACCGCTACACGCCGCCCGCGGAGGAGGCGAATGAACGCCTGTCGTGCTTCCCATATCTGGCGCCCGACTATGCCTTCAGCGAGAAGCGGCCGGGCGAAACGCCATGGATCCGCGACATTCACCTGTTCGGGATCGGCACCAGCCTGTCCTTCGGGCCGGCCGGGAGTTCGATCAATGCCATGACGATCGCCGTGCCGCGCCTGGCGGCCGGCATCACGCGCGGGCTGTTCGAGGCGGATATGCCGCGGCTGTACGCGGACCTGCGCGACTATGCGATACCGCAGGTGACGCTGGACCCGGCGCGGCTCGCAGCCGAATAGCGTCAGCCTGAGAGCATCGTGCGACGGCGCGATCCGGGACGGCGAGGCGCGACCGCCCAGCCCGACGATGGCCCCGGCGCACCGACGCACCGCGCGCCGGCCAGCGCTGCGGACGTAGCCCGACTGCCATCGGAGGGATCAACAGCAAAGCGGATCGCGGCACGCCGCGATCCGGGAGCGCGAATGCGCGACCGCGCCCAAACGGTCAGCAGCGCCCCGCGCAGCAGTGCATCGCGCGAAGGAACGGCGGGCGGATGCCCGCCGCCCGCCGTCTGAGGGCCCGAAAGGCCCAGGATCGCGCCTGCGCGCTATCCTGATCTCAGAACGTCCAGCTCGCGAAGGCGATGAACCGGTTGTCGCAGACCTTCAACCCGCCGCACTGGCTCTGGCTGATGTCGGTGCCGTAGAAGCCGCCGCCGACCGAGAAGCCGTAGCGGATCGGCACCGTGAGATAGATGCTGTAGGCGAGGTAGTCCGGCGCGCCGAAGCGGGCGTTGTTGTCGATCCACTGGTAGCCGATGCGACCGGACAGCACGGCGTCGAGCACCGGCGTCTTCCAGTCGATGCCGGCTTCCAGCCAAACGCTGTTGCCGGAGGACCCGAAATAGTCGGGCGACCAGGCCGCGGTGCCCACGAAGGTCACGGGGTCGAGTTCGTATTTCAGCTTGAGGATCGCCTCGGCGAAGGCGATCTCGTACTGGCCCGGCTGCGCTGTGTAGCCCGGATAGCCATAGTAGACGCCGCTGATGTCGAAGGTGAAGCTGTCGATCGTGCGGCGGTAGCCCACGATCCCGTCGACTTCCTGGCGCGCATTGGTGTTCGGGAAGGTGACGTTGCTGGCGAAGGCGCCGACATAGAGGCCGATCTCGTGCGACAGCTCGACCGAGCCCTGTATGGCAGGGCGGCTGCGCGTCTGGCTGATGTTGCGGAACACGTAGTCGGTGGTGCCTATGACGGTGCCGGTCGCGCTGAACCCGCTGCCGAGTTCCACCTGTGCGGCAGCCGGGGAGGCGAGCAATCCGATGCCGAGCGCGGCTGCGGCGATCTTCCTGAGCATCAAGGTGTCCAATCCCTATGTCCTGCGCGGCCTGCGCGCGGTTGCTGGGGTCCGGTCGTCCCGGTCGACCTGCCCTTGCCGCAGGCGCAGCAAGCGCCGTGCCGCAGTGCACGGGCGAAGGACCCCGACGCGCAGACTCCACGAGGCAGGCGCAAAGGCGCGATGTGGAACCCGCGTTCCGCGCGCAAGGGCGACGCAAAGGCTGCGGCGCAAAGGGGGCGGCGCCCGGCAGGGGGCGCCGCGCGGGCCTCAGGCCGGCAGGGGCATGGTCCGCTTCTTCCAGGCCGAAGCCTGCAGCGCCGAGGACTTCACATGCACCACCACCGGCCGGTCGGTGATGGCGAAGGCTTCCGCCAGCACGGCTTCGACCTGGTCCTCGGCCGTGATGGACAGGCCAGCCGCGCCGAAAGCCCGGGCCCAGGCGACGAAGTCGGGATTCACCAGGCTAGTCGCCTGGTCATAGGGGCGGCCCGGGTAGCGCCCTTCATGGTGCATCCCGATCGTGCCGTATCCGGAATTGTCGGACAGGATGATGACCGGCGCGACGCCCTCGCGCATGGCGGTGGCGATTTCGTTGCCGGTCATCAGGATGCCGCCGTCGCCCACGAAGGCGACCGCGCGCTTACCCGGCCGGCGCAGGGCGGCTGCCACTGCCATGGGCACCGCCGCCCCCATCGCGCCCACATTCGAGGCAAGGAACATATGCGTCTGCTTGAACGGGAAGTAGCGGTGCAGGAACGATGAGAAGTTGCCGGCATCGGACGTCACCGCCGCATCCGCCGGAATGTGCCGCGCCATGGCGGCGCAGACGGCGGCGAAGTTCACGCCGTCGGGCGTTGCATCCCATTCCGGCGCCAGCAGCCCACGATGGATGGTGTTAAGCCCCTTCACCCAGGCCTTGCGCCCCGCGCTGGCCTCCGGCGCATTGCGCGCCAGCAGGCCACGGATCACGGCATGCGGGTCGGCGGCGATCGGCAGGTCGACGCGCCACACGCGGCCGATCTCGTTGGCGTCGGGCCAGACCTGAACCAGCGGCAGTTGCGGGTCGGGCGCGGCGGGGAAGGTGTAGGACTGGCTGATGGAATCCGACAGGCGTTCGCCCAGGCAGATCATCAGGTCGGATTTCTTCATCTCGTCCAGCAGCGGCTTGGGCACGCGGATGCCCATGTAGCCGCCGTAGTTCGGGTGGTCGGCATCGAACAGATGCGGGCGGCGATGCGTCGGGCTGATCGGCAGCGACCAGGCTTCCGCGAGGCGCTTGAGGTCGGCCAGGCCCTGGTCCCCGCACGCCGCCATGGCGCCACCCACCAGCACCAGCGGGCGCTCGGCGTTCGCGATCATGTCGGCCAGCTGGTCGAGGTCCTCGGCGCGCGGGCCGGGCTTGGGCTGGATGCGCGGCGCGACCACGGGGCCTTCCGCCGGTTCGTCGAAGATGTCCTCGGGCAGGATGACGGCGACGGGGCCGGGCGTGCCGGTCTGCGCCAGGTGGAAGGCGCGGGCGATCACCTCGCTCGCCTGGATCGGCTGGATCACCTCGAAAACCGCCTTGGTCACGTCCGACAGCAGGCGGGAATAGTTCTGTTCCTGCAGCGCGAGTCGGCCGACATCCTTGCGCTCCACATGGCCGATCAGGATCACCAGCGGCGTCGCGTCGTGATAGGCGGTGTGCAGCGAGATCATCGCGTTCGTGACACCCGGCCCGCGCGAGACCAGCGCCACGCCCGCGCGCCCATCGCGCATGCGCCCATCGGCGGCGGCCATGAATCCGGCGCCGCCCTCGTGCCGGCAGACCACCAGGCGAATCTGGGGAAACTCGGTCAGCGCATCGGTCAGGCCGAGATAGGATTCCCCCGGCACGCAATAGATGAGATCGACATCATGCGCGGCGAGGCTTTCAGCCAGCAGGTGGCCGACGGTGCGGGTCATGGGGCGTTCCCTATTGCGGTTGAAGGCCGGCGGCACGCACCAGCGGGGCGAAGGATGCAAGCTCGTCGCGCACGAAGGCGGTGTAGCTCTCGGGCGTGGTGTCGGGCGGCGCGCCGCCCAGTTCTTCCAGCCGCGCGCGCGTCGCGGGGTCGGTCAGTACGGCGCGGATCTCGCGCGACAGGCGGTCCGTGATCGGCGCTGGCAGGCCCGCGGGCCCGGAGATGCCGAACCAGGCGTAGGAGACGACATCGAGCCCGCCCTCGCGCAGCGTCGGCAGGTCCGGGAAGCCGCCGGCGCGTTCGGCACCGCTGACGGCCAGCGCGCGCAGCGCACCGGCGCGCACATGCGGCCCGGCCGAGGGCAGGCTGTCGAGCATGGCCGGCACCACGCCGCCGATCAGGTCGGTCAACGCGGGGCCGGCGCCGCGATACGGGATGCTCTCGGTCCGTACGCCGAGCGCACCGGCGAGCCGCACGCCCGCGAGGTGCGACGACGTCCCGATGCCGGCCACGGCGAAGCGGATTTCCCCCGCCGCGCGGGCGGCCGCGGCGAAGTCGGCCAGCGTTCGGACGGGACTGGAAGGATTGACCAGAAGCACCGACGGGCTGCGCGCGATCATCGCGATATGCGTGAAGTCGCGCAGCGCATCGTAGGGAATGTTCGGATAGAGCGCCGGCGAGACGCCATGCGAGGTGGAGGACGACACCACCAGCGCATAGCCGTCGGGTTCCGCCCGCGCGACCTGTTGCGCTCCGAGCGTGGCGCCCGCGCCGGCGCGGTTCTCGACCACGACCGGCTGGCCAAGCCGTGCACCCAGCCGTTCGGCCACGATGCGTCCGACCACGTCGGTGGTGCCGCCGGGTGCGAAGGGCACCACCAGGCGGATGGGCCGCGTGGGCCAGCTGCCCTGCGCGCGTGCGGACAGCGGCAGCAGGCCGACAGCGAGGGCGGCGCGGCGCTTCATGCGGCGCGCCGGCGCCATGCCGTGGCCCATTGGCGGCGTTCGATCATGGACGTGTTCCTCGTTTCCTGGCGATCATCCTGCCGCAACGGCCGAAGGCCGCAAGGCTGAGCGGAGGTCAGCACCGATTCAACAGGTCGTCAGGCGGCACTGACCGCGGTGGCGGCCCGCGCGCTATTCCACGCTCACCCCGGCGCGCTGCACCACGGGGGCCCAGCGCGCGGCGTCCTCCGCCACGAAGCGCGCGAAGGCGGCGGGGCTTTCGCTCGGTTCGACATCGAGGCCGCCGGCTTCGAGCCGGCCGCGGATGCCCGGGTCGTTGATGGCGCCGGTCAGCGCCTCGAACAGCCGCTGCACGCGGTCGGGTGGCGTGCCGCCGGTGGTCAGGATGGCGTACCAGGTGGCGGCCTGGATGTCGGGGAAGCCGGCCTCCCCGGTGGTCGGCAGATTCGGAATGGCGGCGTTGCGGCGCGGGCCGGCGATGGCCAGCGCGCGCACCGTGCCGGCCTGGATCTGCGGCTGCATGGGGGCCAGCGCATTGGTGAAGACCTGGATGCGCCCGGCCACCACGTCGTTCATGGCGGGGCCGGTGCCGCGATAGGGCACGTGCTCCATCTCGACGCCCAGCACCTGCGTGATCAGCGCGCCGGCGGCATGGCCCGTGCTGCCGACGCCGGGGGATGCGTAGTTCAGCGGCGGGTTGGCGGCCTTCGCCACCGCCTGCAATTCGCGCAGGGTGGTGGCCTGCACCGACGGGTGCACGATGATGACATTGGCCCCGCTGCCCACCATGCCGATCGGCGCAAAGGCGGTGGCGGGGTCATAGGGCAGGCGGCGGCGGACCAGCTGGTTGATGGTGAGGCTGCCAGAGCCGCCCAGCAGCAGCGTGTAGCCATCGGGCGTGGCCTTCGCGACCACCTCGGCCCCCAGCGCGCCGCCGGCGCCGCCGCGGTTCTCGATCACCACGGATTGGCCGAGGCGCTGGCCCATGCCCTCGGCGATCAGGCGGCCGACGATGTCGTTGGTGCCGCCCGGCGGCCACGGAATGACAAGGCGCAGCGGACGATCGGGGAAGGCCTGGGCGAGGGCGGGCAGGGGCAGGGCGGCGGCGAGCGCCAGGGCGGCCCGGCGGCCAGGGCGGAAGGCGGTCATGGACATTCCCTTCGTGGCGCCGTCGCGTCCCGGCGCGGCGCATTGGCCGCAGGCTGGCGGCGCCGTGCGGGACTGTCCAGCCCTGCCGGCGGATGACCCGGCACGCCGCATCGGGTCCGGGCGGTTCCGCCTGCGCGGACCGGGTCCAGGGCAGATCCCGATCGGCTGGAACCATCCGATCGGGGAAAACTGCGCGCGGAGCCGGCGCTAGCGCGTGGCCTTCTTTGCCGCCCACTCGGCCTCGGACATGCGAGGCACCTCGATACGGTCGGTGGTGCGGGCATACCAGCCGCGGCCATGCATGCGCCCCACCAGGTCGAGCTTCGGCGTGTCCACATAGTACTTCGCGGCATCCAGCACGCAGTCGTCGCGGATATCCATGGCCAGCACGCGGCCGAGCACGATGGTGTGGCCGCGCGTGGGCACGAACTGGAAGATCTCGCACTCCAGCGCGATCGGGCTCTCGGCGATGCGCGGCACGGCCACGCGCGCGGATGGCACGGCGGTGAGGCCGGCTTCCGTGATCTCGCTGACGCCGGGGGGGAAATCCACGGCGGTGATGTTCATCGCCTCCACCGTCGCGGCGGAAACCAGGTTCACCACGAACTGGCCGGTCGCCTCGATGTTCGCGAGCGTGTCCTTGGGCGTACCCGGCTTACGCGCCGCGCAGCCGATCGCGACCACCACCGGGTTGTCGGAGAACACGTTGAAGAAGGAATAGGGGGCCGCGTTCACCACGCCGTCGCGGTCCTGGCTGACCACCCAGGCGACCGGGCGCGGCACGACCGAGGCGACGCAAAGCTTGTAGGCCTGGTCGTGCGGGATCTTGTCGAAGTCGAACAGCATGGGGTGCGGGTCCTTCAGGCGGCGCGGTGCGGCGGGTTGGTGCCCTTCAGCAGCAGGGCCTCGAGGTTGACGATGCAGCGTTCGCCCATGGCGGCGCGCGTCTCGATGGTGGCGGAGCCGAGATGCGGCAGCAGGGCCACGTTCTCGAGGCCGAAGTAGCCGGGATCGACCTTGGGCTCGGCGGTATAGACGTCGAGGCCGGCGGCGCGGATGTGGCCGGACTTGAGCGCGGCGACCAGGGCTTCGTCATCCACCGACGGCCCGCGGCCGGTGTTGATGACGATGGCACCCGTCTTCATCTTCGCCAGCCGCGTCGCATTCAGCCACTTGCGGGTCGCGTCCCCGCCCGGGACATGCATGGAGATCACGTCGATCGCCGGCAGGAAGGTGTCCTCGCTCGCGTGGAAGACCGCACCCTTCTCCAGCTCCGGCGCGGCGCGCTGGACGTCGTGGTAGTGGATGGTCATCTGCATGCCACGTGCCATGTCGGCCAGCTCGCGGCCGATGCGCCCGAAGCCCAGCACGCCGAGAGTCTTGCCCTGCAGGGTCACGCCCATGAGCTGCGTCGGCGCCCAGCCTTCCCACTTGCCGGCGCGAACCATGCGCTCGCCCTCGCCGGCGCGGCGCGCGGCCATCAGCATCAGGGTGAAGGCGGTCTCGGCGGTGGCGAAGGACAGCACCTCGGGCGTGTGGGTCACGGCGATGCCGCGCGCCTTCGCCGCATCCAGCGCGATGTGGTCGGTGCCGACGCTGAAGGTCGTGATGATCTTCACGCTGTCGGGCAGGGCGGCGATGGTCTGCGCATTCATCGGGTCGCCAGCGGCGCAGAGCACGCCGGCGGCACCAGCCTCGGAGGCGCGGCGCGCGATCTCGGCGCCGTCGCGGAACCATGGCGTGTCGGCGCTGTTCAGCCGCGCGTCGAACAGGGACGACAGGCGTGCCTCCACATCATCGGGCAGCTTGCGGGTGACGAGGACGACCGGCTTGGCCATGGAACGCTTCCTGCATGAACGGTTCGGTTGCGCGGCGCATAGCGCGCCCGGCCCCGTCTTGCCAGGGGGCGACCGAGGGGGCAGGGTCCGGCCCGGTTCCACGGCAGCGTGAAGGAATGGGCGAATGGATCTCGGTCTGAAGGGCAAGCGCGCACTGGTGATGGGCGGGGCGAAGGGCCTCGGGCGGTCGATTGCCGATGCGCTGGCGGCCGAAGGCGCCGTGCTGACCATCAGCGGGCGCGACGCGGCCGCGATGGAGAAGGCAGCGGGCGAACTGAAGGCGCTCGGTGCGCAGGGTGTGGTCACCGTGGTCGCGGACGTGTCCTCCGGCGAGCAGATGGACATGCTGGCCGACACCGCGACGAAGGCGATGGGCGGTGTGGATATCCTGGTGCTGAACCACGGCGGACCGCCGGTCTGTACGGCCTCCGACATGAAGGAGGAGGACCTGGTCAAGTGGTTCCAGAACATCGTGGTCTCGCCGATCCGCATCACCATGCGGCTGATGCCCGCGATGCGCGCGCAGAAGTACGGGCGCGTGATCGTGGTGGGGTCGTCGGGCATGCAGCACCCGATCCCGACGCTGGCGCTGTCGAATACGCTGCGCGCGTCGATCTGGGCCTGGCTCAAGACGCTTTCGGCGGAAGTGGCGGCGGATGGAGTCACGATGAACATCCTCGCCCCCGGGTCGATCCTGACTGACCGCATCACGCAGACCGCCACGGTGCGCGCGCAGAAGGCGGGTGTCAGCGTCGAGGAGGAAGTGGCGCGCGCCGGCAAGGAAGTGCCCGCGGGGCGCATCGGCCAGCCCGGCGAATACGGCCCGATGGGCGCCTTCCTGGCCGGGACCACCGGCGCCTACATCACGGGTACCATGGTGCGGGTGGACGGCGGGCGTGTGCGCTCGATGCTGTGAGTGACCGGCGGGGCGCCGGCGCGCCCCGCCACCTGCTTCCGTGCTGCCGAGGATCGCGACGATGCTGCCGAACCTGACGCCCGATGTGGATCTGGCCGCGGAGCTGTTTGCCGGGCTGCGCGCCGGCAGCGCGGATGGCGAGGGCGTGACGCGCGAGGCCTATGGCCCCGGCGAACGCATGGCGCATGCGCTGGTGCGCGCGGCCGCGGATCGCATCGGGCTCGAGAGCAGCGTCGATGTCGCGGGCAACCTCTACATGACGCTGCCGGGGACGGATCGCGCGGCGAAGCGGATCATCATCGGCAGCCACCTGGACAGCGTGCGCAACGGTGGCAACTACGATGGCGCCGCCGGCGTGCTGGCGGGCATGGCGGCAGTGGCCGGGATGAAGCGCGCGGGCTTCGTGCCGGGGCGTGACGTCACGGTCATGGCGATCCGCGCGGAGGAGGCCGGCGCCTGGTTCCCGGTCTCCTATCCCGGGTCGCGCATGGCGCTCGGGCTGATGAAGCCCGACGGGCTTGCGATCGCTCGGCAGGACAGCGGCCGCGCGCTGGCCGACCACATGCGCGAGGAAGGCTTCGACCCGGACGCGGTGGCGCGCGGCGAACACGCGATCGGCCCGCACAATGTCGCGGCTTATCTGGAACTGCATATCGAACAGGGGCCGGTGCTGGACGCGGAACGCATCCCGGTCGGCATCGTGACCGGCATTCCCGGCAGCCGGCGGCTGCGCGCGGCGCGTGTGGTCGGCGAGACCAATCATTCGGGCGGCACGCCGCGCAAGTACCGCCGCGATGCGGCTGCGGCGCTGGCGGAACTGGCGTATCGCATGGACGAGGAATGGTGCCGGCTCGATGCCATGGGGCACGTGCTGGTGTGCACCTTCTGCACCATGGCGACGACGGCGGAGGCCGGTTTCACCAAGATCGCCGGCGAGGCGACCTTCCAGTTGGATGTGCGCAGCGTCTCGCCCCACGCCTGCGACATGATGTTCGAAGCGCTGCACCGTTTCATGGACGAGATCGCCGCGCGCCGCGGCGTGCGCTTCGATAACGGACCGGAGACCGGCAGCCGCGCGAGCCCGATGGACGCGGACATACGCGCCGGGCTGCGGCGCGCCGCGCAGGCGCTGGGCATTCCGCATCGCGAGATGGCGTCGGGCGGCGGCCACGACGCGGCCGCCTTCGCCGAGGCGAAAATCCCGGCCGGCATGCTGTTCGTGCGCAACCAGCACGGCAGCCACAATCCGAAGGAAGACATGCGTATGGAAGACTTCGCGGCGGCTTGTGCCGTGGTGCAGCGCTGGGCGGCGGAGGCCGCGCAGTGACCGCGCGCCTGGCCGTCGATATCGGCGGAACCTTCACCGACCTGGCCATCGAGCGCGGCGACCAGCGCTGGACCGCCAAGGTGTTGACCACGCCAGCCGCGCCCGAGAAGGGCGTGCTGGAGGGTGTTGCGCAGGTGCTGGCCAAGGCCGGGATGGCGCCGGCGGATCTCGCACTGGTCATCCACGGCACGACGCTCGCGACGAACGCGATCATCGAACGCAAGGGTGCGAAGACCGCGCTGTTGACGACCGATGGCTTCCGCGACGTGCTCGCGCTGGCGAACGAGGCGCGCTACGACCAGTACGACCTCAACATCGAATTGCCGCAGCCGCTGGTGCGCCGTCGCTGGCGCGTGAGCGTGCCGGAACGCCTCGACAATACCGGCAAGGTGCTGGTGCCCCTGGATGAAGCCGCGGTGCGCGCGCAGATTGAGTTCCTGAAGGGCGAGGGGATCGAGAGCCTGGCGATCGGCTTCCTCCATGCCTTCGTGAACCCTGCGCATGAACGCCGCGCGGCCGAGATCGTGCGGGAGATGTGGCCGGGGATGCCGGTCTCGCTGTCCTCCGATGTCTCGCCCGAGATGCGCGAATGGGAGCGCTTCTCCACCACCGTCGCCAATGCCTACGTGCAGCCGTTGATGGCGACCTATCTGGGCCGGCTCGAGACCGGGCTGCGCGCGGCGGGGGTTTCCTGCCCGCTGTTCCTGATGCTTTCGGGCGGTGGGCTCACCACCATCGAGACGGCGTCGCGCTTCCCGATCCGCCTGGTGGAATCCGGCCCGGCGGGGGGTGCCATTTTCTCGGCGTTCGTCGCGAAGCAGCGCGGCTTCGACAAGGTGCTGTCCTTCGACATGGGCGGCACCACGGCGAAGATCTGCCTGATCGATTCCTTCCAGCCGCAGGCGTCGCGCACCTTCGAAGTCGCGCGCGTCGGGCGCTTCAAGAAGGGATCCGGTCTGCCGCTGCGCATCCCGGTGATCGAGATGGTGGAGATTGGCGCCGGCGGCGGTTCCATCGCGCAGGTGGACAGCATGGGGCGCATCCAGGTGGGGCCGGAATCCGCCGGCGCCGATCCGGGGCCGGCCTGCTACGGGCGTGGCGGCACGCATCCGGCGGTGACGGATGCGAACCTGTCGCTCGGGCGCTACGAGCCGAACCTGTTCGCGGGTGGGTCGCTGCCGTTGAAGCCGGACCTGTCGCGCGCGGCGCTGGCCGAACATGTCGGCAGCAAGCTTGGCCTGTCGGGCGACATGGCCGGGCTCGGTGTGGTCGAGATGGTCGATGAGAACATGGCAAACGCCGCGCGCGTGCACGCCATTGAATCCGGCAAGGGCTACGAGGGCCGCATCGTCATTGCCTTCGGCGGTGGTGGGCCGGTGCATGGCTATCGCGTGGCGGAGAAGATCGGCGTGAAGCGCATGCTGGTGCCCTCCGGCGCCGGCGTCGGGTCCGCGATCGGCTTCCTGCGCGCGCCCGTGGCGTATGAGGTGGTGAAGTCGCTGTACCAGCGCTTCGGGACCTTCGACCTTGCCGCGGTGAACGGGCTGCTGGCGTCGATGTCGGCGGAAGCGACGAAGGTGGTCGCCGAGGGCGCCTTCGACGCGCCGGTCGAGGAAACGCGCATCGCCTACATGCGCTACGTCGGGCAGGGGCACGAAATTTCCGTCCCGCTGCCCTCGCGTGCGCTGACTGCGGCCGACGTGGCCGAGATTCGCGCGCTGTACGACAGCGAATACACGCGCTTCTACGACCGGCCTGTGCCGGGGTCGGATGTGGAAATCCTGTCCTTCGCCGTCACCGTGCGCACGGTCGAAGCGCCGGTGAACCCTGCCGCGCCGGTTGCCGACAGCGCGGCGCCGAAGCCGATCCGCACCCACATGGTTCGCGACACCGCCAGCGGCGAAGTGACCGAATGGCCGGTTTATGACCGCGACCACATGACACCCGGCGCGACCATCGCCGGCCCCGCCATCGTGGCGGAAGCCGAGACCAGCACGCTGGTGGGGCCAGGCTGGACCTGCCGGATGGATGGGCTGGGCTACCTCGACCTGACGCAGGAGGCCGCGTGATGAGCAAGCAGACCGGCGCACTCGCCACCATCCAGCGCCAGATCCAGTGGAACCGCCTGATCGCGGTGGTCGAGGAACAGGCGCAGACCATGATCCGCACCGCCTTCAGCACCACGGTGCGCGAGGCGGGTGACCTTTCCGCGGGCGTGTTCGACCTCGAGGGCCGCATGCTCGCGCAGGCCGTCACCGGCACGCCGGGTCATGTGAATTCCATGGCGGAATCGGTCGGGCATTTCCTGAAGAAGTTCCCGGCGCACACGATGAAGCCGGGCGACCACTACATCACCAACGACCCCTGGCTCGCGACGGGCCACCTGCATGACCTGACGGTGGTGACGCCCGCCTTCCGCCGGGGCGAGATCGTCGGGCTGTTCGCCAACACCGCGCACATCATCGATATCGGCGGCCTGGGCATGGGGCCGGAGGGGCGGTCGGTCTTCGAGGAAGGCCTCTATATCCCCATCGTGAAGTGCTTCGACCGCAACGTGCCGAACGAGACCTTCTTCGACTTCATCCGCGCGGGCTCCCGCACGCCGGTCGAACTGGAAGGCGACATCTATTCCCTGTGCGCCTGCAACGACGCGGGGGCAAAGCGGCTGGTGGAAATGATGGACGAGTTCCACATGGACAGCCTCGACGACCTCGGCGGCTACATCTTCGAAGCGAGCACCCGCGCGACGCTCGCCGAGATCGCGAAACTGCCGCGCGGTACCTATCACGGCTCGATCAAGTCGGACGGCTACGAAGCGCCCGTCACGATGAAGGCCGCCATGACCATCCATGACGACCGCATCGTGGTGGACTTCGCCGGCACCTCCGGCCTGTCGAACCGCGGCATCAACGTCCCGCCCGCGTACTGCCGCGCCTATGCCTGCTTCGGGATCAAGTGCGTGGTGGCCCCGGAAGTGCCGAACAACTGGGCCTCGCTCATGCCGTTCCAGATGGAGATCCCGGAAGGCTGCATCCTGAACGCGCCGCGGCCCTATCCGGTCAGCGTGCGGCATGTGGTGGGCCAGCTCATCCCTGACCTGATGATGGGCTGCCTGCACCAGGCGATACCGGATCGTGTCAATGCCGAAGGCTCCTCGGCCCTGTGGAACCCGCCGTTGCGCGGAGGCTCGCAGGTCTCGGGCCAGGCGGCGGAGACCGAGGATTTCGAGATCATCACCTTCAACTCCGGCGGCACCGGTGCGCGCCCGTCCAAGGACGGCCTCGACGGCACGGCCTTCCCCTCCGGCGTGCGCACCATGCCGGTGGAAGCGACCGAGAATGTCGCCCCTGTCATCTTCTGGCAGAAGCAGCTCCGTCCGGACTCCGCCGGCGCCGGCCGCACCCGCGGCGGATTCGGCCAGGTGATGGAGATCGGTGCCAAGGGCGATGCCGAATTCGCCGTCAACGCCATCTTCGACCGCGTGGCGAACCCGCCCAAGGGCCGCGATGGCGGCGGCGAGGGCGCGGCCGGCTGGGTCGGCATGAACGACGCCAACGGCACGGTGCTGCGCACGAAGGGCTTCCAGATCATTCCGAAGGGCCGGCGCCTGCTGCTGAAACTGCCTGGTGGCGGCGGCATGGGCGACCCGAAGGATCGCGACCCCGCGCTGGTGCAGCGCGATGTCGAGGACGGCCTGGTGAGCCCCGAGGCCGCGCGGCGCATCTACGGCCGGGAGACGTAACCCCGCACGCGGGTCGCGCCGATGCGGATGACATGATCTTCATCCCGCGACTTGCGCTGCGTCATGCGTGGGCGCGTAGAAGGCGCTTCGTCAGCGCCCGACAGGGGCGCGTTTCCGAGGGATCCGTCAGATGATGCTGCCGCGTGCCATCGCCCCCGCGCTTGCGGGTCTTGCCATGCTCGCCCTTGCCGGACCAGCGACCGCGCAGGACGCGGCGGGCGACCCCGCCGCCGGCCAGCGTGTGTTCAACCAGTGCCGCGCCTGCCACGTCGTCGAGAACAATGGCCGCAACGGCGTCGGGCCCAACCTGCACACGGTCTTCGGCCGTCGCGCCGCCAGCATCGAGAATTTCCGCTACTCCGCGAACCTACGAACCCTGGGCGAGCAGGGGCATGTCTGGAATGCGGACAATCTGCGCGCCTATCTGCGCAACCCGAAGGATGTCGCACCGCAGGGCATCATGTCCTTCCCCGGGCTGCGCAACGAACAGCAGATCAACGACGTGATCGCCTATCTCCGCTCGCAGGCGGGCTGAGCGACCGGTTGCGAAGGCGCCATTCGGCGCCTTCCGACAGCCCGCGCCGGTCTGATCCCGTAGCGGCAGCGCCAGGGTCCCGGAGGCGTGGCCTGGTGGGCATGGCTCAACCTGGCGCTGAGCGGCGGATCGTGCGGGGTTTGCGCGACCGCTACGCGCATCACCGCTGCGTCCGCTACGCCGCCGGCGCGATCCTGGCACGTTCGTCGAGGGTCCGCGCGCAACTTATCGACGGGCCGGGTGTTGCCCTGCGACATGCAGGAGACACCCGATGTCGAACGATGCTGAACTCCGCGCGAAGTTCTGGGACAGCCTGGGGTCGGACATGACCATGATGCTCGGCCTCGATGGCGTCGAGGACGGTCATGCCCGCCCGATGACCGCGCAGATCGAGGGCCCGCACGGGCCGATCTGGTTCTTCACGTCGAAGGACAATGGCATCGTGAATGCGTTGGACCGTGGGAACCGTGCCATCGCGACCTTCGTCTCCAAGGGCCACGATCTGTTCGCGACCGTTCATGGCAGCGTGGCGGTCGCCACGGATCGCGAGGTGATTGACCGGCTGTGGAATCGCTTCATCGCCGCCTGGTTTGACGGCGGCAAGGATGATCCGAACTTGGTGCTCCTGCGCCTCGACACCGAAAGCGCCGAGATCTGGCTGAACGAGCGCAACTTCGTCGCCGGCATCAAGATGCTGCTCGGCATCGATCCCAAGGAGGACTACGCGGACAAGACCGCCGAGGTGACGCTGCGCTGAGCGCAGAAACGACGCCTCTATCGATCTGCCGGACGGTGTCGCGCTGACGGGCTTGATGTTTCGTCATGATCATCGTCGCCTTGGCAAACGCGGCCGGTCGTGCGCGCGCGAACTGCACGACCCCGCGTCGCGACGGCGCAACCGCGCCGGCGGGGGCGACTGACTTGCGCCGTCAGGCGATCTGGAGTTCCTGCAGCGACTGCTCGAGCTCCTGGAAGGTCGGCATATAGGCGCTGGGCACCAGCTTGCGCCCGGTCTCGACGGCGACCTGCGGCGCATTGCCGTGCAGATGCGCCACGATCACCGCCTTGATCACGTCGTAGTAGCGCGCTTCCTCGTCCACCACGCCCTTCAGCCGCGTGGCCATCGGCCCTACGATGCCATAGGCGAGGAACACGCCGAGGAACGTGCCCACCAGCGCGCCGCCGATCATCTTGCCCAGCACCGCCGGCGGCTCGCTGATCGATGCCATGGTCTTGATGACGCCGAGCACGGCGGCGACGATGCCGAGCGCGGGCAGCGCATCCGCCATGCCCTGCAGCGCGTGGGAGGGGTGCATCTCCTCCTCCTTCACCTTCTTGAGCTCGCGACCCATCACGTCCTCGATCTGGTGCGGGTCGTCGGCATTCATGCCGACCATGCGCAGGTAGTCGCAGATCATCATCACCGCGTGGTGGTCGGCGGCGATCTTGGGAAACTTCTGGAAAGCCGCGCTCTCGTCGGGCTTTTCGATGTGCGGTTCCAGCGCCATCGGTCCCTTGGTCTGGGCAAGGCGCACCAGGAAGTACAGCAGCGACAGGATCTCGGTGTAGTCCTGCTTGTGGAAGCGCGCGCCCTTGATGATCTTCCCGAAGCCGCCCAGCGTGTGCTTCACGTCGTGCATCGAATTCGACGACAGGAAGGCACCGACCGCCGCACCGCCGATCATCATCAGTTCGAAGGGCAGGGCCTTGATGATGATGTCGAACTTGCCGCCGGCCAGCATGTAGCCGCCGAACACCATGACGAACAGCACGACGATGCCGAGGATGGTGGTCATCGCACGGGCTCGTCCCGGTTCTGGCGCAGCAGGGTGATCGACACGCGCCGGTTGGCCGCGGCCGTCGGCTGGTCGGGCAGCAGCGGGTCGCGGTCGGCGTTGCCGGTCACCGACCGGATGCGCCCCTCCGCCAGGCCGCCTTCGATCAGCAGGCGGCGCGTGGTGTTGGCGCGGTCGGCCGAAAGGTCCCAGTTGCTGCGCTCGCCCCCGCCGCGGAAGGGCGTGGAGTCGGTGTGGCCGGAAATGGCGATCGGGTTGGGCAGGCGCATTGCCGCCTGGGCCACACGGGCCAGCAGCGCACGCGCACGATCGTTCGGCGCAGCGCCGCCGAGCGCGAACATCGGCTGGCGCTCGGCATCCACCAGCTGGATGCGCAGCCCCTCGGGCGTCTGTTCGACCAGCATCTGGCGCGCGAGATCGGCCAGCGCCGGGTCGGCGGCGATCGCCTCACGGATCTGCTCGGCTGCCTGCTCGAAGGCCTCGCGCTCGCGCCGGGCGAGTTCGCGGCGCAACTCGGCCTCGCCGAGCGCCTCGGGTGTTGCTTCCGGGGCGGGGGTCGCTGAGGGGCCGCCGCGGGGCTGTTCGGGGCCGGCATGGGCGCCGGGCGGCGTCTGAACCACCAGGCGCGGGTCCTCGGCATCTTCGCGCGCCTCTGGGCCTTCGCGGCGCGGCATGGGGCGGGCGGGGGTGTCGGTGTCGTCTTCCTCGATATCCATGACTACGGGCACCTGGCCGGGCTGGATGGTGGTGGCCCCGGTGGTCGAGGTGACGTTGCCGTTGTCGTTGGGGGTCTGGCCGCCGAAGGGCTGCCCGGAACCGGACACCGACCGCGCCAGTAGGTTGGTGGGCGCGAAGTAGTCTGCCAGGCCCCGGCGCTGTTCCTCGGTGGTGGCGTTCAGCAGCCACATCAGCAGGAAGAACGCCATCATGGCGGTGACGAAGTCCGCATAGGCGACCTTCCACGCGCCTCCATGGTGGCCGTGCTCGCCGCCTTCCTCGCGACGGATCACGATCGTGCCGCCGCCCTTCGCGCCTCGTGTCTTGCCGGACATCGGGCGGAAGGTGGCAGGCGCTGCTGACTATTTCGCTAACCGGGGCGCGGGCGCGCTGGCCGCGTGACATGACGCGGTCGCTATGGTTTGGTCGGTGGCGCATGGACCTTCCTGCCCAGACCGAAGCGCGCGCGGCGGACCCGCTCGTCATCATCCGGCCCGCGCGGCAGACGATGCCCGTCGTCTTTGCCTCTCCGCATTCCGGGCAGGACTACCCGGCGCAGCTACTGGCGCAGGCGCGCCTGGCGCCGCTCGCGCTACGCCGCAGCGAGGACAGCTTCGTCGACGAACTGTTCGCCGCCGCCCCGGCGCATGGCGCGCCGCTGATCGCTGCCACCTTCCCGCGGGTCTGGTGCGACGTGAACCGCGAACCCTGGGAACTCGACCCCACCATGTTCGACGGGCCGCTGCCGCCCTGGGTGAACACATCGAGCCCCCGCGTGGGGGCGGGCCTGGGGACCATCGCGCGCATCGTCGCGACCGGGGAGACCGTGTATCGCCGCCGGCTGTCCTTCGCCGAGGCCGAGGCCCGCATCCGCGCCTGCTGGGAGCCTTACCACGCCGCCCTGGCCGAACTGATCGCCGAGACCCGGGCCCGCTTCGGCGTGTGCCTGCTGGTCGATTGCCATTCCATGCCGGCCCACCCGGCGCAGGCCGCGCATCCGCCGGACATGGTGCTGGGCGATGCGCACGGGACCGCCTGCGCCCCCCGCGCGACGCGGATCGTGGAGGAGGTGTTGACCGGGCAGGGCTATCGCGTCCGGCGTAACGACCCCTATGCCGGGGGCTATGTCACGCGCCACTACGGGCGCCCGCGGGACGGCACCCATGCGCTGCAGATCGAGATCGCGCGCGCGCTGTACATGGACGAGACGCGGATCGAGCGCGCGCCCGGCCTCGCGCCGCTGGCGCGGGACCTGACCACCCTGATCGACGTGCTCGGGCGGACGGACTGGACCTTCCTGCGCCCATGATGCGGTGCAGCATGGCCAGAGAAGGCCTTGCTCCCGGACGCCCCCAAAAAAGAAGGCGGTGCCCGAAGGCACCGCCAAGTTTAGGGAGGAAACGTCCAAGAAAAGCAGTGGGAGGCAAGGCCTCACCGCTGCCTCAAGGAAAATAGGAGCCTGCCGGAGGAGCCGCAAGGGCTTTTTTGCAGCGCAGCATAAAGGCGCGAAACCCCATGCCAGCGCATATTTGTTGCGTGGCACGGCTGTTGCGCATGGCTATCCATGCCTGCCGACGCCCAGCGATGCCCAACGACGCGCCATGCGCGTGATTCCGCCCCGTCCTTGCCTGCTGAACACGCATTTTCCCGAGTCACGGCGACGCATCGATCGCGCCGGACGCTGGCGCTGCTTGCCGCCACGATGCTGGCGCTGGCGGTCCCGGCGGCGGCTCGGGCGCAGCCAGCTGCCGATCCCGGCCTGGCCTGCCGCGGCGCCATCAGCGCCGCCGAGCGCGAGGCAGCCATCCCCGCCGGCCTGCTGCAGGCGATCGGCCGCGTGGAGTCGGGCCGCCGAGACCCCGTCACCGGGCGCTTCGCCCCCTGGCCCTGGACCATCAACGCCGAGGGCCGCGGCATGTATTTCCCGACCCGGGAGGCAGCGATTGCCGAGGTGCGGCAACTCCAGTCCCGTGGTGTCCGCATCATCGATGTCGGCTGCATGCAGGTGAACCTGCACCACCACCCGAACGCCTTTCCGACCCTGGAACAGGCCTTCGACCCGTTGACGAATGCCCGCTATGCGGCGCGCTTCCTGACCGAACTGCAATCGACTCGGAACGACTGGGCGCGCGCCGCCGGCCACTATCACTCCCAGACGCCCGAACGGGCCGAGCCCTATCGGGCACGGGTGCTCGCCGCCTGGGCGCAGGAACAGAACCGGCCGAGCGGTGATGGCGCGGCGGAGGCGATGGCGCTGGCGGCGCTGGGCGCTGCGCGCGGTGCCACGGGCCTCGCCCAGGGCGGCGATCGCGCGCGGATCATCCCGCTGCCGGCGGGCGGTGCCGGGGCGGGGCAGGGCCGGGGCCTCGATGCCTACCGATCGGCGCCGATCATGATGGTCGGCCGGCCGGCCGTGACCGCACCGGTGGCGCAGCCCGCGGTGAACATCCCGCCGCCGCGCGGGCCCTTCGCCTTCTTCCGACGGTCGGGCTGATCAGGCCGCGAATTCCGCCCGCACCGCATCGGTGTGCTGTCCGAGCGCTGGCACCGGACCGAACGGCCGCACGCCATCGGACAGGCGCGCGGGCGGCAGCGCGATCGGCACCGGCCCCTTCTCGGTCTGGACCGGGGCGCGCTTCAGCGCCGGGTGGTTCTGCAGCCCGCCGCAATCGTTCACGAAGCCATAGGCGGTGTTCGCGCGGCGCAGCTTGGCAGCGCATTCGTCGCGCGTCAGGCCGGCGAACATCTTGCCGATATGCGCATCCACCATCGGGCGATGCGCGACTCGGTCGTTGTTCACCGTGAAGCCCGGGGTCCTGGGCAGGTCGGGCTCGTCCAGGAAATGCGCGCAGAAGGTGGCCCATTCGCGCTCGTTCTGGATGGCAATCAGCACCTCGTGCCCGTCCTTCGTGGTGAAGGCGCCGTAGGGACAGATGGAGGGGTGCGCCAGGCCGATGCGCGGCGGGTTCTTGCCGGTGCCCTCGTATTGCAGCAGCGGCACGGACATCCAGTCCGCCATGCCGTCGAACAGGCTGACGGCGATGCCCTTGCCCTGGCCGGTGATGCCGCGGCTCAGCAGGGCTTCCAGCACGGCGGCATAGGCATGCATGCCGCAGGCGATGTCGCAGGCGGAGACGCCGACGCGGCCCGGGCCTTCCGCACGGCCGGTGACGTAGGCGAGGCCGGATTCCGCCTGCACCAGCAGGTCATAGGCCTTCATGGTGGCGTAGTCGCCTTCCTCGCCATAGCCGGAGATGTCCACGGTGATCAGCCGCGGATGCTTCGCGCGGAGCTCCGCCGAGCCGAAGCCCGCGCGCTTCATTGCACCGGGGGCGAGGTTCTGGATGAAAACATCGGCCTTGCTGATCAGACGTTCGAGCAGCGCCTTGTCCTCCGGCGCCTTGATGTCGAGGCAGACGCTCTCCTTGCCGCGGTTCAGCCAGACGAAATACGACGACAGCCCGTTCGCCACGCTGTCGTAGCCGCGCGCGAAATCGCCCTCGGGCCGTTCGATCTTGATGACGCGCGCGCCGGCATCCGCCAGGCGCGAGGCGCAGTAGGGCGCGGCCACGGCCTGGTCCATGGCGACAACGAGAAGGCCCTCGAGGGGGCGCGAACCGCTCATGCTTCTCACTCCGGCATCGGTGCGGTGACGCGTGCGCGCGCCGCCAGCAGGTCAAGGATGGCGAGGATGCGGGCTTCGAGCGCGGCCCCCTCGCGGTAGTCGGCGGGCACCGCGCAATGCACGCGCCCTTCTGCGATCAGCGCCCGTGTGCGCGCGGCGCGGCCGGCATCGCCTTCGGGAAACACCGCGACGGAGTGCCCGCCCATTTCCTTCACCGTGCGGAAGCAGGGAATGTCGGTGTCGCCGTCGCCGATGAAGATCATGTTGGGGAAGGGGATACGGCGCCGGTCCTGCGGCACGAAGGCGTTCACCGCCGCATCGTCGGCAACGTCCAGCGCATCCTTGTTGATGCGGAAAAGGTACTGCGTCTTGGTGGTGTAGTTCACCGCGATGGCCGGCGCGATGGCGACATCCGACCCGTCATACAGGAAGCCCGAGGCGAAGACGGCGCGGAACTGCCGGCGGATCGACGTGCCCTCGATCAATTCGCGCAGGCCGGAGGAGATGACGTAGTGCTCGAGCGCAATGCCGCGCCGGGCCGCAGCGAGGTTCATCCGGTCGAACCATTCGTCCACGCCGGGGAACAGGCTGATGCCCGCGCCCTGCGCGATCCAGTCGGCGCGGCGCACCGGCAGGTGCTTGAAGCGCGCCCATTCCAGCATGCGATGCATGTAGGTGAGGATGCGGTCGCCCTGCTGGTCGACCGCCAGGGCATTCGCCTCCGCCCAGAACTGCGCGGGTTCGATGCCGAGCTGCGGCAGGAAGACGTGTTCCTGCATGTTGCCCGGCGCCAGCGTGCCATCGAAGTCGTAGGCGATGGCGACGGGCAGGCCCGTCACGTCAGTAGCTCCGCGGCATCCCCAGCACATGCTCGCCGATATACGACAGCACCAGGTTCGTGCTGATAGGCGCGACCTGGTACAGCCGCGCCTCGCGGAACTTGCGCTCCACGTCGTATTCCTCGGCGAAGCCGAAGCCGCCGTGGGTCTGCACGCAGGCTTCCGCCGCCGCCCAGGCTGCATCGGCGCCGAGCATCTTGCCCATGTTGGCTTCCTCGCCGCAGGGCAGGTGGGCTTCGAACTTCTGCAGGCCCTTCTGGATCAGCGCCTCGGCGGCGCGCATCTGGGCATAGGCCTTGGCGATCGGGAACTGCACGCCCTGGTTCTGGCCGATCGGGCGGCCGAACAGCACGCGCTGCTTGGAATACTCGACCGACTTGTTGATGAACCACTTGGCGTCGCCGATGCTCTCGCTCGCGATCAGCAGGCGCTCGGCGTTCATGCCGTCCAGGATGTAGCGGAAGCCCTTGCCCTCGACGCCGACCAGGTTCTCGGCCGGCACTTCCATGTTGTCGAAAAACACTTCGCACGAGTTGTGGTTCATCATCGTGCGGATGGGGCGGATGGTCAGCCCGTTGCCGAGTGCGGCCTTCATGTCGACGATGAAGGTGGACAGGCCCTCGGTGCGCTTGGCGACCTGGTCCTTCGGCGTGGTGCGGGCCAGCAGCAGCATCAGGTCGGAATGCTCGGCGCGCGAGGTCCAGATCTTCTGGCCGTTGACGATGTACTTGTCGCCCTCCTTCTTCGCGAAGGTCCGCAGCGACGTGGTGTCGGTCCCCGACGTCGGCTCCGTCACGCCGAAGGCCTGCAGGCGCAACTCGCCGGTGGCGATCTTGGGCAGGTACTTCGCCTTCTGCTCGGGGCTGCCGTGCTTCAGGATCGTGCCCATGATGTACATCTGGGCGTGGCAGGCGGCGGCGTTGCAGCCGGTCGCGTGGATTTCCTCGAGGATCGCAGCGGCCGCCGAGAGCGGCAGGCCCGACCCGCCATATTCCTCGGGGATCAGCGCCGAGAGCCAGCCGGCCTCGGTCAGCGCCTGCACGAATTCGGTCGGGTAGCCGCGGCGGGTATCGAGTTCACGCCAATACTCGCCGGGGAAGCGACTGCAGAGCTTGCGCACCTCCTCCCGGATCTCGGCATGGGCGTCGGTCGGCATCTGCATGTCCATGGGTCGTCTCTCCCGTGCTGCGAGGGATTAAGGCCGCACGGCCCGGCTGACAAGGCGCGCGGCGGGTCTCACGCGGCCGCGCCAACCGCTGTCGGCGGCCGCGGACGCAGCAGCGCTCCGTCGCGCGGCGGCACCACCGGGGCACGCGACCGAGGCGGTGCTCGCCCTGCTCGCCGCGGTGGTCGGGGCGCGCGGCGGAGAGGCTTTGGCACGCCCTCCCGCCGGTGCGGGCGTGAAAGGCGCCATTGCACCAGAGGCGCGTGGTCATCTACTGTTAATCAACCATGTGGCGATATCTCCCCTCGTTGGCCTTGCTGCTGCTCGCTCCCGCGATGGCCCTGGCGCAACCCCAGACGGTGGTCGTGCCCGGCGGGTCTGGCGTGGTGATCGGCCCGCGCAGCCACGCCGCGCCGCGCAGCACCCTGGCACCGCCCGCACGGCCGCAGCAGCGCTTCGTGGTGACGAACCCGCAGGGGGACACGCTGACCGGGCCAAGCGTCGCGGCCGCGGCGGGGTTGGCTGCGGCAGCGGCATTGGCAGTGGTGCTCGGCGGCGGATCGGGCGGCAGCAGCGGCGGCGGCGGATCGACCACCGCGGCCCCCAGCCGCACGCGCTGACGCCCCGCCCCAGGCCCCTTGCGCCGTACCCCGCCCGGGGTCACGGTCGCGCCCGGACACGACCCCCGGGAGAGAGCCGCCGATGCTGCCGCCGCGCGACCAACTGACCATCTGCTTTGCCCATGTGGCCTACCGCTTCGGGGACCGCTTCGCGCTGCGCAACACCGGCATCCGCGCCATCGAGGTGCGGTCGCGCGAGGAGCTCGACGCGCAGGTGGGCCAGGCGGATGTGCTGGTGTGCTCGGGCATGTGGCGCAACGACCTGCCGGCCATCGCGACGAAGCTGCGCTTCGTGCAGTCGGCCAGCGCGGGCACCGACCAGTATGACCGCGACGTGCTGCGCGGTGCGGGGATCCGCCTGGCCAGCGGGCAGGGCATCAACGCCAATGCGGTGAGCGAGCACGCCATCGCGCTGATGCTCTCGATCCTGCGGCGTATCCCGGAAGCGCGCGACAACCAGGCGAAGCGCATCTGGCGCGGCATGCAGGGCGACTTCGCCAAGCGCGAGGACGAGGCGGGCGGGAAGACCGTGCTGCTGGTGGGCCTGGGCCGCATCGGCGGGCGCATCGCGCGGCTGTGCAAGGCGCTCGGCATGAACGTCATTGGCGTGCGGCAGAACGTGGCGGGCGGCGCGGAGGGCGCGGACGAGGTGCATTCCTTCCGCGACTTCGTCTCGCTGGTGCCGCGCGCGGATTTCGTGGTGCTGGCCTGCCCGCTGACGGATGACACCCGCGGGCTGATGGGCGCGGCCGCACTGGCGGCGATGAAGCCGGACGCGCACCTGGTGAATGTCGCGCGCGGGCGCGTGGTGGACGAGGCGGCGCTGGTCGCCACGCTGCAGGCCGGGCGCATCAAGGGTGCCGCGCTGGACGTGACGGCGGACGAACCTCTGCCGCAGGACAGCCCGCTCTGGGCGATGCCGAACGTGCTGATCACGCCGCATACCGGCGGCGAGACGCATATGTACGAGGACAACGTGCTGGACTTCATGATGGAGAACATCGCGCGTCTGCAGCGTGGCGAGGCCGCGCTGGTGAACCAGATCGTCTGACGGAGCCTACGCCATGCCCAGCCGCGAAGGCGCCCTGACCCGTGCCGCCACCTTCTTCGACACCGGCGGATTCAAGGCTCTGCTGACCGACCTGGTCGCCATCCCGTCCACCGCGCAGGAGGAAGGGCGCGAGGCCGACCTGGACCGCTACCTGAACGGCGCCATCCGGCCCTGGCTGGAACGCCTCGGCTTCGATGTGCAGGTGCGCCCCAACCCGCTGGAAGGCTTCGGGCCGATCCTGACCGCGACGCGTGTCGAGGACGCCGCGCGCCCGACCGTGCTGCTATATGGCCACGGCGACACGGTGCGCGGGCTGGAAGACCAGTGGCGCGCCGGCCTCACGCCCTGGGTGCTGACCGAGGAGGACGGCCTCTGGTACGGCCGCGGCACCGCCGACAACAAGGGCCAGCACGCGCTGAACATCGCGGCGCTTGAGGCCGTGCTGGCCGAACGCGGCGGCAAGCTTGGCTTCAACGTCAAGGTCGTGCTGGAGATGGCGGAGGAGCGCGGTTCGAAAGGCCTACGCGATTTCGTCGCCGCCCATGCCGATGAGCTGAAGGCCGATGTGCTGATCGCCTCCGACGGCCCGCGCGTGGAGCCCGAGGTGCCGACCATCGCCACCGGCACGCGCGGCACCTTCCACTTCGACCTGGTGATCAAGCTGCGCCCGGGCGGGGTGCATTCGGGCCATTGGGGCGGGCTCACGCGCGACCCGGCGATCATCCTGGCGCATGCGCTGACCTCCATGATGGACCGCAACGGGCGCGTGCTGGTGCGCGGCATCCTGCCGCCGACCATGCCGAATTCCGTTCGTTCGGTGCTGGCCGGCTGCCCGGTCGGCGGCGGCGGCGATGCGGCCACCATCGACGAGGGCTGGGGCGAACCCGGCCTGACGAGCGCCGAGAAGATCTACGGCTGGAACAGCCTGATCGTGCTGTCGATGATCTCGGGGCGGCCCGAGAACCCCGTGAATGCCGTGGCGCCCGATGCGCGCGCGCATTGCCAGATTCGCTACACGGTCGATTCCGACCCCGCCACCTTCGGCAAGGCCATACGCGACCACCTGGACGCGCACGGCTTCCCCGAGGTCGAGATGCAGACCTCCTTCATGCGGATGTCGGCCTCGCGCACCGATCCGGACCACCCCTGGGTGCGCTGGGCGCAGGCCTCCATGGCGAAGTCGCTGGGCAAGAAGGTGCAGATCATCCCGAATGCCTCGGGCGGGCTGCCGGGGGACGTGTTCGTGGACCACCTCGGCGTGCCGCTGGTCTGGGTTCCGCATTCCTACAATGGCTGCAAGCAACACGGGCCAGACGAACACCTGCTGATCGCACCCGCGCGCGAAGGCATCCTGGCCTTCGCCGGCATGTGGTGGGACCTGGGCGAAGCCGGCACGCCCTGACCGGCGTTACTCTTCCTCACCCCCTGCGATGAGGGGGGCAATGCCGCTGTTACAGAAGCCGCGCATGTTTCCCCCAGCGGCGCCCTGCCGCTGGTGAGAAAGGACGCAGATGATGCGCAAGACCACGATCGCGGCTCTGGCCGCGGCCCTCATGGCCGGCACCGCGAGCCTGGCGATGGCCCAGCCCGCGCCCGGCGCCGGCCCCGGTGGCCCCGCGGCGGGCGGTCCGGGGCGCGAGGGCGGCCCGGGCTACCACCACCACGGCCGCCGCGGCGGCGGCGGCTTCGCCGTGGGCGAGGCCTTCGCCCGCGCCGACACCAACAACGATGGCCGCGTGACACGCGAGGAAGGCGTGATCTGGCTCCAGGCGCGTTTCACCGAGATGGACGCCAACCGCGACGGCGGCGTGACCATCGAGGAACTGCGCGCCTACTACGAGGCGCAGCGCCCCGAAGGCCGCCGCGGCCCGCCTGAGCGTATGCGTGAGCGCATGCAGGAGCGTGGCGCTGCGATGTTCCGCTTCATCGATGTGAACGGCGATGGCCGCATCACCTTCGAGGAACTGCGGCCGATCGCCGAGGCCGCCTTCCGCGCGGCGGACCGCAACGCAGACGGCGCCCTGGCGCGTGACGAACTGCGCCGCGGTGGCCGGGGTGACCGCCCGGCGCAGGCCCAGCCTGGACAGCCCGGCGCGCCTGCCCAGCCGGCGCAGCCCTCGCGCTGATCCGGCGCGGCAGGTTGCCGTGACGTGACCACGCGGCCCGGGGCTTCGGTCCCGGGCCGTTGGCGTGTGGGACACGCTTTTGATGGCCGCAGGACCGCAGTGTCCAAGGCCAAGCGGGTCGAGGCCCTGGCTCGGGCCGGGAGCGCAGCGCGCGACCGCGCCCAGCCCGCCCGCTGCCGCCAACGCAACAGCGCACGGCGCGAAGCCAAGGCTCGCGGATGCTGGCCGCTTGGCGTCTGAGGGATCCAAAAATGGTGGGCGCGACAGGGATTGAACCTGTGACCCTTCGCGTGTGAAGCGAATGCTCTACCGCTGAGCTACGCGCCCGCCGTCGGGGAGGGCGAAATACGTTCGGCCGGGGGCGGGTGTCAAGCGCACCGCCCTTGCCTCGGGCGCACCGCGCGCCATTTTCTGTCCATGACCCGCGCGCCCGTCCTCGCCCTGCTGGCCGGCCTGTCCGTCGGATACGCCCACGCGAACCCGGTCGAAGCCGACTACGCCGTCAGCCAGATGGGCGTCACGGTCATGGACATCCGCATCACCATCGACCAGGCCGGCGACCGCTATCGTCTCGCGACCGTGTCGCGGTCGCGCGGGGTCGGCCGGCTGTTCCTGCCGCGCGAACAGATCGCCGAGGCCGAGGGCGGCCTGCGCGGGCGGGACGTCATGCCCGCGCGCTACCGCACGGAGGGCGAATGGCGCGGCACGCCGCGGCGCACCGTGATGGAATACCTCTCAGGCACGCCGCGCCTTGCGGTGCTGGAACCGCCCGAGGGACCAGACCGGATCCCGGTCAGCGCCGAGGAGGCCGCCGGCACCATCGATGGCCTGTCCGCCCTGCTGCGCCTGTCGCGCGACGTGGCGGCGACCGGGCGCTGCGACATCCAGGGGGCGATCTTCGATGGGCGCCGGCGGCTGGAATGGACGTCCCGCACCATTGGCGTCGGTGCCTCCCCGGTGCGCGGGATTTCCGGCGAGGCGCTGCGATGCGGGCTCGAAAGCCGCCTGGTGGCGGGCTTCCGCCGCGGTGACGACCCCGCGACGGCGGGCCGCCCGCGCCAGGCCGAGGCCTGGCTCGCGGTGCTGGGCCCCGGCCTGCCGCCGCTGCCGCTGAGGGTCGAGTTCCCCTCGACCTTCGTCGGCGCCCTCCGGCTCGACCTGGTGCGGGCGGGGGCGGTGGTGCCGGCGCCGCTGCCCGACCGCGTCAGCGCGCCAGCGCGGCCATAAGGGCCGGCAGGTCGCACGGCGCCGCGGCCACCGGCGCGCCCTCCGCCATGTGCACCGGGCCGTAGCCCCAGCCGGCGAAGATGCAGGGCACGCCGCAGCCGGCGGCGGCGCGCACGTCGTTGTGGTGGTCGCCGATCATCACCGCCTGCTCGGGTGCGGCACCCGCGGCGGCGAGAGTGGCGCGCAGATGGCCCGGGTCGGGCTTGCGCACAGGGAAGGAATCGCCCCCGCCCAGCGCTGCGAAGCGCGGCGACAGGCCCAGCGCGTCGAGCAGCCGGCGCGCCGCGGCCTCGGGCTTGTTGGTGCAAACCGCCATGCGCCAGCCATCGGCAGCCAGCGAATCGAGCACGGCGGGGATGCCCGCGAAGGGGCGGGTCAGCACGGCGGCCTCAGCCTCGTAGTCCGCCATGAAGGACGCCAGCGCGCGCTCGTCGAACGGCAGTTCGCGGGCGGCCAGGGCGCGCGTGACCAGCATACGCACGCCATCGCCGATCATGCCGACCACCTCGGGCCGGGCGAAGCCGGGCAGACCGCGGCTGACCATCAGCCGGTCGAGCGCGGCATGGATGTCGGCCGCGCTGTCCACCAGCGTGCCATCGAGGTCGAAGACTGCGATCCGGGTCATGGCGCGGGCGTAGCCCTGATTCGACGCCCTGGGAACACGGCCGGACACATCCGGCAAACCATGTTGAGCACCGCCACGCTGGACGCGGCGCGGGCCGGCGCGTTACGGCAGGCGTATGTCTGCCGCCGCCATCATCCTCGCCGCCGGCCTCGGCACCCGGATGCGATCGACAAGGCCGAAGGTCCTTCACCCGCTGGGTGGGCGGCCGATGATCCGCCACCTGCTGGCGGCGGTGGAGGCGCGATTCGGGCGCGTGGTCGTGGTGGTCGGGCCCGACATGGCGGAACTGGAAGCTGCCGTCGCGCCGCATGGCGTGGCGGTGCAGCGCGAACGACTGGGCACTGCGCATGCGGCCCTGCAGGCCATGCCGCAACTGGGCGGGCATGATGGCGACGTCGCCGTGCTCTATGGCGACAACCCGCTGGTGAGCGAGGCGACGCTCGGCCGCCTGCTCGCGGCGCGGGCCGAGGCCGACCTGGTGCTGCTGGCGATGCGCCCGGCCGATCCGGGGCGTTACGGGCGCGTGGTGACCGCCGCGGACGGCATGGTGGAACGCATCGTCGAATGGGCCGATGCCGATGATGCCGAGCGCGCCATCGGCCTGTGCAATGCCGGCGTAGTCTGCGCGGCCTCGGCCGACATGGCGCGCTGGCTGGCAGCGGTGCGCAACGACAACGCCAAGGGCGAATACTATCTGACGGACGTGGTCGCGCTGGCGCGCGCGCAGGGCCGGCGCGTGCGCGCGGTGGAAGCGCCCGAGGCGGAACTGCGCGGCATCAACAGCCGCGCGGAATTGGCGGCGGCCGAGACGGAACTCCAGGCCGCGCTGCGCACCGCGGCGATGGACGCCGGCGTGACGATGCTGGCGCCGGAGACGGTGCACCTTGCGCATGACACGCGCTTCGCGCCCGACGTCACGCTGGAACCGCACATCGTCTTCGGCCCCGGTGTGAGCATCGAGGAGGGTGCGGTGATCCGCGCCTTCAGCCACCTGGAAGGCTGCGTCGTGAAGCGTGACGCGATCATCGGCCCCTATGCGAGGCTGCGCCCGGGCACGGTGGTGGAAGCGCGGGCGCATGTCGGCAATTTCGTCGAGCTGAAGGCGACCACGCTGGGCGAGGGGGCGAAGGCCAACCATCTGGCCTACCTCGGCGATGCGACGATCGGCGCAGGTGCGAACATCGGCGCCGGCACCATCACCTGCAACTACGACGGCGTGAACAAGCATCGCACCGAGATCGGCGAGGGCGCCTTCATCGGCTCCGACACCGCCTTGGTGGCCCCTGTGAAGATCGGCGTGCGCGCGCTGATCGGCGCCGGCAGCGTCATCACCGCGAATGTCCCGGACGATGCGCTGGCGATCGCGCGCGGGCGGCAGGCCGTCTACGCGGGGCGTGGATTCAAGGGCAAGGAGAAGTCGCGGCCCGATGACCGTAGCGCAGACCCACCCCGCGAAGCATCGCTTCGCGGGGACCACGGGGCCGGGCGCGAAAGTCCGGATCGGCCCGCAGTTCCGGAGGAGCAAGCGTAATGTGCGGCATCGTCGGCGTGGTCGGGCGCGAGGCAGCGGCACCGCGTATCCTGGAAGCGCTGCGGCGCCTGGAATACCGCGGCTATGACAGCGCTGGCATCTCGACACTTGTGAACGGCCACATCGATCGCCGCCGCGCCGAAGGCAAGCTGACGAACCTCGCCGCCGTACTGGAGGCGAACCCGCTGACCGGCACGACCGGCATCGGCCATACCCGCTGGGCCACGCATGGTGCGCCCGTGGAACGCAACGCGCATCCGCACGGCACGTCGCGCGTGAGCGTGGTGCACAACGGCATCATCGAGAACCATGCGGAGCTGCGCGACGAGCTGGAAGCCAAGGGCCAGGTCTTCGAGACCGAGACCGACACCGAGACCTTCGCCCGCTTGGTCGACTGGCACCTCCAGCAAGGCGCCGATCCCGAGCAGGCGGCGGCGGCGGCGCTTGGCCGCGTGCATGGCGCCTTCGCGCTGGCCATGGTCTTCGCCGGCCATCCGCGCAAGCTGATCTGCGCGCGCCAGGGCGCGCCGCTCGCAGTCGGCTTCGGCGAGGGCGAGATGTTCGTGGGCTCCGACGCGCTGGCGCTGGCCCCGCTGACGCGCCGCATCGCCTATCTCGAGGAAGGCGACTGGGCCGTCGTGAGCGACACCGGCGCGGTCTTCCACGATGCCGGCGGCGCCGTGGTGGAGCGGCAGGTGAAACTGACCGCGGTCTCGGGTGCCGCGGTCGGCAAGGGCAATTACCGTCACTTCATGGAGAAGGAACTGCACGAGCACCCGGTAGTGCTCGGCGATACGCTGCAGCAGTACCTGGAACCTTCGACGCGGTCCGTCACGCTGCCAGCGCTGCCCTTCGACGCGGCGCGCGTCCCGCGGCTGACCATCAGCGCCTGCGGCAGCGCCTTCCTGGCCGGCATGGTCGGACGCTACTGGATCGAGCAAGTGGCGCGCATCCCGGTCGATGCGGATGTGGCGAGCGAATTGCGCTACCGCGACCCGCCCCTGCCCGAGGGCGGCGCGGCCATCCTGATCAGCCAGAGCGGCGAGACCGCCGACAACCTGGCCGCGATGAAGATGTTGCGCGAACGCGGCCAGAAGATCCTGTCCATCGTGAACGTGCCCGAGAGCAGCATGGCGCGCGAAAGCGACGCGACCGTGCTGACGGTGGCGGGGCCGGAGATCTCGGTCGCCTCCACCAAGGCGATCACGGCGCAGTTGGCGGTCCTGGCGTGCCTGGCGATCGGGCTGGGGCGCGCGCGGGGCACGCTGTCCGCTGCCGCCGAAGCCGAACTGACCGCCGAACTGCTGGAAGTCCCGGCCAAGGCCGCCGCGGTGCTGGAACGCGACTCCGAGATCCGTGCCATGGCCGCCGAGGTCGCCAAGGCGCGCGACGTGCTGTTCCTCGGCCGCGGGCCACTGTTCCCGATCGCCCTCGAAGGCGCGCTGAAGCTCAAGGAGATCAGCTACATCCACGCCGAGGGCTACGCCGCCGGCGAGATGAAGCACGGCCCGATCGCGCTGATCGACAAGGACGTGCCTGTGATCGCGCTGTGTCCTTCGGGCCCGCTGTTCGAGAAGACCGCGTCGAATCTGCAGGAAGCCGCCGCGCGCGGCGGGCGCGTCATGGCCTTCACGGATGAGGCCGGGGCGGGGCCGCTGTCCCGCTTCGCCGAACGCGTCGTGACGCTGCCCCATGCAGGCACCTTCGCGGCACCCATCCTGCACGCCATCCCGGTGCAGCTGCTGGCCTATCACGTGGCGGTGCTGAAGGGCACCGACGTGGACCAGCCGCGCAATCTGGCCAAGAGTGTGACGGTCGAATAGCTATTCCGGCTGCACGCCGAGCTCGCGCAGCAGGCGGCCGTAATTGGCGTATTCGTCGTGGATCAGGCGCGTCAGCGCAGCGCGCGGCACGAAGCTGACCGGCGACCGGCTATTGGCCAGCACGCGCAGCACGGCCGGCTGCTGCAGCGCCGCCTGGCAGGCCTGTTCGAGACGGTCGAGCACCGGTGCCGGCGTGCCCTTCGGCGCATAGATGCCGACCTGGGAGAACAGCTCGGCATCGATGCCCTGCTGGCGCGCCGTGGGCACGTCAGGGAAGTCCGGATGGCGGTTCGCGGAGAACACCGCCACCAGCCGCATGCGGCCGGCCTGTACCAGCTCCGCCGCCGAGCTCACGATCGCGGCGGAGAAGTCGAGCCGCCCGGCCAGCGTGTCGTTGATATGCGGTGCCTCGCCCCGGTAGGGCACGTGGTTCAGCTCGATACCGGTTGCCCGCTGCACGCGCACCACGGCGAGCTGCGGCAGCGAGTTCGGGCCCGGGCTGCCGAAGGTCAGGGAGCGGCGGCGCGCCTCGGCCACCAGGCCCGGCAGGTCGCGGATTGGGCTGTCGGCGCGCACCGCGATGGTGATGACGTTCTCGTTGGTGCCGCACACGCCCTCGAAACTGTCAGGACCGATGCCGGCGTTGCGAAGCAAATGCGGCTGCACCGCGATGGCGGTGATGGGCGTGTGGCCGATGGTGTAGCCATCCGCCGCGGCGCTGGCGACGACGCGCATGCCGACCACGCCCGAGGCGCCGTCGCGCGTCATCAGCACCAGCGGCTGGCCGAGGCTGCGCTGGAAATGCTCGCCGATCGCGCGGATCAGCGCATCCGCCGCACCTGGCGAATAGGGCATGATCACGGTGACCGGCCGCTCGGGGAATTGCGCTCGCGCGGCGCCTGGCAACAGGGCGGCGGCGGCGAGGGCCAGGCTGGCGATGATGCGACGCATGGATCTCACTCCTCGAAGATCGCGACCGCGCGCGTCCAGCCGGCGGAACCGCGGTGCACCTTTACGGGGAAGCAGGCGATCATGAATCCGTCGCCAGGCAGCGTGTCGAGGTTCGTCAGCTTTTCCATGTGGCAGTAGCCGATCTCGCGCCCCGCGCGATGGCCTTCCCAGATCAGGCCCGCATCACCCGTTTCGGCCACCTTCTTCTTGGTCAGCGAGAAGGGCGCATCCCAGGACCAGCCATCCGTGCCGGTCACGCGCACGCCCTGTTCGAGAAGCCAAAGTGTGGCCGCCTTGCCGACGCCGCAGCCGCTGTGGATGTAGTCGTCCTGACCATAGCGGCTGGCCGCGCGGGTGTTCACCACCACGATCTCGAGCGGCTTCAGCGTGTGCCCGATGCGTGCGAGTTCCTTCTGCACGTCCTCGGGCGTCGCCACGTAGCCATCGGGCAGGTGCCGGAAATCCAGCTTCACGCCGGGCTGGAAGCACCAGTCGAGTGGCACCTCGTCGATCCGCCACGATGGTTCGCCGCCGGGCACCAGGCGTTCGTTCATGCGCGAGAAGAAGTGGTAGGGCGCATCGAGGTGCGTGCCGTTGTGGGTGCTGATGCGCACGCGCTCGACCGCGGCGTACTGGCCTTCGGGCAGCGCATCGATGGGGATGTTGAATTCCTCGGCCATCGCCGGCGCGCTCATGTGGTGGTCGATGTAGTCGATCGCCGGGAGCATGCGCGGCGGGTCGGAGGCGATGCCGGCCTTGAGTGCCACCGAGATGTCGACGATGCGGCGGGGCATGGGGCGTTCCCTTGGTTCGTTGAGTCAGGCCGGCCAGGCGATGGCGGGCAGTAGGGTGCCGCGGCATTCGCCGAACCCGATCGGCACGGCGCCGGGGGCTTCGGCGCGGGCGCGGAAGATGATCTCGTCGCCATCCTGGATCCAGCGGCGCGTCTCGCCGTTGGGCAGCGCCACGGGGCCGGTCAGGCCGATCTCGGCGAGGCACGCGCGTGCGGTGTCCTCGTGGCCGGAGACGGTGCCGCTGCCGAGCAGGTCGCCGGCCAGCAGGTTGCAGCCGTTCGTCGCGTGGTGCGCCACCATCGTCGCGGCGGTCCAGTACATGGCGCCGAACTGCGTGTCGGTCAGGATGAAGGGGGCCGCGCCCTCCGCGCGCATGCGGGGCGTCACGATGGCGGCGGTCATGCGCACCGACAGCGCGCCGCTGCTGCGGTTCCAGGGGCTGTCGAGATAGGGCAGGGCGGGCGGGTCCTGCGGGGGCGCGGCGGTCTCGAAGGGGGCCAGCGCCTCCGCCGTGACGATCCAGGGCGAGACGGAGGTCGAGACCGATTTGCCGAGGAACGGCCCGAGCGGCGGCATCTCCCAGCGCTGCACGTCGCGTACCGACCAGTCGTTCAGCAGACCGTAGCCGAAGATGCGATCCGGCGCGGCCGCCATGGTCACGGGTTCGCCGAGCGCATTGTCTCCGGCGATCCAGACGGCCATTTCCAGTTCGTAGTCCATCGCCTCGGTGGGGCCGAAATGCACGGTGCCGTCCTGGCGCTGCCACTGGCCATGCGGGCGGACCACGTCCTCGCCCGAGACGCGCACCGACGAGGCACGGGAATGATACGCCACCGGCAGGTGGCGGAAGGCGGGGGGCAGCGGGTTGTTCGGGTCTCGCCGCGCGCCGAGCCGCGCGCAGTGGTCGTAGCTTGCCATGAAGTCGGAGAAATTGCGGACGCTGCAGGGCAGATGCATGCGCGCCTGCGCCATCGGCACCAGCAGATCCGGGCGTGCCGGCGCATCGGCGCGCAGCAGGGCCGAGACCTCGGCGCGCAGCGCGGCGGAGGCACCGCGCCCGGCCGCCATCAGCGGTGCCAGGCTGTCCGCCGCCGCGGCGGCGTTGCTCACCAGCCCCGCCGCATGGGCGGCGCGCAGGTCCAGCACCTGGTCGCCGATCGCCACGCCGCAGCGCGGTCCGGCCCCGGTGGTGGCGAACACCGCCAACGGCAGGTTCTGGATGGGGAAATCCGTCCCCGATGCCTGTGCCGTCGCGACCCAACTGCGCAGCGCCGGGTCATGCGTCGCGTCCCGAACCGCCATCGGTGTTTCCTCCTGGTGGCGCAATCATGCCCGCGTCGCGGGACCGTGCAAGGCGCCACGGCTGACATGGCATCGCCCGCGCCCTATCTTCGGTACAACCACGAGGAGGGCCAGCCATGCTCGACGCCATCGCCAAGATCCCGCTGAAGGATCCCGACCTTTTCCGCCAGGCGAACCACATCGCCGGCGCCTGGGTGCAGGCGGACAGCGGCAAGACCATCGCCGTGCGCAACCCCGCCAGCGGCGAGGTGATCGGCTCCGTCCCCGCCATGGGCCGTGCCGAGACCCGCCGCGCGATCGAAGCAGCCAACGCCGCTTGGCCGGCCTGGCGCGCGATGCTTGCGAAGGACCGCGCCGTCATCCTGCACAAGCTCGCGAAGCTGATGCACGAGAATGCCGACGACCTGGCCGCCATCATGACGGCGGAGCAGGGCAAGCCGCTCGCCGAAGCGAAGGGCGAGGTGGTCTATGCCGCGTCCTTCATCGAGTGGTTCGCCGATGAAGGCCGGCGCGTCTATGGCGAGACCATCCCACAGAACGCCAAGGGCCGGCGCATCATCGTGACCAAGGAGCCGATCGGCGTCTTCGCCGCCATCACGCCCTGGAACTTCCCGGCCGCCATGATCACCCGCAAGGCCGGCCCCGGCTGGGCCGCCGGCTGCACCGGCGTGATCCGCCCGGCGAGCCAGACGCCCTTCAGCGCGCTGGCCATCGCCGTGCTGGCCGAACGCGCGGGCATGCCGGCCGGCGTGTGCAACGTGATCACCGGGCCGTCGGGCGAGACGGGGCGCGAGCTCACGGCCAACCCGATCGTGCGCAAGCTGTCCTTCACCGGGTCGACGGAAGTCGGGCGCGTGCTGCTCGCGCAATGCGCCGAGACGATCAAGAAGACCTCGATGGAACTCGGCGGAAATGCGCCCTTCATCGTCTTCGATGACGCCGACCTGGATCAAGCGGTGCTGGGTGCGATGGCGTCGAAGTACCGCAACACCGGGCAGACCTGCGTCTGCGCCAACCGGCTGCTGGTTCAGGACGGCGTCTACGACGCCTTCACCGCCAAGCTGAAGGAGGCGGTCGAAGGGCTGAAGGTCGGCCCGGGCATGGAACCTGGCGTGACGCAGGGCCCGCTGATCAACGCCGATGCGGTGGCGAAGGTCGAGGAACACATCGCCGACGCGCTGGCCAAGGGGGCGAGCATCGTCACCGGGGGCAAGCGCCACGCCCGCGGCGGCAATTTCTTCGAACCCACGGTGCTCGCGAACGTGCCGCGTGGGGCGAAGATCTTCGGCGAGGAGACCTTCGGCCCGGTCGCGCCGCTGTTCCGCTTCAAGACCGAGGAGGAAGCGATCCAGCTCGCGAACGACACCGAGTTCGGCCTGGCCTCGTATTTCTACGCGCGCGACGTGGGTCGCATCTTCCGCGTCGCGGAGGCGCTGGAATACGGCATCATCGGCATCAACGAGGGCATCATCTCGACCGCCGAGGTGCCCTTCGGCGGCTTCAAGCAGTCGGGCCTGGGGCGCGAGGGCAGCAGCCATGGCATCGACGAATATCTCGAGGTGAAGTACCTCGCGATCGGCGGTATTGGGACGTGAGCGCGCTCTACCTCGAGGACCTGACACCGGGGCGGCGCTTCGCCGCCGGCCCGGTCACGGTCACCGAGGCGGAGATCATCGCCTTCGCGACCCGCTACGATCCCCAGCCCTTCCACACGGATCCCGCCGCGGCGCAGGACCACGCCCTGTTCCGGGGACTGGCGGCGAGCGGCTGGCACACCGCCGCACTCACCATGCGCATGATCGTCGACGCCATGGGCGGCATCGCCGGTGGCATCATCGGCGGTGGCGGCGACCTGCAATGGCCGCGCCCGACGCGCCCCGGCGACATGCTGACGCTGGATGTCGAGGTGCTGGAAGCGACGCCCTCGCGCTCGCGCCCCGAACGCGGATCCGCGCTGATCCGCTACCGCACCCTCAACCAGGCCGGCGAGGAAGTGCAGGTCTTCACGGCCCGCGCCGTGGTGCCGCGACGTCCGCAGGGCTGAAGGTTCGGCGCAACACCGGCGTGCGGATGCGGTGCGCATCCAGGCGCCTGAGGCGGCACGGGCTCACGCCAGGCTCCTGTCTCGCGCTCACTTGAGATCGAGCGTCCCGCGGGCCGCATCGATGCTGCGAAAACTCCGCAGAGTGCCGTCCGCGAGCTGCACGGTGACCGTGTAGCGCCCCACGCAGTACGGCATGAACACCGTAACCCTCTCCCCGGCCAATAGTCCCCCTGACGGCAGCTGGTTTTCGCTTGGCTGGGCCGGGCTCGGCTGCAAGTCCTCGGTGATCGCCAGACGATGAATGCGCTGTCCCGTTGCGTTGTGCAGTTCCAGTCTGCCGGGCAGCGCGCAGGCCAGCGCGGGTCCGGCGATAACGCCGGTCAGCAGCGTAGCCAGGACAGGCAGGCGTGGCATGGCGGGTTCCCCGTTGCATGAGGGCGTGCCGGGCGTCGTGGTGCCAGGACACCCTAACGCCGCGCAGATACATGCACCATCGGGACGTAGTGCCTGGACGCGAGCGCCGCCAGGCAAGGCAGCCATGCCAAGGGATGCTATTGGCCCAACAGCCGGGTTCGCCGATATCCTGTGCGACCCTGCAAGGAGCCTGCCCGCCATGTCCTACGACTTCGATCTGTTTGTCATCGGTGGCGGCTCGGCCGGCGTGCGCTGCGGGCGGATCGCCGCCGGCCATGGCGCGCGCGTGGCGGTGGCGGAGGAGCGCTTCTGGGGCGGCACCTGCGTTAATGTCGGCTGCGTGCCCAAGAAAATCATGGTGAACGCCGCCGAGTACGGCGCCTGGGCGCAGGATGCCGCGGCCTTCGGCTGGGACATGGCGGTGGCGGGCCATGACTGGGCGAAGCTTGCCGCCGCGCGGGATGCCGAGGTCGCGCGCCTGTCGGGCATCTACGGCAAGCTGCTGGCCGGCGCGGGCGTGACGTCCTTCGATGCACGCGCGACCTTCCTCGACCCGCATACGCTGGACGTCGGGGGGCAGCGCGTCACCGCCGAGCGCATCGTCATCGCCACCGGCGGCACGCCCATGCGCCTCGATATCCCGGGTGCGGAACTCGGCCTCGTCTCGGACGACCTGTTCACGCTGAAGGCGCTGCCCAAGCGCGCCGTTGTGATCGGCGCGGGCTACATCGCGGTGGAATTCGCCACCATCCTGCAGGGCCTGGGGTCGGAGGTGGACCTGATGTACCGCGCCCCGCTGCCGCTGCGCGGCTTCGACGAGGATGTGCGCGGCGCCGCCGCCGAAGCCCTCGCCGCGCAGGGCATGCGCCTTAACCCCGATGCCCGGCCCACCCGCATCACGCAGTTGCCCGGCGAACTGATGGTCGCGATGTCCAACAACTTCATGCGCGAGACGGATGCCGTGTTCTTCTGCACCGGCCGCGCGCCGAACACCGCGGGGTTGGGGCTTGAGAAGGCTGGCATCACGCCGATGTCCACCGGCGCCATCCCGGTGAACGACGATCACCAGACCGAGCAGCCGCACATCTACGCGATCGGCGACGTGATCGACCGGGTGAACCTGACGCCGATGGCGACTGCGGTCGGGCACGCGCTGGCGGATACGCTGTTCGGCAACAATGCGCGCCGCGCGTCGTACAAGAATGTCGCCACGGCGGTGTTCATGTCTCCGCCCATCGCGACGGTGGGGCTGACGGAAACCGAGGCCGCGGCGGCCGGGCCCGTCGATGTCTACGTCACGCGCTTCACGCCCATGCGCCACACCATCAGCAAGCGCGAGGGCCGCAAGACCCTAATGAAGCTGGTGGTGGACCAGGCGAGCCAGCGCGTGCTCGGCGCGCACATGCTGGGCGAGGACTCCGCCGAGATCATGCAGGGCATCGCCATCGCCATCGGCATGGGTGCCACCAAGCAGGATTTCGACCGCACCATCGGCATCCACCCCACGGCGGCCGAGGAATTCGTGACGCTGCGCACGCGCACCCGCGTGGCGGGCGTGGCGGCCGCGGCGCAATAGCGTGCCACCCGCCGCGCGCCTGCCGATCGTCTTCGCCGCGACGGGGCATTTCCTGCACCACGTGCTGACGGGGCTTTTCCTGACCCTCGCCGTGGTGCTCGAACGCGCCTGGGAGATGCCCTATGCCGAGATCATCACGCTCTGGACCATCGGTGCCGCGCTGATCGGCCTTGGCGCGCCGGCGGCTGGGTGGCTGGCGGATCGCTTCGGCCATGCGCGGATGATGGCGGTGTTCTTCCTGGGCATCGGCGCGGCGTCCGTCGTGGCGGGACTGGTCAGTGGGCCGACCGGCATGGCGGCGGCGCTGGCGGGCATCGGCTTGTTCGGCGCGCTGTACCATCCGGTCGCGCTCGCCTGGGTCTCGATGGCTGCACCGGTCGAGATTCGTGGGCGCGTGATGGGCTGGGTCGGTATCGCGGGCAGCATCGGCGTGGCTCTCGCGGCGGTGATCGCGGGCGGCATTGCGGCGCTGGCGGGCTGGCGCATGGCGATGATCGTCCCTGGCGTCGTGACCATCGCGGGCGGCGTGGCGCTCGTGATGGCGATTTTGGCCGGGCGCGTCGTGCAGGTCGCCGCGCAACAGCCCGCACCTGGCGCGGCGCCCATCGAGGCCCGCGCGCCCTTCGGCGTGCTGGCGGTGCTGGTGGTGACCTTCACACTGGGGTCGGTCGCCTACACCGCCTTCAGTACGGCGTTGCCGAAGTGGCTGAGCGATTCGCTGTCGCTCGATGCGACCGACGCGGCGCGGCTTGGTGTCGTGGTGGGTGCGACGTTGCTCCTGGGCAGCGTCGGGCAGCTCATCGGCGGGCGGCTGGCGGATCGGTTGCCGTTCAAGTGGCTCTATGTCGCGACCTTCGCGCTGAAGCTGGTGCCGCTGGCGCTGGCGGCGCTGATCGGTGGTCCCGTCGCGGTGGTGCTGGCCGCCGTGATCGGCCTGACCTTCGACATGTCGGCGCCCGTCGAGAACCTGCTGCTCGCGCGCTATTCCTCAGGCCGCCGGCGCGGGCTCGCCTTCGGGATGAAGTTCGCGATCGGCTTCGCCGCCGCGCCGATCGGCGTGAACATGGTGGCCTGGGCCTATGGCGAGGCGGCGGGCGGTGCGCCGGCGCTGTTCGGCATCCTGGCGGCGATGTCGGCGGTGATGCTGGCGGCCGCGCTGCTGTTGCCGCGCGAGGCTGCGCCCGTACCACGCGGGCTGGCTGCGGCGGAGTAGCGACTCACGCCACGCCGTTCATCTGCGCCTCGAACCCGCGGAACAGCTCCACCGCCTTCGCGTCGAAGAACGGCAGGATCTGGGTGAGGAATACCCCCGCCGTCCCGCGGCCGTGGTCGATCCAGTAGTAGGTATTCCCCAGCCCGGCCCAGGCCAGCCCACCGGCCGAGCGGCCCTGCGGCGTGGGCGCGCGGTTGACCAGGAAGGACAGGCCCCAGCCGCAGGACAGGCCGGGGAAGAAATCGGCGTCGTTGGTAGCCGCCGGCACCGCGGAGACCATCGGCTGCACCGACAGCGGCGCGATCTGGTCGCGCGCCATCTCGGCGACGGTCGTGGCCTTGAGCAACCGTTCCCGGCCATGCCGCCCCCCGTTCAGGATCATGCGCGCGAAGGCCATGTAGTCGCCCGCGGTCGAATAGAGGCCACCGCCGCCCATCTCGAATTCCGGATCCTGCTCGACTTCGAAGGCAATAGGCGTGAGCGCGCCGTCGGCACCGCGCGCATGCATGCCCGCCAGGCGGTCGCGCATGTCCGGGCGCAGCCTGAACGCGGTATCTGTCATGCCAAGCGGGGCGAAGATCGTCTCGGCCAGGTGCACGCCCAGGCGCTGGCCGGTGACGGCCTCGACCATCTTGCCGGCCCAGTCGATGCCGATGCCGTAGGACCAGCCCTCGCCAGGGTCGGACAACAGCGGCAGGTCCAGCGCGGCGTTGCGGCAGGTGGTCACCGCCGGCGTGCCGGTCGCCTTCCGGTAACGGGCAATCTCCTGGCTCCACATGTCGTAGGCGAAGCCGGAGGTATGCGTCAGCAGGTGGCGCAGCGTGATGGCGCGCTTCGGCGCGCGCAGGATGGGCTGTCCGGCCGCATCGAAGCCTGCCAGGACCTGCACCGCGCCCAGCGCCGGTACGACCTCGGCGGCCGGGGCGTCGAGCGAGAGACGCCCGGCCTCGACCAGGCGCATCGCCGCTGTCGCCGTGATCGCCTTGGTCATGGACGCGATCCAGACCACCGTGTCGGGCGCCATGGGCTCGGGCGCGCCAAGGCGCCGCACGCCGTAGCCGGCGACGAAGCCGGCCTGCTCCCGCCCGCCGGCGGCCACCACCAGGCCCGGGACCTCCCCGGCCTGGACGGCCCGCTGCATCAGGATCGCGACATCGTCGTTCAGGTCCATGGCATCCTCTCATGGCGGCCCCGCAAGCCTCGCACGGACGGCGCACTTCCCCCATCCCCGGCCGCGCGGCTAAGGTGACCGCTTTCCCGAGGGAGAGTGCCAGACAATGACCGCGCGTGGCTGGAGCCCCGATTCATGGCGGGCGATGCCGATCCGGCAGGTGCCGGACTATCCGGACCAGGCGGCGCTTGCCGCGATGGAAGGGAAGATCGCGCGATTTCCCCCTCTGGTTTTTGCAGGCGAGGCCCGGCGCCTCCGGTCTGCACTCGCGCGGGCCGGTGATGGCCAGGCCTTCGTGCTGCAGGGCGGCGACTGCGCCGAGAGCTTCGGCGACTTCACCGCCAACGTCATCCGCGACACCTTCCGGGTGCTGCTGCAGATGGCCGTGGTGCTGACCTTTGGCGGGTCGGTGCCGGTTGTGAAGCTCGGTCGCATGGCTGGGCAATTCGCCAAGCCGCGGTCGTCGGACAGCGAGACGATCGGCGGCGTGACGCTGCCATCCTACCGCGGCGACATCATCAACGGGCCGGACTTCACGTCGGAAGCCCGCATCCCCGACCCGGCGCGCATGGAATTCGCCTACATGCAGTCGGCCGGCACGATGAACCTGCTGCGCGCCTTCGCGACCGGCGGCTATGCCGACCTGCATCACGTGCACCGCTGGAACCTTGGCTTCGTCGAGCGTAGCCCGTTGGCGAGCCGCTATGCGGACCTCGCGACGCGCATCGACCAGACGCTGCACTTCATGCAGGCGTGTGGGATGTCCGACCTGCCGCAGGTGCGCGAGACGGATTTCTACACCAGCCACGAAAGCCTGCTGCTGCCTTATGAGCAGGCGCTGACGCGAATCGATTCCACCACCGGCGATGCCTATGCGTGCTCGGCCCACTTCCTGTGGATCGGCGACCGCACCCGCCAGCCCGACGGCGCGCATGTGGAATTCCTGCGCGGCGTGAAGAATCCGATCGGCATGAAGGTCGGCCCGTCAATGGACGCGGACGAGCTGGTGCGCCTGACCGAAATCCTGAACCCGGCGAATGAGAAGGGGCGCCTCACGCTCATCTCCCGCATGGGCCACGACAAGGTGGGCGCGAAGCTGCCGGGGCTACTGCGCGCAGTGCAGAAGGCCGGGCGCAACGTCACCTGGCTGTGCGACCCGATGCACGGCAACACCACCACCGTCGCCGGCTACAAGACCCGCGTCTTCGACTCCATCCTGGCCGAGGTGCGCGGCTTCTTCGACGCGCATGAGGCCGAGGGCACCATCGCTGGTGGCGTGCATGTCGAGATGACCGGCTCGGACGTCACGGAATGCCTGGGTGGGGCGCATCGGCTGAGCGAGACCGACCTGTCGGCCAACTACGCCACCTTCTGCGACCCGCGGCTGAATGCCGAGCAGTCGCTGGAGCTGGCCTTCCTGATCGCGGAGGAGTTGAAGGCGCGCAAGTCGGCCGGCCAGGCGGCGCCGGCCCAGGCCGCGCAGTGAACAAGCCGCCTCCGCTGGGCGGCACCACCCTCGGTGCCGCGCTGGCGACCGGGGTGGCGCGGCGTGCGGCGCCCGATGCGCCGGCGGCCGATACCTCCGACGCGGCGATCGCCGCGCGCACGGATTCCTACTTCAACCGCACCAAGGCGATCGTGCAGCACTTCGGCGATGCGCGCGTGACCTACGCCGTGTTCCTGCGCCGGCCGGTCGTCTCGGCCCCGCGGCTGATGCTGGACTGGCTGCGGGCGGTCGCAAAGGCGCGCGGCGCGGACATCGACATCGAGCTGATGCACGAGGAAGGGCAGTGGGTCGGCGCAGGCGATCCGCTGCTCTATGTCACAGGGTCCTTCGTCGCGCTGGCGGATCTCGAGACCATCCTGCTGCAGAAGCTGGGTGCAGCCTGTGTCGCTGCCCACAACGCCTACCAGATGTGCCTGGAACTGCCGGGCGTGGCGTTCCTGGCGATGGAAGCGCGGCACTGCGCCGGCGCCGAGATGCAGGAAATGATGGCCTATGCCGCCGCGGTGGGTTCGCGCGCCGCGCAGAAGGAAGGCGCGCGCGGCTTCATCGGCAATGCCAACGACGCGACCGCGCATTGGTTCGGCCAGGATGCCGGGCGCGGCACCATGCCGCATGCGCTGATCGGCTATGCCGGGTCCACCGTGCGTGCCGCCGAGATGTTCCACGAGGCCTTCCCGTCCGAGGCGCTGACCGTGCTGGTGGATTACTTCGGGCGTGAGGTCACGGACGGGCTGGAGGTGGCGCGCCGCTTCCCCGCGCTGGCGGCGGAAGGCCGGCTGGCGATGCGCCTCGACACCCATGGCGGGCGCTTCCTGGAAGGGCTCGACCCGGCGGAATCCTATGCGGTGCTGGAACGCCACGCGCCCGGCGCCATCCGCCGCTACCGCAACGAGACGGAGCTGCGCCACCTGGTCGGCACCGGCGTGTCCGCCGCCGCCGTCTGGCGCATGCGCGAGGCATTGGACGAGGCCGGCTTCCCGAAGGTCCGCATCGTCGCGTCCTCCGGCTTCGGCGTGGTGAAGTGCCGCGTCATGCACGAGGCCAAGGCGCCGATCGACGTGGTCGGCACGGGGTCGTTCATTCCCGACATCTGGAGCGAGACCTACGCCACCGCCGACATCGTCGACTACGACGGCGCGGCGCGCGTGAAGGTCGGGCGCGAATTCCTGCTGCGGCACGGCGAGGCACGGAAGAAGAACGGCGGCCACGGTTGAGGCGCCGCTGACCGCGCCATGGCCGATGCCCACGAGCGCCGCATCGGCTATGCCTGCGCCTTCGGCGTGCTGTTCGTCTGGACCGGCTTCCTGCTGACCGCGCGGCTGTCGCCAAGCCAGGGCCTGGCGCCGATCGACACGCTGATGCTGCGCCATGGCGGGGCCTTCATCGCAGCGTTGGTACTGGTCGCGGTGCGCGGCTGGCCCCGCCTGCCGGCGGGCCATGCGCTGGTGCTAACGGTCTTCGCCGGCTTCGGCTTCCCCTATGCCGCTTACTTGGCCTTCACCTTTGCCCCGGCGGCGCATGGCGGGGTGATGCTGCCCGGCATGCTGCCGTTCCACATCGCCCTGGTGTGGTGGATCGCCTTCGGCGAGCGCTGGACGGGGCGGCGCCTCGCATCCCTGGCGCTGGTCGCGACCGGCGTGGGGCTGCTGGCGTCGGACACCTTCCGCGACCATCCCGGCGCCTGGCGGGGCGACCTGATCTTCCTGGCCGGCGGCCTGTCCTGGGCGATCTACATGGCCTTCGTGCGGCGCTGGGGCGTGCTGGCGCTGGATGCGACGCTGGCAGTGGCGCTGTATTCCGCGCCCTTCACGCTGGTGGCGTGGTGGTGGTTTTCGGGCATCGAGGGCTTCGCCGGCGTCTCGCAGGGCGCGCTGGCCTTCCAGCTTGTCTACCAGGGCGTCTTCGCCGTGCTGGTGGCCGGCTTCCTGTTCACCCGCGCGATGAACGCGCTGGGCGCGGTGACGACCAGCACCATCACCTCCCTGGTGCCGGGCATGACCGCGCTGGCGGCCTGGCCGCTGCTGGGCGAACCGCTGGGCGTCGCGGGGCTGGCCGGCGTCGCGGTGGTGACGGCGGGCATGGTGTTCGGCGTCGCGGCTTCGCGTTGACCCTGTGCCCCCCCATCCCTAGGTTCCGCCCACCATGGCCGACACGCTGAAGATCGCGCTTGCCCAGATCAACACCACGCATGTCGGTGCCTTGCGCGCCAATGCGGATCGCATCCGCGCGGCGCGGGCGGAGGGCGCGCGCCTCGGCGCGGACCTGGTGGTGACGCCGGAATTCTCGGTGGGCGGCTACCTGCCCGAGGACCTCGTTCGCAAGCCGGCCTATGTCGCCGCCTCCGCCGAGGTCATCGCTGAACTCGCCGCCGAGACCGCCGATGGCGGCCCGGGCCTGATCGTGGGCGGACCCTGGCAGGACGGCGACAAGCTGTTCAACGCCGCCTTCCTGCTGGAGGGCGGGCGCATCGCCGCGCGCCGCGCCAAGCACGAATTGCCGAACTACGGCGTCTTCGACGAAAAGCGCGTGTTCGACGCCGGCCCGGTGCCCGGCCCCATCGCCTTCCGCGGCTTCCGGATCGGCCTGATGGTCTGCGAGGATTGGTGGCTGCCGACCGTCGCGGAGACGCTGTGCGAGACCGGCGCGGAGATGCTGCTGTCGATCAACGGCTCCCCCTTCGAGGCCGACAAGCACGACCGGCAGCGCCTGCCTCTGGCGGTCTCCCGCGTTGTCGAGACCGGGCTGCCCTTCGTCTTCCTCGGCCAGGTGGGTGGGCAGGACGAGATCGTCTTCGACGGCGCCTCCTTCGTGCTGAACCCCGACCGGTCGCTGGCGCATCTGCTGCCGATGTTCGCCGAACGCGTGGTGCTGACCGAATGGCGGCGCGAAGGCGAACGGCTGGTCTGCACGCCCGGCGAGGTCGCGCGCACGCCCGACCGGCTCGGGCAGGTCTATGGCGCCATGACGCTCGGCCTGCGGGACTATGTGGAGAAGAACGGGTTCCCGGGCGTGGTGCTGGGCCTGTCGGGCGGCATCGATTCCGCCATCTCGGCCGCCGTCGCGGTGGATGCGCTGGGCGCGGACCGCGTCCATGCGGTGATGATGCCATCGCCCTACACCAGCGGCGAAAGCCTGGAGGATGCAGCGCAATGCGCCCGCCTGCTGGGCATCCGCTACGACACCATCGGCATCGGCCCGGCGATGGAGGCCTTCGGCGCGATGCTGGCGCCGGCCTTCGGCAATCGCCCGCCTGACATCACCGAGGAGAACCTGCAGTCGCGCATCCGCGGCGTCACGCTGATGGCGCTGTCGAACAAGTTCGGATCGATGCTGCTGACGACCGGCAACAAGTCCGAGATGAGCACCGGCTACGCCACCATCTATGGCGACATGGCCGGCGGCTATTCCGTGCTGAAGGATGTCTACAAGACCATGGTCTTCGCGTTGTGCCGCTGGCGCAACGCGCACCGCCTGGCCGATGCGAAGGGCCCCGATGGGCTGGTGATGCCCGAGCGTGTCATCACCAAGCCACCCAGCGCGGAACTGCGCCCTGACCAGAAGGACCAGGACAGCCTGCCGCCGTACGAGGTGCTGGACGCGATCCTCGAAGGGCTGATCGAGGGCGAGAAATCCGTCGATGCGCTGGTCGCTGAGGGCCATGATCGCGCCTTGGTGCTGCGCGTCTGGAAGCTGCTGGACCGCGCCGAATACAAGCGCCGCCAGGCGCCACCGGGGGTGAAGATCACGCCCCGCGCGTTTGGCCGCGACCGGCGGTATCCGATCACCAACGGCTTCACGGCGCTGGTGTCGTGAGCGGCGACGCTCCGGCCGGCGATGGTGACCTCGCCGTGCAGATCATGGACATGTCGGGTGCGAACGGCTCCGACCCCGTCGAGACCGTCACCGGCTTCGAGGACATCGAGCACGCCAACGCCTTCGCCCGCCGCTACGTGCGCGATTCCGTCGAGCGCTGCCGCGCCCCAGGCCTGGACGCCAAGGCCGTGCTCGACGCCTGGTTCGCCTTTGGCGAGGACGCCGAGGTGCTGGGTGCCGGCGACGATGGCTGGGTCAGCCGGTCGGAACTGAAGGACTTCGCCGATCAGCCCGTGCGCGATGCCGAGGACCGCAACTGGCGCGCCCTCGACCCCCGCCGCGACGAGGACGACGACGCCGACGAGGACGAGGCGTGAGCCACACGGTGCTCTGCGGCGACTTCGCCCACTACCAGGACCCGGACGAGGAATGGAGCGTGGACGGCTTCGCCACCGCCGAGGCCGCCGCCGAATACGCCCGCCGCTTCGTGCGCGACCAGGTCGAGGCGCTGCGCGGCGAATACGCCACGACCGATGCGCTGCGCGACGCCTACCTGTCCTTCGGCGAATACGCCATCGCGCCGGGATTCGACCTGCAGGCCTGGCTGGCGCATTGCATCGCGAACCCGGCCACGAAGCGTGCCGACACCGACTACCAGGCGATCGATCCCAACCAATGAAACTCCGCTTCGCGCCGTCACCCACCGGGCTGCTGCATGTCGGCAATGCCCGCGTGGCCCTCGCCAACTGGCTGCATGCGCGCCGGCATGGCGGTGCCTTCATCCTGCGCCTGGACGACACCGACCTCGAACGCTCGAAGCCCGAATTCGCCGCGGCGATCGAGGAGGATCTGCGCTGGCTTGGTCTCGACTGGGATGAGCGTGTCGCGCAGTCGGACAGGCTCGACCGCTACGCTGCCGCCGCCGAAACCCTGAAGGCCGCCGGCCGCCTGTATCCCTGCTTCGAGACCGAGGAGGAACTCGCCTACAAGCGCGAACGCCGCCGGCGCGAGGGCAAGCCGCCCTTGTACGACCGCGAGGCGCTGCGCATGACGCCCGACCAGATCGAGCGCGCCATCGCCAACGGCAAGCAGCCGTATTGGCGCTTCAAGCTCGCGCCCCGCACCGTCGCCTGGCACGACCTGGTGCTGGGCGAGCGCAGCGTGAAGCTTTCCGCGATCTCCGACCCCGTGCTGGTGCGCGCCGATGGGTCGCCGCTGTATACCTTCACCAGCGTGGTGGATGACCTCGACATGGCCATCACGCATGTGATCCGCGGCGAGGATCACGTCACCAATACCGGCATCCAGCTCGACCTGTTCGCAGCCCTCGGCGGCAACGTGATGCACCTGAACTTCGCGCATCTGCCGCTGCTGACCGACCAGGATGGCGGCGCGCTGTCCAAGCGCCTGGGGTCGATCTCGTTGCGGCATCTCCGCAAGGACGGGATCGAGCCTGCCGCGCTGGCGGGGTATCTGGCGGCGCTCGGCACATCGGCCGACCCGGTGCCTGGGATGCCGACGGCCCTCGCGCAGCACTGGGACATCACCCGCGTCTCCCATGCCACCGCACGCTTCGACACCCGGCAGATGCTGGCGCTGAACCGCCGCGTGCTGCACGACGCGCCCTTCGACGCCATGCGCGACCGCCTGCCCGAGGGCGCGGACGAGGCCTGGTGGCTCGCGATCCGCGGCAACCTCGACCTGCTGCGCGAGGCACGGCCCTGGTTCGACATCGTGCGCGGCACCATCGTGCCGCCAGTGCAGGAGGGGGAAGGGGATTTCCTTGCCGCCGCGCTGGCCGCGCTGCCGCCCGAACCCTGGGATGGCACGACCTGGGGGGCCTGGACCGGCGCGCTGAAGGCCAGCACCGGCCGCAAGGGCAAGGCGCTGTTCCTGCCGCTGCGCCTGGCCCTGACCGGCGAGGAACACGGCCCGGACCTCGCCACCCTGCTGCCGCTGATCGGGCGCGACCGCGCGGCCCTTCGCCTGCGCCTGTCATCGGGCGCTTGAACCGCGCCGGCGTTCGGCGCACAAAGCATCCCATGTCCGCGTCCAGGCCCTTCGCGTCCGCGCTCTGTCGCTGAACCGCCCCACCGGGGAAGGTCCTTCCCCGCGCGCCTGCGCCACGCCCCCGACCTATCGCCGCTGACGGACCGCCATGACAGACATCTTCTTCCACGACAGCGCCGCGCGCGAGAAGCGCCGCTTCGTGCCGATCGACCCGACCCATGTGCGGATGTATGTCTGCGGCCCCACGGTCTATGACCTGGCCCACCTGGGCAATGCGCGCCCGGTCGTGGTCTTCGACGTGCTGGCGCGGCTGCTGCGGCGGATCTACCCGCGGGTCAGCTACGTTCGGAACATCACCGACGTGGACGACAAGATCAACGCGCGCGCGCGTGAATCGGGCGAGCCCATCGCCGCCATCACTGCCCGCACCACCGCCGATTTCCACGCCGACATGAAAGCCATCGGCGCCCTGCCGCCGGACGTCGAACCGCGCGCCACCGGGCATATCGGCGAGATGATCGCGCTGATCGAACGCCTCATCGCGAACGGCCACGCCTACGCCGCCGATGGGCATGTCCTGTTCAGCGTGTCGTCCTTCGCCGACTACGGGAAGCTGTCCGGACGCAGCCCGGATGAATTGCTCGCCGGCGCGCGCGTCGATGTCGCGCCCTACAAGCGCGATGCCGGCGACTTCGTGCTGTGGAAGCCGTCCGATGCCGAGACCCCCGGCTGGGACAGCCCCTGGGGGCGCGGGCGGCCTGGCTGGCACATCGAATGCTCCGCCATGGCCTGGAAGCACCTGGGCGAGCATTTCGACATCCATGGCGGCGGCCACGACCTGATCTTCCCGCACCATGAGAACGAGGTCGCGCAATCGGTCTGCGCCTTCCCCGGCCATGGCTTCGCCAACTACTGGCTGCACAACGGCATGCTGCTGGTGGATGGCGAGAAGATGTCGAAGTCGCTCGGCAATTTCCGCACGCTGCGCGACATCCTGGCCGAGGGCCCCTGGGCCGGCGAGGCCTTCCGCCTGCTGCTGCTGCGCACGCACTACCGCCAGTCGCTGGACTTCACGCTGGAGGGGCTGCGCGAGGCGAAGGCGGAACTGGACGACCACTACGCCATGCTGTCGCGCGCGCCGGCCGCGCCTGGCGGCAGCGCGGCGTCGTCGCTGGCCGAATGGGCCATCGCGCCGCTGACCGACGACCTCAACACGCCGCTCGCGCTGATGCGCCTGCGCGACCTGCGCACGCTGGAGAACGCGGTCACCGTCGGCGGGTCCCCCGCGGTGGCGATGGAGCGCGCCGGGCTCGCCACGCCGCCCGCGCCGGGCGTGGCCGCCGCGGCCTTCCGCGAGGCCGCCGGCATCCTGGGTGTCGCCACCGGCGACCCCTCCGCCTGGCTGCAGGGCGGCGATGACGGCGCCGAGGTCGAAGCCGCCATCGCCGCGCGCCTCGCCGCCCGCAAGGTGCGCGACTTCGCCGCTGCCGACCGCATCCGCGACGAGCTCAAGGCGCGCGGCATCATCCTCGAGGACGGCGCCGGCGGCACCACCTGGCGCCGCGCTTGACCTTCCGACGATGGGAAACCCCAGCCTCCCCGGCGGCCGCAACCCGCCGGGAGACACGCCCATGAACCGCATCGCCATCGCCCTTGCCGCCGCCCTGGTCGCGCTGCCTGCCGCCGCGCAGCAGGGCCACCAGGGCCACGGCGCGCCCGCCCCGCGCGGCGCGCAGGAACCTGCCTCGACGCGCGAATTCCGCGCCGCCAACGACCGCATGCACCGCGACATGGCCATCCGCTACACCGGCAGTGCCGACCGCGATTTCGCCGCAGGCATGATCCCGCACCACCAGGGCGCCATCGACATGGCGAATGTCGTGCTGCGCCATGGCTCCGATCCCGAGATGCGCGCCCTCGCGCAGGCCATCATCCGCGCGCAGGAGGCGGAGATTGCGCAACTGCGCGCCTTCCTCGCCCGCACCCCGCCGCGATGACCGGCGGACGCAAGGATGGCCGCGCGGCGCTGACACCGCCCGAAGGCGAGACGCCGATCGTCGTCCTGGTGCGCCCGCAGATGGCGCGCAACATCGGCAGCACGGCGCGCGCGATGGCCAATGGCGGGCTTTTCCATCTGCGGATCGTCGCCCCGCGCGATGGCTGGCCGCAGGCCGATGCCTACCCGTCGGCCTCCGGCGCCGATGCCATCCTGGACGCCGCCACGGTCTTCGACAGCGTGCCGGCCGCCGTCGCCGACTGCCACCGCGTGCTCGCCACCTGCCCGCGCCCGCGCCACGTGGTGGTGCCGGTCCGCACCGCCCGCGCCGCGGCCGAGGACCTGCGCGACATCACCGCCCGCGGCCTGCGGTCCGCCGTGCTGTTCGGCCCCGAACGTGCCGGCCTCGAGAACGAGGACATGGCCTGCGCCGACACCCTGGTGCGCTACCCGCTCAACCCCGAGCACATGTCGCTGAACCTAGCCCAGGCGGTGATGATCCTGGCCTATGAATGGTGGACCGCGGCCGAGACCACGCCCCCGCGCGTGCTGATGACCAACGAGACGCACGTCGCCACCAAAGGCGAGCTGGAAGGCTTCCTTAACCGGCTGGTCGCCGAACTCGACGCGACCGGCTTTCTCGACAACATCGAGAAGCGCCCGGGCATGGTGCGCAACCTGCGCCACTGGTTCCAGCGCGGGGAAGTCACCGAACAGGAACTGCGCACGCTGCACGGCGTGGTCACGGAACTCTCGCGCGGACGGATGCGCCGCGGCCGGCCGGAGAAGGACGACGCGCCGCCGCCCTGGGGCGGCTAGAGCTTGCGCGCCAGCTTGCGCGCCAGCAGCAGCCCGAGGCCGCCGGCGGCCGGCGCCGCCGGCAGCACCAGCAGCCAGCCCGCATGCGCTCCATTGACCGCAAGCCCCAGCCCCACGCCGAGCATCAGCCCGCCCACCAGCGAACCCACCACGCCGGCCGTCAGGCCGAGCACCAGAATCTCTTCGCGCGTCACCATGGCGCGGGAGTAGGGGCGGGGGCCGCGGTTTGACAAGCCCAGGGCGCTGCCCCTATCAGGCGGCCTCCTTCCGGGAATGTGGACGGCCCCCCGGGGTCCGCGCCCGCCGAGGCCCCGACCGGGACCAAGGACTACCGGGACAACAGCCCATATCGGGCACAAGACAGAAGGCCCGACCGCGCAACGCGGCGGGAAGCAGCGTATGACCAAGCGCGCCGAATCCAAGTACAAGATCAATCGCCGCCTGGGCGTGAACCTCTGGGGTCGCGCCAAGTCGCCGCTCGCCAAGCGCGAGTATGGCCCCGGCCAGCATGGCCAGCGCCGCAAGAACAAGCCGACCGACTTCGGCATCCAGCTGATGGCGAAGCAGAAGCTCAAGGGCTACTACGGCAACATCGGCGAAAAGCAGTTCCGCAAGTACTACGAGGAAGCAGTGCGCCGGAAGGGCGACACCTCGGAGAACCTGATCGAGCTGCTCGAGCGCCGGCTGGACGCGGTGATCTATCGCATGAAGCTGGCCGTGACGCCGTTCGCCGCCCGCCAGTTCGTCAACCACGGGCATGTCACCGTGAACGGCAAGCGCGTGAACATCCCCTCCTACCTGGTCAAGGACGGCGACCAGATCGAGGTGAAGGAAAAGTCGAAGCAGCTCGCCGCCGTGCTGGACGCGGTGCAGTCCTCCGAGCGCGACGTGCCGGAATACCTCGAGATCGACGTCCGCGCGATGCGCGGCAAGTTCCTGCGCGCGCCGAAGCTGTCGGACGTGCCGTATCCGGTGCAGATGGAACCGAACCTGGTCGTCGAGTTCTACAGCCGCTGATGTCCATGCGCGTCACGCCACCGTGCCCGCGGCACGCGTGGGTTTGGCGCGCATGAGCCAGACGCAGTTAAGTGCCGACCGCCCGCTGCGGGCCGCGATCGAATAGTTCGCGGCCGTCATGCACGCTGTTCGCGGCTTCCTGACGCAGGGCAGCGGCTTCGCGTTTCTCACGCTGCTCGAAGTCCAGCGTCGCGACGGGATCCGCGGGCCGATCGCCGAGGTCGGCACCTTCCAGGGCATGAGCTTGGTCGGCTTCGGCCTAGGCGCCTTGGCCGATGAATCGGTTCTCGGTGTCGACCTGTTTGTCGTCGGCGGCGAGGATTTCGAAGCCTCCGTCCGCAGCAACTGGACCAAGGCCGGCCTGGCTGATGCGCGCTTGCGCCTACACCGCGGCTCATCGACCGACCTTGGCGCGGCGGCCTGGAGCGAACTGCTCGGCGCCCCGGCGCGGCTGGTGCATGTGGATGGCGAGCATACCAGGGGCGCGGCGGCGCACGACGTGGCGCTCGCCGCGTCCTGCCTCGCGCCGGGTGGCGTGATCGTGGTGGATGACGTGCTGCACGCCTGGTACCCGGACATCACTCTTTCGGTCGCCGCCTTCCTCAAAGCCAAACCTGAATTCCGGGCCTTCGCGATCATCGACCGCGAGGCCGACCTGATGCGTGGCGGCGCGAAGATGCTGTTGGCGCGGCGCGACGATGTGCCGCGTTAAGAGGAAGCGCTGCGCTTATCCATGCCTGGCAGCATCGTGGCGCGCACGGTCTTCGCAGGGTCCGCCCCGATGGTCATCGCCTTTGCACCGGACCACAAGAAGAACCTGCTGCAGCTGCCGGCCGGCTAGAGGCGTTTCCGCCCGCTTGGCGCGCGGCAACGATCCAGCTTGTTGTTTCGAAAGCGTCCGCACTCGATCAGGGAGCCGATCTGATGAGGATCTGCTCGCGTGCGATGTCCGACGTGTCGATATCGGCATCGGCGTTGTTCCCCACCCTGCCAGCCGCTTCCAGAAATGGGGTCGGTGGATGGCCGGGGGTGGCGGCGCGGGCGTCAGTGGTCTGATTGGAAAACGCGCCAGCGCCGCCCCCACCCGAGGCGTGGCTCCCGCACGCGCTATTGGCCCGCAGCGTCGTCGATCGGACGCACCGTCGGCACCGGATGCCCCCTGACCCGTATCATCGCCTCGGCTTCGGTCGCGCCCCGGGCGGGCTGATAGCGATCTGAGGGGAAGGTGTATCTCCCTGACATCAAAATGGGGGATACATCTTTCTCATGAATGATCTCTTGAAGTTGTTTTCTCTCCTGAGGTAGTGTTTGGACTGCGCCGCGCCGTCCGTGGCGGCGCCCGCCGCCTCGTGTCGCAGGATCGCGCATGAACGCCATCACCGCCCGCCGCAGCCTCGATGCCATGCTTGCCGGCATTTCCTCCGCGCTCCTGGCCGAACGGGACGATCCCTCGGCGGCGGTCGCTGCCGTGCTCGGCGTGCATGCCGCGGACCCGATGCTGCTGATCGGCCACGACTGCCCCTGCCGCGCCGAAGGCTATGTCCGGCACCTCCTGCATGAGGACGCCTCCCAGGGTTGGGCTGTCGCCGCCCTGGTCTGGCGGCCCGGCCAGATGTCGCCCATCCACGCTCACAAGGCCTGGTGCGCCGTCGGCATCCACCGCGGCCACCTGACCGAGACCTTCTACGCCCCCGGCGTCGACCCCGACCGGCCCGTCCAGACCGCCGCTGTGCTGCGCCGTCCGGGCGACACCTCGCACGGCCCGGCCCGGCCGGATGCCATCCACCGCTTGGCAAATCTCGGCAACGAGACCGCCGTGTCGATCCACGCCTACGGCCTGCCCTATGCCCGCTTCTGCACCGACCTGAACCGCGTTTTTCCGGCCTGACCACCCGCCAGCCGCGGCGCATGGCTGGCCCGCGCCGCTGCCGTATCGCGCGGCGGCGGGGCAGGGCAGGGTGCCAGCGATGAACCCGAAAATCCTGCTGGGCCTGGCACTCGGCGTCGGCTCCTCCGTGATCTGGGGCGGTCACGCAGTGGTGGCGCGCCCTGCACTGGCGGGGCAAGGCTTCCATCCGCTCGACCTTGCGGCGTTCCGCTATGCGCCGGCGGCGCTGCTGCTGGCACCGCTGGCCTGGCAGGCGCGCGCGGCGCTGGCGAGCATCGGCTGGCGGCGCATCCTGCTGCTGGCACTGTTCGGCGGCGTGCCGAACCTGATGCTGTTCCTCACTGCCCTGGTCTATGCGCCGGCCGCGCATGGCGGGACCATCGCGCCCATGACCGTGCCGATCGCCGGCGCGCTGCTGGCGATCCCCCTGCTGCGCGAATGGCCGAGCCGCGGGCGCGGCGCCGCGCTCTCGGTCATGGCCGCCGGCGTGTTGATGATCGGCTGGGATGGCGTGGCCGGCGCGCATCCCGGCGCCTGGCGCGGCGACCTGCTGCTGCTGGCCGCGGGGGCCACCTGGGCGGTCTTCACGCTGCTGCTGCGCCGCTGGCAGGTGCCTGCGATTCCAGCGACGGCCGCGGTCACGTTGGTCTCGGCCGCTGTCGTTCTGCCGGTATGGCTGCCCTGGCGCGCCGCCGAGGTAGCGGCGCTGCCCACCACCTCGATCCTGTTGCATCTGGCGACGCAGGGCCTCGTGCTCGGCGCAGTGGCGATGTTCCTGTATGCGCGCGCGGTGGAGTTGCTCGGCGCGACGCGCGCGGCCACCCTGTCGATCATGGTACCCGTGACCGCTCTGCTGCTCGCCGCCCTGCTGCTGCACGAACCGATCTCCCTCCTGCAGGGCATGGGTGCGTCGCTGGCCGTGGGCGGCATGCTCGCGGCCGTGCTGTTCACCGGAAGGAAGCCGGCATGACCGCACCGATGCCGCCGAGCCTTTGGGCGGCGACGGCGCCGCCACCACCCGTGACCGCGCCGCTGGTCGGCGATTCACGCTGCGCGGTCGCCGTCATTGGTGGTGGCTTCACCGGCCTGTCCACCGCGCTGCATCTGGCCGAGGCGGGCGTGCCCGTCACGCTGGTCGAGGCGAACGAGATCGGCTGGGGTGCCTCCGGCCGCAACAATGGCCAGGTCATCCCAACGCTCTCGCGCGTCGATCCGGACGAGATCGTCGCGTCGGTCGCCCCCGAGCATGGCGGCCGCGACAAGGGCGAGGCGTTCGTCGGGCTGATCCGCGATAGCGCGGCCTTCACCTTCGACCTGATCCGCCGCCACGGCATCGCGGCCGAGGCGGTGCAGAACGGCTGGATCCAGCCCGCCCACCGTGAATCCCGCCTGCGCCTGTCGGAAACGCGCGCCGAGGCCTGGGGCCGCCGCGGCGCGCCCACGCGCATGTATTCGCGTGCCGAGATGGCGTCGCTGACCGGCACCGACCACTGGTTCGGCGGCTGGGGCAATGCGACCGGCGGGCGGATCAACCCGCTCGGACTGGCACGCGGCTTGGCGAAGGCGGCGATCGGCGCCGGTGCCATGCTGCACACCGGCAGCCCCGTCACGGCCATTGAACGCACACCCGCCGGCTGGGTGGTGACCACGCCGCGCGGCAGCCTCACCGCTGATCGCGTGGTGATCGCCACCCATGCCTACACCGGTGATTTCTGGCCGGCGCTGAAGCGCACCATCGTGCCCGTGCGGTCATACCAGATGGCCACCTCGGTGCTCTCGGACAACATCCGCAAGACCATCCTGCCGGAAGGCCACGCGCTGTCGGATACGCGCGGCGACCTGTATTTTTACCGCTTCGATGCGAATGGTCGCCTGGTCACCGGCGGCGGCCTGATCGTGCCCTTCGGCTGGGAGGACCGCATCCGCGCCCGCATCACCGATCGCGTGCGCCGCGTGTTTCCGCAGATCGGCGAGGTGCGCTTCGACTACATCTGGCACGGCTACGTCGCCGGCACGGCGGACAAGCTGCCGCATGTCTATGAGCTCGCGCCCGGTGTGCTGACCTGGACCGGCTGCAACGGGCGCGGGGTGGCGCTTGCCACCATCCTCGGGCGTGAACTGGCGAAGGCCAGCAGCGGCACTGCGCTACGCGACATCGCCGCGCCGGTCGAGACACGGATGCGCACCATCCCCGGCCACGCCTTCCGCGCTGCGGGCATCGCCTGGAACGTCGCCAAGCTGCGGCGCGCGGATGCGCGTGACTGACGTCGCCCTCGCCACCTCCATCCCGCCGATGATGCGCCGCCCCGGGCCTGGCGGCATCGAGGCCGGGCCGGCCTGGCGCGCAGCCTGCGCGGCCTCCTGGTGCGCCGCCGGCTGGCGGGTGATGACGGTCAATCCCGAAGCGGAGATCGGCCGCCTCGGCGATTTGCCGCCCGGGCTCGAGACCGTCGCGGCCGAACCCGGCGTGGCCGAGACCTACGGCCGCCCCGGTGCATGGATCAGTGATGCGCTTGGCCGTGCCATCGCCACCGGCGCGCCGGTCGTGGGCCTGGTGAACGCCGATATCCTGTTCGACCTCGACCCAGTGCAGCGCGCCGCGCTGGTCGAACGTGCGGCGCAGGGCATGGTCGCCTGCAACCGGACCGACGTGCTGCATCGCCACCAGGGCGAAGGCATCGCCTATCGCTACGGCTACGACCTGGTGCTGATGCCGCGCGCGCTTGCGCTGCGGCTCGACGTGTCGGGCTTCGCCTTCGGCGTGCCGTGGTGGGACTACTGGATCGTGCTGGACGCGATGCTGCAGGACCTGCCGGTCACCGCTGCCCAATGCGAAGGAATCCGCCACCTGGCGCATGTCCCGGCCTGGGACCGGACCGGCTGGCGCCTCGCGCTGGCGATGCTGATGCGACGCCTCGCGCCGCGCCGTGCCGACCTGTCGCGCCTCGCGCCCGGTCCGGTTGCGGAGGCCATGGCGGACCTGCTGCTGGCCGTCGCACCCGAAGGCGAGGCCGGCTACCCGGTCGACGACCTGATGGTCATTTCCGGTACGCGCTTCGGCATCGAGCTGGTGCGCATGGCCGAACGCAATGCCTGGCGGCTGGAGAAGCCCTGATGGATGCCGGACCCTGGCGGCGGCAGTACGTGCACGACCTGCTCTTCGCGGTCGACGGCACGGGCTGGCACGAACCGGAGATGAAGGAATCGATCGGCTATCGCTGGTCCGGCCCGGGCCGCTTTTCGGTGCTGCGGATGCCCGCACCCGCCGGCGCCGGGCGGGGCGAGGCGCGCGTGCTGGTCCTGCAGGGCGAGGCCCTGCCGGAGGTTGCGGTCTTCCTGAATGGCCAGCGGCTCGCGGTCACGGCGCGGCGGCAGGGCCTGCTCGGCATCCTCGACTTCGCCTGGGACGAAGCGGCCATGGCCGCCGAGGGCCGCGCGGAATTCTGGTTCCATGCCGAGCGCCTGGCGCAATTGCCGGTGCCCGGCGGACGCATGCGCGCGGTGGGATTCCGCCTGTCCACCCTGACACTGACCGGTGCGGCGGGCGGTCCCGCGCCGGCGGCTGAGGCGCTTGCGCTCATTCTGGGCCGGCGCTTCCTGTTCGAGCGCCTGGCGGTCGCGACCGGCCGCGCGCATTTCGCCTTCCGCACCGACGCCGATGCCCGCGTCCTGGATGTGCGGCTCGAGGCAGCACGGCTTGGCCCGACGGCGCAGCCGCAACTGGTGCTTGCGCTACAGGCCGGCGCCGGCGGGGTGGACCTTGCACTTGGCGCTCCGGGGACGGTCCCTGTGGTGGCGCGCGTCGCGGCCACCGGATCCATGCCCCTGCCGGGCGCGCTGTCGCCGCGTGATGGGCTGCTGGTCGCGCGGCTGCTTGCCGCATTGCCCGAAGCCTTCGGTCGCTGGCTGGACGAGGCAATGGCCGGCGCGTCGCCGGATGCGGCGCTGCTGGCGCTCTGGCGTTGCGACCTCGCGCGTGTCGCGCGTGCGGCGGAGGGGGCGCTGGCAGTGGCGCTGGCCGATGGCGTGGATGCCTTCGCCATCGACCCGACCGCGCCCTTCACCTGGCCGGCGGCGGGCTGACGCGTCGCGGCGGCTTCAGCAGGCGATGCCGGCGCTGCGCAGCCGGTCGAGCACATCCGCGGCGCATTCCTCGGCCGTGCGGCCGGCGGTCAGGATGTGCAATTCGGGGTTCTCGGGCGGCTCGTAGGGGCTCGAGATGCCGGTGAAGTTCTGGATCTGCCCCGCCTGCGCCTTGGCATAGAGGCCCTTCGGATCGCGCGCGATGCACGCCTCGATGGACGTGTCCACGAAGACCTCGGTGAATTCGCCGGGCCCGAGCAGGTCGCGAACCATCCGCCGTTCCGCTTGGAAGGGCGAGATGAAGGAACACAGCACGATCATCCCGGCATCGACGAACAGCTTCGCGACCTCACCGACGCGGCGGATGTTCTCGACACGGTCGGCGGCGGTGAACCCGAGGTCGCGGCACAGCCCGTGGCGCACATTGTCACCATCGAGCGAATAGGTCGCGCGCCCGGCCTTGTGCAGCGCCTGCTCGACGATGTTGGCGATGGTGGACTTGCCCGACCCCGACAGTCCGGTGAACCACAGCACCATCGGGCGGTTGCCCACCAGCGCGGCGCGCGCCGCCTTGTCCACCGTGAAGTGCTCGTGGTGGATGTTCGACGCGCGGCGCAGCGGGAAGGCCACCATGCCCGCGCCGGCGGTGCGGTTGGTGAAGCGATCCACCAGTATGAAGGCGCCGGTCGCGCGGTTCTCGGCGTAGGCGTCGAGCGGGATCGGCTGGCCGGCGGAGAAGTTGCAGAAGCCGATCTCGTTCAGCGACAGCCGGCGTGCGGCGTGTTCCTCGAGCGTATTGACGTCCACGCGGTGCCGGATCGAGGTGATCGAGCACGGCGTCCAGATATTGCCGATGCGCATGAGGTAGCCGCGCCCGGGCAGCATCGCCTCCTCATCCATCCACAGCAGGTGCCCGGCGAACTGGTCGGCGACGGGCGGGCGTTCGGCGGGGCGGACCAGGATATCGCCGCGCGCGACATCGACCTCGTCCTCCAGCGTGATGGTCACGGCCTGCCCGGCCTCGGCCGCGTCCAGGTCGCCATCGGCGGTGACGATGCGCACGATGCGCGACGCCTTGCCCGAAGCGGCGACGATCACCTGGTCGCCGGGTGCCACGCGCCCCGACGCGATGGTGCCCGCGAAGCCACGGAAATCGAGGTTCGGCCGGTTGACCCACTGCACCGGGAAGCGGAAGGGCTTCGACCCGAGGTCTTGCGCGACATCGACCTGTTCGAGGTGCTCGATCAGCGTCGGCCCCTTGTACCAGGGCATGTTGCCCGACCGCGCCGTGACGTTGTCCCCGAAGCGCGCGCTGATCGGCACCGGCACGATGGAACGGAAGCCCAGTTCCGAAGCGAAGGTCACATAGTCGCCGACGATGCGGTCGAAAGTGTCCTGGTCGAACTTCACCAGGTCGATCTTGTTCACCGCCACGACGATGTCGCGGATGCCGAGCAGAGAGCAGATGTAGGAATGCCGCCGGGTCTGCGTCAGCACGCCCTTGCGGGCGTCGATCAGGATGACCGCGAGCGACGCACCCGAGGCACCGGTCGCCATGTTACGCGTGTACTGCTCATGGCCAGGCGTATCGGCGACGATGAAGGCGCGCCGCGGCGTCTGGAAGAAGCGGTAGGCGACGTCGATGGTGATGCCCTGCTGGCGCTCGGCCTCCAGGCCATCGACCAACAAGGCGAGGTCCACATCATCGCCCGTCGTGCCGTGCTTGCGGCTGTCGCGCGTGATCGCGGCCAGCGTGTCCTCGAAGATCAGCTGGCTGTCGAACAGCAGGCGCCCGATCAGCGTGGACTTGCCGTCATCGACCGACCCGCAGGTGAGGAAGCGGAGCAGTTCCCGGTTCTCGGGCGCGCGGTGCTGCGTCATCTCAGAAATAGCCCTCGCGCTTCTTCTTCTCCATCGAGGCTTCCTCGTCGGAGTCGATCAGCCGTCCCTGGCGCTCGGAGGTCTTGGCGGCGCGCATCTCGGTAATGATGTCGGGCAGGGTCGCCGCCTCGCTCTCGACCGCGCCCGACAGCGGGTAGCAGCCGAGCGTGCGAAAGCGGACCATGCGCATCTGCGGCGTCTCGCCGGGCTCGAGCGGCAGGCGGTCGTCATCGACCATGATCCAAGTGCCAGCGCGCTTCACCACCGGGCGGGGCTTCGCGAAATACAGCGGCACCACCGGCAAATCCTCGGCCAGCACGTAGTCCCACACGTCGTATTCGGTCCAGTTGGACAGCGGGAAGACGCGGATGCTCTCGCCCTCGCGGATGCGCGTGTTGAAGAGCGACCACAATTCGGGCCGCTGCGCGCGCGGGTCCCAGGAATGGCCCGGTCCGCGAAAAGAGAAGATGCGTTCCTTGGCGCGGGATTTCTCCTCATCGCGCCGCGCGCCGCCGAAGGCCGCGTCGAAGCCGTGCAGATCGAGCGCCTGCTTCAGCGCCTCGGTCTTCATCACCTGCGTGTGCAGCGCGGAGCCCGACGCGATCGGGTTGATCCCGCGCGCGATGCCGTCGGGATTGGTATGGACCAGGAGTTCCATGCCGACCTGCTTCGCCATGGCGTCGCGGAAGCTGATCATCTCCCGGAACTTCCACGTCGTGTCGATGTGCATCAGCGGAAAGGGCGGCTTGCCGGGCGCAAAGGCCTTCAGCGCCAGGTGCAGCATCACACCGGAATCCTTGCCGATGCTGTAGAGCATCACGGGCTTGCGAAAGGACGCGGCGACCTCCCGGATGATCGCGATGGATTCCGCCTCGAGCCGCGCCAGATGCGGCGTCAGCGCGGCCTTGCGTGTGGTGATGGTCACGGACCCCTCGGGCTCCAGATGCGTCGTGGTGCAGCGGCCCATGGCGCGCTGCAGCGATGGCGGGCTCTTCCCATGGCGACACGACCCGCGCAAGTTCTGCGCCAGGACAGGGCCGGAGCCGCGCCGATGATGACCGACACGTCGCTGCGCCACCGCCTGGCGGAACACTTCGCCGCGATCGCGCAGGATGCCGGGTCGCGCATCATGTCCTTCTATGGTGCCGCACGCGTCGCGGCGAAGGATGACGGCAGCCCGCTCACCCAGGCCGACGTCGCGGCGCATGACGCGATCCTGGCCGGCCTCGCAGCCGCCTGCCCAGACCTGCCCGTGGTGTCCGAGGAGGATGCGGTCCGCGCCGACGCCGCGCCGGACGGGCCCTTCATTCTGGTCGATCCCCTCGATGGCACGCGCGAGTTCATATCCGGCAATGGCGAATTCACGGTGAACATCGCGCTGATCGACGACGGCGTGCCGGTCGCCGGCGTGGTGCATGCGCCGGCGCTCGGGCGGCTGTGGCTCGGCGCGCTCGGCGCCGGTGCCACGGCCAGCGGCCCGGATGGCGCGCCGATGCGACCGATCGCGGTGCGCCGGCCGGATCCCTCAGGCCTGGTCGCCGTGGCGAGCCGGTCGCATCGCGATGCGCAGACCGAAGCGTTCCTCGGCGGCCTGCCGGTCGCCGGGCTGCGCTCGGTCGGGTCCTCGCTGAAGTTCTGCCTGGTCGCGGAAGGCGAGGCGGATGTCTATCCCCGTTTCGGCCCGACCATGGAGTGGGATACGGCCGCCGGCCAGGCGGTTCTGGAAGCCGCCGGCGGGCGCGTGGTCTGCCCGGATGGCGCGGCCTTCCGCTATGGCAAGGCTGGCGCGGCCTGGCGCAACGGCGGCTTCGTCGCCTGGGGCGGCCAGCGCTGAACCGCGGTCAGGCGCGCGGCACAACGGCCGCCCAGCTGGTGGTCACATGCGCGGCGATATCGCCCGAACCCTCGGAGCGGATCAGCACCTCGCCCACGATGATCCGCCCCCGCTTGAGCACGCGCGACTCCGCGATCACCGGGCCAGGCGGCAGGCGACGCAGGAAGTGGATGGTCAGGCTCGTCGTAAGGCTCTCGTCCCGCCCGTCGGTGACGCCGAGCAACGCCGCCCACATCGCCACATCCGCGAGACCCATCAGCGCGGGGCCCGAGACCGTCCCACCGGGGCGCAGCAGCGCTTCCTGCCAGGGCAGCCGACAGGTCGCGCTGCCGCCCGCGGCCGCCAGCACTTCGATGCTCCAGGCGGCGGCCAGCGGCACGCCACGATGCACGATGGCTTGTATGGCCGCGGGTTCGGGGGTGTCGTCGGTCATCAGGCGGGGTCCCGTTCGGTCGTGCCGCAGCCTGCCCCATGCCGGACCGTGGCGCCACGCGGCCCAGGTTGCCGCCGCCGCGGCGATGCGCGAACAAGGGCGCTGCATCGAAAGGGCAGGGACATGACGCAACTCGCCGGCCAGGTCGCGATCGTCACCGGCGGCAGCCGAGGTATCGGCGGCGCCATCGTGCGTGCCTTCGCCGAAGCCGGCGCCGATGTCGCCTTCTGCCACCTGGATGACGCCGAAGGCGCGTCCGAGACCTCCGCGGCGGTCACGGCCCTGGGGCGTCGCTGCCATGCGGAATCCTTCGACGTCGCCGATGGCGACCGGCTGCGCGGCTTCATCGCCGCGGCGGAAGCGTCCCTCGGCCCCATCGACATCCTGGTGGCGAATGCCGGGATGAACCTGCGCGGGCCCCTCGAGACCCTGCCGGAGGCGACCTTCCGCCGCATCCTCGATGTGCACTTCATGCACACGGTCATTGCCGCGCAGGCGGTCTATCCGGGCATGGCGGCGCGGGGGCGTGGGCGGATCATCACGCTGTCGTCGCAGCTGGCCTTCAAGGGCGCGGCGAACCTTACGCCCTATACCGCGGCCAAGGGCGCGATCCTGTCCTTCACCCGGTCCTTCGCGCTGGAAGCAGCCCCGCGTGGCGTGCGCGTGAATTCGATTGCACCCGGGCCGGTCGATACCGCGCTGACGCAATCGCGCGGGCCGGAATGGCGCGCGGCGATCGAAGCGGCACTGCCCGCCGGGCGGCTCGGCCGGCCGGAGGAGATCGCCGCCACCGCCCTGCTGCTGGCCGGCCCTGGCGGCGACTTCTACGTGGGTGCGTGCCTGTCGCCCAATGGCGGGGACGTGATGCATTGACCACCGCGACCATCCGCCGGATGCGGCCCCAGGATCTCGCCCTGGCGCTCGACTGGGCGGCGGCGGAGGGCTGGAACCCTGGCCTGTCTGACGCCGCCTGCTTCCTCGCCGCCGACCCGGACGGCTTCCTGCTGGCCGAACTGGCGGGCGAGCCGGTGGGCTGCGTCTCCGCCGTGCGATACGGCGACGCGTTCGGTTTTCTCGGCTTCTACATCGTGCGGCCGGAGCATCGTGGGCGCGGGCATGGCTTGGCGCTGTGGCGCGCGGCGATGGCGCGCCTGCAGCCGGGCACCGTCGGGCTCGACGGCGTGGTGGCGCAGCAGGATAACTACCGGCGCTCGGGCTTCGCGCTGCTGCATCGGAACATCCGCTACGGGGCCGCGCGGCCGCACGCGCCGCACGTTCAGGACGCCCCCGCGATCAGCCCCGCCGCCGATCTGCCCTTTGCCGCGGTCGCCGCCTTCGACCGACACTTCTTCCCCACCGCGCGCGATGGCTTCCTGGGTGCTTGGCTTTCCGCGCCGGGCCATGTCGCGCGCGTGGCGACGGGGCCAGGCGGCGTCCTTGGGCTGGGCGTGCTGCGCCCCTGCCGCGAGGGTTCGAAGATCGGCCCGCTTTTCGCCCAGGACGGCGCCACCGGGCGCGCCATCTTCGCCGCCCTGCTGCGGGCGGCCCCGCCCGGGCCGATATTCCTCGACCTGCCCGAACCTAATGCCGATGCCGTGGCCATGGCCGTCGCCGCGGGCATGACCCCGGCGTTCGAGACCGCGCGCATGTATGCCGGCGTGGCACCTGCGCTGCCGATCGATCGCATCTACGGCATCACCAGTTTCGAACTCGGCTGACGCTGCGGTTGACCGTGCCGACCCGCAGGGTCTAGCGCTCTCCACTCGGCGACAGCACGGAGCATACCCATGACCCAGCGCCACGACCGGCTTGCCGGTCCCCGGGCCAGTTCGGCCCTGTTGCCGGCGGCGGCCTTGCTCGCGGCGCTCGGCACGGCGGGTGCGCTCGGCACGGCGTCTGCGGCACCCCAGCGCGCGCCTGTCGCGACTGCTGTGCCGGGCCTGGCTCCCGCGATCGAACTCGTACAGGCGCGACCCATCACCGGTGGCGTGTCCGTCGCGCTCGACCTCGCCGAGGCTGCGGCCGGACCGGCCCTGACCGTGGGTGCGCCGGTGAAGCTCGACCTCGGCCGTGGCCAGGTGGCCTATTTCCGCCTGCCCGAAGGGGCCGGCGACGTCGAGGCGCTGACGCGCAACCTCGCCCAGGGGACCGACACCGTCATGGCGCTGGTCGACCGCCAGGGGCGCATCCTGGGCGAGGATGACGACGGCGGCGAGGAAGGCTTCGCCTCGCGCATCGAGATCGGCGCCGACCAGGCCGGCCCGCTGTTCCTGCGCGTGGGCGTGCTGGAACAGGCCGGCGGCCAGTTCGAAGTGCTCCTGCGCCAGGCCCCGCCGGCCGAGCCATCCGGCGCGCCGCGAACGCTCACCGAGGCCGCCGGGCAGGTTCCGATGACCATCGGACAGGCGGTCACGATCCGCCTGCGCGGCCGCGCCGAGGCCTGGTTCCGCCTGCCGCCGGGCGGGCAGGATTTGGTGGTCATCACCCGCAACCTCTCGGCCGGTACCGACACGGCCCTTGCGCTGCTGGATGCCAATGGCCGCGAGATCACCGAGGATGACGACGGCGGCGAGGAACAACTCGCCTCGCGCATCGAAGTGCCCTCGGGACAGCGCCGGCCGCTGTATGTGCGCGCACGCCTGTTGGGCGGCACGGGCAGCTTCGACCTGGTGGTGCTGCCCGACACATCGCCCCCCGTGCCCGCCTTCCCGGCGAGCATCCGCGAGGCGAATGCCGCCCCCGCCCTTGCTGTCGGCCAGTCGGTGCCGCTCACGCTGCGTCGCGGCCAGACCGCCTTCTTCCGCCTGCCGGATGGCGATATCGCGGTCGTCACGCGCAATCTCCAGCGCCGCGCCGATACCGTGCTCGCGCTGCTCGACGCTGACGGCAACGTTCTGTCGGAGGATGATGACGGCGGCGGCGGCCTTGCCTCGCGCATCGAGGTCGCTGGCGGCGACCCGCGGCCGCTCTTCGTGCGCGCCGGGCTGCTTGGCGATGGCGGCGGGTCCTTCGACCTGGCCGTCGAGGCCGACAACCAGGGTCCGCCGGATTTCCCGACCTCGATCAGCGCGGCCGCGGCGGCGCGGCCAATCGAACCCGGCGCCGGCGTGGCGATCCGCCTGCGCCGCGGGCAATCCGCCTTCTTCCGCCTGCCGCCCGGCGCGTTGGTGGTGCGCACCGAGGGGCTGCGCGACGGGACCGACACCATCCTCGAGATCCTCGACGAGTCCGGGCGCGTGCTCGCCGAGGATGATGACGGCGGCGGCGGCCTTGCCTCGCGCCTGGTCGTGGACGCCGCGCGCAAGGGTGAGGCCTTCGTTCGCGCGGGCGTGCTGGGCGGCGGTCCCGGCGCCTTCGACCTGGTGGTCGAGCCGGCGCGGCGGCGCTAGCGCGCTATGCGCCGCCCTGCGCGGTGCTCCGCAGCCGCGTTGTGTCGAAGCCCTCGCGCCGCGCGATCGCGACCGCCGCGTCGAAATCGGCCTGCGCGATCTCCGGCGTGCGCGACAGGATCCAGAGGTAGTCGCGCCCCGGGGCGCCGACCACCGCCCAGCGATAGTCCGGGTCGAGCCCGATCACCCAGTAATCCCCGAAGAATGGCCAGAAGAAGCTGACGCGCAGCCGGTCATTGCCCGGCGAGGCGCTGCGCGCGACCCCTTCGGCCACGCGCTCCGCCCCGCCCGCCAGCGCGTTGCGGCAGCGGTTGACGACCGTGACCTCGCCATCCGGCCGCGGCGTGTAGGTGGCGCTCACATCCTCGCAGCGCACCCGCGCGCTGTCCTGGAAGGAGGTCGGGAAGCGCGCTGCCTCGAACCAGGTCCCGGCATAGCGCGCGAGATCCACCTGCCCGACGGTGCGCGGTGCGTCGGGACCTGGTTCGCCACCGCAGGCGGCCAGCAGAAGCGTGAGGGCGATCAGGGCGCGGCGCATGTCATTCTCCGGGGATCGTGCCGGGCGGCAGCGTCAGTACATGGTCCAGCACGCCGCCCGCCGTGGTGAACCACACAACGTCGCGCCGCGCCGAAAGATGCGTCAGCGCGCGGCGCAGGTGCCGCATCCGGTAGGGCTGACCGACCAGGTAGGGATGCAGCGCGATGCCCATCACCTGCGCCAGGCCGTCGCGCGTCTGGTGCAGCCGTTCCTCGAAGTCGTCCACGACCATGTCGGCGAACTGCTCCGCGCCATCCTTGCGGCCGACGATGGAGGGGATGTCATTGACCTCCTGCGGGTAGGGGATGGCAAGCAGCCGCCCGCCGCGCGTGCGCATCCAGATCGGCGCGTCGTCGGCGCACCAGTTCAGCGTATAGGCGTAGCCGGCCTCGGCCAGCAGGTCGGGCGTGGTGTGGCTCTCGGCGATCCAGGGGGACAGCCAGCCGCGCGGAGCGCGACCCTCGTGGTGTGCGATGGCGGCGGTGCTCGCGGCGATCAGCCCGCGTTCCTCGGCCTCGGACAGGACGGATTGGCGTTCGGAATTGGTGCGGCCATGGCCGGCAATCTCGTCCCCGCGAGCGCGATGCGCCGCGACCAGCGCCGGCGCATAGTCGTACATGGCGCTGTTCAGCAGTACGGTCGCAGGCAGATCGAGCTCGTCCAGCAGCCCCAGCAGCCGCCATGCGCCCACCCGATTCCCGTAGTCACGCCAGGCGAAGTTCAGCACGTCCGGCTGCGGCCCGCCGGGTGCAAGTTCCGCCCCCAGCCCCTCGCCAAAGGCGAAGTGCTCCAGGTTCAAACCCAAGTAGACCGCCAGCCGCGCCTCACCCGGCCAGGCATAGGCCCGGCGCGTCGGCCAGTCGTGGTAGTCGTAGCGCCCGTGGGTCGGCAGCATGTCAGCCCTCCTGCTGGACCCGTGATGGGGCCGGTCCAGCGGGCCGACAAGGCACCCCCCGTGGCGGTGCGGCGAACGATCCCTTAATCTGATCCCATGGCTTCCCTTCCGGCGGGCGCGGAGGCCGCCGCCGCCGCGCTGTTGAAGCGTGAGGCACGGTCCGAACGCGCCCGGCTTCGCACGCCGATCCTGCTCGGCCTCGGCATCGCCGCCTGCGGCATCGCGCAGGCGTTGCTTGTCGCGCGGCTGCTCGCCACGCTGCTCGGCCGCGCCGAGGCGGGGTGGGGCGAACTCGCGGCCGCCGCCGTCCTGGCGGTGCTGATGGCCGGCCTCGCGATTGCCCAGGAACGCGCCCAGGTCGCGGTGGGCGAGGATGCCAAGGCGCGGCTGCGCGCGGCGGTCTTCGAACGCCTGCTTGCGGCCGGCCCGCAGGACGAACGCGCGGTCGGCGAGAAATCAGCCCTGGTGGTGGAACGGATCGAGGCGCTGGAGGGCTACTTCGCTCGCTGGCTGCCGGCGGCGGCGCTGGCGATGCTGGCACCGCTGCTGATCGCCGGCGCGGCGGCGCTGGCAGACCCGGTCAGCGGGATGATCCTCCTCGGCGCCGGGTTGCTGGTGCCGGTCGCGCAGGCGATCAGCGGCATCGGCGCGGGCGTCGCGAGCCGCCGCCAATTCGCCGCGCTGCAGCGCCTGTCTGGGCGCTTCCTCGACCGGATGCGCGGCCTGCCGGTGCTGGTGCTGCTGAACCAGCAAGACGCCGAGGCGAAGCGACTCGGCGCCGCGGCCGAGGAACTTCGTGCGCGGACCATGCGCGTGCTGCGCCTTGCCTTCATCTCGACCGGCGCGATGGAACTCATCGTGGGCATCGCGCTGGCCTCGCTGGCCTATCGCCACGGACACCTGGTGGCGGGAACGCATCCCGCACCCGTCACCGCGCTGTTCTGCCTGCTGCTGGTGCCGGTCTTCTTTGCGCCGTTGCGGGCCTTCGCCGGCGCCTATCACGAACAACTCGCCGCGCGCGGCGCGGCGGCCGACCTCGCACCGCTGCTCGAAGCCCCCGGCCCGCAGGGGCTGCTGCTCGAGGAAGTGCCGCCCAAGGTCACGGTAACGTTCCACGAGGTCCGCCTGTCCTACGATGCCTCGCGTCCGGCCGCGCTCGATGGCGTGTCGTTCCGCGTGCTGCCGGGCGAGACGCTGCTGCTGACCGGCGAATCGGGGTCGGGCAAGACCTCCATCCTGCGGATCCTGATGGGCTTCCGCCGGCCCGATGGCGGGCGCGTCGCGATCAACGGGCACGACATCACGCTGCTTGCGCCGGGCGAACTGCGGCGCCTGTCGTCGTATGTCGGCCAGCGCGCGCACATCTTCCGTGGCACGATCCGCGAAAATATCCGCTTCGCCCGCCCCGATGCCGACGATGCCGCGATCGAGGCCGCGGCCCGCGCCGCGCAGGTGATGGAATTCGCCGCCGGCCTTCCCGCCGGACTCGACACGCTGGTCGGCGAGGGCGGCTTCGGCCTGTCCGGCGGCCAGGCGCAGCGTGTGGCCGTGGCGCGCGCCTTCCTGCGCGACACGCCGCTGGTGCTGCTCGACGAACCCACCACGCATCTCGACCCAGGGACGGAAGCGGTGGTGCTGGACGCGCTGCGCCGCCTGTGTGTCGGGCGTACGGCGATCGTGGCCACCCATGCCCGCGCGGCGCGGGGGTATTTCGGCAAGGTGCTGCAGCTCTCGGCCGGGCGGGACGCGGCTGACCGCATGGCGGGGAATTGATGCTGCGCGACCTGATCCGTGTGCTGGGTCTGTGGCGCGGGCGCGGCTGGTGGCTGCTGGCCGGCATGGTCGCGGCCGTCGCCTCCACCCTGGCCGGCGTGGCCCTGCTGGTGCTGGCGGGGCGAGTGGTGGGCGGCGCGGTCGCGGCGGGCGAAGCGGGCGCATTCGCCCTGGCGGGCCTGGGCTTCGCCGCGCTGCTCTGGCTGCGCCCGGTCATGCTGTTCCGCCCGGTTGCGCGGTATCTCGAACGCCTTGTCACGCACGAGGCAACGTTCCGCGCGCTCGCCGACATGCGTGTCTGGTTCTTCGCGCGGCTCGCGGCACGTCTGCCGCGCGGGATCGGCCTGCGCCAGGCCGGCGACCTGCTGGGCCGGCTGGTGGCGGATGTCGAATCGCTCGACGGGCTGTACCTCCGCGTGATCGTGCCGGCGGCGTCCTCCCTGGCGGTCGTGGTCGCGATCGTCTTCGTGGTGGGCGCGGCGGATGCCGGGCTGGCCGCGCTGCTGGCGCTGCCGCTGGCCGCGGCATTGTTGCTGCCGTTGCTGCTGGCCCCCGCCGCGGCGCGCGCGGGCAACGATGTGGCGCGCGCGCAGGGCAGCCTGCGCAACGCCGTGGTCGATCCGCTGAGCGGCATCGAGGATACCCTGGCCGCGAATGCCGAGGCCCGGGCGGGCGCCCGCGTGTCGGCCGAAGGTGAGGCGCTGGCTGCTGCGCAGCGCGACCTCGCGCGGCGCGCCGCCTGGGGCGGGGCCGCCGGGTCGCTGCTGGTGCAGGTGGCGTTGCTGGGGGCGCTCGGCTGGGCGCTCATCGCGGGGCAGCAGGGCCTTGCAGCCGGGCTGATGGGCGTGTTCCTCGCGATCGCCGCGGCCGAGGCACTCGGCCTCATGCCCCGCGCGGGCGCCGCCATGGCCGCCGCCGGCGCCGGTGCGCGCCGCCTGTTCGAGGCTGCGGACACGCCCGAACCCGTGCCCGATCCCGTCGCACCCGCGGCGGCGCCCGCCGGCCATGCGCTGCGGGTGACCGGGCTGCGCTTCCGCTGGGCGGATGACCGGCCGCTGGTCTTCGACGGTCTCGACCTCGAACTGCCGGAGGGCGCACGCATCGCGCTGCTTGGGCCGTCCGGCTCGGGCAAGTCCACGCTGGCCGCGCTGCTGTTGAAGCTGGCCGAGCCCGAGGCCGGGCGGATCACGCTGGGCGGGGTGGACATCGCGACACTGCCCGCCGCCGAATTGCGCCGTCGCGTCACCTGGCTGACCCAGGATGCCCGGCTGTTCGACGACACCATTGCCGCCAACCTGCGTCTCGCCGCACCCGCCGCGGACGACGCCGCGCTGTGGTCGGCACTTGACCGCGCGCAGGTCGGCGAGGTGGTGCGCGCGCTGCCCGACCGGCTCGAAACCATGTGCGGGGAGGGCGGGCTGCGCTTCTCCGGCGGGCAGGCGCGGCGGCTGGCGCTTGCGCGCACGCTCCTCGCGCCCGCCTCGATCGTCATTCTGGACGAGCCCGCGGCGGGCCTCGATGCGGATACCGAGCGCGCCTTCCTCGAGACGCTGGACGATGCGCTGGGCGGGCGCAGCGTCATCCTGATCCAGCACCATCTGCTGGGCGTCGAGCGCCCCACGCGCATCCTGCGCCTGGCCGGCGGGCGCGCCATCCCGGCGGCCGGATGAGGGTGCGTAACCTTGCCGGATCCGGCAGCGAACCCGACCTGCGCAGCATGGCGATGAGAGGGGCGGCTTGATGACGGCACCGATGGCGATTGCGCAGAAGCGGCTCGACCCGGCGAAGTTTCGCGACCCGGCCCTGACCGCGAAGGGCGAACGCCGCGCCGTCGTGGGCCTGGTCGCGCTGCGCACCCTGTGGGTCAATACCGGTACGCTGTGCAACATCACCTGCCGCAATTGCTACATCGAGAGCAGCCCGAAGAACGACGCGCTGTCCTACATCCGCGCCGAGGAGGTGCGGGGCTACCTGGATGAGGCCGCGGCGATCGGCGCACCGCTCGAGGAGGTCGGCTTCACCGGCGGCGAGCCCTTCCTCAACCGCGACCTGCCGGCGATGCTGGGCGATGTGCTCGGGCGCGGGCTGTCCGCGCTGGTGCTGACCAATGCCATGAAGCCAATGATGAACCACGCGCAGGCGCTGCTGACGCTGCGCGAGGCCTTCGGCGACGCTCTGACGCTGCGTGTGTCGATCGACCACCACGAGGCGGCGCTGCATGACCTCGAGCGTGGCGAGGGCACTTTCGCGCGCACCATGGAAGGCCTGGTCTGGTTGGCGCAGCAGGGCTTCCGGGTCCATGTCGCCGGCCGCGCCGGCTTCGGCGGGGACGAAGCCGCGATGCGTGCCGGCTACGCCGCCCTGTTCGCCGCGCATGGCGTGCCGATCGACGCGGCCGACCCGGTGGCGCTGATGCTGTTTCCCGAAATGGACGCCGAGGTCGATGTCCCTGAGATCACCGAAGCCTGCTGGGGTATCCTGGGCAAATCTCCCGACCGCATGATGTGCGCGTCCGCCCGCATGGTGGTGAAGCGCCGCGGCGAAGACCGCCCTGCGGTCGTGGCCTGCACGCTGCTGCCGCATGACCCGGCCTTCGAACTGGGCGCGACGCTGGCGGAGGCCGCGCGCCCGGTGGCGCTGAACCATGCGCACTGCGCGAAGTTCTGCGTGCTGGGCGGGGCCGCCTGCTCGCGCTGAAGCGGCGGTTGACGCCACCAGGGACTTCGCGCGACCTAGGGTCATCGCGAACCCCGGAGTCGTCCCGATGCGCCGCCGCCATTTCCTCGCCGCCGCCCCTGCCGCGCTGGCCGCGGCCTGCGCACCGCAGGCCGCCATGCAGACGGTGTCGGTCTTCTTCACGGCCGACAGCGCCACCCTCGATGCCGAGGCGCAGACCGTGGTGCGGGGTGCCGCCGAACGGGCGCGCGGCACCAGCGGCCCGATCGTGGTGGTCGGCTTCGCCGGCCCCGCGGGCGGCGCGGCCTACAACCGCACCCTGTCGGAAGCGCGCGCGCAGCATGTGGCGGACCTCCTGATCAGCAACGGCGTGGCGCGCGATCGCGTGCGTATCGTGGCGCGCGGGCCGGTGCCCTTCGAATCCGTCGCCACCGAGTCCCGCCGCGTTGAGATCCGCGCCGGCGGCTGATGCGCGCGCTGGAGGATCCCTCCGAGGTCCTCCGCCGGGTCTTCGGCCACGAAGGCTTCCGCGGCCGGCAGGAGGAGATCATCCGCCACGCCGCCGACGGCGGGTCGGGCGTGGTGCTCATGCCGACCGGCGGCGGCAAGAGCCTGTGCTTCCAGGTGCCGGCGCTGTGCCGGGCCGGGGTTGGCGTGGTTGTCTCGCCGCTGATCGCGCTGATGGAGGACCAGGTCGCCGCCTTGCGCCAGCAGGGCGTGGCCGCCGCCGCCCTGCATTCTGACCTGCCGCCGGATGAGGCGCGCGGCGTGCTGCGCGACCTGCATGGCGGGCGGCTGAAGCTGCTCTATGTCTCTCCCGAGCGGCTTACCTTGGATGGCACGCTGCAGCGGCTCGACGAATTGCCGATCGCGCTGTTCGCGGTCGATGAAGCGCATTGCGTCAGCCAGTGGGGGCATCACTTCCGGCCCGAATACCGCGGGTTGGGCGTGCTGGGGCAGCGCTTCCCGGGCGTGCCGCGCCTGGCGCTGACCGCCACCGCCGACCCGCGCACGGTCGAGGATATCCGCCGGCAGCTCGACCTTGCCGATGCGCCGGTGTTCCGGGCGTCCTTCGACCGACCGAACATCTTCATCAGCGCCGCGCCGCGGGAGAGCGAGCGTGGGCAGTTGCGCGGGCTGATCGCGCGGGCGGGCGGTTGCGGCATCGTCTATTGCGGCTCGCGTGCGCGGACCGAGAGCACGGCCGAATGGTTGCGCGGCGACGGGCATGATGCGCTCGCGTTCCATGCCGGGATGGATGCCGGTGCGAAGCGCGACGCACATCGCCGCTTCGCCCGTGGCGACAACGTGATCATGGCGGCCACCATCGCCTTCGGCATGGGGATCGACCGACCGGATGTGCGCTGGGTCGCGCACCTGGACCTGCCGCGCAGCCCCGAGAGCTGGTACCAGGAGATCGGCCGTGGCGGCCGCGATGGCCTGCCTGCGATGGCGCTGCTGATGTACGGCGCGGGCGACATGGCCCTGGCGCGGCACCGCATCGCCGAGAGCCCCGCGAGCGAGGAGCAGAAGCGCGTCGAGCGGTCGCGCCTCGATGCCATGATCGCGATCGCCGAGGCTTCGACCTGCCGTCGCACGCTGCTGCTGCGCTGCTTCGGCGAGGAACCTGAGAAAGCCGAGTGCGGCGCCTGCGATGTGTGCCGCACGCCGCCGCGCCTGGTCGATGGGACGGTGTCGGCGCAGAAGATGCTCTCCGCCGTGGTGCGCACCGGGCAGCGCTTCGGTGTGGGCCATGTGGTCGATGTCCTGCGCGGGCGCCTGACCGACAAGGTCGCGCAGTTCGCCCATGACAAGTTGCCGACCTTCGGCATCGGCAAGGATGTGTCGGACAGCGCGTGGCGCGGCATCGCGCGGCAGCTCGTGGCGCGCGGCGTGCTGGACGTGGCGGTGGAAAACCACGGCGAGCTGGTCGCGACTGAAGCGGCGCGTGCCGTCCTGCGCGGGCAGGAAGCGGTGATGCTGCGCGAGGATACGGCGCAGCCCTCGGCCCGCCGCGCCGCACGCGAGGAAGGCCCGCAGGCGGGGTCCGGAGATCCCGTGTTCGAGGCGCTGCGCGCCTGGCGCCGCGGTGTGGCGCAGGCGCAGGGCGTGCCGGCCTATGTGGTGGCCGATGATCGCACTCTGGCGGGCATCGCGTCGCGGCTGCCGGCCACGATCGACGATCTGCTCGAGGTTCCTGGCATGGGGCGCTCGCGGGTCGAACGCTATGGCGGGGATATCCTGCGCATCGTGGCGGAGAGTGCCGGCGTGTGATGTGGCGCGCATGGCGCGCGCGCCGCGCCCGCGGTATCTTGCGACGCAAAGTCGGGGAACCCATCCATGCGTCGATCCATCCTGCTGTCTGCCGCCATTGCTGCGCTGCTGGCCGCCACGCCGGCGCGTGCGGATGACATCGCCAACGCCATCACCGAGGCGCAGCGCGCCTACCAGGGTGGTCAGATCCAGGCGGCGCAGACGGCCTTGCAGGAGGCGATGCAACTGCTCTCGCAGCGCGCCGCCGCTGGGCTGGCCGCCGCACTGCCCGATGGACTGCCAGGCTGGACGGCGGAGGAGGCGAGTTCGAACGCCGCCGGCGCGGCCGGTCTGTTCGGTGGGTCCACGGCGTCGCGCAGCTATCGCAACGCCCAGGGCCAGACGGTCGAGATCCAGGTGATGAGCGACAATCCGATGATCGCGCAACTCGGCGCGATCCTGGCGAACCCGATGCTAGCCGGGGCGATGGGGCGCCTGGTACGGATCGGCGAGCAGCGCGCCATCCAGGGTAATGATGGCAATGTCCAGATGTTGGTGGACAACCGCATCCTGGTGCAGGTCCAGGGCGATGCGCCGGCGGAGGCGAAGCTCGCCTATGCGCGGGCTATCAACGTCGCGCGCCTCGCCGGGCGCTGACGCCATTTCCGACCAGCGGAGAACCGCTGATCGGATTTCCAGCCCCCGAAACCATCGACTCTGCAGCGCGTCATCCGACCAGACGGATCCAGTGTGATCGGGTCGTGCTGCAAGCGGGGCGAAGGACGAACGGGCCCGTCTGGCCAGGGCCGCGCCAGGTGGCACAGCCCCGGGCGACGCGTCAGGCCTCTGCCTTGTGGGGAACGCCCTTCTCGGCCAACAGGCTGCCGAGTTCACCGGCCTGGAACATCTCGGTGACGATGTCGCAGCCGCCGACGAATTCGCCGCCGACGTAAAGCTGCGGGATGGTCGGCCAGTTGGAGAATTCCTTGATCCCCTCGCGGATCTCCATGTCCTCGAGCACATTCACGCCCTTGAAGGGCACGCCCATGTGGCTGAGGATCTGCACGACACGGGCGGAGAAGCCGCACTGAGGGAACACCGGCGTGCCCTTCATGAAGAGCACCACGGGGTTCTCGGTGATGGCGGCCTGGATGCGATCGTGGGTCGGGTTGCTCATCGCGCGGTATCCTGTTCCGGGGCGGAGGTCTGAAGGGCCAACGCATGCAGAACGCCGCCCATGCGGCCCTGCAGCGCGGCGTAGACGATCTGGTGCTGCTTGACGCGGGGAATGCCGCGGAAGGATTCCGAGACGACTTTGGCGGCGTAGTGGTCGCCATCCCCGGCCAGGTCCTCGATGGTGACCTCGGCATCGGGGAGCGCGGACTTGATCAGCGCCTCGATCTCCGCCGGTTGCATCGCCATCAGGCGGACCTCCCTTCCATCAGCGCGGGCAGGGTGGCTTCGTTCGCGGCCCTGAGCGCGCCCACAGATATGGACTGGCCGGTTGCCAGAACCAAGTCCCCGCCGCTGCTGCGCCCGAGCCGCGCAGCCGGCACGCCGGCGGCGGTCGCGGTGGCGATGAAGGCGGTGGCGTCGGGGACCGCCACCACGTAGCGGGCCTGGTCCTCCCCGAACCAGAAGGCGTGGGCCGGCAACGTGTCCGGGGCGGGGGCGAGGGTCGCGCCGAAGCCGGTCTCCATGGCCATCTCTGCCAGCGTCACCAGCAGGCCGCCATCGGCGCAATCGTGGCAGGCCTGCACGGCGCCGGCGAGGATCTGGGCGCGGATGAAGTCGCCGTTGCGGCGTTCGGCCGTGAGGTCCACGGGCGGGGGGGCACCTTCCTCGCGGCCGGCGACCTCGCGCAGCCAGAGGGACTGGCCAAGCCAGCCCTGCGTCGTGCCGACCAGGACCAGGTCGGCGCTGGCGGGCATGCCGAGGCCGATGGCGTGGCGTGCATCCTCCAGCACGCCCACGCCGCCGATGGCGGGAGTGGGGAGGATGGGGCGGCCCTCGGTCTCGTTGTAGAGGGAGACATTGCCGCTGATCACCGGGAAGTCGAGCGCGGTGCAGGCCGCCGCCATGCCGCGCACGGCGCCGGCGAACTGGCCCATGATGCGGGGCTTCTCCGGGTTGCCGAAGTTCATGTTGTCGGTGATGGCGAGGGGCAGGGCGCCGGTCGCGGTGATGTTGCGCCAGGCCTCGGCCACCGCCTGCTTGCCGCCCTCCACCGGGTCGGCCACCACGTAGCGGGGGGTGCAGTCGGTTGTCATGGCGAGGGCACGGTCGTGGTCCTCGATGCGCACGATGGCGGCGTCGGCGGCGCCGGGGCGCTTCACGGTCTGGCCGTTCACCAGGCTGTCGTACTGGTCCCAGATCCAGCGGCGGGAGCAGAGGTCGGGGCAGGCGACCAGGCGCATCAGCGCGGCCTCGATGCCGATGGGGTCCGCGATGGTCGCGGCGTCCAGCACGGGCTGGGGCGGGGTGTCCTCGGTCGGGCGGCGGTAGAGGGGGGCTTCCGATTCCAGGGGGGCGAGGGGGATGTCCGCTTCCACTTCGCCCTTGTGGCGGATGACGATGCGGCCGGTGTCGGTGAGGTGGCCGATCACCGCGAAGTCCAGCTCCCACTTGGTGAAGATGGCTTCTGCCTGCGCTTCGCGGCCGGGCTTGAGGACCATGAGCATGCGCTCCTGGCTCTCGCTCAGCATCATCTCGTAGGCGGTCATGCCGGTTTCGCGCTGGGGGACGCTATCAAGTGTGAGGTCCACGCCCATGCCGCCCTTGCCCGCCATCTCGACGCCCGAGCTGGTCAGGCCCGCCGCGCCCATGTCCTGGATGGCGACGATGGCGTCGGTGGCCATGAGTTCCAGGCAGGCCTCGATGAGGAGCTTCTCGGCGAAGGGGTCGCCGATCTGGACGGTGGGGCGCTTTTCCTCGCTGTCCGCGCTGAACTCCGCACTGGACATGGTGGCGCCGTGGATGCCGTCGCGGCCGGTCTTGGAACCCACATAGACCACCGGGTTGCCGACACCCGTGGCGGCGGCGGTGAAGATGCGGTCGGCCTTGGCGATGCCGACCGTCATGGCGTTGACCAGCGGGTTGCCGTTGTAGGCGGGGTGGAAGTTGACCTCGCCGCCCACGGTGGGGACGCCCACGCAATTGCCGTAGCCGCCGATGCCGCGCACCACGCCGTCGATCACCTGCTTCATCCGCGGCGCGTCGGGGCTGCCGAAGCGGAGCGCGTTGAGGTTGGCGATGGGGCGGGCACCCATGGTGAAGACATCGCGCAGGATGCCGCCCACACCGGTGGCGGCGCCGTTGTAGGGCTCGATCCAGCTCGGGTGGTTGTGGGATTCCATCTTGAAGACGGCGGCCAGGCCGTCGCCGATGGCGATGACGCCGGCATTCTCCCCGGGGCCCTGGATGACCCAGGGGGCTTTGGTCGGGAGTTCCTTCAGCCAGATGCGGCTGGATTTGTAGGAGCAGTGTTCCGACCACATCACGGAGAACACGCCGAGTTCGGTCAGCGAGGGGGTGCGGCCGAGGATGGCCAGCGCGCGGTCGTATTCGTCCGGCTTCAGGCCGAATTCGGCGGCGAGCTGGGCGGCGCGGGCGGGGTCGAGCGGCGTGGGCGTGGCGGCGGTCATGCCTGCCTTGTGGGTAGGGCGGTGGCCGCTGTCCAGGGGGTGTCTGCGCGGGGCTGGTCATGACCAGCCGAGGCGCTGCTGGCGGGTGAGGTGCTTCACACCGCCGATGACGCGATGGAGCTGTTTCAGCGCCTTGGTGAGGGCGCGGTAGGCGTCGCATTGCGCTTTCGTTTCGGGGTAGGGCGGGAAGCGCGTGTGCTTCAGGCTTTCGGACAAATCGGGGTTGGGGAGCTTGTCCGGCGGGCCGTTCAGGGCCTGGAGGAAGCCGAGGCGGCGGATGAGGACGAGGAATTTCAGCCCCCGGAGGCGCACGGCGCGGCGGCAGGCGCGGAAGATGAGGGGGGCGATCTCGTTCAGCGGGTGCTTGGGATCGTTTTCCTTGAGGGCTTCGAGCAGGCGTTCCCAGAGGCCGGCATGGGTGAGGCGGCGGAAGTAGCGGGAGACGGTGTCGGGCTTGCCGTGTTCGGGCGGGAGGGCGCTCCAGGGGGCGGTGGTGCAGGCGAGGTGGAATATGGCGTTCATGCGGCCGCGGAGGTCGCCGATGGAGCGGCCGGCGGGGGAGCGGGGGAGGATGTAGGGGAGGAGGGCGAGGAATTGGGTGGGGGTGAGGGGGTGGGGGACGGGGAATGATGCGGTGTGGGGCATGCCTCGCAACATATCCGGGGGGCGACGCAAATGGAATTATTTCCTATAAACTCCTTGCGCACGTTTTCGTGGTTCTCCCTAACGCCTTTGGCGATAATCTGAGGCAGCTGGATTCGGCCAGTCTCGCCATAGCTGTCGGAACAAGAATGATAACGAAAATTTCGTTGCGAAACTTTAAGAAATTCCGCGAAAACTCGATCTCATTTCACCGTAATGGCGTTTCTTTCGTTGCAGGCGGCAACAATTCCGGAAAATCAACGATACTCCAGGCGCTCGCGGTCTGGGAGTTCTGCCGGACGGTCTTGGAGATGGAGCGTGGAAAGGAAAGTCTTGTTTCTGGATACAAAAGACAAGGACTGGGCCTTTCTGATGACGAGTTTTCGCCAGTCGCTATTGCTAGCCTGAAGCATCTTTGGACCAACTTAAAGACGCAACATCCAGAGGCAGCGGATGGGTACTCGTTAAGCGTGGCGTGTTGCTGGACTAATCAGATTAACGAAGAACGAGAATTGGAGATTTCTCTTGCTCTCGCTAATGATAGACTTTTTATCAAATCGTCGAAGTCTAATCTGCTTTTGGGTGAAGCAATCCCAACCATAGCCTACCTCCCACCCTTTGCTGGCATCGTGAGTAGGGAGAACCTGATGTCCGGCGCAGAGCGACGATCACTGATTGGGCGAGGGCTCGCGGGAGGCGTCATTAGAAATTTACTGTGGGATATGCACCAGGAAAATGAAAAGCAGCGTGCTCTGCTAAAAATTGGCCGCACAAAAATCAAAGATAGTGATTTGCAAAAGCTCCGACAGACCGATCCGTGGGAACAACTTCAAGTAGCTATGGCTACGAATTTCAATGCACAGCTGGAAATAGGCCCTTACAATTCAATGTATCACAGTAATATTAAAGTGAACTGCATAAAGGGAGAGATGTCGTCTGGAATCTTTAAAAGATTTGTAAAATATAATCCGCGGGACCTGATGTCAGAGGGGAGTGGATTTCTGCAATGGCTAAGCGTCTATGTTCTAGCTCTAAACCCAAGTTTTGGAACTATCCTGCTCGATGAGCCGGACGCTCACCTGCACCCCTCTCTGCAGAGTCAACTTGTAAGGCAGCTCGAGCTGATAGCTGATAACAATAAAAAACAAGTATTAATGGCAACTCATTCAACCGAGATACTTCGGTATGTCGATCATTCGAAAATACTACACATACGACCAAATAAAATATCCTACGTGCAATCGTCTGATCAGCGCACGAGTTTGTTTCTTGGGTTGGGGAGTGAGTATTCTCCAAAGCTCGATCCTCTTCGGAGGAATAAGAAGCTTCTTATTGTTGAGGGGCCGGGCGACGAGAGGTTATTGCGAATATGGGCCGCCAAAATCGGTATGAGATGGCCTGTTGATCTTGTTGTTTGGCCGTGGAGTGCTAGTCACATAGAAAGAAAGCACTTATTTGTGCAGCTAAAGTCAGAAATACCCGCGCTGAAAGCCTTAAGTCTTCGAGACCGTGATGATCTAGAAATAAACCATGTAAACAAACTGACGCTTGAAGACAAGTCGGTAAAAAATTCCGAAGCTGACTTGCTAATCAGAGTGTGGCGGCGGCGTCATATCGAAAACTATCTTATGTGTCCCGACGCCATATCGAGGGCGCTAATCAGATATGTCGAGGATGTCGAGCAGTTCTTCCAATCACATGCAATCGTTATTCCGCCGAATTTCGCATCCAGAGATATTCCTGCCGCTCTGGCCGATGCGCGTGGAAAGGAAATGATTAGAGAGGGCGCAAATTCTCTGTACCGAAATTTCAATATAAGTCCAGAAGATATTGCAAAAGAAATGCGTGAAGATGAAATTGCAGATGACATTAAAGAGATACTTGCGCAAATCGCGTCTCTTTAATGAGGTGTTCGATAAGGGGCTATTGTTTAGAAGGGAAGTAAAAAATGTTTTCCCCGAAGGTGGAGGAAACTGAGCTTCCGGCCGGGGTGCAGGGGCAGAGCCCCTGCGAAGCCGCCCGGCGAGAACGCGCCCTCGCCGAGCGTCGTCCCAGAGCGCCCTAATCCGCGTAATCCGGCTGCGTCCTGTCCAGCATCCGCTTCATCGCCGCGAAGTAGTAGTCGGACGCGCCCATGGCCATGGTCGGGTCTTTCCAGCCGGCCTGTTCGCGCATCTTCTCCAGCACTTCCGGAGCGACGAAGCGGCGGCGCTGGCCGGTCCACATCGAAAACAGCTGCGTACGGCAGGATCGTTCGAGGAAGTAGAGCCGGCGGTAGGCCTGCGCCACGGTGTCGCCGATCACCACCACGCCGTGGTTGGCCATCATCAGCACGACCTTGTCGCCCATCAGTGCGGCCATGCGTTCGCCCTCGGCGTGTTCGTGGGCGAAGCCGTTGTAGTCGTAGTCGTAGGCGATGCGCCCTTCGAATTGCAGGGCGCCCTGGCCGGTCATCTCGACCGTCATGTCCTCGAGCTGCGACAGCGCCGTGCAGTAGGGCATGTGGGTGTGCAGCACGCAGGCGGCGCCGGTGGCTTCGTGGATCGGCGCGTGGATGCAGATGGCGCTGCGGTCGGCGGGGCCGCGGCCTTCCACGACGGTGCCGTCGAAGGCGACCTCGATGAGGTTGCTGGCGGTGACCTCGTTCCAATGCAGGCCGAATTCATTGAGGTAGAAGCGGCCCGGGCGGCCGGGGACGAGCAGGGTGAAGTGGTTGTCGATGGCCTCGTGATAGTCGTCGAGGACGGCGAGGCGGTGGGCCGCCGCGAGGTCGATGCGCGCCTGGCGGCGCTGCGCTTCGAGCATGTCCTGCGGCGTGTTCTGGATGCTGTCCATGATCCGTCCTCATGCGATGCCGGCGCATGGTGCCATCGAAGGCGCGCCCGCCCAACAGCCCGAAGGTGCAGGAAACTGAGTTTCCTGCCGGGGTGCAGGGGCAGAGCCCCTGCGATGCTCGCTACGCCGCCCGCACCGCCCGCCCCCGCGCATCGTGCAGCGTCAGCACTGCCAGTGCCGCGCTCACGCTGATCATCCCCACCGTGATGAAGGCCGGCCCGTAGCTGCCTGCCACGTCCCGCCACACTCCGCCCATCGCCGCCGAAACCGCGCTGCCCAGCTGGTGCGCGGCAAACGCCCAGCCGAAGACGATGGCGGCCTTCTCCGGCCCGAAATGCAGCGCCGCGAGTTTCACCGTCGGCGGCACCGTCGCCACGTAGTCCAGGCCGAAGAACACCGCGAAGAGTGTCAGCGACAGCATGTCGAAGCTGCTGAAGGGCAGCCAGATCAGCGCCAGGCCGCGCAGCCCGTAGTACCAGGCCAGCAGGATGCGGTTGTCGAAGCGGTCCGACAGCCAGCCCGAGCAGACCGTGCCGATGAAGTTGAACACCCCCATCATCGCGAGGAAGGATGCCGCCACCACGGCCGATACGCCCATGTCCCCGCAGAAGGGGATGAAGTGCTGGTTGACGATGCCGGTGGAGGACAGGCCGCAGATGAAGAATGTCCCGGCCAGGATCCAGAACACGGTCGAGCCCAGCGATTCGCGCAGCACCGACAGGCTCAGCGTCACCGCATTGCCGGCGGAGGGGATGGTGGGGGGCACGATGTCGGTGCGGCCATAGGGGGCCAGGCCGATATCGGCCGGCCAGTCGCGCGCCAGCAGAAGGTAGAGCACGGCGCAGATGGCGAGGCCGAGGATCGCCGGCAGCACCGCCGCGCGCCAGCCGAAGTTGGTGGCCAGCGCCGCGGCGGCGGGCAGGAAGCTGAGCTGGCCTGCGGCGAAGGCGGCTGTGAGCAGGCCCATGGCCAGGCCGCGGCGCTCGGCGAACCAGCGGTTGGCGACGGTGGCGGAGAGCACCAGCGCCACCATGCCTGCCGCCGCGCCCAGGACGGCCAGGCAGGCCCAGACCTGCCAGGGGGCGTTGACCAGCGTCAGGCCGATGACGGCGCCGACCGCCAGGATGGTGGCGGCGGAGACGACGCGGCGCAGGCCGTAGCGAATCATCAGCGCGCCGGCGAAGGGGGCCATGAGGGCAAACAGGCAGAACATGACGCCCATCGCACCCGCGACGGTGCCGCGGCCCCAGCCGAATTCGTCGGTCATGGGCACGATCAGCACGCCCGGCAGGCTGACCGCGGCCGAGGTGCAGACCGAGACCATGAACGTCAGGCCCAGCATGACCCAGGCGTAGTGGATGCCGTGGCGGGCGAGGCGGGATGCGGCGGTGGCGGCGAACATGGCGGCGGTCCTTCCCCGCGGGTCTGCGCGGCCCGTGGCTGCGCGGCGGGAGCTTTGGCCCCGCGCAGGGGCGGCACAACAGGATTCTTCGATGCGGCGGCATGCGGCGGCGGCGGGGCGCGGCCGGCGCAACCCTGGGTGTCGCGATCCGTTGTTGCGGGGAACGACAGGGGAATTGGCCATGCATGAGATTTCTCGCGCCCTCGGGGCGGCTTTCATTGTTGCGGTGGTGGCGGGGCCGGCGGTTGGCCAGGCACCGGCGCCGCTGTCCTTCGTGCAGCCGCTGACGCCCTCGGCGACCGCGGCCGTGCAGGAGAGGCTGCGGGAGGCGGGGGTGTATTCCGGCGGGGCGGATGGCGTCTGGGGTCCGGAGAGCCAGGCGGCGCTGGATCGGTTCCAGCAGGCGCGTGGGCTGCCGGTGACCGGGTCGATCAATGTGGCGACCGCGCAGGCGCTGGGCGTGGGCGTGCCGCGGCTGCTGCCGGCGGCGACGGCGGAGCCGGTTCCGGCCGCGACGGCAGCGCCCTCGGCGCCGCTGAGCCAGCAGGCAGTGCGCAACATCCAGGCGCGGCTGCGGGCGCTGGGCTTCTACCAGGCGCGGCCGGACGGGATCTGGGGCGCGGGGACGCAGGCGGCGATCGAACGCTTCCAGCGCGGTCGTGGCCTGGAGGCGAGCGGCCAGATCAACCCGACCACGGCACAGGCGCTGGGCCTCAATCCGAGCAACCTGGAAGCGCCTGTGCGGTAGTGCAGCGCGCGCGCCGGCGCCTCGCGTTAGGGTTGGCGCCGGCGGGGGGTGCCCGTCGAGGTGCCCGGCATGTCCCTGTCATTCGGCGATGAACGGCCTGGCGGATCGGCCTGGGTTGCGATCGGCGTGGGAACAGCGGTCCTGCTGTTGGTGACTGCCGGGCTGGCGTCGGATAGCGCGTCGGACTGGTATGGGCCGCTGTTCGTGCTGGTGCCGCTGTATGCGTTGTTCGTGCTCTGGGTGCTGTGCCGGCGGCGGGTCGATGTGTGCGGCGAAGAGCGGGAGGTGGTGATCACCCGCACGCTCTTTGGCATTGCGATGCGGCGGCGGATCCGGTTTGCCGCATTTCATGGCGTGGTCAGTCGCGGCCTGTGGCTGCGCGCGCGTCGCGGGCGGTTCTTTCCCGATACGCCCGAGGGCGATGCGGTGTTCATCAAATTCGACCTGTCGCTGCGTCGGGGGTGGTGGGGCGTGCACCTCGACCTGCTCGACGATGTGGGGCGGGCGGAGGCGCTGGCGTGGCGGGTCTCGCAGGTCGTCGGTGTGCCGGTGTCGCGGCGCGACTATGTGCGGCGCGCGGATGGGCTGCCGCTGTGGCGTCGCAGGGCGCGGGAGGAGGTGCGCTGATCAGGCGTGGGCGAGAGTCTCCGCCAGGCTTTCGAACATGGGCAGGCCGTCGGTGCCGCCCATGAGGTCGTCCACCAGGTCCTCCGGGTGCGGCATCAGGCCGCAGATGCGCAGATTGGGGGAGAGGATGCCGGCGATGTTGCGCGCCGAGCCGTTGCGGTTGGCGGCAGGTGTCGCCTCGCCGCGGTCGTCCACGTAGCGGAAGGCGACCAGGCCTTCGCCCTCCAGCCGGTCGAGCGTCGCGTCGTCGGCGAAGTAGTTGCCGTCCCCATGGGCCATCGGCGCGCGGAAAGTGGCGCTCTTCTGCCAACGCGACGTGAAGGCGGTGCCGGCGCGTTCGACGCGCATGCGGCAATCCATCGACAGGAAGCGCAGCGTGGCGTTGCGCAGCAGGCCGCCGGGCAGAAGACCGGCCTCGATCAGGATCTGGAAGCCATTGCACACGCCGAGCACGTGGCCCCCGCGCGCGGCGAAGTCCTTCACGTCGCGCATGATCGGGGACTGCGCGGCCATCGCGCCGCAGCGCAGGTAGTCGCCATAGGAGAAGCCGCCGGGCAGCACGACCAGGTCGAGGCCGGCGGGCAGCGCGTCGCGATGGAACAGCATGGCGGGCTCGCGGCCCGTTGCGCGCTTCAGGGCTGCGCGCATGTCGCGTTCGCGGTTGGTGCCGGGGAAGGTGATGATGGCGGCCTTCATCGGAAGTTCCTCTGCATGCCTGCGTTCAGCCGCCATTCACGACGCGCAGCCAGTTGAGCCCGCCCAGCAACAGCGTTGTGGCCACCGCGGCGATGGCGGCGGCCGTCACCCAGCGGTTTACCGTGCGCTTGCCACGCTCGACGATGCCGGCGCGCGGGCGCGGCTGGGTCGCGGCGATGCGGTCGTCGCGCCAGCGCAGGCCGATCGAGACCAGCACCGTCAGCACGACCATGGCGAGAAGGCTCGCCTTGACCATGTCAGGCGATCTCGACCCTGAAGGATTCGATCACGGTGTTGGCCAGCAGGCGGCGCGCCATGGCCTCGGCGGCGGCACGGGCGGCGGCGGGGTCTGTCTCGGCCAAGTCGAGTTCGATCACCTTGCCCGCGCGCACATCCTGCACGCCCGCGAAGCCCAGCCCTTCAAGCGCCTGGCCGATCGCCTTGCCCTGGGGGTCGAGCACGCCGGCCTTGGGCATGACGTAAACGAGGGCCTTCATGAGTGGTGCATCCGCTTCACGTCTCCGGTGCTTGCCGCCTTGCGGCCCGTGCGAGGTCCGCGTGGTGGTTCCGCCCGCCGACGATCGGGCGTCATTGCATCACCTCCGGCCCGGACATGTCGCGCGGGCCGGCCTCGGGCAGGATGCCGAGACGGCGGGCAACTTCCTGGTAGCCTTCCTCGACCTTGCCGAGGTCGCGGCGGAAGCGGTCCTTGTCCATCTTCTCGCCGGTCTTGGCGTCCCACAGGCGGCAATTGTCGGGGCTGATTTCATCCGCGAGGACGATGCGCATCTCCTCGTTCTCCCACAGCCGGCCGAATTCGAGCTTGAAGTCCACCAGCGTGATGCCGACGCCAAGGAACAGGCCGGTCAGGAAGTCGTTCACGCGCAGCGTCAGGGCGACCATGTCGTCGAGGTCCTGCGTGGCCGCCCAGCCGAAGCACGTGATGTGCTCCTCGGCCACCATCGGGTCGTTCAGCTGGTCGTTCTTGTAGTAGTATTCGATGATCGAGCGCGGCAGGCGCTGGCCCTCGGTGATGCCCAGGCGCGTGGCGAGCGAACCAGCCGCCACGTTGCGCACCACAACCTCGAGCGGAATGATCTCGACCTCGCGAATGAGCTGCTCGCGCATGTTCAGTCGCCGGATGAAGTGCGTCGGGATGCCGATTTCGTGCAGCCGCGTCATCAGGTATTCGCTGATGCGGTTGTTCAGCACGCCCTTGCCGGTGATGGTGCCCTTCTTGGCGCCATTGCCGGCGGTGGCATCGTCCTTGAAGTACTGCACGAGGGTCCCGGGCTCCGGCCCCTCGAACAGGATCTTGGCCTTGCCCTCATAGAGTTGTCGGCGACGCGCCATGGCGAAGAAATTCCTTGTCGCCGCGCGGCCGGGGGGCCGCGCGGACTCCGGCGGGGTATAGCAAGCAGGTTCCGGGGTGACCATGACGCTCCCGGCGATGGCTGGGCTGCGTGGCTGTCAGGCGTGCTGGTGCGCCAGGTCGAGCCGCACGAATCGGCCCGGCGCAGGGCGTCCCGCACAGAAGCGCCAGGTCACCTGGCCATGGGCGCCCAGCGCCAGCAGGCTCGAACTGACCGTCCCGAAGCCGCCGAGCGGGGCGATGTTCAGCATGGCGGCCGCGCCATCAACCGGGTCGGGCGTGTCGTCCGCCAGCAGGGTTTCCCACGCAATCCATGCATCCGTGGCCGGGTCGGGGACGGGGCTGGCGCGGAAACGGGGCAGGTGGCGGCGAATGCGGGGGCTGTCAGGGTCGTTCGGGTCATGCGCGGTGACCATGCTGAGGCCTTCCGGCAGGTCGACCGCGTCGATCGTTCCGCTGCCGAGGCCGCGCAGGAACACCGCGCGGCCTACATCGGCGACAACCATGTTGAAGGGCCGCCAGTCGGAGGCGGGCAGCGCGGCGATGCGGCACGCCGCCGCGGCGGCGTCGCGTTCCGCCGCAGCCATCAGGGGAAGGTCGCCACGCGACCGCTTGCCCGGCGCTGGTCCCAGGCTGCCCGGCCGATTCAGGACCGCGGCGACAATCCCCGTCTCACCAAGCGCCATCCATGTGCCGCCGGCGCTACGGTCGCGCCCGCCAAACACGCCCGGATGGTCCGGCCAATGCGGTGCGGGCGGGTCCCAGGCGCGGTCCAGGCGTTCATCGCGGTTGGCTGCGATCAGGAGCGGCCAGGGATGCCCTGGCCGCCGCAGGAGGATGACGGTGCACATCGCTGACCACGCTGTGCCAGCCGGGGTGGGACGGCAAGCGGGCGTACGGTCAGAACCGGAAGTTCAGCGATACGCCCGGACGTCCGTAGTACACCGGCGGCGGCGCGTAATAGACTGGCGGGGGCGCGTAATACACGCGCGGCGGGGGCGCGTAGTACACGCGCGGCGGCGGGGCATAGTAGTAGCGGGGCGGCGGCGGCCCGTAGTAGGCGCGCGGCGGCGGCCCCCACCCACGGCCCGGATGGCCGCGCCAGCCATCGCCGGCCTGCGCCAGGGACGGCACCGCAAGGGCGCCCAGGGCCGCGAGCGCGGCAGTGAATCCGATGGTCCGGAGTTTGGTCATTTTCCCGGTCCTCCTCATGAACTGGACGTTAACCGCGGCCTGAGGCGGAATCACGGCGGCAGTGCCGCATCACGGCCATGTGTCAGGCGGCACCGAACACCCGGGCGAAGACCGTGTCGACGTGCCGGAAGTCCCGTTGCGGGTCCATCGCGGCGTCGATCGCGCCGGCGTCGAGCCAGCGCGTGACCTCGGAATCGGCCAGCAGATTGGCGCGGAAGTCCCGCCCGCCGGGAGACCCCAGCGCCTGCCAGGTCGCCATCGCCGCGCGCTGCACCGCGGCATAGGCATCCTCGCGGCTCATGCCAGCCTGCGTGAGGGCCAGCAGCACTTTCTGGCTGTGCACCACGCCGCCCAGCGCATCGAGGTTCGCCTGCATGCGCTGCGGATAGATGGTGAGCTTTTCCATCATGCCCGCGAGGCGCATCAGGGCGAAATCCAGCGCGATGGTCGCGTCGGGCGCTATCACGCGCTCGACGCTCGAATGGCTGATGTCACGTTCGTGCCACAGCGCAACGTTCTCGAGCGCCGGCGTGACGTAGCCGCGCACCAGGCGGGCCAGGCCGGTCAGATTCTCGCTCAGCACCGGGTTGCGCTTGTGCGGCATGGCGCTGCTCCCCTTCTGGCCGGGGTGGAAGAACTCCTCCGCCTCGCGCACCTCGCTGCGCTGCAGGTGGCGGACTTCCGTGGCCAGGCGCTCGATCGCGCTCGCCACGATCGCCAGCGCGCAGAAGAAGGCGGCGTGGCGGTCGCGCGGGATGACCTGCGTGCTGACCGGTTCAACCGACAGGCCGAGCCGTTCCGCCACGAAGGCCTCGACGCGCGGATCGACGCTCGCGAAGGTGCCGACGGGGCCGCTGATGGCGCAGGTCGCGACCTCGGCGCGCGCAGCGACCAGGCGTTCGCGGCCGCGGGCGAATTCGGCGTAGTGGCCCGCCAGCTTCAGCCCGAAGGTGGTGGGTTCGGCATGGATGCCGTGGCTGCGCCCGACCGTCGGCGTCATGCGGTGTTCCATGGCGCGCATACGCAGCGCGGCGAGCACCGCGTCGATATCCGCAATCAACAGGTCGGCCGCGCGCGTCATCTGCACCGCGAGGCAGGTGTCGAGCACGTCGGAGCTCGTCATGCCCTGGTGCATGAAGCGCGCGTTCTCTCCGATGCCTTCGGCCATGAAGGTCAGGAAGGCGATCACGTCGTGGCGCGTGACGCGCTCGATCTCGTCGATACGTGCGACCTCTGCCTCGCCGATCGCGGCGGCGCGCGGCGCGCCGCGATCGCGGATGTCCTGCGCGGCCTGTTGCGGAATGGTGCCAAGCCCGGCCATCGCCTCGGCTGCAAGCGCCTCGATCTCGAACCAGATGCGATAGCGCGCGGCGGGGGACCAGATGGCTTCCATCTGCGGGCGGGAATAACGCGGGACCATGGATCGCGGGCTCCGGACGTGCGGTGCCACGGTGTGGCGCGCCGGGGCCCGGGGCGCAAGGCGCTGCCGGCGGACCGGGCAGGGTTGCAGCGGGTGGCAAGGGTCGGTATTGCGGTTTGTACACGTAACGCAAAACGACCGCCGGGGGCGTCAGCGAAATGATGGAAATGATGCCCGAGTGGTTCCAGCCACTCATCATGGTGCTGTTCATCGACGTGGTGCTGGCGGGTGACAACGCCATCGTCGTCGGTATGGCCGCGGCCGGCCTGCCGGCGGACCAGCGCAAGAAGGCGATCTTCTGGGGCATCATCGCCGCGACGGTCATGCGCATCGCCTTCGCGTCGATCACGGTGCAGCTGCTGTCGATCGTCGGCATCGTGCTGGCCGGTGGCGTGCTGCTGCTGTGGGTGTGCTGGAAGATGTACCGCGAACTGCGCGATGGCGGCGGCCACAGCCACGATGCGACGGAACAGACCGAGGGGGTCGAGGCGCTGGACGGCGAGTCCACGCCAGGCGTTCCACGCAAGACCCTGCGCCAGGCGATCACGCAGATCCTGGTCGCCGACATCTCCATGAGCCTCGACAACGTGCTGGCCGTGGCCGGTGCCGCGAAGGACCATCCCTACATCCTCATCATCGGCCTCGCGGTGTCGGTCGTGCTGATGGGTGTCGCCGCCACGCTGATCGCCCGGCTGCTCGACAAGCATCGCTGGATTGCCTGGATCGGCCTGCTGGTCATCCTGTATGTGGCATTCCAGATGATCTACGAGGGCACGCATCAGGTCGCGACCGCGGTGCCGGAGGCCTATGCCTACTTGTTCCTGCCGCTGGGCTTCCTGGTGCCGACGATCGCGGGCGTGTTCCCCGTCTGGCTCTGGGTGGGTGCCACCCTGATGCAGATGGTCATCTACACGACGGTGATCACCGCCGTGGCGGGGGCAGTCCGCGACTTCCTGCGACCAGCGCGTGCCTGACGCGCACCCCTGGCGGCGGCCCAGGCCCAACATGGCCCAGCCCGCCGCCAGCCCTGGTCATGCGCAGCCGCGCGCCGGTTGGCGGCGCGCCGTCGTGGCGGGAGGGGCGCTGCTCGCGCTCGGCGCTTGTGCTGCCCTCGATGAATCGCAGCGCCCGTCGCTCGAGGCGATCGGGGCGCGAATGCCCAACGAGATTGCCGGCTTCCAGCGCGGCGAAAGCCCGCAGCGCAGCACCGAGGTCCTGACACTCGATTACGCGACGCCGAGCCGGGCCGCGGTCGCGACAGTGCTGGTCTATGCCACCGGCGGCCGGTCGGTGCCCTCGGACCCATCCTCGCCGGAGATCGACCGCGAAGTGACCTCGGCCGTGATGGAAGTGACGGAGGCGCCACAGGGGCGCACGGGACGTCGCCTGACCGAGCGCAATCGCTTCACCATCGCGGATCCGGGCCTGCGCTGCGCGGTCATGGAGGGCGCTTTCGGCCGTGCCCCCGTCACCCGGCATGTCTGCGTGGGCGCGGCACAGGGGCGGATCGTGAAGGTGCAGGTCACCATGGCCACCGCGCGCGTGCCGGCCGCCGATGCTACGGCCTTTGCCGCCCAAGCGCTGCGGGCGGTCCGCGGCGGCTGAACCCTGCGGCCGGCGGTCAGCGCAGGCAGCGCAGGAACAGCGTGGATGCGTGCGCCAGCTCGCCGATTTCGGCGGCGGTGCGCATCGTGCCGGTTTCCTCAAGTTGCGGCTGCACGCCGTGCTCACGCATGAAGTCCACCGCCTCGGTGTGCTTCACGGCGAAGTTCACGTTCTGCGGGATGTCGCCGGTCGCCTGCGCGATCCGCTGGGCATTGAGCTTCGACACGATCACGCCCACCACATGCCCGCGCAGGTCGAGCAGCGGCCCGCCCGAATTGCCCTGCTGCACCGGCGCGCTGATCTGGATCTGCCGCGCGTTGTCACCGAGCCCGGCCAGCGCCGAGACATCGCCCGTGGTCAGTGTGGGGCCCGAGGAGAGCAGCCCGGCGAGCGGAAAGCCGTAGGTCACCACGGATTCACCGCGACGCATCTCGGCGGCACGGCGGAAGGGCAGCACCGGGCCGGCATCCGCATCGGTGCGCAGCAACGCCAGGTCGCGCTGGGTGTCCGCGGCGATCACGGTCGCTGCAATCTCCTGGCCGCCGGGCAGGCGCGCCGTCATGGCGGTGCAGCCATCGACCACGTGTTGGTTCGTCATGATCTGGCGCGGCGCCACCACGAAGCCGGTGCCCGAGGACACCTGGCGCCGCTGCGCCGGCGGCGCGCCGCCCTGGCCCGGTGCGGCAGCTTGGCCGGGACCTGTCGCGCCGAGCGGCGGGGGCTTGTTGCGCGGCAGCGCGGCCATCTGGCCCGGCGGGGGCTGCTGCGGCTGCCCGAAGCCCGGCCCCGGCAGGCCGAATCCCGGCTGCGGCAGGCCAGGTCCGGGCTGGCCGAAGGCGGGCGGCCGCGCCGGTCCGCCAAGCGGCGGCGGCTTGTCGCGCGGCAACGCGACCTGCGGGCCCGGACGCTGCAACTGCGGCGCGGGCTGCTGGGGCGGCGGAAGATTGCCGAGCGAGCCCGAGGGCTTCTGCGCGGCGACCGGCACCGCTGCGAGCAGCGAGGCCAGCGCAATGGCAAGGGGCGTTGAACGCATGCCGCAAGGGTGACGGCACGCCGGCCCTGCGGTCAACGGCTGCCGCGTGCCCCGGCAGCAGTCGTCGCGAAGCAGTTCACAGCAGGCCTTCGCGCCGGAAGGACAAATGCCGCCCGTTGCCCACCACCAGATGGTCGTGCAGCACGATGCCGAGGCTGCCGGCGGCGGCCTTGATCTCCTGCGTCATGTCGAGGTCGGCGCGCGACGGCGTGGGGTCGCCCGAGGGGTGGTTGTGCACCAGGATCAGCGCGGTCGCCTGCAATTCCAGCGCGCGCTTGACCACCTCGCGCGGGTAGACCGGCGTGTGGTTGACCGTGCCGCGGGCCTGCGCCTCGTCGGCGATCAGCCTGTTGCGTGTGTCGAGGAACAGCACGCGGAACTGCTCGACCCTTTCGCGCGTGAGCGCCGCGGTCAGGTATTCGAGCAACCGGTCCCAGTTGTTCAGCACCGGACGGTCCATGACCTCTGCGCGAACCAGGCGCAATGCGGCGGCCTGCACGGTGCGCAGCGCGGCGGCGCCGGCTTCGCCCAGGCCCTCGACCTCCCGCAATTCATGCAGCGGCGCGGCGATGGCGTTGGCGAAGGAGCCGAAGCGGGCGAGCAGCGCGCGGGCGATCGGCTTGGTGTCGCGCCGCGGCAGGGCGAGGAACAGCACCATCTCGAGCAGTTCGTGGTCGAGCAGCGCGTCGGGCCCGGCGCCGAGCAGCTTTTCGCGCATGCGGGCGCGATGTCCGAGATGCCCGGGGACTTCCTCCGGCGGGTCCATCATGGTCAGAAGGCCGGGCATTGCCTCGGCCAGTCCGGGTTTCCTGCGCATGCGCCTCGCTGCCGGCGAGAGGCGCCGGACGCGATGGAGCGTAGAGAAAATCTACCGGAAGTAGAAGCGCCGTCTCAGCCGGCGGTGTAGGGGCGGTGCAGGCCGGCGGGCGAGAGGGTGAAGATTTCCACGCCGGTTTCGGTCACGCCGATCATGTGTTCGAACTGCGCTGAAAGCGAGCGGTCGCGCGTCACGGCGGTCCAGCCGTCATCGAGGATCTTCACCTCGGGCCGGCCGGCATTCACCATGGGTTCGACGGTGAAGAACATGCCCGCGCGCAGCTTCGGGCCTTCGCCGGGGCGGCCGAAATGCAGGACATTGGGCGGCGCATGGAAGTGCCGCCCGATGCCATGGCCGCAGAAGTCCCGCACCACCGAGAAGCGGTGCCGCTCGACCAGCACCTGGATGGCGTGGCCGATGTCACCCAGCGTCGCCCCCGGCTTGATGGCGGCGATACCTTTCATCATGGCCTCGTAGGTCACGTCCATCAGCAGCCGCGCCTTGGTCGACGGCGTGCCGGCCACGAACATGCGCGAGGTGTCGCCGTACCAGCCATCGAGGATGGCGGTGACGTCGATGTTGACGATGTCGCCGTCGGCCAGGACGCGGTCGCCCGGGATGCCGTGGCAGACCACATGGTTGACCGAGGTGCAGGAGGATTTGGTGTAGCCGCGGTAGCCGAGCGTGGCCGGCACTGCGCCATGCGCGACCATGAAGTCGTGGCAGAGCTGGTCGATCTCTCCGGTCGTGACGCCCGGGCGGACGTGCTCCGCGATCATGTCGAGCGTCAGCGCCGCCAGGCGGCCAGCCTTGCGCATGCCCTCGAAGTCGGCGGGGCCGTGGATGGTGATGCGGCGGGAGTCGCCGCCTTGCTGCTCCATAGGTCGGATCCGGATCGCGGCGAGAGGTGAGGCCGGAAGATGCGCGCTGGCCCCCCCGGTTGCAAGCGTCAGGGCCGCGATCCGGCCTTGTCCCCGGCGCGATGCTCGACGGTGCCGAGCGCATCCGCCAGCCGCGCGGTCGCGCTGCCCGGGCGCGCGGGCTTCGACTGCGTGCTGGCGGGCCCCCAGCCGGTGAGCATGAGCAGGCGCAGCGTGGCGGGCGCATCGGCGCCGAGGCGTGCAGCCGCCATGGGGAACAGCGCGCGGGGCGGGATGCGCCCGTCGCGTGCCAGAACCGCATTGCCTTCGCCGGCCGCGCGCAGGTCGGCCAGCAGGGCGAAAGGGCTGCGGTAGCGCAGGTCGATGGCCTCGGCATCCGCGACCGGCAGGGCGAAGCCGGCCCGCTGCAGCAGCCCCGCGCCATCGCGCAGATCGGGGAAGGGGGAGACGCGCGGGGAAAGGCCGCCGCGCAGGTCCAGTTCGGCCTCGGCCAAGGCGCCGCGCAGTTCGTGCAGCGTCGGCAGGCCGGGCAGGGCGGCGAGGAACAGCCCGTCACGGGCCAGCGCACGCCGGATCTGCACCAGCGCGCCAGGCAGGTCGTTCACCCAATGCAGCGAGAGACAGGCGACCACCAGGTCGAAGCTGCCCTCGCTGAAAGGCAGCCATTCCTCGTCGGCGGCGACCGGCAGGCCGCCCGCACCCGACGCCATGCGGGCCGAGAGGTCGGCGGAGACGACGAAGGGAATGCCGCGCGCGGCCAGGCGCGGCGCCACCACGCCGCGTCCCCCCAGGTCGAGCGCGCGGGTGAAGCGGTGCGTCGTGTCGTCCAGCCGGTCGAGCAGGCGGTCGGCGGCCTCGCCCAGGATCGGTTCGACGCGCTGCACGGTGGCGGCGGCGCGGTCGCGCCGGCGTCGGACCAGGGCGCGGTCGAAGACCTGGGCGGGATCGCTCATGGCGGGTCAGATGCGCCCGGCAGGGGGCTGGGGCAAGCCGCTTTGGCCGCGCGGGCGGAACGGACTAGCCTGCGCGCCACCGAACAAAGAAACGGAACGAGGACCGCCATGGCGAAGCAGATCGACGCCGCCACCCTGAAACGCCTGATCGGGGAGGGGCGGGAACGCGCCATCCTCGATGCGCGGGAGGAAGGGGAGTTCGGCGGGTCGCACTTGTTCTGGGCGATCCCGTGCCCGCTGTCGAAGATGGAGTTCCGCGCCCGCCTGCTGCTGCCGCGGCGTGAGACTCCGGTGGTCTGCGTCGATGGCGGGGAGGGGTATGCGGCGCGGCTCGCGGCATATCTGGAAGGGATCGGCTGCACAGATGTCGCGGTGCTCGAGGGCGGCACGCCGGGCTGGGCGGCCGCGGGGTATGTCGTGTTTTCGGGCGTGAACGTGCCATCCAAGGCCTTCGGGGAATGGGTGGAGCACCGCTACGAAACGCCGTCGGTCGATCCTGGCGAACTGAAGGCGATGATGGACAGCGGCCTCGATATGGTGGTGCTGGACAGCCGCCCGATCGACGAGTTCCGCCGCATGACCATCCCGACCGCGGTCAACGTGCCGGGCGGCGAGCTGGTGTACCGGATCGGCGAATTCGTGACGCGGCCCGAGACCACCATCGTCGTGAACTGCGCCGGGCGCACGCGGTCTATCCTGGGTGCGGAATCGCTGCGCAGCGCGGGCGTGCCGAACAAGGTGGTGGCGCTGCGCAACGGCACGATGGGCTGGGAACTGGCGGGCTTCACCTGCGACCGCGGCCGCACCGACCGCTACCCGGAGCGCGACCCGGCCGGCCTGAAGGACGCCTTCGCCCGCGCCGACCGGTTCGCCCGCAAGCACGGCGTGAGCTTCGCGACACGCGCGGAGTTCGAGGCGATGCGCGCCGATGGGTCGCGCACGACCTACTTGCTGGATGTGCGCGACCCCGCCGAATTCGCGGCGGGGCACATGATCGGCAGCCGTTCGGCACCGGGTGGACAGCTGGTGCAGGCGACCGACCAGTGGGTCGCGGTGCGCGGCGCGCGGATCGTGCTGGTCGACGATACCGGCGTGCGCGCCCGCATGACCGGCGGCTGGCTGCGCCAACTCGGCGGATGGGAGGTGGTGGTGCTGACGGATGGGCTGTCGGGCCGCCGGGAGGAAGGCGCGTGGGCGACCGAATGCCCCGAGGCGAAGGCGATCCAGGTGCCGCACATCAGCCCGGCGGAACTGGCGGCGCTGGCCGCCGAGGGTGCGGCGCAGGTGGTGGACCTAGCGCGGTCGATCGACTTCCGCGACGGGCATGTGCCGGGCGCGCTGTGGGGCATCCGCACGCGGCTCGACCGCTTGGCGCCGCGGCTGACAGGCGACCGCCAGGTGGTGGTGGCCGCGCCCGAGGACGCGCAGGCCCGCCTGGCCGCCGCGGAACTGCGCGGCTTCGCCCGCGCGCCCGTGAAGGTGCTGGCCGGCGGCACTCGCGCCTGGAAGGAGGCGGGCTTCCCCATGGCCGCCGACCGCCGCAACCCCGAGGATGCCGACTGCGTCGACTTCTACCTTCGTCCCTACGACCGTAACGAGGGCGTCGAGGAAGCCATGCACGCCTACCTCTCCTGGGAAATCGACCTGGTGCACGAGGTGGCAAAGGACGGCGACGCGCCGTTCGGTGCCTGGCCGTGACCCGCGCGTGACCGCGCTGCGGCGGCTGCAGGGCGGGCTGCGCCGGGCTTCCGGGCGCGTGCTCGACGTGCTGCTGCCGCCGCGCTGCCTCGCCTGCGAGGGGGAGGTGGCAGAGCAGGGGACGCTGTGTGCCGCCTGCTTCACCGGCCTCTCGCCGATCACCGCCCCCTTCTGCGCCCATTGCGGCGTGCCCTTCACCCATGCCGAGCGTGCGGTGCTATGCCCGCGCTGCGAGGTGCGGCCGCCCGCCTTCGCCACCGCCCGCGCCGCGCTGCGCTACGATGCCGGGGCGAAGAAGCTGATCCTGCCCTTCAAGCATGCGGACCGGACCGACCTAGCCTGGCCGCTGGCCCGGCAGATGGCGCGGGCGGGCGCGGAATTGCTGGCGCGGGCCGATCTCGTCGTGCCGGTGCCGGCGCATTGGCGGCGGCTGCTCGGGCGGCGTTACGATCAGGCGGCGCTGCTGGCGCGCGCGCTCGGGCGGATCGCGGACCGCCCCGTGGCGCCCGACCTGCTGCGCCGCGCCCGCCGCACGCCACCGCTGGCCGACAAGGGCGCTGCCGAGCGCGCTGTCACGGTGCAGGGCGCCTTCGCGCTGGCACGGGACGGCGCGGCACGGGTGCACGGGCGGCGGGTGTTGCTGGTGGATGATGTGGTGACCTCCGGCGCCACCGCCGAGGCCTGCGCGCTCGTCCTGCTGGAGGCCGGGGCCGTGGCGGTCGAGGTGCTGGCCGCGGCGCGGGTGCCGGACCCCCGGCTTCGCGACGCGTAGCAGGCGGCGGCACCTCGCCCCCGCCCGCTTGACCGTGGCGTGCGCCATGCCACCTTCTCGGTATGGCCAAAGTCGAGATCTTCACCACCGATTTCTGCCCCTATTGCGCGCGCGCCAAGGCGCTGCTCGACAGCAAGGGCGTGGCGTATGACGAGATCTACGCCCCCAACGGATCCGAGGCGCGCCGCCAGGCGACCACGCGATCGGGTGGGCGGACCACGGTCCCGCAGGTGTTCATCGACGGCCAGGCGGTCGGTGGGTCGGACGACCTGCACGCACTGGACCGAGCCGGCAAGCTGGACGCGCTGCTCGGCGCGTGACGATGCCCCTGGCACTCTCCGGCCGGGAGTGCCAAGTCTGTGACGACAGGCCAGCGGCATCGCGCCTGCGCCGGGGATGATGGAGAGATGATCCACTACCATTTGCGCTGCACCAGCACCGCGGAGGAGCACGCCTTCGACGGCTGGTACCGCGACAGCGCCGCCTTCGAATCCCTGGCCAAGGCCGGGCTGGTGGACTGCCCGGTCTGCGGCGGGACCAAGGTGCAGCGCGCGTTGATGGCCCCGGCCATCCCGAAGAAGGGCCGCCCGGCGCGCAATGCCGTGGTGCCGGCGCCGGCGCCTGAAGCGCCCGTCCCCGCGCCCATGCCCCAAGCCGCCCCCGCGGCCGCGGCCGGCCCGCTGCCCGACCAGGTCCGCGCCATGTTGCAGAAGCTGCGCGCCGAGGTGGAGCGCAACTGCGACTACGTCGGAGCCGACTTCGCCGAGGAAGCGCGGCGGATGCACAACGGCGAATCTGAACGCCGCGGCATCTTCGGCGAGGCGAGCGAGGCCGAGGCGGAGGCGCTGCGCGAGGACGGGATCGAGGTCGCGCGCATTCCGTGGGTGCCGCCCGCGGACGCGTGAGCGCTCGTTTGACGATCACCGAGTGACCGAGCGGAGCGACACCTTCGAGCGCGTGCGCGGCTTTCTGGCGCGCCACACGGTCGCGCGGGCGGAAGGAGGTGGTTCGTGACGGAACGCGCGCTGCCGAAGCCGGCGCCGTCGAGAACCGCCCGTGCGGTCGCGGCGAGCTTCACCGCGGCTTGGCTCCTGGTGACGTCGGCGCCGGCGGTCTCCGGCCAGCGCAGCGAACCTGAGTCTCGGGCGTCTGCCGGCCTGCCCATCGAGAACGCCGCCGAGCGCGACCGCACAACCACGGTGCGTACCGAACCGTGGCCGCTGCGCCCGGACCCGAGGCCGGAAGCGGGCGGGGCAGGCTGCCCTGCCGACGCACACTACATGCTCCTCATCGGCGGCCTTGCGCTGCGTCTCGGGCCGGGACGCGGCTTCAGCTCCGCCGCTCCGGTGGAGCGCCGGTGGCCCACCTGGATATCAGACCTCCCGCGCTGCGGCGACGGACGCAGTATCGAGGTGCGGTGGCTGTACTTTAACCTTGCCTCCTTCACCTCCCTGCCGCGGGATTGCTGGGCCGCGGGCGTCCCGCCCGGCCCCGATGGACCCGCCTGCGCGGCTACGCCCGAGGGGCTGCGGGCTGGGCTGCAATACTTCGTTCGCGGGCTGCCAACCGACATCACCTTGACCGCGCAGACGGCGAGCGCCGCCAGCTCAAGCGAGGAGATCCTCTCCCGCGGTCTGACCATCGCACGGCGGACCCCGCTCGGGCACGAGGCGTTGATCTCGCCGTTCCCAAGCGGCGAGCCTTTCGGCCGGGTGATCTATCGCCTGCCGCGCCTCGGCGAAGGCGCCGAGGCGCTCGGGCCGCTGCTCGTCGAGTGTCACACCGCCCGCTCGCCGAACCCGACACCGCCGGAGCGGATTCAGTCGCCGCATACTTGCGAGGTCAATTTCCACCTGTCCCACGCAGGCGTGGCGGTCAACTACCGCTTTCCGCGCGAGATCTTCGACGAGCCGGACTGGCAGGCGCTCGATCTCCGGGTGCGCCACTGGATCCAGGAGCGCACGGCAGTGGCGCCGCATCGCTAGGTGTTCAGCCCCGCCGCGCCATCACCATGTAGTTCACGCCCACGTCGCGGCTGGCCCGCCAGCGGCCGGACAGCGGCTCCATGACCATGCCGGTGATGTCCTTCACCTCCATCCCGGCCCGGCGCAGCCCCGCGCCGAGTTCGCCCGGGGTGACGAACATCCGCCAGTCATGCGTGCCGACCGGCAGCAGGTGCAGTAGGTACTCCGCGCCGACCTTCGCCATCAGGAAGGCGCGCGGCGTACGGTTTAGCGTGGACAGGAACACCGGCGCGCCGGGCTTCGCCGCGCGGGCGAGGGCGGCCAGGAACGTGTCCCGGTCGGCGACGTGCTCGATGACTTCCAGGGCGATGACCGCATCGAAAGTTTCGCCCTCGGGCAGGTCCTCGGGCAGGCCTTCGCGATAGGCGATGTCGAGGCCAGCCGCCGCCGCATGGGCGCGAGCGGCCTCCAGCGCCTCCCCGGCGGCATCGAGGCCGGTGACGCGGGCGCCGCGCCGGGCCAGCGCCTCCGACGCCAGCCCCGCGCCGCAGCCGACATCCAGGACCGTCAGCCCCGCCAGCGCATCCGGCGCGGCCGGGTCCCGCCCGTGCAGCCGGGCGACGCGTTCCGAGATCCAGCCCGTGCGCAGCGGGTTCATCCGGTGCAGCGGCTTCATCGGCCCGTTGGGGTCCCACCAGCGGGCGGCGAGCGCGTCGAACTTCGCAACCTCGGCGCCGATTTTCGTGCCGGCAGTCGGCATATTCGGGGTCCCTTTCGCATCCGGGCGGGTTGCGTGGCACCCGGGCCATCGGTATCTGTCCCGCCCCGCCGCCCGGCGCAACTGCCGGGGTGCCATTCTCCCGCCCGGCCCCAGGATCCGCACACCGCCGATGGCCCGTATCGTCATGAAGTTCGGCGGCACTTCCGTCGCCGACCTCGACCGCATCCGCAACGTCGCCGCCCGCGTGAAGCGGGAGGTCGATGCCGGCCACCAGGTCGCCGTGGTGGTCTCGGCCATGTCGGGCGTCACGAACCAGTTGGTGAAGTGGTGCCAGGAGCTGTCGCCGCTGCACGATGCGCGGGAATACGACACCGTGGTCGCGACCGGGGAGCAGGTTACGACCGGCCTCACCGCGATCGCCCTGCAGACCATCGGGGTCGAGGCACGGTCGTGGCAGGGCTGGCAGGTGCCGATCGTGACCGACCAGGCGCATGGCAAGGCGCGGGTGGAACGCATCGACGGCGCGCTGCTGATCGAGCGCATGGAATCCGGCCAGGTGCCGGTGATCGCCGGGTTCCAGGGCATCGACCTGGGGCGTAACCGGATCACGACGCTGGGGCGCGGAGGGTCGGACCTGTCGGCCGTGGCCGTCGCGGCGGCGGTCAAGGCGGATCGCTGCGATATCTACACGGACGTGGATGGCATCTATACGACCGATCCGCGCATCGTGCCGCGGGCGCGCAAGCTCGAGCGCATTTCCTTTGAGGAAATGCTGGAACTTGCCTCGGTCGGGGCCAAGGTGTTGCAGACGCGGTCCGTCGAGTTGGCGATGAAACTCGGCGTGCGGGTGCAGGTTGTTTCGAGCTTCGAGGACAAGCCCGGCTCGCTGGTGGTGGATGAGGACGAGATCGTGGAACAGCCTGTCGTTTCCGGCATCGCGTATTCGCGCGACGACGCCAAGGTGACGCTGCGTCGCCTGCCCGATCGCCCAGGCGTGGCGGCCAAGGTGTTCGGTGCGCTCGCGAAGGCCAACGTCAACGTCGACATGATCGTGCAGAACGTCGGTGCCGACGGCATGACGGACATGACCTTCACGGTCGGCAAGGCGGACCTGGCGCGCGCCCAGGACATGCTGGCGAAGGAACAGCACGAACTCGGGCACGAGGCGGTGCTGGCGGACCCCGACGTGGCCAAGATCAGCGTGGTCGGGATCGGCATGCGCAGCCATGCGGGCGTGGCGAACACGATGTTCAAGGCGCTGGCCGAGAAGGGCATCAACATCCAGGTGATCTCGACCAGCGAGATCAAGGTCAGCGTGCTGGTCGCCGCCGACTACACGGAACTCGCGGTGCGCGCCCTGCATACCGCCTACGGGCTGGATGCGCCGGCGTGACCAGCATGGACCGCAGTGCGGCCGACGCCCGTCTGGGCACCCTCATGGCACGGGGGGCCGGCTTCTTCGGCAGCCAGGTCGCGATCATGGGTGGGGCGATGTCCTGGGTCAGCGAACGGCACCTGGTCGCCGCGCTGTCCAATGCCGGCGCTTTCGGGGTCATCGCCTGCGGGGCGATGGAGCCGCCGCGGCTGGCGGAGGAGATCGCCGGCACGAAGACGCTCACGCAGAAGCCCTTCGGCGTGAACCTGATCACGATGCATCCGCGGCTCGAGCAACTGGTGGATGTCTGCCTCGAGGCGAAGGTCGGGCACATCGTCTTCGCCGGCGGCATCCCGCCGGGCAGCGCCATCAAGAAGGCGAAGGATGGCGGGTCCAAGGTGGTCTGCTTTGCCCCCGCCCTGGTGCTGGCCAAGCGCATGATCCGCAGCGGTGCCGACGCGCTGGTCATCGAAGGTTCGGAGGCGGGCGGGCATATCGGCCCCGTTTCGCTGAACGTGCTGGCGCAGGAGATCCTGCCGCATGTCACGGACGTGCCGGTCTTCGTGGCCGGCGGGATCGGCCGCGGCGAGGCGATCCTGTCCTACCTCGAGATGGGCGCGGCGGGCGTGCAGCTCGGCACGCGCTTCGTCTGCGCCACCGAATCCATCGCGCATCCAGCCTTCAAGCAGGCCTTCATCCGTGGCAATGCGCGCGACGCCATGCCGACCATCCAGCTGGACGATGCCTTTCCGGTGATTCCCGTCCGCGCCCTGCAGAATGCCGGTACCAAGCGCTTCCTGGAGCACCAGGCGGAAACCATCCGCCGCTTCCGTGCCGGAGAGCTCGACAAGGACGCGGCGCAGCTCGACATCGAGCATTTCTGGGCCGGGGCGCTGCGCCGCGCCGTGATCGACGGCGATGTCGAGAACGGGTCGCTCATGGCGGGCCAGTCGGTCGGCATGGTCACCCGGGAGCAGTCGGCAGCCGAGATCATCGCCGAGCTGATGGAGCAGGCGGCCGCCGCCCTGATGGCCCGTGGCCGCAACGCAGCCTGACGCCGCGATGGGAGTTTGCGGGACCCGGCCGCCGGGTCTAGAAGCCGCCCCGGACCCCGGACCTCCATGAAGCGCACCCCACGCCCCGACATCACCGCCGCAGAGGCCGCCCGTGTGGGCGAGGACCTCCGCGAGGCCCGCCTGACGCTCGGCGCCAGCGTCGAGAACATGGCCGAGCGGCTGCGGATCAACCGCCGCTATATCCACGCGCTGGAAGAAGGGCGGATCAAGGACCTGCCCGGGCCCGCCTATGCCGTTGGCTTCGTCCGGTCGTACGCGGCCGCGCTCGGCCTCGACCCGGACGAGGCGGTGCGCCGCTTCCGCGACGTGACCGGCGGGGCAACGACCAAGAATGGCGAGCTGGTCTTCCCCGAACCCGTGCCGTCCCGCGGCATGCCGGCCGGCGTGCTGGTGGCTGCCGGCGTGGTGGTCGCCATCGGCGCCTATGTTGCTTGGTACAATTGGAGCGGGTCGGGCAATCGCGTGGTCGATGCGGTTCCCCCGGTGCCCGCGCGGCTCGACCAAGCGGCGCAGGACGGGCAGCGGATGCGCGACCCGGCCACCGGGCAGGTGGTGAATCCTGCGCCCGCGACCCAGGCTCAGGCCGCCGGCAACCCTGGTGTGGCTGGGCCGCCGCCGGCGCCGGTCGCGCCCGCGGCTGCCCCGCCCGCCCCGCCGCCACCGGGCGACGGCCCGCGTGTCGTGCTGCGCGCACGCGGCGAATCCTGGATCCAGGTCCGCGACACGCGGGCGAATTCGGTGCTGACGGATCGGGTGCTGCGCCCTGGCGAGAGCCTGCCGGTCCCGGGCCGTGACGGCCTGGTCCTGACGACCGGCAAGGCCGAGAACCTCGACATCGTGCTGGACGGCCAGGTGACGGCCGCGCTGGCGGGGGCCACGGGTGTGCGCCGCGGAATCGCGCTCGATATCGAGCGCCTGCGCGGCACGGCCGAGGCATCGCCCGCCGCCGCACCGCGCCCGGCCGGGGCACCGGCCGCACCGCCGGCCGGCCCTGCGGCCACGCAACCACCCGCGCCGCGGCCCACCACGACGCCGCCCGCTCGGCCCTAAGGCGCGCCGCTCGGCGTGAAGCCTTCCGGCCGGCGGCGCGAGCGGCCATATTGGCACCGCCGCCGCCGAGCGCAGGAACCGGAACCACACGCATGGCCTATCGTCCCTACCAGGAAATCCTGCGCCGCAAATCGCGCCAGATCCGCGTGGGCAAGGTGCTGGTGGGCGGTGATGCGCCCATCAGCGTGCAGACCATGACCAACACGCCGACCGAGGACGCGCAGGCGACGATCGACCAGATCCGTCGCTGCGAAGTGGCGGGTGCGGACATCGTGCGCGTGTCATGCCCGACCGAGGAAGCCACCGCCGCGCTGCATGAGATCGTGCGCGAGGTGAATGTCCCGATCGTCGCGGACATCCACTTCCACTACCGCCGCGCGATCGAGGCAGCGGAGGCCGGCGCTGCCTGCCTGCGCATCAACCCGGGCAATATCGGCAGCAAGGACCGCGTGAAGGAGGTCGTGAAGGCCGCGCGCGACCATGGCTGTTCGATCCGCATCGGCGTGAATGCCGGCAGCCTCGAGAAGCACCTGCTCGAGAAGTACGGGGAGCCCAACCCCGAGGCGCTGGTGGAAAGCGCGCTGTGGCATGCCGACCACCTGCTCCAGGAAGGCTTCGACGAGTTCAAGATCAGCGTGAAGGCGTCCGACGTGTTCCTCGCCGTCGCGGCCTACCAGCAGTTGGCCGAAGCCTGCGACCACCCGTTGCACATTGGCATCACCGAAGCTGGCAGCAAGCGCGCGGGCACGGTGAAGTCAGCGATCGGGCTCGGGTCGCTGCTGTGGGCGGGCATCGGCGATACCCTGCGGGTGTCGCTCTCGGCCGAACCCGAGGAGGAGGTCTCGGTCGGCTGGGAGATGCTTAAGTCGCTGCACCTACGGCACCGGGGCGTGAAGATCATTTCCTGCCCGTCCTGCGCACGGCAGGGCTTCGACGTGATCCGCACGGTCGAGAAGCTGGAGGAACGCCTCGCGCATATCCAGCAGCCGATCAGCCTGTCGATCATCGGCTGCGTGGTGAACGGGCCTGGTGAGGCGCTGATGACCGATATTGGCCTGACCGGCGGCGGGGCTGGCACGCACATGGTCTATTCGGCCGGCCGGACCGACCACACGATCCGTTCCGAGGAGATGGTCGACCACATCGTCGCCCTGGTGAGCGCGAAGGCCGAGGCGATGGCCGAGGCGGCGCGCGCGGCGGCGGAAGAAGCGGCACGGCAGGCAGCGGAATGAGCCAGGCCGCGGCGTCATGGCTGCGCCGCGGTGCGGCCTGCGTGATGCTGGCCCTGGCCTGCGCTGCGGCGCCCGGGGCACGCGCGCAGCCTGGCAGCGTCGAGATGCCGCCCGCCGAGGATGACGCGCCGCCCGTCGATGTCCGTCCCGGCGGTGCCTCCTGCGGGACCATCAACAGCCGTGCCATGGAAGCCTCGCTGGTGATCCGCCAGCATGCCAGCGCCCTGTCCGTCGGCATCCCGCCCGATGCGCGCGCGCAGGGGATCGTGCTGCTGGCGTATCTCGACCAATGGGCGGGCCGGTTGCGCGGGCTGATCGACCTCGGCGAATTCACCGAATGCCTCGACGAGGGCGAGGCCGAGACCTATCGCCGGGCGCTGGCGCTGGCGAACCGCGTGGGCAACCAGGCGCGCGAGGACCTGTTCCGCGCCGCCCGCGCACCGCAGCCCGAACAGCCCCGCAATCGCCGCCCCTGACTCCCGACCGGACATACGAATGACAGCCTTGCAGCCCGTCCGTGGCACGCGCGACCTGATCGGCGAGGAGTTCCGCCGACACCACGCCGTGGTGGAAGCGGCGCGGCGGGCCAGCGCTCTCTATGGCTTCGAGGAATGGGCCACGCCCATCTTCGAGGATACGGGCGTGTTCGCCCGCGGCCTGGGTGATTCATCCGACGTCGTGATGAAGGAGATGTACACCTTCACCGATCGCGGCGGCGATTCCGTGACGCTGCGCCCGGAGATGACCGCCGGCGTGTGCCGCGCGTTGGTCTCCAACGGGCTCACGCAATCCAACCTGCCGCGCAAGGTGTTCTACGCCGGACCGATGTTCCGCTACGAGCGACCGCAGAAAGGACGCTACCGCCAGTTCCACCAGATCGGGATCGAGGTGCTGGGTGCGGCGGAACCGCTCGCGGATGCCGAGGTGATCGCCTGCGGCTGGGATATTCTGGTCGCCCTGGGCGTTTCGGACGGTACGGTGCTCGAGATCAATACCCTGGGCGACGCGGAAAGCCGCGACGCCTACCGCGCCGCGCTGGTCGCGTATTTCGGCGTGCATCGCGATGCGCTCAGCCATGACAGCCAGCTGCGGCTGGAGAAGAACCCGCTGCGGATCCTCGACAGCAAGGACGAGGGCGACCGGGCGATCGTCGCCGACGCGCCCGTGATAGGGGCGCATCTGACGGAGGCGGCAGCCGGCTTCTACGCGGCGGTGAAGGCGCACCTGGTCCGCTTCGGCGTGCCGTTCCGGGAGAATCCACGGATCGTGCGCGGCCTCGACTACTACAGCCATACGGCTTTCGAATTCGTGACAGATCGCCTGGGCGCGCAGGGCACCGTGATGGCGGGCGGGCGCTACAACGGCCTGGTCGAGGAAATGGGCGGCCCGCCCACGCCCTCGGTCGGCTGGGCGGCGGGCATCGAGCGGTTGTCGATGCTGCTGCCGGCCGCGCCCGCGGCGCCGCGGCCCGTGGCGGTGATCCCGGTCGGCGATGCGGCAGAAGGCCCCGCGCTGGATGTGCTGCAGGCGCTGCGGCGCGCCGGCGTGGTGGCGGAGATCGCGTATCGCGGGAACCTCAAGCGGCGGATGGAGCGCGCCAACCGGATCGGGGCGCGCGCCGCCGTCATTCTGGGGGATGAGGAGATCGCCGCCGGTGTCGCGCAGCTGCGCGACCTCGATGCCGGCACGCAGGAGAAGGTGCCCCTGCCGGAGGTGCCGGGGCGGCTCGCATGAGCCTGTCCGATCGGCTCGACCGCGTGCTGTCGCGCGCGGAGGAGGTGCGTCACATCCTCGCCACCGCGCCGGGGGCGGAGATCGGCGCATTGTCCAAGGAGCTCTCGGAACTCGAACCCCTGGTCGCGAAGGTCGAGGAGCTGCGCGCCGCCACCCGCGCGCGTGACGAGGCCGAGGCGATGATGGCCGACCCCGAGATGCGCGACCTGGCCGAGGCCGAATGGCTGGCGCAGAAGGACCGCGTGCCGCTGCTCGAGCGTGAATTGCAATTGATGCTGCTGCCACGCGACGCGGCCGATGAGCGCAGCGGCATCCTGGAGATACGCCCAGCGGCCGGCGGCGACGAGGCCGGGCTGTTTGCGGCCGAGTTGTTCCGCGCCTACCAGCGCTATGCCGAATCACGCGGCTGGCGCTTCGAGTTGTTGGACTACGACGAGAACGACCTGGGCGGCATCAAGGGTGCGACCGCCGAGATCGCCGGGCGCGGCGTGTTCGCACGCCTGAAGTTCGAAAGCGGCGTGCATCGCGTGCAGCGCGTGCCGGCAACCGAGACGCAGGGGCGCATCCATACCTCGACCGTCACAGTGGCCGTGCTGCCGGAGGCCGAGGAGGTGGACGTGCAGGTCAATGAGGGCGACCTGCGCATCGACACCTATCGCGCCTCGGGTGCCGGCGGGCAGCACGTGAACAAGACCGATTCCGCGGTGCGCATCACCCATCTGCCCACCGGGATCGTGGTGGCGATGCAGGAGGAGAAGTCGCAGCACAAGAACCGCGCGAAGGCGATGAAGGTGTTGCGCGCGCGGCTGTACGATGCGCAGCGCCAGGCCGTTGACAGTGCCCGCGCGGCCGACCGCAAGTCACAGGTTGGCACCGGCGACCGGTCGGAGCGCATCCGCACCTATAACTTCCCGCAGGGGCGCGTGACCGACCATCGCATCGGCCTCACGCTGCACAAGATCGACCGCGTCATGCTGGGCGAATTCGACGAGATCTTCGACGCGCTGATCGCCGAGGACCAGGCGGCGCGGCTGGCGGCCGAGGCCGCGTGACGTCCTGCGCCGATCCGGGCGGGTCGGTCGGCGCCTTTCTGTGTCAGGCGGGCCAGGTGCTGCGTGCGGCGGGCATCGAAGCGCCGCGACAGGAAGCGCGGATGCTGCTGGCGCATGTGCTGGCCTGCCGGGAGGAGGACCTGCTGCGCGATCCGCGTGCGCCCGTGGCGACGCAGGCCGGTGCCGACTTCACGGCCCTGCTGCGACGGCGCGTCGCGCGCGAACCGATGGCGCATCTGGTCGGGCATGTCGGATTCTGGACGCTCGACCTTGCCGTCTCGCCAGACACGCTGATCCCTCGCGCCGATTCCGAGGCCATCGTGGAGGCTGCGCTCGACGGTTTCGCGGATGGTGGGCGGGTGCTGGACCTCGGCACCGGGACCGGGGCGCTGCTGCTGGCGGTGCTGGCCGAACGGCCGGGCGCCTGGGGCGTCGGCGTCGATTGCGTGCCCGCGGCCGCGCGGCTCGCGGCGCGAAACGCGGCAGCGAATGGTCTGGCGTCGCGCGCGGCGTTCCTCGCCGCGGACTGGGATAGTGCGATCGCCGGGCGATTCGACCTGGTTCTGTCGAACCCGCCCTATATCGCCAGCGCCGAGATCCCGGCGCTGATGCCCGAAGTGGCGCGGTATGAACCGGCCTTGGCGCTGGATGGTGGCGCGGATGGGCTGGACGCGTACCGGCGCGCCATCGGTCGGCTGCCGGCGCTGCTGGCGCCGGGCGGTCGGGCGGTTCTGGAGCTGGGAGCGGGCCAACGCGCGGCGGTCGAGTCGATCGCAGCCGGGGCAGGGCTGGTCGCGATTTCGGCGCGGACAGACCTCGGCGGGATCGACCGGGCGCTGGTGCTGGCGCTGCGGGGATAGGCGCCGGCAGGGCGGCGGGGCGAAAAATCCGTTTGGCGCCGGGGCCGCCGGCCGCTAGAGTGCTGATGCGGTAGGGCAGGGGTTGCCCTCTCCTTACCCGGACAGCGCAGACAGCGGGCGTGTTTCCCGCCGGAATGCTCCGGGGCCGCAGGTGTCCTGACCATGATCGTCGCTGCATCCAGCGAAGGCGGCGGATGGGCAGGCCACTGCAAGCCATGACCGGCAGACTTGGGACAGCGGCCGCAGGCCGACGGCCACGGTATGACGGCATACAACGAGACCGGCTGCATGCCGTGGTGGCACGAACCCTTGGCGGTTCTGTCTCGACGGGCGCGGACCGGGCGCAGGACAGCGAAACGCAACACCGATGAACATGAAGCGCATGCGCGGCCGTGGCGGCCATCGTCATGGTGGCGGGGGTGGCGGGAGCCAATTCCGCCATACGGGTGGTGGAGGTGGCGGCGGCGACCGGCAGCCTCTGAACCGCAACCACGTCTTCGACTCGAGCGGTCCGGACATGCGGCTGCGTGGGACCTCCCAGCAACTGTTCGAGAAGTACCTGCAGCTCGGCCGGGACGCGACGAGCGGCGGGGACCGCGTGATGGCGGAATCCTACTTTCAGCATGCGGAACACTATTTCCGCATTCTCAACGCCATGAACCAGGCCGCGGCACAGCAGCAGCAGACGCAGCAGCGCCGCTACCAGCCCAACGAGCAGGGCGAGGGCGACGGCGGCGAGGCCACCGAGATCGGCGGCAACAACGGCCAGGACCACGGCGACACCGAGGGTGCGGCCGAGAGCGCCGGCGAGGCGCGCGAGCCTGCCTGATGACCGGCGGATGAAGGGTTCACCTTCATCCCGGGACATGTCCGGCCCGGTATCGCGTTGCAACCCGTAGAGGCCGTTCGGGCGCGCTCACCAGTGGGCCACGGGTCCGCATGTCGTCCGCGTGACGCGCCAGCGGGGGGCTTAGTGGGCGGGCATGCGGCCCGTCAGCCTTCCGGATCGGTGACTTCCAGCGCGTCGCCGACGGCGATTCGCCCGCCTTCCAGGACCTCGGCGTAGATGCCCAGGTCGGCATGGCCGAAATGCTCGCGCAGCCAGCGCGGCGGCTGCGCGTCCCGCTCGGCCGTGAGCGGGTTCACCTCGGTCGCGGGGCAGCGGACGATGCGCTTGACCACGCGCAGGCGCGCCTGGCCGAGTAGGATCTCACGTCCGATCCAGTCGAATTCCGCCCAGGGCTTTCCGCCGGAGACGTAAACGTTGGCGCGGAAGCGCAGTGGGTCGAGCGGCATCCCCGCGACCTGTTCCAGCGCATGCAGGCTCGATAGCCCGATGATGGAGACGACCTTCTTTGCGACGTCGGAGAAGGAATGGCCCGGCGCCTCGACGAAGCGCGGGGTGCCCCGGGCTTCCTCCCCCAGCGCGGCGGTGAGGGCGCGGGCGATGGCGGCGCGGCCCTCGTCCGTGCGCGTGCTCGCGATGACGGGAGCGGAGCCCGGGATGCGCAGCACCAGTTCCCCGGTGCGGGCGTCAAAAGCGGAATGCACCAGCGCGAGGCGGGCATTGGCCATGAGGCACCCAAAGTTGCGCTTGGGCACCCAAGCGGGGGCATCCGGGTTGAAAGCGGAGTCGCCCTGGGCCAGGGCGAAGCGGCGGTCTTCCGGCAGGGTGGCGCCAGGAGTGAGGCCGACCTCCTCCATGGCTTCGGCCGTCAGGCCCTTCACGGGGTAGCGGTAGATCGTTTCGATTCGCATGGCGCCCCCTTGAAGCAGATCAACGACGCTTACCACATGCGGGGCTCATAGGAGGCGTGGCTGCTGCCCATATGGGGGTGGCCGACGCCTGTCCGCTCAGAGAGGGACGAAAATGGATATCGAGAAGTTCACCGATAGGGCGCGCGGCTTCCTACAGGCTGCGCAGACCATTGCGATCCGCGAGTACCATCAGCAGGTCACGCCGGGGCACCTGGCGAAGGCTTTGCTGGATGATGCCGAGGGGGCGGCCAGCGGGTTGATTCGCGCGGCCGGCGGCGATCCGGCGCGGGTCAAGCAGGCCGTCGAAGCGGTACTGGCGAAGTTGCCGAAGGTCTCCGGCGGAGGCGCGGGGCAGCCGCAGTTCACCCCCGATATCGTGCGCGTGCTGGATGCCGCGCAGCAGCAGGCTCAGCGAGCCGGCGACGAATACGTCGCGCAGGACCGGCTGCTGGTGGCGCTCGCCGCAAGTGAGGGCGATGCCGGGCGCGCCTTTCGGGACGCGGGTGCCGATCCGCAGCGGCTGGAAAAGGCCGTGGCGGACCTGCGCAAGGGCCGCACCGTCAACAGCCAGAATGCCGAGCAGACCTTCGATGCGCTGAAGAAGTACGCGCGCGACATCACCGCCGCGGCGCGCGAGGGTAAGCTCGATCCCGTGATCGGCCGTGATGAGGAAATCCGGCGCTCGATCCAGGTTCTGGCGCGGCGCACCAAGAACAACCCCGTGCTGATCGGTGAGCCCGGCGTGGGCAAGACGGCGATCGTCGAGGGCTTGGCACTTCGCATCGTGAAGGGCGACGTGCCGGAGGCGCTGAAGGACAAGAAGGTGATGGCGCTCGACCTCGGCGCCATGGTCGCCGGGGCGAAGTACCGCGGCGAGTTTGAGGAACGCCTGAAGGGCGTGCTGTCCGAGGTGACCGAGGCTGCGGGCGAGATCATCCTGTTCATCGACGAGATGCACACGCTGGTCGGCGCGGGCAAGGCGGACGGCGCGATGGATGCGTCGAACCTCCTGAAGCCGGCGCTGGCGCGCGGCGAGCTGCATTGCATCGGCGCGACCACGCTCGATGAGTACCGCAAGCATGTGGAGAAGGACGCCGCGTTGGCGCGTCGCTTCCAGCCGGTGTTCGTGGGCGAACCGAGCGTGGAGGACACGATCAGCATCCTGCGCGGCATCAAGGAGAAGTACGAGCTGCACCACGGCGTGCGCATCACCGACGGGGCGCTGGTGGCGGCCGCCACGCTGTCCAACCGCTACATCACGGACCGCTTCCTGCCGGATAAGGCGATCGACCTGGTCGACGAGGCGTCGTCGCGCCTGCGCATGCAGGTGGACAGCAAGCCCGAGGAGCTGGACGCGATCGATCGCGACCTGATGCGGCTCAAAATCGAGCGGGAAGCGCTGAAGAAGGAGACTGACGCGGCTTCGCGCGACCGGCTGGGCAAGCTCGAGAAGGAGCTGGCCGATCTCGAGGAACGCTCGAACGAGATGACGCAGCGCTGGGAGGCGGAGAAGGGCAAGGTCGTCGAGAGCCAGAAGCTCAAGGAGCAGCTGGACAAGGCGCGCACCGACGTGGAGCTGGCGCAGCGCAAGGGCGACCTCGCGAAGGCGTCCGAACTGCTCTACGCGGTCATCCCGGGCATCGAGAAGAAGCTGGCCGAGGCCGGGGACGACGATGCGCGGCTGGTGAACGAGGCCGTCACCGAGGAAGGCATCGCAGCCGTCGTGTCGCGCTGGACCGGCGTACCGGTCGAGAAGATGCTGGAAGGCGAGCGCGCCAAGCTGCTGCGCATGGAAGACTCGCTGCGCCGCCGCGTTGTCGGCCAGGAGGAGGCGCTGGAAGCGGTCTCGAAGGCCGTGCGGCGTGCGCGGGCAGGGCTGCAGGATCCCAACCGGCCGATCGGGTCGTTCCTGTTCCTCGGCCCGACGGGTGTGGGCAAGACCGAGTTGGTGAAGGCGCTCGCGCAGTTCCTGTTCGACGACGAGCGGGCGATGACGCGCATCGACATGAGTGAGTTCATGGAGAAGCACGCCGTCTCGCGCCTGATCGGCGCGCCGCCCGGCTATGTCGGCTACGAGGAAGGCGGCACGCTGACGGAAGCGGTGCGGCGGCGGCCCTACCAGGTGATCCTGTTCGATGAGGTCGAGAAGGCGCATGACGACGTCTTCAACGTGCTGCTGCAGGTGCTCGACGACGGGCGCCTGACGGACGGGCAGGGGCGCACGGTCGACTTCCGCAACTGCATCATCGTGCTGACCAGCAATCTTGGCAGCCAGGCGATCGCGGAGCTTCCCGAGAACGCCGAGGTGGACACGGTGCGCCCGGCGGTGATGCGCGCGGTGCGCGAGCGCTTCCGGCCGGAGTTCCTGAACCGGCTGGACGAGATCGTGCTGTTCCGGCGGCTTGCGCGGGCGGACATGGCCTCGATCGTCGATATCCAGCTGGAGCGGCTGCTGAAGCTGCTCGAGGACCGGAAGGTGCGGCTCGAACTGGACGCGAAGGCGCGGGAGTGGCTGGCGGAAGCAGGCTACGACCCGGTCTATGGTGCGCGGCCGCTCAAGCGCGTCATCCAGCGCAACCTGCAGGACCGGCTCGCCGGGCTCCTGCTGGAGGGCAGCATCAAGGACGGCGACGTGGTGCGCGTGAGCGCGTCGCAGGACGGGCTCGAGGTGCGGCCCGGGCTGGCCGAGGCGGCGTAGCGCCGGCGGCCGCGCGGACGGCCTGGGCCGGCCCGCGCGCCGCAACGCCCGGGCGCGTCAATCGGACGCCAGGGCCATTTCCTGGCGTTCGCCGAGACTCGCGGCGAGGGTGGCCAGGCTGCGCTGTCGTGCGCGAAAGGCAGCCAGGTCGGCGCCGCCCAGCCGCGCTGCTTGCTGCACATGCCGGGCCGGGTTCACCGCCCGGCCCGCGACGGCAACCTCGTAGTGCAGGTGCGGGCCGGTCGACAGGCCGGTTGAGCCCACCGCGCCGATCACATCGCCCTGGCGCACGCGGCGCCCGGGTCCGACGCCGCGTGCGAAGCGCGAGAGGTGGGCGTAGCGGGTCTCGACCCCATTGGCGTGGCGCAGGCGCACCATGAGCCCGTAGCCTCCCTCGCGACGGGCCGAGACCACCGTGCCGTCGGCGGCGGCGAAGACGCGCGTGCCGGTCGGCGCGGCGAAGTCGATGCCTTGGTGCATGCGGTTGAAGCCAAGGACCGGGTGCGAGCGCATGCCATAGCCCGAGGAGATACGAGCGCCGTCAAGCGGCGTGCGCAGGAAGCTTCGGCGCAGGCTGCGGCCGTCACGATCGAACCAGTCGGTCTCGCCGCGCGCGGATCTGTGGCGCCAGATCTCGATGACACGGCTGGAGAGCGTGAGGCGCGCGCCGAGGATCTGCCCGTGTCCCAGGATGTCCCCCTCGCTGTCGCGGAAGCGTTCGAACAGGATCGAGAAACGGTCGCCGGGCTGCAGGTCACGCTGGAAGTCGACCTGGTGGCCAAGGATGCGGATCAGCGAAAGCGCCAGGCCGGGCGGGAGGCCGGCGCGGGTCATGGCCGGGAACAAGCCGCCATCGACCGTGCCCTCGGCGCGTGCGGCAAAGCGCTGGCGGGGGGCGATGAGCTGTTCGGCGCGCCAGGTTCCGTTGGCGGCGCGGCGTGTGCGGATGGTGCGGCCGGGTTCGGGCTCGACCTCGATCTCAAGCAGGATCGCGGGGTCGGACGTAGTAAGG